>CADBCS010000027.1 GCA_902793195.1 uncultured Coriobacteriaceae bacterium | reverse complement strand
AGGGGGAGGGTGCGTCGTTGCATAGCATCTTTGTCATCCACCCGCACAGCGGGTGGTTTATTGCGGCGCGCGATGCGCGCCGCAGGCTAAAGCCATGAAACAGCTGAGGGGGACACGCCTCAAAGAGGTGCGTCCCCCTCTTGTCTCGTCTGCCGACGAATGAGTCTGTAAGTGCTATGCCTGCCAGGCATTCGCCTCGTCTTCGGAGAGCGGGCGGATATCCTCGCCCTTGGCGTAGGGAGACTCGTCGCCACCCCTGCCCATCACGAAGTAGAAGCCCTGCTTGTTCTGGTAGAGGGTCTCCTCGTAGCCAGCGGGGTCGCCAAACTCGCCGAAGGCACGCGTGCCGAGCTCAGTCGACTTCTCGGTATCGTAGACATGACGCTTGCCATCGAACTGCTTGATCTTACGCATGACACATCCAATCAATAACTCGTGCTTACAACGAACTTTTGGGATTGTATGCCTAAACGGGCATCGTTGCACGGTCGTTGTGTCAAGTTTTCGCATTGGAAACGATAAACTACACGTAATGTGCATGCTTTGCCCGCAATCATGGCATATGCTCCTCCTCCGTTCCTGTCTTGTCCCTCACTTGCGTCGACGCAGCACGCCCGCGCCAACAAGAGCGCCGGCTGCCGCAACGGTCAGTACGATGACGGGCGTCCAGTTGGTGTCGTCCGCCGTCCGGGCAAGCGGTGAGCCGCTCGTGGTTCCCACGACGCTGGTCGTGCCCGGAGTGGTAGTCGTGCTCTGGGTCGTGTTGTTGGGGGTCGAGCTCGGTGTTGAGTTGGCCTTCCACTGGGCAACCCAAATCACGTTGCCGGCGGGGTCCACGACCTTCTTCCAGCCCACGAACGTAAGGCCATCGGCCGTGGGGTCTGCGGGCTTCTCGTCCCAGATGCTTCCCGACTGCCCGTCGACCCACGACTCGTTTGGCGTGCTGCTGTGGTGAGCCACCATGGTATAGTCGCCAAACTGGTCGCGGTTGATGGTCCATCCGGTAAAGGTGTATCCGCTGTGGCTGTCGGAGCTCTTGTCGTCCGGCACCTTTTGGGGACTGCCGGTGGCTTGCGTGCTCACGGCCTTCTCGCCTTCGGCGGCTTGCGCTCCCTCGGCCTGCGTGCTTACGGCCTTCTGCTCCTCGGTGGCTTGCGCTCCCTCAGCAGCTTGCGCACTCGCGGTCTTCGTCTCGTCGCTCGACGCGGTGGTGTAGCCAAGCGCCGTGGGCTCTGCGCCCACAGTCGAGAGCTTGGTGGGATCGAGGTCGGCAAGACGCACCTTGTAGACCAGCACGAGCTCCTCGGCACCCATTGAGGTCTTGAGATTCCCGCCCTTGCCGTCCTCTCCCAGCAGGTGATCCACATAGACGACCTTGATCAGGCGGTCGGGGTTGTTGATGTCGGGCGAGTTGTTGGGGTCCTCGGGCGGTACGGGCAGCAACCGGTTGGTGAACACCACCTTCCCGTCATCGACGATGGTGTTCTGCATGCCCACCTGCCAGGCCGATATGTCGTCCACGCCCGCGAGCGTCTCCTCCACGGTGTAGGACACGCGCTGCCCGTTCTCAACACTGGGCAGACCCTCCCACGTTACGGCCGTCTGGTTGATGCCGATGCTCGCAAAGCTGGGGATGGTTGCCGTCTTGCCCTCAACCGCCTCGCCGTTCTTGAACAGCTGCATGGTAACCTGGGGCGTCTCGATGCCGGAGCCGGCCTCGATCGTGCCGCCCTCGGCGTTCTGCCACTGCTTTATTACGGTGATGTTTATGGGGCCGCTGTAGGTGTTGATGACCACGTAGGTGTCGCCGGACGCCTCGACCGCCGGGCTGTAATTCTGGGGAACATTCGTCTCCTCGGCAGTGTAGGCAATCTCTTCGCCGCCCTTGTACTTGGGCAGGTCATCCCACGTGTGCTGCCACTCGTTGTCTTCGGTGAGGGTGACCTCGTCGCCGATGCTCTCGCCGTCGGCCGTACGGGCCTTAAGCCGCACGGTCACGGAGGCGGGCCGCACGTGCCCGGCGGGAGCCTTGTCGTCGTTCCACATCTTGCGCACGGTAAATCTGCGCGTCTCGGGCTGGTGGATGTTGGTGATCACGAACGTACCCGGCTCCGTTTGGCTCACCACGGCAACGTAGCCGTCGGGTGCTCCCTCGACCCACTTGTCGCCTTCCTTGTGGAATTCCACCACGCGGTAGTAGGCGGGGATGGTCTGTGCCGCCGCATGGATTCCCTCGTCCGCAAACGCCTTGCGCATGCGGAAGAGGCTAGCAAACGCACTGGCTATCGAGAAGTCCTCGCCGTCGTTGCCATTTGCGCTTTCGGTGCCCTCGTCGTCGTTGCCAACCTGCTCCTGCACCGCGTCGGTGGGCGTTTGCTGCGCATCGGCGTTTTGCGACTCGTTCGACTGCTCTTCGACGGTCGGGGTGCTCTCGCCCTCCTCACCCTCGCGCTGGCTCGTCGCATCTGCGCCTTCGCCCTCGTGCTGGCTCGGCGCATCGGCGCTCGCGCCGTCTTGCCGCTCCTTGGTGTCGGCGTCCTCCGGCACCGAGTCGCCCGTGATCTTGGGCTCGTTTTCAAGCGCGTTCGACTGGATTACCAGCTCGCTGGGCAGGCCCTCCCATACCACCTGTTCGGGGTTGTCCTCGGTACCAACGGTCTGCTCCTTACCCACGACGTCCTGCCAGTTGCCGTCCTCGTCGCGCACCTGCAGGCGCAGCTGGATCTCCTGGCGCTTGCCGTCCTGGTTGTTGTCGTCCATCCATACCTTGGTGGCCCTTACCTCGGTTACGGCCGTGGCACGCGCGTTGGTAATGGTGATGTCGTATGTCGTGTGCGCGCCCTCGCCCGATATCGTGACGTCGCTCACGTTGCTCGTGTAGTAGCCGTCTATGGCCTCCTCCAGCACGGAGTAGGTGATCTCCTTGCCGTTGTGGTGCGTGGGCATGTTGGACCACGTGGCCCTCCACGAGGGACCGCGCGCCTCGGCGGTGCCCATGTCCTTGCGCCAGCCCTCGTCGGTGGAGGCGATCAGGTGCATGGTCACCACGGACGGCCTCAGGTTGTCGGCGTTGTCGTCGTCATCCCACTCCTTGGTGGCATGAACGGTAACGGTGCCCGGCGTATGGGTGTTGGTAACGATAAAGCCCTCCTCCTGGCTACCGGTAACCTCGGCGGTGTAGCCATCGATGGGCTCCTCCACCACGCGATAGGTAATGGTTTCGTTGCCGTGCGTTGCGGGCAGGTTGTCCCAACGCGCCGTGGTGTCGGCACCCTCGGCCGCCGAAATGGTATTGTCGTACTCGCTGCCCATGCGCTCCCACGACCCGTCGCCAACCTTGCGCTCAAGATGCAGCGTCACGTCAGCACGCAGGCCGTCGGTGTTGTTGTCGTCCACCCAATTCTTGGTGGCCGAGAAGCTCACGAGATTGTCTGCCAACGTGTTGGTGATAGTGCATCCGTCCAAAGCGCGATTGTCAACGTCTCCGCCACCCGTGTTGGTGTAGGTGGTGTTGTAGCCATACACGTTGCGCTCGATAACGTAGTAGCTGTTGGCATAGCCTTCGGCGTCGTAGGACGGCAAGTCGGTAAAGCTCCAGTTGTCGCCATCCCACTCGGGCGTGTTGCTTTGCAGCTCGACTGTGGTTCCGCCCTTGGCGCTCTGGCGCCAGAGCTGCAGCGTCACCTCGCGTTTGTTGTCATGCTTGCGACCACCATCGACCCAGACCTTGGTGCCCTCCACCTTGGTGGTGCCCGAGAGCCTGTTGGTTATGGTAAAGCCGTCAGCTGCATTGCCTTCGATCGTGGTGTCGTAACCCTCGACGACATCCTCGCTCACCTCGTAGGTAACGGGCTGCACCACATCCTGCACGACTGTCTGCGAGGGCATGCTCTTCCACGTCACCGTGAGATTGTCTCCTATGGCGTCGGCCTCTATGGTCTTGGCAGCAGTTTCGTTCGCAGCATTCATAACATCCCTCGTCACGTCCTCGCCCGCCGCAATGGCCTTGAGCCTGAACGTCACGTCCTTGCGCTTGTGGGTGGCGTCATTCGCGTCGACCCAGACCTTGGTCGCCTTGATGTCTTTGAGCTCGTAGGTGTTGGTGATTTCGTAGTTGCGGATGAACGTCTTCTGCAGGTCGCCCTTCTCGATGCCCGAGTCCGTACCCTGAACGATCACGTCGTAGTAGCCGCTTGTGCTCACGTTCGACCGGTCGAGGTTTTCGAACGTTCCGGTCCAATTGTTGGCTGCGTTGAGCTCGATCGAGCCACCCTTGGCAGTACCATCCTCCATCAGCACTACCCTCACGCTGTCCGTGCGCGGCTCCACGCCTGCCGGGATTCGAACCTGCATGGTGGCGTCACCCTCAACGAAGTCGCCAGCCGTGTAGTCGGGGATGGCATCCTCGCGCAGAGCGTATTCGAACTCCTTCGAGGAGTCCCCGTACCGCGCCGGCAGGTCGAGCCAGGTGGCCTTCCAACCATTGCCCTCGTTGGCCGCGACGGGCGGCTGGAAGTCGGTGATGGTCGGTGTGGACTCGCCGGCCTTCCTCTGGTCGAGGTGGAAGGTCACGCCCTCGGGACGCTTGTGGTCGCGGTTGTCGGAGTCGACCCACCGCTTGGTAACGGTCACGCCACGCAGCTCGGGCACGCGCTTGTTGGTGATGGTGAAGCCGCTCTCGTTATCACCCGCAATGACCTGGTCCGCGTAACCGGGCACGCTGTTTCGAGCGGTTTGTCCGTCCGCGCTCTCGAACACCTTGTACGTAATTCGTTCGTATGTGCCGTTGTCCCAGCGCTTGTAGCGCGGCAGGTTGGACCACACGGCCTCAAGCGAGCAGTCCGTCGAGTCGGTGCCGGCAATCTTGACCTTCGTGTTTACGGTATTGCCATGCACGTCTACGACGTTCTGTCCGTCGTCGCGCTCGATCAGGAAGTACACGTTGTAGGGCCGCTTGCCGTCCTGGTTGTCGGCGTCGTCCCACACCTTGGTGGCCCTGACGTCAATCTTGGGATCCTTGTAGTTGATGAACTGCGGCACGTTGTTCTTGTGGCGCGGGTACTCGCTGGTGTCGGTCCAGTTGGCCGTAGGCGCGTTCTTGGCGTCCTTGTATTTTGTACCCTTCTCGGGATTGAGGTACTTGTCGTTGTGGTCCTGCCTCGGCGTAACGGTGAGCACATCGTTCTCGATTGCCACTGTAAGCGTACGCGTGTGCACCACGCCGTCGTAGACCGTCTCGTCCGCGTCGCTGTACCAGAAGCCGTTGCCAATATAGGCCGCGTCGTCGGGGATGATCTCGGCGAGCTCGTAGGAGTAGGTGCCCTCGTGCTGCCCGTCGAACTCGATGGCGTGCGCGGCGTCCGCCTCAAAGAGCACGCGGTTGTTCACGTTCTTCGCATAGTACACGCGGTCGGCGCCCGAGCCCTGCAGGCCCGTCCCCGTGGTGGACGTGTAGTAGTCGGTGGGCATGGGTGCCGTGGCGGCATTCTGTCCTACGGGTCTCATGGTAAAGCCGAACTTGCCGCTCACCTCGCCAATAACGTCGAGCGGGCGGCCGTCGCCGTCGAGCTTCGAACGATCCACGTAGGCCTTCTCGGCAACCATGACGTAGTCGACCTTGCGCGCGTCGAAGCGGTTGATAAAGGGCAGCACGTAGGAATCTGTGTTCTGGGTAAGCGTGTCCTGCCCATCAACACTCTTGATAGTCTCCCCTGCTTTGTTGGTTACGGTAACCGAGATGCTCATGTCGTCGCCTACGACCACGGTAACGGTGTAGGCCTCGGTGTCGTAGGTCATGCCCGGCAGGCGCTGCGTGTTGGACTCGGCCGGCGTCATCTCGCGGACGCGATACACGTAGGTGCCAGGCGTGTCGAAGCTCACCGCACCGAAGCTCTCCTCATACCCCGCGCTATCCTTGGTTACTTCGACTCGCTTGTACACCTCGTCGCCGTAGACCGAACCAGACGGCATGGGCTGCGTGACACCTGCGGTATTGCTGACGCCATACAAATTGAACACGAACTTGTCATCGTTGCCCCACGTCCAGGCATCGGCACCAGCGGGCACGTCGATCGTCTTGCGTACCTTGAGGATGTCGCCCAAGGTGTTGGTGTTGTAGGTGTTGGTGATGTTGCGGCGTGAGTCGTCGTAAGTCGTCTGGTAATTGGCCACGTGGTCCTCGCGCACGGTGTAGTTTATCTCCTTGCCGGTGACGCCGTCGTACTTGTCGAGACCGGTGAACTTGAAGTTCCAAGTGTCGTCGTTGGGAGCAAGCTCGAAATCGACGGGGTCAAAATTGCCGTTTCCGTCGTCGGTCACCGTATCCGCTTCGCCATTGAGCGTTATCGCCTTGTTCGGCAGGTCCGCACCGTTCGCTTGCAGGTGCACGGTAACGGTTGTGGGTTGGTCCGCCTCGGGATTGCCGCCATGGTTCCACGTCTTGGTGCCCTCGACCTCAATCTTTTCTTGTTTGATGGTATTGGTAACCGTTCCGCCGTTCTCCAGGCGGTCGGTGCGCGCGTTCGTACCCGTATTGCGGTATGCGGGTACCTCGTAACCGGCCATCGGGCTCTCGACGACCCAGTAGCTGTAGCGATTGCCCTCGTCGTCGAACTCGCGCAGGTTGGTGTAGGTGAAGACGCTCCCGTCCCACGTGGGCGTGACGTTGGTTGCAGGCGTGCCCGTGGTGACGGGCGTGCCCTCGGTCGGGTTCTCCGGCACCGTGCCCGTCGTGCGATAGAGCGTGAGCTCGGGCGGCGTGGCGTGGTCCTTGCCACCGTCAACCCACTTCTTGGTTCCAACGAAGTCCCTCGTGGTGGTGTTGATGTTGGTCACGGTCACATGATCGTTTGCGTCGACCACACCGCCGGTGGTTGAGTAACCAATCGAGTAGCCATCACCCTCCGTCTCGACCACACGATAGTCGTACGCAACGCTCTCGGAGGTGTATACAGGCAGGTTGGTGAACGTGTGCCTGAGCTCATCGCCCGTGGCGTTCTGCGCGAACGTGTGTGTGTCCACGGTCTCCCTGGTCGCCCATTCCTCATTGGACTTCTTGCGCTCCAGCGTGACGGTAACGTCGGACACCGCATCGCCCTTCCAGACCTTGTCCACCTCGATGTCGCGCAGTATCGCGTTGGTAAACGGCGCGGATTCCGCGGCCAGGGCATCCGAACCCGTCCCCGTCTTGATAAGTGACTGCTCGGAGCAGGAGGCATCCGTATGGTACGTGGTGGTCGCCACGAGTTTGCCGGTGCTCGCGTTGTCGGTCACCACGACCTTGGCATACACGTGACGCAAGTCGTACTGGATGTGGTTGGTGCTGTCGATGCCCGTCTTCGGGTCCGCCGTATCGGGCAGGACCTCATACAGGTCGTAGAGGTACGTGTCGGGCTCGTGCAGCTTGATGGCCTCGGAGTCGGCCGTCGTCGTGTTGGTGTAGTTGTTCGTGTCACCCACGAGGGCGATGTCGATGCTCTGCTTGTGCATGCCCGTCTGTTCGTTTTCTATGGGCATGGGCGCGCCGGCCAGCGGCACAACGCGCACGGTAAAGGTCTCTCCGTCCGCAATGTTGCGGTAGTTGAGCGTCTTGGTGGCCGAAAGCCTCAGCTCGCCGTCCACGTTGTAGCGGTTGGTAAACACCGGCGTGAAGCGCGTTGCGGTCTCCGTGTTGCCGGGCGTGGTCTCATCGTAGTAGGTGCGGCAGGTGAGCTGGCCTGTGCCGTAGTCGCGCACCTGCACGTGTACGCTGTGGGCCACGCGCGTATAGGTCACGCCGTTGTAGGTCCACTTGTATGCGGGGTTGTCCTTCTGATCCTGGGCCGCGGTTTCGTACGTCAGCGTTACATTCTCGGGCGTCACCGTAGTAGCGCCGGCTGGCACGACCTCACGCAGGGTGTAGAAGAAGTCGCCTTGCAAGCGTCCCGTGCCGTCGTTGTGTACGAGCAGCTCGTCGGTGGTGAAGTTGATGTTGGCAAACGAGGCAAGGTGCTCGTTCTCGGCGACTTGTATGGTCGTCTTCGTCGCAGGCGCCACGGCTGCCACGGTCTTGTGGTCCTCGTCACTCTTTACGCCACCCGGCATGGGGATGGGCGTGGTTGTGTTGAGGTCAAGTTTGCCATCGTTAAAGACCTGAAGTTTGCCGGTACGCGCAACGTACTTCCCCATACCCTCGGCCGTGAGCTCGAAGCCAAAGCTGTCCGTGTCGTTCCACTCGCGTCCGAGCAGCTGCTTGACGGCGTTGACCTCGGCTGCACCCGTGGCTGTGTAGTTGTTGGTGACGGTAAGCGCGCCGAACGGCGGGACAACGCCCTCGCTCAGGTTGCCGTTGTCCTCGAACTTGATGTCGTCGGTAGGCATATCGCTGTGTGCGGGATCCGGGGCAAACCCATACGTTACCGTAAGACCACCAGAATCGGTGCCGTCCTCGAACACGCGGTACTCTGCCGGCTTCTCCTCGGTTCCCGCCTCGTTCATAATGGCAGCTGGCAGCCCACTCCATGTGAGCTCGGCGTACACACTGCCGTCGGCACCCTCGCTCCAGGTTGCCGTGCTGTCACCGTCGGCTACGTATTGACCCGAGGCGCTCTTATAGAAGACCTTCGGGGTCATGGGCAGGGTCACCCATGTGTTGTCGCCCTGTGCCCTGCGTTGCAGGTGGACAACGGAATCGGTGATGGGCTCACCCTTGGCCCAGATCTTGCGCACGGCTACGCTGCGCGTGGGCGTGTTGTTGAATGTGGCGGAGGTCGCCGCAGCACCGTTGACCATTATCTGCGTCTCGGGTGTGCACTCAGGCGAGGTGTAGTAGGTAACGTCCTCAACGAGCTCGCCCTTCTTGGTCTCGTCCTTGAGGTGCACCTTCGCATAGATGATGTTCGTGTCGTAGGCGAGGTCGTTGACGCGCGTAAGCGGCTTGTAGGTATTGCCGTCCGGGTACTGCTTGGCGTCGGGTGTGCCGTCTGCACCGTTTTCTCCGCCGACGATGTCAACCGTTTCGATATAGGTACTCGGATTCTCCGGATCAACCTCGTGGATGGCGTACACAAAGTCGCCTTCGCTCGCGCCGTTGAGGTCGCTGAGGTAGTACCAGCCGTCGGCCTTGAAGTCGCCGCGCGCGCCAAAGTCGGTCTCGACGTCGTTGTGCCCGTTGGTGGCATCGAGCACTGCCGTTGTATAGAGCGCGTCGGTGCCCGTGCCCCATGCGGCACCCGGCATGGGCACCAGCTCAAAGCGATACGCACCGTCGTATCGAGCGGTGGTCTCGCCTGGTCGCGTGTTGTTGCCACCCACAATGTGCTTGGTCACGTCGATGTTGATCTTTGCGGCAGCGTCGTAGTAGTTGGTAAAGACGGGCGTAAAGCCGCCGACTGGACGTCCGTCGTAGGACACCTGCGTGGTCACCCTGCCGTTGCCGTTGTCAACCACGCGCACGCGCACCTCATGCGTTTCGGCCGTGTACACAATGCCGTCGCCGTTGGAATTGGCGTTGGCATCGCGCTTGTTGAGCCAGTAGGTGTAGTTGGGCTTGGTTGCAGAGGTATCCGCAAGCCAGTCGCTGTACCTAACATCCGTAACCAAGTATGTCTTGCCGTTGAAGGTACGGTGCTCAACCGCCACGGCGTTGTGGTCGGTGCCCGTTACGAGCTCGAGGCCCAACGCGTCGTCGTCGATGTCCTCGCTCATGGTGTAGTAGTAGTCTGCGACGTAGTTGCCGTTGCCATCGCGGGTAAATTCGGAGCTGGGCAGATCGTTGAATTTCAGCTCGGAGAATGTGTTGCTGTGCTCGTTGTTGCTCACCTCGTTGTCGTTCGCCCCCACGGTCGTCCAGCCATCTTTCCCATGTCCGGATTCGTAGCCGTTTCCTGTGGCGTCAAGCGTGTTCTGCTGCAGGCTTATGACGGAATCGCTCGTGTCTCTCGCCGAGTTGTCAATGATCAGATTGCCCCTGCTGTCGTACTTGTAGCTGCCATCCTGGTTCGTCTCGTACGTGGCCTTGCCCGCAGGTGTGAGGTAGAAGCTAAAGGTATCACCAACATACACTCCACCAAACGTGCTCTTGTCCCACTCGCGGCCAATGAGCTGCTTGACCACGCTCACCGTTGCGGTACCGGTGCTCTTGTAGTCGGACTCGTTGGTAACCACAAGCGCAGGCGTGCTGTCGCTCTCGTCCAGTGCCGTGGCATCGGTGCTAAACGAGTACCGGTACTTGTCTCCCGCGCCATAGGTGCCCGTGTTGGGACTCTGCTCGGTAATTCGATAGACGTAGCCATAGTTGGTGCGCAGGTTCTGGCGATACGAACCCGCCTCGGCGTTGGTGCGGCTATTCTCGGTAATGAGCCCACCGAAGGCGTACTCGGCCTTGCCGGTCTCGTACACGTCTGCCTGGGTGAACTTGTGCTCGCCCACCTTTTGCCAACCGCTCCAGCCGGCAACGCCCGTCTTCTCGCCTGCCACCAGCTCGCTCTTGTTGAACAGGTAGTAGGTACGCCCACCATCGAAGGACCACTTCACCTGGCCCTCGTTCGGTTCCGTAGCCGCATCCACCGGGGTCGGTGCCGCATTGCCTTCCAGAGGAATCTCGAGCCGTTCGAGCGCGACGGTGGCGTCGGCGTTGGGTATGCCAACCCACTCCTTGCGCACCACGAGCTGCCCGGCAATGTCGTTGGTAAAGGGCGTCTTTGTGTCGGGCACCAGCGCGCCTTGGTCGTTGGTGGTTTGGCGCAGCTTGGTGCACTCGCGGTCCTTGTAGTAGCGCAGGTAGTAGTCGAGCGTGCCGTCGCGCTTGTCGATGACCGTTACCTGTACGTACTCGTCATCCGTGTCGTACGCCACGTTTGCGTAGGCGTCTTCGGGCTTGTGCTCGTTCACGTAGTACACGAATCGACCGTATGCCACGCCTGCCGGCACGGGACTTCCGTTGCTGTAGGTAAGGTCGTTGCCGTTGTAGTCCTTACCTGCGGTCTCAACCGTTCGACCGAGGTCGGAGAGATTGACGAGCGTCAGCGGCAACGTGCGAGACAGGTCGTTCTTGGTCCCAACGTCTCCGTCACCCACATGCACGATCGTGCGGATGCCACCGTCGTGAAGCTTGACGAACTTGCCCTCCTGCGGCTCACTTCCCTCGGGCAGCGTGTTTTCTGGCGCAGTCTCGCGGAAGGGCGCGCCGCTCAGGCCATGGACATCGAAGTAGAAGTCCTGCTTGCCGCTCTCCCACACACCGCCGCGGATGCTCTTGACCAAGTTCATGTGGATTGCCACGGAGGTGTCGTAGTAGTTGGTAAAGACCGGTGTGTGGAGCTTGCCGGTGGATACGTCGGCCTCGTCGGTTTGGTCGTAGTACACCGCAGTGGAGAGCTGCTCGGTCTTGTTGGCCGTAACGACCACGTGCACCGTGTGCTTGGCCATGTCGTAGGTAATGCCATCGCTCCAGGTAACTGTGTGGAGCGTTTGTCCAGACGTCATTGCGGGTACTGGGCTGCCCTGCTCTATGGAGACAGACTCAGATACCTGGCCCCCAGAGATGTAGGTGTACGACACGGGATAGCTGTCGTCGGTTTGCGTGGGCAGGTCCTCCTGAATGGTGTACAGGAAGTCGCCGCGGTAACCATCGCCAACAGGCGTGAGGTCGCTCAGCTTGTATTCGATGGCGCCAAAGCGGGCCAGGCGCTCGCCCACACCAACGATCTCCTCCTTGCTGTGGTAGGCATCGTTCGTGTCCACGGCAGTCGTCGTCTTTGCGGCCAGTGCCTTGGCATTGGCGTCTGCCCCCGCGAGCTTGTTGGACACGTGGCTCGTGGGCATGGGGATGTTTGTGGTCGCGGTTGAGCCTGCCAACGCGCCATTCTCCATCGTCATCTTGCCCACGGGCGCAAGCGTAAAGGCGTAGGAGTCGTCGTCGGTCCACTCACGCCCAAAGAGCTGCTTGACGGCACTGAGATAGACCTTGCCCTCCGCCTTCACCTTGTTGGTGATGCGGAAGTCGTAGGCGGGCGTGGCGTTGGCCCCGTTCTCGAAGCCCGTAATGACCTCGGTCGGCTTGAGCTGGTTGCTTCCCGTTCCGTCGTAGCTCACCACAATGCCTTGGTCGCTCGCGTCCGTCTTGGGCGTGTCGTCGAGCATCAGCTGCACACTCGCATCGTAGGCGCCGCTCGTGGTGGTCTCCTCCACGTAGTACACGTAGCGCTTGCCCTGGCTCGTAAGCTCCTCATCGGTGTAGGATTCGCTCACAAGGGGCTTGGTCCATTCGCGCGTGTTCTTGTCGGAACCGTTGTAGGTGTCGTACAGCTGTACCGCGCCATTCTCGTCGATAAAGTAGGATCCGGACGGCACGTCGTTACCCGTAACCACGTACTCGCTGCGCAGGAAGTCGCGGAACGGGTTGTCCACGGGCTGCCATACGTCGTTGCCATTGCCATCCTTGGCATCCTTGGCCGGAATGGTCATGGACTGGTTGCCCTGGTCATCGGTCGTCACGGACACCAGCGCCCGCTTGAGCACCACGCTCACGTTGTCAGCCACGGGCGCGGGCTTTAGGACACCGTTGCCGTCGTCCTGCTTCCACTCCTTGGACACGTCGATGTTCGTGGCGTAGCGGTTCTCGAAGGCAGCAGCGTACTCCCACGCAGAGCCGTGGCCGTCATCGGCTATCTTTCCGGCATCCTTCGCCGCCTGATAGCCCGAGAGCTCGGTGATGTTGCCGTTGGCATCCAGCAACACCACAGGACGGTCCGTCCTCGTAAAGGTCGTGTCCATCGGCGTCGTAACCTCGGTACCAGGCTCGCACGTGGCCGAGTTGAAGTACTCGTTGGTGGTCTTGAGCGTGCCGTTTCCGCGATCGGTTACGGTGACCTTCATGTAGATCGTCTGTTTGTCATACTTGAGGTCAGCAATCGGGTTCACGTCGTACGAGACGTTATCGCCTGTGGGCGCCGCGTCAACGCCGGGCTCAAACTCCTCGAGCGCATAGATAAAGACGCCCGTGCGATTGCCGTTCTCGTCGGCAGCGAGGTTGCTCAGACGATAGATGCCGGTGCCACCAATGATCTCGCGCGCGTTGTCCCCAGCGGGATTCGGCTGGACGGCATATGTGTCGGTAGGTGCATTCGCGTTGTAACCAACGTGACCCGTGGTCTTGTTCGCATATGTCATGACCGGGGTATACCATTTGGTTTGGCCATCGAGCACGCCGGTGTACTTGTTCTGCTCCGTCGTCGCCGTCGTTACAGGATTCACCACGACGTTGCCCACTGCCGTAAGGAGATAGCCAAACTCATCGTTTTGCTGCCACTCGCGGCCATCCATGAACTTAACGATGTGGGTCGTGTTCTTGCCCTTGGCATCGTATACGTTGGTGTAGCTGGGCACGGGGTTGGTGTTCCTAACGTTGCCAACCGCGTTGAGACCGTTAAACGTGCTGTAGTAGGTGTAGGTGGCGTTGATGGTGCCAGTGTGATCGACATCCTCCACGTGCACGACGGCCGTATAGGTGTTGGTCTTGTAGGTGACGCCGTGGAAGACCCACTGGCGGGTTGTCTTGAGGTCGTCCGCGGCATCCTTGTAGTAGATGCTGTCCAGGTCATCCACGTCGGACGTGTCCGTGCGCTTGGGCTGGGCGTAGTCGGGGATGACCTCGCTGATGGTGTACACGAAGTCATTGGACCACTTGTAGCCCTGGTTCTTGATCTCGCCCTCGTCGATCCTGTTGTTCCGGTTGGCGTCCTCCCAAACCTTGCTCTCCTGCCACACGAGGTCCGCCTGGGTGTAGGTGATGTCGGCGAAGTCCGCGCGTCGGCGATCGCGAGCGATCTCGGTCGCGTTGTTGGGCTTCTGGATAACCTCGAGCCTGTTGCCCGCGCTCGTTGCGCCTGCGGGCATGGGCGTGTCGATTGTGCCGGTCTTAGCATCGGCCGCGAGCCTCATGCGGAACATCTGGTCATCGTCCCACACCGTACCGGCGGCGTCGGTGTTGTCGGCCAGCCATTCGGGATGCGCCGCCTTCCACGCCTCGTTATTGCGATCGGATTCCTTGATCCACACGCGTCCCTCGATAGTCTTTGCCACGCCAAGCCTCACTGCGGCACTCGAGCTGTACTCACTGGTGTTCTGCACTTCCAGAGGATGGTCGGCCGTGCCATACGGCACGCTGTCCTCGATCCTGGCATAGCGATGCGGGTAGGTGAGCGTCAGCTTGTTGGCGTCCGCGTCGGCGTAGGTCTCCGTTACGCGATACACCAGGTTGTGGTAGTTGACCGTGCCCGCATCCGTCTTGGAATACTGCAACGGCATCTTTTGGAAGGTGTACGTCTTGGGCTGGTTGTCGGCAAACTCTCCCATTGCGAACATATGCTCGTAGCTCTGGTTCGTGGCGGGATTCACGTCGAGCCACTGGCCTTCTGCGATGTTCGTCAAATCGTAGGTGTCGGGGTTCTGGTCGCCTATGTCGGCAACCTGCAGCTTGAGCGTCACGTCGGCGTCGGCAATGCCCGCCCACGTCTTCTTGACCGTTATGTCCTTGGTGCCAAGATTGATAAACGGCGCCTTGTCGTCGGTGCGCAACAACGTGCCATAGCGGTCCTCAAAGTAGTCGGTCACAAAGTCGATGGTGCCGTCTTCCTTGTCGATGGCGGTAATGCGCACGTACTCGTTCTCGGGATCCATAAGGGCTTCAGCATCGTCGCTCCAGACTTCCTTGATGCTATAGAAGAAGCGTCCGTACTTTACGCCCGCGCGCACACGCGTACCATTGCTGTACTTAACTGCATCCTGGTCGGTCACGGCATTCTCGTCCGCATTCGTCGCACTCACCGTGCTCGTGAGGTTGTGCAGCGTAAAGGAGAGGCTCGGGAAACTGCGGGTGATCGGATTCTCACGCGCGTCCTTGTTGGCCTCGTCCGACTTAACTGTCATGCGGATTCGATGCTCTTGGTTTACGGTGTGGACGGCCTTTCCGTCAACGAGGCCCGTGTTGCCCGCCGCAATCTGCTCGTCGGTGTAGCCGGTTACGGCGTCGCCCTCCGCAAAGTCGTTTGCGTGGTCTCCGTCTACGAACGGGGAGCCGGGCATGGCTTGCATGGCAAAGTCGTAGGATTTGCCATGCGCCCAGTTGCTGCCAAGCTTTACCTTGCTCATGCGCACGGCGTTTCTATTGTTCACATCGTCGCTCGTGATGCCCTTTGCCTCGTAGTGGTTGGTAAAGACCGGGGTGAACTGCGAGCCCGTGGTGACGTCGGCCTGGTCGGTCTCGTCGTAGGCCACGACAACCTGCAGCTGCTGGGTGCGGTTCTCGCGCACCTGCACGTGTACCGTGTGAATCGTGGCGTCATAGAGGATGCCGTCGTAGCCCTCGTCACCCGTGGTGCCCTCGGGAATCTTCCAGTAGTAGTTGTTGAGGACGAACCCATCTAGGTTCTTGGCCACGCCGTATGTGAGGGTGCTTCCACTGGCGTCCTCGGCGCCGGTGGTCGTGTTGAACTTCACCGGCTCACGTAGCACGTCGTCGCTGGCGGGCATCTTCTGTACGGCAATGGCCGTATCGGGAATGTACTCGATCATCTGGTAGAAGTAGTCGCCCTGCAGGTGCCTGCCAACGGGGTTCATCTCGAGCATGTCGGTGGTGTAGGTGATGGCGCCAAAGCGAGCCAGGTGCTCGCCCTCGCCCAACTGCGGCGTGGCGGTGGTTGCGACGGCACAGTGCTCATCGAGCGCGGGACCGGTATAACCGTCCACGTCAACGGGTGCGCCGGGCAGCGGCACGTTCTGCTCAAGGTTGCTCGTGTCAAGCACTGCCTTTCCATTGGCATCGACCACGAGGTCGCCGACCTTCTTGCCCTCGGGAATGGCGTCGCCTTCCTTGTAGTACGTGCCCTTGCCCACCTGTGCGAGGAAGTACCTAAAGTGGTCGCTGTCCTTCCAGTTGCGGTCCACGAGCTGCTTGGCAGCCGTAATGTTGGCCACATTGGTTGCCGTGGTCTTGTTGGTCACCTTGAGCGTACCGGACTCTATGAAGTAGTTGGACGTTCTGCCGTCCACGCCTTCTATGGCATAGCTGGGCGTGTAGGTGTCGGAGGTGTCATCTTCCACCACGCGGTAAATGGCGCGATAGAGCGTACCCGCCGCATCGCCGTCCTTGCCGATCTTGCCGTCGTTCATCACGAACATCGGCAGGTCCTTGTTGAAGCCGTCGATAGCGGTGCCACCCGAGTAGGTGCGCGTGATGGTGTTGAGCGTCGTGGCAGAAGCGCCCTCGCCCGAGGTGTCGTAATCGGGCGTGCCGTCGGCCTTGAGGAAGCTCGCCCGCTCGAGCGTGGTCACGTGGCCCACGGC
This sequence comes from uncultured Coriobacteriaceae bacterium, assembly GCA_902793195.1. GTDB lineage: Bacteria > Actinomycetota > Coriobacteriia > Coriobacteriales > Atopobiaceae > RUG440. The sequence goes on along the minus strand of CADBCS010000027.1, from coordinate 24,207 downwards.
GCGCCACGTCTGGAAGTTAGAGGTGCCCTGCTCGTTTGCGTCCTTGAAGCCATTCACATACGCATCGTTTATTTCGGCTAGCGGCTTGTCGGCCGGCACGAGGGCGCGCTGCAGGTGAATCGTCACGTTCTCCACCGGCATGCCATCCCACACCTTCTTTACCGGCACCTCAACGGTGCGGCTGTTAAAGAAGTACGCCGCGTTTGCCAGCGTGTAGGTGGTGTCGCCCTCGGTGTGCGTGTAGATGTCGAACGACGTTTCGCCAACCGTCACGGATTCCTTGCTGTCCTCGCTCTTCCAGCCATCGGTTGCGTCCTGGTCCGCATACGGATTGCCCTCGGCGTCCACCCATATCTGGTGTCCCGCTATCTCTTCCCGGCACGTTGCATCCGAGCAGTAGCGACGCCACGTACCAAGCGTACCATCACCCTTGTCCCACACGAGCGTCTGCATGTACACGATGCTCTTGTCGTACTCCAAGTCCGCCACCTTGGGCCAAGCGGTCTTTCCGCCATCCTCGTAGCTCTCGATCTCGGAGAGCACGTAGACGAACGAGCCCTCGTAGCGCCTGCGATCGGTGTTATAGGTAAGCTGATCGAGGTTGTAGATGGTCTCGCCCACATTCACCACGTGGTCGGTGCGACCGTTGACGCCCGCAATGGCTGCGGATGTGTTCGTGGCAGCCGGTGACATCCACGCGCCGTCATTGTCGATCATGCGGCCCTTGGTGAGGTCGGTGTAGTCGGTCGCAATCGTCTCTGTGGTGGGCTCCATCATGGCCCCGCCCACCTTTTGGAGCTTGACGCGGAACGCGTCGCCCGCAAGGGTCGTGTTGCCATCGGTGGCACCAACCGTCGCCGCCTTCCAATCGCGACCAGCTATGTGCTTGATGGCAAAGGAGTGCGCCAGCGTTGCGGCATCATAGTAGTTGGCATACACGGGAGAAGCCGCAGTGTATTCGTTCGCTTCGGAGGTCGTGTCCGCGTAACGTACCGTGGTGGTTACCTGACCATTGCCAGCATCTTGTGCATGGATGCGAACCGCCCAGGTATCGGTGCTAAAGCTTATGGAGCGTTCGGGGTCGAGCCAGTAGCGATAGATCTTCTTCTGGCCGTCCGTTGCCGCACCCCACGTCAGATCGTTGCCGTTGCTGCTTACCCGCGCGTACCTCTCGCCATTGATGGTGTGGTAATTGGCAGCAGTGTCATTCTTCTCGAGAGCTATGTAGTTGTCGCCGATGTACTCGTTCAACTCGTAGTAGAAGTCACCCTTCCATGTACCGTCGGCCGCATGCGTGAGGTCCGCAAGCGAGAAGTTGATGTCGTTGAACGTACCCTCACGATATGCATCTGCTCGATATGTGGAGCTTTCGCTCACATAGGTCGTTGCACTGCCAGTGGTTCCAATCGGCATGGGGATGTTGCTATCCTGCGTCCTGCCCTCCTCGACACCCGTCTCCGCGTTGTACAGGGCCTTGCCCTTTGGTGTGAGCACAAAGCGGAACTGGTCCTCCGCCTGTATGATTTCGCCCTCGTTGCCGTAGGTGTTCTCTTTCCATGCTCGACCCTCAAGACCCTTGGTCACACGAATCGTTGCGGCGCCCCGCGTGCCGTACGTACTCTTGTTGTGGACGGTAATGGTACGCGTGGCCAACGAGCCGGTTTCCTGTTCGCCCGTCGCCTCATAGGTCGTGGTATAAAGCAGTGGGTTGGGCAGCTCTTCCATGTAATAGACAACATGCTTGGTAACGATGTGTCCGTTCTCGGTACGCTGCACCTGCATGGGCAGGTTGTCAAAGCTCTTCGTCACCTCGGAGGAGCTGGCAAACTCCATGGTGGTGAATACCCTGTTGTCTATGGTGGTCCAGAGCTGCTGCTCGTCGTTGGGCACATAGTACAGAACACCGTTGACCTCTGCGGGATAGTATCCGTCGGGAACCTTGTAGTACTGTTCCGCCACCTTAACGACGGAGTAGCCGCTCGGCACCTCGTAGTAGACGGCCGACCCGCCCGCACCGGCATAGCTCACAACCGAAGAACCCGGAGCAACGGCAAAGGACTTTCCATCGTAGGTGATGGTTGTCTGGCCATCTGCAGGCGCTGTGCCCGGCGTGATTTGGGAAGCCTTGTCGGCCGTGTTGTCCACCAGCCAAATGTGACCAAAGGCACGATTCTCTGTACCGCTATCGTCGCGTTGGTCGGCCGCCGCGAGCTGCGCGTCGCTGAGTTCCACCTTCTTGACCACAACCGTTACGTCGGCAGTGGGCACGCCTTCCCATACCTTGCGGACGGAAATGCTCTTCTTCTCGATGTTCGTGAAGGGGGCGCCGACCGGCTCGTTCTGACCGAACGCTCGTGGATCCTGCTCGAGGTCCGCCAGATACTCGGCGCTCACGTCCAGCTCACCGTTGCCCTTGTCGATTACGGTAAAGCGTACGAACTCGTCATCCTCGTCGTAGATGAGCTTGTTGTCGGAGCCGCCCGTCTCGGTGATGGCGTAGATGAAGGAGTCGTACTTAAGACCAGCGGGCACGTTCGCACCATTGGAGTACTTTAGCGTGTTGCCGTACTCATCCTTGCCGTCCGCGCTTGTGGTGTGCGTGAGGTCGGAGAGTCGGAAGGTCAGCGCCGGCGTTTGCACCGTGCGGTAGTTCACGGGGTTGCTTGAATCGGCGTCAGGCGTTCCTTGGAGCGTGATGCTCAGCGCGTCGTTGTCTATCGTCGTTGCCGTGGGGTCATGGCGCCACGGCGCATTGCCCACAGGGCTCATCTTGAAGGTGAAGCTGTCATTTGCGGTCCACACGCGCTCTTTCGTACCCAGCAGGTACTTTACGATGGTGGCAGTGCCCGTACCGGTTGCGTCGTAATGGTTCGTGATGACGGGCGTGAACCATGTGCCAATGCCATTGTGGTCCTCGTCGTAGAGCACGCGCGACACCACGTTGCCACGCAGGTCGTCGGTAACGCGAATGTGGACCGAGTGCGTGTCGCCCGCGGCGTAGGTAACGCCCTGGTAGACGAATCGCTCGGACGATCCGATGAGGGCATACCCAAGTCCTGCGGGCGTCTGTGCTGCCGGCTTGATCTCCTGCAGCGTGTAGTAGAAGTCGCCCTGCATCTTGCCGGTGGCTGCGTTGTACGCAAGGTCGGACACGTTGATGGTGATGGGCGCAAAGAGCGCCAGGTACTCGTCGGCATAGCTCACCTTGGTGCCGGTCTTCTTGGCCGGCGTTGCGCCGATCGCCTCCTGGGAGGTGAGGACGCTCAGTGCGTCGCTGCCATGGGTTCCGCCCGGCATAGGCATCTTTGCCAAGTCTTCCGGAGCAGAGCTCATGCCGTTGCGCGTGGCTGTGAGCACGAAGTTGTAGGTGTCCATGTCGGCGCCAAGCCACGTGCGGCCCAAAAGCTCCTTGACCACGGCAACCTGAGCCGTGTCCTCGTGGTCGTATGTGTTGGTAACGGTAACGGCATCGTTGTTGCCAACAATTCCGCCCTCGGTGGAATACTCCACCACAAACCCGTCGCCCACAACTGGCGAGGTCTCCACCACGCGATAGGCTATCTCCTCGCCGTTGTAGTCGTACTTGGGAAGGCCGTCGAAGGTGTGCGTGATGCTGCGCACCTCCTTGCCATCCTCGGTGGTCACTTCATTGTCTGGAAGGGCCACAAAGCGAGTGCGCAGCAGGGTAAAGGGATTGTCCTCTCCACCAGTGAGCGTGGCCACGCCCCACGAGCCGTCTGCGTAGCGGCGCTCCACCCGCAGCGTGGTGTCGCACATCACGGGACCACGCCACTTCTTGGTAACCGAGATGTTGCGCACGATGGAGTTCTCGAAGGTGGCCGCATACTGTGCGGGCACATATCCGTCCTCGCCTTCCGTGCCGGAGGCGGGTGCGATCAGGCAGCCCGGGTCGGGTGTCTTGCACGTGGGATCAAGGAAGTAGGCGGCATTGCTCGAGAGCGTGCCGTCTCCGTTGTCCGAAACCGTAAGCCGCACGTACACGGGATCGGTGTCGTACGAGAAGGTCGTCTTGTTGCCCTTGTTCTCGCGCACCTCGTAGATAAAGTTGTCGTAGGCAAGGCCCGTGCTGTCGTTGATGAGCCTGAGGTCGGAAAGCTTGATGGGGATGGTGGGCGTATTGCCGCCATTGGTCTTCTTTACGAAGTTGTCGATTGCCCTGTCGTTGGTCTGGTAGTCGATCTCGACGGTGGAGGCGCTGGGTGCCGGAGCATCGCCGATGGGGGTGACGGTAAACACGAAGCCGTCGCCCTGCTGGCCCGTGTAGTCCTTGATGCGCTTGGCTATGGGGAAGGAGACGTTCTGCTCCACGTTGTAGGTGTTGGTAAAGGTGGGAGCGATGGAGCCGGTGGGCAGGTTGACGTACTCGACGCTGGAGCTGAGCTGGTTGCTGGCATCCACCACGAATTGCACCTTCACGGTCGCCACCTGCGTGCTGTAGGTCATGCCGTTGCCGCTGGAGTTCGCAGGAACGTTTTCGCTGATGGTGTAGGTGTACGTCACATCAGTTCCCGTCTGCTGCGTGTCGTAGAAGATGGGGTCGAAGTACTCAAAGCGCGCGTTGCTGCCCACGCTTGCGGAAGACGAGCTCACCGTTACCGTGGGGCTGTCCTCCGGCACATCGGTGTCCTTGCTACCATCTGCCTTCGCCTTGTGGGGAAGCGGAGCGCCTGGGTCTGTGCTCGAAATGGTGAACGTGTGCTCCTCGCCATTCAGCCACGCGCGGCCTTCTATGTTCTTGACCACGCCTACGAGCGCTTGGCCATGGGCCTCGAAGGTCGACGTGTTGTCCGCTTCGTGTATCTCGGGGGTGCCAACAGTTCCCGACGTGTCGTGTACGTATGTCGTGGTGAAGTAGTTGCCCGTGGTCAGCTCCTTCACACGGTAGTAATACTGCTCGTTGGTTTGGGGATTGAAGGCCGGAAGCTTGGCAAAGACATAGGTCTCGTAGGTGTACCGGTTGTCCCCTTCACCCTGATAGTTCTCGTTTTGCGCGAAGGTGTGACGATAGGCGGTACCGTCCATGGGCACCCAGTTGTCGAAGGTCGTGTTGGTGTAGTCCGCCTCCGCCGGCGCGCTACTGCCCGTCCAACGCATGAGCTGCACGTCCACGTTCTGCAGTGATTGCTTGATCCACTTCTTGGCCACGGTCACGTCTGTGAGCAGCGTGTTCTTCATCTTGATGTCATAGAGCTTGGTCCGGGTGTCACCCGTTGTTATTTCGCTGGCACCATATTGGTCTTCGAATCCCGAGGTGGTGTAGACCCAGTCGGCCGGACGGTTGACCACGCGCCAGTCGTACACCAGCACGCGACCGTCGGCGTCAACCGTGGGCATGTCGTCCCAGCTCGTCGACCAGTTGTTGTCCTTGTTGAGCTCTGCGGTTCGAATGGTCAGCCCGTTGCAGAGCAGCTCAGCCGTAAACCGGTTTGAGCTCGCATCCGGGCGGGCGGACCACGTGTTCACCACGTCGGAGTCCGTCGTAATGCCCAGTCCGATCTTGCCATCAACATGCACCGACTCGGAATAGTAGTTGGGCACCACGGACTCGGTGAGCACGTACACGTTGCTCGCCCCATTGGTGGCAACGGGAAGGTTGGACCACGAGTGGGTGAACGTTGGATTGCCCGACGCGCGTGCATCCGCCTGCGTAACCGAGTACGTCTGGCTTCCGGGCAACACGTCGCCATCGGTGTTGCGACGCTCGAGCGTCATGGTAAAGGCGTCACGCTTCGAGGGGTCGTTTCCGTCGTTCCAGAGCTTCTCGGCATGGGTCGTAATGGTCTGCTTGGTGTTGGTTACCTTGAGGGTCACGTCTGGGCTGTAGCTGGAGACGCTCGGCCTCCACGCGGCACGCATCGCATCGTAGGCAGCCTGCTGATTAGCATTCAGACCCGTGGGAGCAACCACCTCGTAGTCATAGAGGTACACCACGCCCGACCCGCTCGTATCCAGTTGGGGCAGGTTCGACCACTCCGCCGTCCACGTGTCTCCCGAAAGGGTCTTCTCCTCTCCATACGGCAAGCCGTTGCGCAGGAGTCGCAGCTTGATGCTTTGACCATTCTTGAGACCGTTCCACTCGTCTCCGGTGTTCGTCGTCTCGACCTTAAAGCTATCCGTAGCCGCCGAGGTATACACCGTGCTGTAGCCGTTGATGCGCTCCTCGGCGATGGCGTATGTCACGGGCACCCACTCGTTGCCAACCCTCTCGTAGCGCGGAATGTTCTCCCACGTGGTGGTCCAGTTATCGTTCGCCTGAATCGTGCGGGTTTGGAGGTAGTTGGACGTTGCCCCATCGACCATCTTGAGCAGCTGGAGCTTGATTTGCGTGTGCTCCGCGTCGTCTCCTCCCGACCATTCCTTCGATGCTGTGAGGTTAAACGTCTGCAAGGTGTTGTTGAACTCCGCGGATGTGGAGCTGGGCACAGGTGACTGGGTGAACGTGAGCACGCCATTCCTGTTGTTGTGCACCGTAATGGTAACGGTCTTGATCGTGGAATCCTTGATGTACTTGGTGTCCGATGGGTCGTTCTCTGCGACCTGGTAGGTAAAGGTACGCGTGGTCGCGACACCTGTGACCGTCGTGTTATCTGCGGCGTACTCCAGCATGTCGTTGAAGCCAAACGAGATGGGACCAAAGGTCACGGCACTGCCGCGACCGTCGGTCACAGTCGCGGCAGAGTTGCTCACGGTAAGGTTCGCGGGCGTGGGTGTTTTGCTCGCGGGAACCAAGATGGTGTTGCTGTTGTCCTTGGTGTCAACGGCCGTGAGGGTAAACGAGAAGAGCCCCTCGGGTGCCGCCGAGCCCTCCAGCAGCTTGCTCACGGAAAGGTTGGTCTGGAAGGTCTTGTTGTCAATTGAGTTCTTCCACGTTTGCGCGTAGATGAGCGGCTGCGCCCTGTCGGCATTCTCTCCGTTTCCCGTTACGGACTCGGCCACCTTCTGACCGGGCGCATACCCATCAACGTTGTCCTCGGTAACTGCGTAGGTGATCTCCACCCCGTCGTCGTTGTAGGCGGGTAGCTGGTTAACATAGTAGGTGCTGCCCGTGTCCTCCGCGTTCGCCTTGCCCGTGTAGGTGATGCCATTGGCGTCCTTGGTAAAGGTGAGCGTTGGATTGGCTGCCCGCAACGCCGCGAGCGAGGCGTATACGGTATGCGACGTGGTCGTGGCCTCGTCTCCGGTTCCCGTGGTCACCGTTCCCGTGTACTGTACGCCCGTGCCCCACGTCGTCGTGAGGCCGTCGCCCGAGGCATTGGCCGCAATGGTGCGCGTGGGAAGGACGTCGTTGTAGGTCGTTCCGCCTACGGTCGCGCTCACGTGCATGGTAACGGGCTTGCGCGTGCCAAAGCCGTTGTCGTAGTCGTCCCACTGCTTGGTGGCCTGCACCTCGGCGCGACGCTTGTTGGTGATCTTGCCGCCCTCGCCTTCAAAGAACGACATGTACGCGCGGTCAGCATAGCTGTTGATGGTACCTTCGGCAGCTGTGCGCACACTGCCTTCCGGGAAATTGTTGAACGTTGTGTTTTCGTTCGCATAGCCCAGAAGCGCATATCCCGACGGCACGGTTTCCGTTACGAACCAATACAGCAGGTCGTCATCGCTCTTCGTGTTTGGCACCTCTATGGGCAGGGTGTTGTTCCAGCCATTGGCCATTACGCCCTCGGTTGGGTACGTGATGTTCCACGTTGTCTTGTTGTTTTCCGTAGTGGACGTAACGCCAACGCTATCGGCCTTCACGGTAAAGGTAACCGGGTTCACGCTCTGTGCCATAACAAAGCGGTTGGTATCCTTGTTATATGTGTAGGGGGTGGCCGTCACCGTAAGGTCTGTGACATCCTTGCCCACCCACTCCTTCTTAAAGTGATAGTCCGCCGCATACTCCACGTGGATGGTGTGATCGGCATTGTTTCTGGGAAACTCGAACGTGTACGTCTTTCCGTCCACATTCTTCAACTTTGCGTCGTCGATCTGCGTGCGGATGCGGCAGGTCTTCTCCTGGCCTTTGCCTAGGTCCTTGGCATCGAGGGCCGTTCCGTCGACCGTTATCTCTTTTACTCGATAGCCGGCGGTGGGTGTCATGGTATAGACCACGGTCTTGCCGTCGGGCACGACCACGGTATTCTCGGTACGAGGCCTGTTGGGTCCCAGCTTGGTGCTGCCGTCGTCCAACTGTCCGTTCAGGTTTCCGTGCTGGGTGGTTTGGATAATGCCGCCGCCAGTGCGCGACGATACGATGCTGTGTACGATGGGGTTCCCGTCGGAGTTCACGCCGGCCATCAGAAACGACGATACGTTTACGTTTGTGCCGCCAGCGGACAGAACCGTCAGATTCATGGCAGTTTGGTTGTCGACCACCGACGCGAATCCCGAGTAGAACGACCCGTTGTTGTTGTTGACATTATCAGACTGCGCGGGGGTAAAGATGGTTCCGGTTTCGCCTCCCCCGAGAGGGAAGTCTTTGACACTACATTTGTATCCCAGCGGATTGTTGTTATCAGTCTTGTCACTTACGCCAGTTTTATCCGGTACGTAGATGCTTGTGCCCTGCGAATCCGCAATTGGTCCGCTCTCTACAATGACCTGCTCAGAGTAGTCGTTGTTGTTATCTGCGTCATGCAGAGTCGTAAAGTTTCTATTGCCCTTCCTCAGGACGTCAATGTCGTTCATGGGGAAGAAGAAGCTTCCCTCTGGCACGGTACCATCGCTCTTAACGATCTGAACCTTGATACCCACCTTAAGGCCGTAGCGACTTGAGTTCTGATTGGCGATGGTGGACGAGACCTTTACGTGAGTACCGCTACCGAGCGTGCGGGCACCCTTGTCGTTTGGGTCCGACTCAGGCTTTAGCGCGAAGTGTGCATCGTGGTATGTGATAACGACGTCAGCAGAGCTCCCGTCCTGCAGCGTCGCCATGTCTTTGTAGGTGAATTTGCAGATGTCGCCGCTAAAGTAGTTGTCTTGATTTGGCTGCAGAGGCGCTGCGCCATCCACGCTGGTATCGTATGCGAGCATGTTCACTTCATCGCCAGCCGTAACGGTGCAAAAACCAGGTTGTCCATACAGCATTTGAACGGTCGCTGCATTGCGCGCAGATACCGTGTTTATGCTGGGGTCGATATAGATGGTGGCAATAGGCGCGGCGGACGCAAAGGTGTTTCCGTTGTCCCCCTGCTTTACGTGCGTTGTTTGGGAGGACCCCGTATTTTCGTAGCCGACGCCGGGGAAGTTGTTCTTTACTTCGCCTGCCTCCGCAGTCGTGACCAACGTGCATAGCGTCACCACTACCGTCACGATCACCGCCAAGGCGCGTTTGAGGAACCCTCCCCACATGAAGGGGGCGTTTCGCTTTGCTTGGGCGATAGCGTTGCTTGCTCTGTGTACGTTCATCATATCGTCCGCTCTGCTCGGGTCGCATGCACTGCACACGACGATCCGACATGCTATGCACTATGTGTGGTACTGCGGTTACGGTACGTTCCTAGTTCGTTTATGGGGCGCTACTCAAAAATCGACAGCGTCCCCTTACGTTAGAGTCATTTAATTCTACCTTAAGTCATGTAAAGATGGAAAAGTATTTCCATACCTTATTAGGTATTGCGTTGCCATCGGTCTTGAAGAGACGATCCCTTCGGGACCGGTATCACAGGGGGCCTTCTCCCACCTCGCTGAGGGTAACGTTGAGTCCGCCCACGTCGAACGCGTCGGCTTCCGAGGCTCTTTTCACATTGTGCATGGAGTCCAGCACCTTTTGCCGCCCCTCCAAAAACGCATGGACCACAGGTCCCGCCAAAAGTGCGAGGAACAACACGGTAAAGAGCACGTAGGCGATGGCATCCATGGCGCTCGCCTGCACCCACGCGGTGCCGTTGAAAAGGTCCCTTACTCGCGAGATCATCTCGTTAAAGCCCACGGCATGGACGCCGATGGCAAAGACGAACAGGCCAAAGGCGAGCTCAGCCGCCAGCACCTTGGCGCCGGTCTTGAGCGCCTCACGTGTTGCCGCGACGCGCTGCTTGCCCGCGTCGATGGGGAGGTTGACCGCCACCTTGCCCGTTTGCCCGTTAATGCCAACCGTGTACTTGTCTCCCTTATATGCAACCACCACGATCCATACGGGCAAGAGCGCCTGTTCCATGCGCGTGCGAGCAACCGTGGCATGGTATCGGTCGTAGTCGGGATAGCGGGTTTTGTAGATGGGGTCGAGCGTCTCCATCGCCGCAGAGCACGCCGAGTTGGCAACGCGCCTGTTTACGCGCTGGTTCACCTCGTCCGCCGCCACCGTGTGGCGCTCCGCCATAAACCCGGGAAGGTAGCCGGGCTCGTACGGCACGAGCGCCGTGTAATCGTATGGCTCTATGGAGTCCATCACGTCGTCGGGCATGCGCTGCGACCCATCCGCCGGCACGCGGGCGAACTCGTAGGTCCCCACCCTGTGATGCTTGGACTCGTAGTTTGTCTTGTCCTTCTTGAATATGCCCATGTAGGTAAAGTCGAAGTTCACAATGCCGCTGTGCAGCCAAAACGGAACGTACGCACCCTCCACGGAGACCACGCGCGCCTCGTCGGCATAGTCGTTGGGCAGGTAGCGACGACTTGCCACGACCTCCTCGTAGCTCTGCACGGCCTGCCGCTTGGTCACCGAGAAGGGAATGAGCAGGTCGGGTTCGAACGCGCCCTCAAAGCGGTGCGGCGCAATCTCGTTGTTGCCGCAATACGGGCAGGTTGTGGCGACGACGTACTCCTCGGTCATGAGCTGCGCACCGCATTCGGGGCAGACATATCCCTGCAGGGCGGGCCGCACCTGCACCGCCTCGAGGTCCGCCACATCAAACGAGTTGCCGCACCAGATGCAGGAGAGCGTCTTTGCCTGAGCGTCGAACCTCAGCGCGCCCCCGCATGACGGGCACTTGTAGACCCTCATGGTGGCTTCGTGCGTCATCGCGACCTCCCTGCTACATGGACCCAGCGACCGATTTGTCCCCTCCCATTGTACTCGCGGCATGCGGAAGCCGAGCCCTGCGTGCCAGTGGCCTTCATGCGCCTCTGCCGCAGCCAACGCTTGCAGGCGTTTGCGCGCTATGAGTTCTCGAATTTCGAGCGATCGACGGTGCCAATAGCGCATCCCGCATCGAGCACGGTGTTCATGATGGCCCCCACGCGAAGGCTCGTGAGGATATAGTCCATAATGACCGTAAGCGTGGTTACGAGGGCAAGAGCCGACGAGGGGATGCCCAGCTCGCCAAACATGAGCCCAAAGCACACGAGCATGCCGCCCGGCACGGGTGGCGCCACGGTCGAGTAGAGGAAGCACACCAGCGCAAGGCGCACGTACCATGCGACGTCGGCCCCAAGGCCGCACGACTGCATGCAGTACATCATGAGCACGGACAGCATAACGATCGTGGGCGGCTGGCAAACCACGATGCCCAGCGGAATGCCAAACGACGACTGCTCCTCGCTCACACCCAGCTCCTCGCACCCCTTGAGCATCGAGCCAAGGGCGGCGCACGACGAGGCTGTGGTAAGTGCCAGCGTCATTGCGGGGCGCAAGGCTACAAAGATCTTTCCCAGTGGCACGTTGAACCTCAGGCTCGTATAGACGACCCTAACAAGGAAGAACGCGACGGAGATTAGGGCGAACATCAGCAGCGGATACCATGCGTCGAGCATCGATGAGAAGGTCCCCGACCATACCTGCGAGACAACCATGAGGAAGATGAAGCTGGGAATAAAGCGGCAGAGCTGCTCCATGAGGAACTGTATAAGGACGTTGAATTCCCCGATTTGCCTGCGTATGCCGTCGCAGACAGATCCCAGCACGAGGACGGCTATGCCGACGAACGCACCAATGAGGATGATCTGCGTCGTGTTTCCCTCCACAAAGGGAACGACCACGTTGGTGGGCAACAGGCCAACGAGGAGCTCCACCAGATCCCCCAGGAGGTCCCCCGTGCCCACGGCCTCCCGAGCGGGCAGCGGGAAGGCGAGGATGCAAACGAGCACGGCGACGACCGTGGCAATGGTGTTGTCGCGAAAGAACCTCCCCACGAGGGACTTGCCGTTGCGGCCGAGCGCACCCACGTCGCCGATGTCGCAGATGCCCGAGGCAACCGACAAAAACACGAGCGGCCCGGCAAGGCCGCCGAGCATTCCCAGATACACGTTGAAGAAGGGCATAACGAGCGTGTCGAGCGCATACGTGCGCTGTCCCTCCGAGAGGAGCGTGTTCCCCATCAGGGCGACCACAAGTCCCAGGACAAAGGCGACGAGGATCTGGAGGAGCGTGCTGAGGGGCGGACGCGGACGCCTGAGGGAGATGATGTTCTTGCCACCGCGATAGGCGTAGTGCGGCTTGAGCCCGGCGGACACCATGATCAGCCTGCCCATGCGCACCTCGTCTGTGGCGAAGCTTTCCGCCATCGCAAACGGGTCAAAGCGCTCGCCGGGCGATGCTACCGCAAGGCATGGCTTGCCAAACCTCTTGCCTATCGTTATCGTCGCCACGGTGTCGTCGCCAAAGTGTGTCTGCAGGAAGAGCAGCGCGCTCTCGAAGGCAAGCCTCCCGGCCATGGTCTCGCGCTCGTTCGCCCCAGTGTTCGTGAGAAACGATGCCACCATGTCACTTGCGCGGTCTATGCCCTCGTTGTTGAGTTGCAGCTCGGTCTTCATTCGGTTCCCATCCCACGTTTATGCAAAGAACCATTACCGTAGAGCGATTATGGGATTATGGGAATCTTTTTCATGCATTGGTAACGCATGCGGACCAATCTCTGCCACGTTGGGGACACTCCCCAACGTGGCACCTGGCGCGGTGCGACAACCAGACGCGAACGTGGAGGGCTTGTTGCCCAGACATACCAAATAGGCGCATTTTCCCAGCTCATGGTAGAATATCCCTCGTCGCGGCCAATCGCCACAAAGAAGGTGCCCATGAAACGCAGCAGAATCGTTCGCCGAATCCTCTCTCTTACGTGTGTCCTCGCGCTTCTTGTTGTCATGCCGGGATATGCCACCGACATCGAGCAGCTCGAGAAGGATGTCGATGATATGGCCAACCGCATCGAGCAGACGACCAGTGCCTATCAGGAGGCTGCGCAACGGGTGCAGGAGCTCGAGGACGGCATAACCAAGAACGAGGCTCGTGCAAAGGAGCTCCAAGAGCAGCTGCCCGCACAGCGTGCCCGCGCCGCCGCCTCGGTCAAGGAGATGTACATCTTCCAGCAGTCGTCGAACAGCCTACTGTCCATTATCCTCAACTCCGACAACTTCGAGGACTTTCTCACCACCATGGGTTACCTCGACGCCATCCACCAGCACAACGTCACCGAGATCACCAATCTCATTAAGACAGTGAGCGAGCTGGACAAGACCAAGGCCAGCCTCGTGGTGCAGCACGACGAGGCAATCCAAAAGCAGGAGGAGGCGCAGGCTGCGCTTGACGAGGCGCGCAACGTGCGAGCGGAGCTGCAGGCACGCGCCGTCTCCGTGGCACTCACGGAGAAGGGCGACCGCGAGGCGGCCATCGCCGTGGCCCAAAAGGCGCTCGAGGCGTCGAACAACGACGCCACGTTCACCACTGCGTCCGGCAACACCGCCGCCGTGGAGGTGCCCGCAGCAGCAGACGTGAGCACCGAGCCGCTCCTCAACAACGTCACCTCCTCGGAGAGTGGCGACTGGGCTGCGCGCATCGAATCCTACCTCAAGGGCTCACCGCTCGAGGGCTACGGCCAGACCTTCGCCGACGCAGCCGCAAAGTACGGCGTGGACCCGCGCCTCTCGCCCGCAATCGCGACCGTCGAGAGCGGCAAGGGCAGTATTTGCTTTAGGGACCACAACGCGTGGGGCTGGGGCAACTCGGACTACGCAGACTGGGAGACGGCCATCTACGAGCAGGTGGAGGGCCTGGCAACCGGCTACGACGGCACGCTGACGCTCGAGGGTGCCGAGCGGTATTGCCCGCCCAACTATCAGGAGTGGTACTCCAGCGTGGCAAGCGAGATGGACGGCATCTAACGCGCCTGTTCTTTGCCCACCCATCCCAAGGAGGGTTTTGCGACCAAGGTGAGCTCGCGCGGCCTGCAGCTGCGCGAGCTCTATTCGCTCTTGAACTGGCACGTAAACACGGCCATGCCGGCCTTCCAGCTGGCCTTGATGCTGCCGCCGTACCGTGCGCAGATGCTCTCGGCCACCGAGAGGCCAATGCCGTAGCCACCTTCGTCGCTGTGGGCCTCGTCGTCGCGATAGAACCGCTCGAAGTACTTGCCAAACTGGGCGCTCTTTCCCTCGGCAAAGGTGTTGGAGAACGTGATGGTCACGCGGTCACGGCGCGTAGACACGGACTCCACCAGCACCTGGCCGTTGGCATCGCAGTACTTGATGGCGTTGTCCACCAAAAGCGTGCACAGCTGCTGGATGTCGCTTGCATCGGCCATCATGCGCACGTCCTCGCCCAGCACGCACACCAGTTCCTTGCTCTCCTGACGCGCTAACGCGCGGAACGGGTCAACGGAGTCGGCAACCACCTTGCTCACGTCGATCTCGCCCATGCCCGAGCGGTCCTCACGCTCGGCCGACCGCGCGATCATAACGAGGTTCTGCACGAGGCCGTCCATGCGATCCACCTGGCTCATGGTGGACTGGGTCCATTCGCTCTCGCCCTGCAGCATCTCAATGACCTCGGTGTTGGCGCGAATCACTGCAAGCGGCGTCTTGAGCTCGTGACTTGCGTTGGTGATGAACTGCTTCTGGCGGCGCGCGTTCTCTATCTCGGGACGAATCGCGCGCTTGGAGAGGAACAGCACCAGCAAAAAGCTGCCGGTAAGGCCAATGCCACAGATGATGAGCGTCGTCACGCCAACTTCGCGGTTCACCTGCATCTGGAAGGAACAGTCCAGGAAGGCAGCGATGGTGTTGCCGTTGGCGAGCTTCTCCACCTTGTAGTAGAAGGTGTCAATCATGCCCATGCCCAGAATGGACACGGTGAGGTTCTTGTCGTACGCCTCCGCCGCGTTGCGGGCGTACTCGACCGCCTCGTCGCGGTCCACCGACGCCACGCGCTTAACGTCCACGTCCACTGGCACGCCGCGAGGATCGAACGTTACCGTAAAGTAGCGAGCGGAGTACGCGAACTCCGGAAACAGGCCCTCGAACAGGTCCGTTGCGCTCATGTCCTTTGCGTCGGTCGTGGGCTCGGGCAGCTCACCGTTGTTGTCCACAATAACCTGGAGCGCACGGCCGGCCTGCACGCGCAGCGTGTGCTGGTTCGCCAGCGACGTCATGCCGGCGGTAAAGGTGATCACCACAAAGAACGAGAGGGTGGCGATGAGGATGAACTTTCGGCGCAGCTCGCTGATCTCGACTGAGTTCATGCCTGGCCCTCGCTCATGGCAAGGCGGAACCCCTCGGCCACCGACCCAATGGTGACGCACGACCCAACCCATTTGAGCTTGCCCCGCAGGTACGAGACGTACAGGTCGACCGTCTCGTTGTCGGCGTCGGGCTCCTTGCGCCACACGTGACCGAGCAGGTACTTGTACGACAGATCGCGGTCGGCGTTCATCACCAGCACCTGCATGAGCTCAAACTCCTTTACCGAGAGGCGCACCGCATTGCCAGCCGCCAGCTCAAAGGTCTCGGCGTCGAGCGCTATGTCACCAAAGGTAAGGTTGCGGGTGCCATACTCGGTGCGCCGGCGCGTCATGGAGCGCACGCGCGCGAGCAGCTCCTTCATGGCGAAGGGTTTGGTGAGGTAGTCGTCGGCACCGGCATCCAGTCCGCTCACGCGATCGTCCACCTCGGCTTTGGCCGTGAGGAGCAGCACGGGCGTGTACACCCCGGCGGCACGCATGTCGCGCAGCACCTCCAGCCCGTCCTTCTTGGGCATCATGATGTCAAGCACCACGCCGTCGTAGCTCTCACGCGCAATGAGGTCGGAGGCCTCCTCGCCGTCGTACACGGGCACGACCTCAAACCCAGCGTGTTCGAGCACGGTGGTGAGCGCGCGGTTTAGGTCGCGGGTATCTTCGGCAAGAAGCAGCCTCGTAGCCATCAGTCCCTCTCATTCAAAATCATGTCTCGAATCGTCTGCATGGAGACGTCGGTGGATGCCAGCTCGTCGGCGCAGCGCTTGAGCTCTTGGACAATGAGGCGCTGGTTGCCCACGTGCTGTTTCTTGTACTGTAGATGATGCTCCAGGGCGGCCCACGTGTCCATGGATATGGTACGCAGCTGAACCTCGATGAGGTAGCCCTCGGCCGTTCGAAGAATCATGTGGTAGCTGCGATACCCGTTGGGCTTGGCGTGGCGAATGTAGTCGCGCTCCTCCACGACCTCGTAGCCGGGAAGCGTGGCTATGCGGTCGCGCGTCTCGTACACGTCGCTCAGGAAGCCGCACACGATGCGCACGCCCATGGCATCGTGGACCTGGTGCAACGCGGCCTCGGTGGTCTCGGGCAGTCCCCTGCTGCGAAGCTTTAGGCGCATGCTTTTGTCGGACTTGATCCTGGCCAGGATGTGCTCGATGGGATCGAGCTCCGACTCGGACGACATCTCGCTGCGCAGCTCCTTTACCCGCTGCACAAATACGCTAAGTGTCGCCTCCATCTCTTCCAGATGGTTGCCGTAGATGTCTTCCACGAGCGTTCCTTTCCGTTACCTTGCACCGAAAGAGTATGTACCCATGCAGCGCCGAACCATGCAAAGCACCACGAATCAACATGACTCTTATGCGCATTTCAGGGCATATGCGGCACATCCGAGCAGGCGGAATGCGCAATATGCCGCTCGCCCCGCAAACTCGACCGCTCACAGTTAGTTGACCACGTTTTCGTGTACATTTGAGAGGCAAAGGCTATAGTTAAGTCAAGCAAAGGCACCGCAACGAAGACGCGGTCGATCAAGGAGGTGATGCCAGTGAACAGCGAAACGATACTCACGGCATCCCGCGGTCGGCGTCGCGAGTCCCGTCTTTTCCTTGAGGCCTAGCAGAGTCTGGCCAACGTAGGCGATACGAGATCGCACAGTCAGTTAGAAGTCGACAGATGGAAGCACCGGCACGACCGCGCAGGAGCCAGAGCACCACGAGTAGGTACTGTGCAGGGAGAGCGTTCCGACTTTATTCGATGGAACCAAGAGGGTGAGTCCAACGGGCTAGCAAGAGGCGCCGCACGAGGCGGCAGAGGTCATATATAGTGAGGCGGGCGTTCCTAGGACGCCCGCCTTTTTTGGCGCGAGTCTTTTGCGCGGGCGGTTTTGGCCCCGCATGGGGGTACCGCGCACGATTTTGTGACAAAAGCGTGCGCGGCGGATACGAAGAGACGTATTGTGAGGGTTACCCCTTTTGCCACAGTCTGCTATACTGTGCTTTCACGTCCCCATCGTCTATCGGCTAGGACGGCACCCTTTCAAGGTGCAGAGGCGGGTTCGACTCCCGCTGGGGGCACCATATGAGAAGAACGCCACCCTTGAGGTGGCGTTACTTGTTAGGTCAACCTTTGGGGAGTCGAACCGTAAGGTCGCAAGGCGCCAGTGGCGCCTTGCGGGCTGAGGCCGAAGGCCGAAGCCTCGGAGCCTTGCCCGGAGGGCAAGGCGGGACTCCCGCTGGGGGCACCATGTGAGAAGAACGCCACCCTTGAGGTGGCGTTACTTGTTAGGTCAACCTTTGGGGAGTCGAACCCGAAAGGGCGCGACAAGCCCTCTGGCTTGTCGCGGGGCGAGGAGCGGAGCGACGAGCCCTGTGAGCCTTGCCGGAGGCAAGGCGGCGACTCCCGCTGGGGGCACCATTGCAAACGAGCTCTCCCTCGAGGAGCCAGAAATATCGTGTGCAAGCCGACGAAAGGAGTCGCATAAGCGCTTTGAGGAAAAGCACGGTCTACCATTCACGCTTCTGTCCGACCCACAGATGGAGGTTATCGCTGCTTACGACGTGCTTGTCGAGAGCGTTACAAAAACAGGCAGAGTCTCGAGGCGTCTGGTGCGGAGCACCTACCTCATCGACGAGCAAGGCATCATCGTTCGCGCCTTCGGCAAGGTGAAGGCCAGGGACAACGCACGGTAGATGCTCAACGAGCTTGTGTAGGGTTTCCTCTACGCGGTACAGAACTCCCCGGGAACTTTGTTCCACGTGATACAAAGTTCCCGGGGAGTTCTGTTCCAAGTCGACCAAACAGAAACTACCAGGTACGGATAACCTCTGGCTCAGCGAAAATCTGCTCCAAGCGGTCAATGAAGGGCACGACGTCATAGAAGCCCATGGCACGATGGTCGAAGGCGATGGTAATGGGCATGACGCTACGCGGCAGAATCCGCTCCTCGCCGTCCACAACGCACACGCGCGGCTGGCGCTGCATGGCCGAGATACCAATCGCGGTGGTCTGCGGGGCGATGACGACCAGCATGTCGAACTTGCCAGGAGCACTGCAGATGGACCCGATGTTGGACACCGTAATGGATCCATCGAGCATGTCAGCGGGGTTGAGCTGCCCATCGATGTTGATTACCTCGCCGCCCAACGTCGCTCCGATCATGCGTTCGTATAGGCCGTCGAAATCCGTGGCCTCGGCACGCTGCTGCAGATCGGTCGCCATGGCAGCGAGCTCGGCCAGACTCTTGTTTCCGCAGTCGCGCATGTTGAGCGAGAGCGTGGCGCCGTTGGGCAGGTGCCACGGAGCCGCTACGTCGATGGACTCTCGCAGGGTGAGCGTACCGTCGTAGTTTGTGGGGTCAATGTCACGCGGCAAGTCAATGCGCGCGTTCATTCGCGGAGCAAGCTTGATGCCCTCGGCCAGCACCTTGAGCATGAGGATGTTTATGGTAAGGCGATTGCCGTGCTCGGCCAAAAATCCGTCGCGCATGTCTTCATACACTTCCATGAGGCCGGTCACGTCCGGCTCATATGAATACGACACGTGCGGAGTGGCAGGCCATCCGATGGCGGTAGAATAGGCAATCAGCCTTCGATGCACTTCCATGGACTCTCCTATCACACGTAGATACACGTTATGCCATGCCCATGGCCTGTCCCACGAGCCGCACTACGAACGCCACGAGCCATGCCATGGCAAACATGCCCACGGCCACGCGCACGGCCCAACCTGTCCCCAGCTCCTGCTTGATGGCCGCCATAGCTGCCACGCACGGTGTGTACAGCAGGGCAAACACCAGCATGCACGCAGCCTGCAAGGTGGTAAAGACCGCTGCTACGCCGCCCATAGACACATAGAGCTGCTCCATAACGGCCACGACGCTCTCCTTGGCCATGAAGCCGCTGATCAGCGAGGTGCCAATGCGCCAGTCACCAAGTCCCACGGGATTGAGGATTGGCGAGAGGAGCCCCGCAATCGCGGCCAGCAAGCTGTTGCCGGCATCCTCGTCGGGAAGCAGGTTCAGGCCAGCGTCGAAGTGCGAGAGGAACCACACCACGATGGTGGCGATGAGGATGACCGAGAATGCCTTCTGCAGGAAGTCCTTGGCCTTCTCCCACATGAGCTGGCCCGTGTTCTTGGGGCTGGGGATGCGGTAGTTGGGAAGCTCTATCACGAGCGGGGTAGGATCGCCCTTAAAGATGGTGCGGCTGTAGAAGTGCGCAACCAAGATGCCGAGTCCGATGCCCAGCAGATAGAGCAGCGTCATGACAAGACCGCCCTGCCCTGGGAAGAATGCGGACACAAAGAAAGCGTAGATTGGTAGCTTGGCCGTGCAGCTCATGAAGGGCGTAAGAAGGATGGTCATGCGGCGGTCGCGGTCGGACGGAAGCGTGCGCGTGGACATGACCGCGGGGACGGTGCAGCCAAAGCCCACGAGCATGGGAACGATGGAGCGACCCGAGAGGCCAATGCGGCGCAAGGGCTTGTCCATAAAGAAGGCCACGCGAGCCAAGTAGCCGGAATCTTCCAGCAGCGAGAGGAACAGGAACATCACGAGGATGATGGGCATGAACGACAGCACCGACCCCACGCCCGCAAAGACGCCGTCGATCACCAGACTGTGAAGCGCCTCGCTGACGCCCGTGTGCGTAAGCGCCGCGTCGGCGGCGGAGGTCCCCATGTCGATAAGGACCTCGAGCTGCTCCTGCAGCCAGGCACCAATGACGTTGAAGGTGAGGACAAAGACGGCGGCCATGATGCCGATGAAGCAGGGTATGGCCGTCCACTTGCCCGTGAGAATGCGGTCGATTCGCGTGCTCTTCTTATGCTCCTTGCTCTCGTGGGGCTTTACCACGCAGTTGTCGCAAATGTGGAAGATGATCTGGAAGCGCATGTCGGCAATGGCCGCGCTCGCATCGAGTCCACGCTCCTTCTCCATCTGGCGGATAACGGCTTCGATTGCCTGTTTCTCTTCCCCACTCAGCTTGAGCTGCTCGATGAGGGGCTCGTCGCCCTCGATGATCTTGCTTGCGGCAAACCGGACGGGCAGTTGCGCCGCTTCGGCTCGCGCGGCGATGATGTTCGAGATTGCCGTGTGGCAACGGCGCAGGCAGTCGTCGTTGTCGCCGGGAAGGTCGATGACCGGCTGCGCCGGCGCTTCACGATGCCTGGCGACGTGAATCGCGTGACGCACGACTTCTTCCACACCCTCGCCCGTGGCGGCGCAGATGGGCACCACAGGTACGCCGAGCATCCATTCCATGCGGTTGATGTCCACCGAGCCCCCGTTACCGGTAAGCTCGTCCATCATGTTGAGCGCGACCACGGTGGGAATCCCCATCTCGAGGCACTGCATGGTGAGGTAGAGGTTACGCTCGATGTTGGTGGCGTCCACGATGTTGATGATGCCGAGGGGATGCTCGTTGAGCACGAACTCGCGGCTCACCAGCTCCTCGCTCGTGTACGGCGAGAACGAGTAGATGCCGGGCAGGTCGGTGATGACGGTATTGGGATAGTCGCGTATTACGCCATCCTTGCGGTCCACCGTGACGCCGGGGAAGTTGCCCACGTGCTGGTTCGACCCCGTGAGCTGGTTGAAGAGGGTCGTCTTGCCGCAGTTCTGGTTGCCAACGAGCGCGTACGAGAGCATCGCGTCATCGGGCAGCGGTTCTGCGGCTAGTTGGATGGGTACTCCCTCGCCGTACTCGGGACGGGGAAGCTGATCTGCCAAGGCGTCCATCGCCTGCGCCGACGTGGAGGGCTCTTGGTCGGCAGCCATTATCGGGCGCACGTCAATCTGTTCAGCATCGGCCAGTCGAAGCGTAAGCTCATAGCTGTGGATGCGCAGCTCCATGGGATCTCCCATGGGGGCGAACTTGACGAGCGTCACGCGCACACCCGGTATGATGCCCATATCCAAGAAGTGCTGACGAAGTGAGCCCTCGCCCCCCACGCGCTCCACAATACAGCTTTGGCCAATCTCCAAATCTCTAAGTGTCATGCCGCCTCCTCCCGGTTATGTGCCTTTTGCTATTATAGATTTCCATATAGCAGTGATTCTACTCTCAATGCTCCAGGCTCTGCAATGAAGCCGGCGGGACGCGACCCCGTCGCCTCCCGATACGTTACTGCTCGGACCCTTTACGACCGCGCTTGCAGGACTCGTCGCCCTACAGCTCATCGGTGTTCGAGTTCCTCCAGGCGGAGTTCGTCATATTCGCGCTCTCCCCTATCAACAAATGTGGTATCGGGCACCGCATGCGCGATTTCCTCGTATATGGCTCGCACGGGACCATCGCCCGCGAAGTTCTGGGTGAACACCATGCGTATGGTCCCCTTGTACTCGCACGCCTCAATCGAGAAAGGCAGTGTGTAGGCGCTCACGCTCGTGCGCACCTCGTCCACATACGGTTCCACCTCTGCAGGAAGGCTCACCTTGCCAGGATAGGAGATCGCGTAGGTGTAGATCGAATTGCTGTCCCTGAGCACCGATTCCTCTATGGCGGCCGTGATAGCCTCCACTGGATAGGGAGTCGCCTCGCCCTCGGCCACACCGGCCATGTTGCTCGCAATCTCCGTGGCGATGTTCTCTGGCAGGGTCTGCAGGTCGAGCGCCCCGCGTAGAACCATCGCACGCTTTGGTAGGTCGTAGTGGTCGAGCTTCGCCACATAAGGAACCGAGAAGTGCGTGGCGGCGTTGCCGCCCGACTCCAGCCCAAACACGCGGCGCGTGTCGATGGACGTATACGCGACGATGGTCCGCTCCCCCACGTCAAAGGTCTTATGCAGGGCGCGGCCAATGAGCGCCTGCAGCGTGGGTACCACGGAGCTGTCACTTCGCTTGGAAAGGCTCAGAAGCGGCATGAGCGGCACGTCGATCTCGAGCATGCGCTGCTTGGTGCCCTTGCGGGGATACCGTTCCACCGGCATGCTAAAGACGTCATGCCGCTTGGGATCGAACTTTCCGAAGGGGGGAACTCCCTTCATCCGTTCGAGTATGCGCTCGAAGGTGGGTTGCGTGCCCGAGCTGTCCGAAGCGGGTTTATCGCAATCGATGAGACCCTTCTCACCTAGGTAACGGCGAAGCAGCGTGCACATGAATGCCAGACCCCCCCGTCCGTCTGCGACGCTGTGGAAGTAATGGAGCGCAACCTTCTTGCCCTGCCAAGCAACGTAGAAGAGGTAGCCAAGAGTATCGGCGGTGCCCATGCGCCGCACGGCACCGTCGTCCTCAAAGAGAGGAACGTCTTCCACGTCCAAGAGTTCGTGTTGTGGCCTACCGTTCACGATGATCGGATGCGTACGGAAGTTGGCATGTGCTTGCACCGCTGTCTCGAGCGCCCGTCTAAGAGCGGCTTCGTCCACGTCCCGTGAGAGAACTACCTCCCACTCCACGATGGGTGCACGCCCACCAGGCGTGACCCAGTAGTAGTAATACTTATCAGATAGATACGGTTCCTCCATAATCAATCCTTTTAACGCCTTGGTGTGATTCAGACAGTATCGCTTACACTGTACCTCTTGGGAAGCATCCCCAGACACTACATTCGTAAGTGAAATGTTACGCCTGGGGATGCTCCCCGAGGGATATGCAACGTCGCTTGCGTGTCGCGACACTGTCGCACGGCCTTCCCCTGCGGGCTTGTAGACCCTTGGCCAAGCCTATCAGAGGGAGTATCCCCTGAGGGCACGCAACGTTTTGGTGTCGCTACCCGTTAACACACGCCGGCTTGCTCGCGTCGTAGCCGCGGGACACCTGGCCCTGCGGGAGTACCTGCACGTCGATGGCCTCGGCGCGCTTGCCGAGCCCGGTGGTGCCCGCCGCGTACACCAAGAAGGAGGCGAGCGCCAACGGGTTCACCTTCGTGTGGGCGAAGTCCACCAAGAGGCACGAGAAGGAGGAGACCCTCGCTGGTCGCGGTAGCTACTCGAAGACCGACCGCGACGCCACCTTCATGCGTAGGAAGGAGGACTCGCTCACCAACCAGACCGAGCCCGGCCACAACGTGCAGGCTAGCCCCTACGGCTGGGAAACCGTCGAGACCGGCTAGCCATTTCAAAGGCTTCTGTTACAGCCCCCGCGTCGCCGCGGCAGAGCCGCCAACGCGTTCCGCGCGCGGCAGCCCAAAACGCATTCGTTGGCTACGCCTCCTCGATGCGGCAGACGTGGCGCTTGGACTTGCGGTCGTAGGTTATACCCACCAGCAGGATGGGACCGCCCCATCCGCGCAGGACGGCCGGGTAGTCGCGGTCTCTCACCTGGGCGATGGCGGCCTCGGGCGCGCGGTCCCACTTGAGCTCGACCAGCAGCGCCGGCGACGGGTCGCCGCGCCTCGGGAGGTACACGACGTCGGCGAGGCCGCGGCCGGAGGGGAGCTCCTCAATGGTGGCGTAGTGGTCAGCTGCCGCGATGTAGGCCGACTTCACCACCGCCCGCAGGACCTGCTCGTTGTTGTAGAAGGCCGGTGCGCAGCCGTCGTCGTGGGCGCGGGCGACGCCCTCGGCCACGGCCCCCTCGTCGAGGTCCCACGTGGCCTCCAGCAGCGCGTCGCTCTCGCGCACGATGCGCGCGACCTCGGGGTGGTGGCTCTCGGAGACGGCGTCGGCGAGCTCTGCTCGCACCTCCTCGTTGGGCACGCGGGCGGTGGAGGTGACCGCGTCGTAGCAGAGGTAGCCCAGGTGGCACAGCAGCGTGAGCGCGTCGTCGGCGCTCGCCACGTCGTGAATGCTGTTCTCGAACTTGCCCGTGCGCACCGGGACACTCGCGCCACCGAGCGCCTGCACGACCGACTGCTGCAGGCCGTCGAAGTCCAGGTCGATGTAT
>CADBCS010000026.1 GCA_902793195.1 uncultured Coriobacteriaceae bacterium | reverse complement strand
CTTAAGAACGCCCATTTTTTTTTTTTTTTTTAGTAAACGGTAGGTGGTAGTTGTGCTAATGAAGGGAATATCTTTAGCAGTAAATGGGTGGTCGAAAGATTTTATAATTTCTTCAAATTTGTCGCGGTTTGCGCTGTGGTATCTAGTATTATTCATAGTTTAAATTGGAAATGATTATCATTTTTATTTTATTCTCGTTGTGATGTTTTGTAAAGTTAGAAAAATCCCCCGGGGAGGTCGGGGGATTGTGCGCTTATGTTTGTAGATTATGAATTACCTGTTGGTTTTTCGTTGGATGAATCCTGCAGTGATTCTTTATTTGGTCTATTTCGCATATTGCGGTTTTGTTTTTCCTGCATCTCGCGCATTTGACTAAAGTCTGGACGATCCGGGTGATCTTTTCGTCCCGCTTGAACTAGAGTGGATGTGGCGAAGCCGGCGGCGAAACTAGTAATAATTACTATAACTAAAATGATTACATTAACCGCAATGCGATAGCCATTTGATTTATGCGTCTCATGGGCGACCGCTCTTTTTTCTTCGTTAGCCATAGTCTCCTTTCTTAATTTGCCTTAAGTATAAATAGGAAAGCTAAAAATATTCTGAAAATGCAGAGTTTTTGAGATTATGCTAAAATATGGTAAAGCTATGAAAGAATTAGCGGAAGATTTTAAATCTATCTGGAAAAAAGACCGTAAGCTAATCTGGTGGATGATTGTTCAGTTCGGAGTAAGCGTATGGCTCTTTTTGCTGCCAATTATTCATTTGAATCCAAATAAACCAAAAATGTATGCGCGTTATTCGGATATTAGTAATGGATATGCGCAGAGCGACTGGTGGTATTTGGTATCCTTTGCAGTAATTGCGACGGTGCTTGGCATCGGGCACACTTTACTGAGCGCGAAACTCTACGGTAAACGCGGCGGTGACATTGCAAGGTTATTTCTTGGCGTTAGTATTATGATTACGATTATCGCGATTAGATTCTTATTGAGTTTAATTGGAGAGAATTAATGTCGAAGGTTACCGAAATTCCTACAGGGAAGCGCAAACCACTGTATCGCTTCTTTGAAATGTTGCCAGCCTTACTTAGTTTTGGCATGGTTATTCTATTAGTGGTGCTTTCTTCGATCTCGTCGGTGCTTGGTGCAATTTATCTGCTTTTGATTGTGATTATGTCGTTGGTTAAAGCGATAGGTGTGGCTTGTAGGACGGTGCAAGGTTATAAAACGGTAAAAAAATGTATTGCACTAGATTGGAAGAAACGTCTTGAGGAGTTAGAGGATCCAGCCGCAAGTTATGAAAAGTTGGTGGGCGTGCGTAAGGATGAATATGCATATGGCGAACACTTGCAGAATTTATGCATGATGGCGGCAGCTGAGGATGGATATTTCCCAAAGCCAAGTCAAATCTATCATGCGGTGATTGTGGCGATGTATAACGAGACGCTCGATGTGCTAGCACCAACGATGGATTGTTTACTGAAGACAACTTATCCGAAGAAGCGCATGATTGTGGTAATTGCATACGAAGAGCGGGGCGGCGAGGATGCGGAGAAGGACTTCATCAAGCTCTGGGGCAAGATACTGCGGCTCAGGAACGTGCTCGCGGCCTTTGACGAGTTCGCGGACGACGACCGCATGGTGCCTCGCGAGGTGCAGCAGTACCAGGGCGTTTATAACGAGCTGTACGAGCGATACCGGAAGGTGAAGAAGGGCGAGCTTGAGTCCATCGTGGGCGACATCGAGTTCGAGATGGAGCTCGCTCGGCAGGTGGACGTGGGCATCGACTACATCCTCATGCTCGTGGCGAGGTATCACGCGTCGAACTGCCAGGACAAGGAGGTCCGCGCGGACATCTCACGTGCGATCGACGCGAGCCCGACGTTGCGTGACAAGCGGGAGCTGATCGACAGGTTCATCGATGGCGTGAACGTGACGGGTGCGAGCGCTGAGGCCTGGAACACGTTCGTGGAGGGCGAGCGTGATGACGAGCTGGCGCGTGTCATCGCTGACGAGCGCTTGGACGAGCGTGGCACGGTCTCTTTGATGCGTCGTGCGTGGGACGAGGGTTATGTTCGTGAGACGGGCACGGCTATCATGGGCATTCTCCCACGTGGTGGTGGCGGTTCGCTGTTCTCGCGTGCTCCGACGGGACTCACGGCGACGCGTGAGCGCGTGCTCGAGAAGCTCAAGGCCTTTTTCGAGCGGTTCCACGAGATTGTCGGCATGCCGGGTGACCATCGTGATATGCGAGATTGATGGGAGGACGTTGACATGAGCATCCAAGCGTCATGGATCCACGAGGAACTCGTGACCAGCACGACACTCGATTTCGCGAAACGCGCCCTACCCGATAGCGTGCTCGCGCAATGGCCAGAGACCAGCACGCCCTACCCGCTCGCTTATGACATCACGGACGCGGTGCCTGACGCGTACGGGAACCGCGCGTACCACGTGCACGTGGCCCTCGAGCTCATGGTGCAAGAGCGAGCTGACGCGGAGCTCATGTTCACGATCGAGGACCCTATTGTAGGTACCGCGTACGTACGGGATACCCACGCGGTACGTGAGGGTTACGACGACCCCACGCGTACGCTCACGTGGAACGAGGAAGAGGGGCTCTGGGAGACGATACCCGAGGACTGATACGACCCATTAACTGCTAAAAAGAAAGCGCGGGCGTATGCCCGCGCGATGGGAAACGGGGCATGCGAGCGAAAGCGAGCATGTCCCGTGTGCTAACTGTTCCCTGATGACCTTCGCTTACGATAACACGTCGCCCATCCTGTCCATGGCCGCGACGTTCGAGTTCGGCAACCAGCGCGCGTAATGCCGGAGCGTGGTGCTGGTGTCACGGTGACCGAGGATCGAGGCGACGCTCACGATGTCTATGCCGTGGATGAGGGCCTGCGTCGCGAACGTGTCCCGGAGGTCGTGGAAGCGTGGTGGTTTGCCGTTCACGCCTACGACCTTGCTCATCCTTGCGAACATGGACCATTGCTTGCTGAGGTACGAGGGTGATGCGTAGGACCACGGGTCGGCAGTCCTCGGGAACACGAACGTGCCGGTGACATCGTCCACGAACTCCTTGCAGTCAGCGAGCCGCCGGGCGAGGACCTCGCGCATGGGATCGTTAATGGGTACGTCGCGCCTCTCGCGGTTCTTTGGGTAATCCTTGATATAGTTCCCCTTGGGTCCTCCCGCGATGACGTTGCGCACGTGGATGTGGCCCGTGAGGGTGCCGTCACTCGCGCCGTCCACGTCGTCCCATCGTAGCGCGCAGATCTCCCCCTGGCGCATGCCGGTGAGGAGCGCGAGCGTGGCGGCGTCGGCCATGACGGGGTTGCTCTCGCGGATTTCGTCGAGCTTCTCCCTGATCGTGGTCACGGCGTCCTCGTCGAGCGGGTTGGGCTCGTGATGGGTGCGTTTGGGCGCTTTCACGGGCGTGCAGGGGTTCTTGTCGAGCTGCTGCATTTCGACGGCGAACTTACAAGCGTACTTGAGCTGGTTGAAGCACTTGTTCTGGACGCTTGCGCCGACGCCTTGCTCCTCCATCCAGCGCTTCCACTCTTGGACCGTGGTGGGTGTGAGGTCGGCGATGGGCACTTGGAGGAGCGGGCAGTCGATGTGCTTCATGAGGTACTCGTAATGCTGGCGCGTGCCGGGCTCTATGTTGCGCGAGTCCCAGTAGTAACGGACGTAATCGGGTACGAGCTTGCTCGTGTTGGGTCCTTGTGCGGCTTGGGCTTGGCTTTTGAGCGTTTCGTCTTGTATGAGTTCGTCGCGCCATTTCTTGAGCGCGGTGAGGGCTTGGCGGGCGCCTTTGCCTTTGGGTGTGTTTCGGCGTCCGCTGCCGCGCTCTTCTTGGGTGAGTGGGTCGCAGGGGATGCCGAGCATTTTTGTCTTTTGGCGTTTTTTGCCATCTTCTTTGGCGATGATGAGGGCTTGCCATTCCCATTTGCCGTGGTTGTTGCGTTTGCGTATGGTGCCGTCTGTGTACGTGGTCATGTGGTATTCTCCTTTCGTGTTCAACCTTTTGTGCAACCTTGGCTCAACCTTGTTCTGGTCGTGTTTGGTGTTGCGGGGTGTTGCAGTGTTGTGCAATTACCCTGTTTACCTGTGATTTTATTGTTTTGTGGTTACTCTTGCAAACCTGTTAAACACTGAGTGGGAGTACTTTTAATCTCAAGGTCCAGGGTTCGAAACCCTGACGGCCCACCACGCAAGAGAGCAGGTCAACCAGCTTGTATGGTTGACCTGCTTATGTTTTTGCAAGGTTTTGCCCCGCCTGCTGACACCAAATCAGACAACCTGCCACGCCCAGCGGCCATCCTTGAACACAGGAACCTCCTCTCCTGTGTCCGTTACGCCACAGATGTCCAAGTCATCCGACCCAATCATAAAGTCCACGTGGGTGCCACTCTGATTGACGCCATGCGCCATGAGCTCGTCGCGTGACATGGATACACCACCCTGGATGCATTCGGGAAATCCCGTACCCAGTGCCAAGTGGCAGCTTGCGTTCTCGTCGTACAGCGTGTTGTAGAAGAGCAACCCCGACTGACGGATGGGCGTGTCCTTGGACACGAGCGCACACTCCCCTAGCCTGCAGGAGTTGTCATCCGTCTCCACGATGCTCCTGAGCGCGTCGCGTCCCGTCTTGGCGTCGAAGTCCACGACCTTGCCGTCCTCGAACCTCAACCAGAAGTCCTCTATCGTATAAGACCCGTACACCAGCGGCAGAGCCGAATGCACGATTCCGTGTGCGCGATTCCTATTGGGTGAGGTAAACACCTCCTCGGTGGGCATGTTGGGGAAGAACACCGTGCCACCCACCGTCCGGGCAGCACCGCCTTCCCATACGTGCCCTTTGTTCAGACCAAGCTCGAAGTCGGTTCCGTTGGCGGAGCGATAGCGTAGTGCGCAGAATGCGTGCTCGTTGAGCAGGCGCTTGTTCTTCTCGAAGGTCGCGTTGTGACGCTCCCATTCGCCTTGCGGGTTTGGTCCGTCGGCCCTAGCCGCCGCAAGAATCGCATTCCACAGACGCCACAACGCCTCGCGAGGAGGACGTTCGGGGAACACCGCACAAGCCCAGCCCTCCACGGGTGCGCCCATGATGGTCCAGGCGTTCTTGCCAAAGTCCAAACCCTCCCTATAGACCGCGCACTGCGTGTTTTGGGCCCGTATGAGAGTCACCAGCTTTTGCGGGTCAACGTCACTCATCACACGGGGGTCGGAGCCTCTTACCATGAGGAACGCGGCGCCCATGGCCGCCAGGGAGTTAAGCTGCTCGCGCTTCCAGGAGGGCACCTCCTCGAAGTAGGCAAGCGGAACGTTTCGATACTCAAGACGGGCCAGTTCGTCGTCGGACCAGATGGTGGTAACATGTCCCGCTCCCGCCCCATAGGCTTGGGACACCAAGGTCCGCACAAAGTCTGCCCGCTCCACCGGAGCAGTTATCACGAGTTCCTGACCTGGCTGGATGTTGACTCCCTTGCAGACGGCCAACTCGGCATATCGCTCCATCTGCTTTGACAGCCCTCGCAACGATGCCTCGACCTCGGCCGCGGTAAGCGTCCTGCTCATGCACGCCCTCCCATCACTTTGCTCCGTCGTGACATGGGTGATCATCTCTTGTCCACCGGGATGAACGCAAGCCAATAGGCCATGTCGGCCGTCACCATGCCGTCTGGCTTATCCACCGTAAACGTCACCTCGTAGGTACCGTCGTCCTTGGGCAGCACCTCGTCAACGGAGACCACATATGCGCTCGACCCCGCCTCGAATGGAGCACACACGACGTCGTGCGTTGCAAAGAAGCTCTCGTCGAAGAACTCTTGTGGGCTTGCCGCCTCGATTGATTTGTGCGCCCCGTCAACATATTGAGAATCGGCCAGGTCGATGGCGGTAAGCTCGTCGGTGCTGCGAACAACGATTGGATTGCCCGAAAGATAGCTACCACTGCCACGTCTTGCATACACGACGTGGCCCCATGCGTCCGCAGTCCCGTTTGTGGGCTTGGCTGAGTCATCGGTCGAGGGTCCCGTGTCTGCATCCGTCGTCTTGGAGGTAGAGCTGGACCCTGGGTCCGCATGGGGGGAGGGCGCGCTGGCGGCGGCGCACCCCATAAGAGGAGAGACCGCAAGCAGCAACGCGAGCAGCACGAACACAAGGGGTATGACATGTGAGGAACGCAGCATTGTGTAGCCTTTCGCCGATTTAGCCTATGGGTGGCATTATATGCCACCCAATCTGGTGGCGTTTAGCGTGAACGAGCACTCTCCCACTCTTCCCTCGTGATACGGGTGATGTGCTCGGTCCTCAAAAGGCCGTCGATCTTGCAGGGAACGTTCGTTGCGGTGTGGTGGTACAGGAAGCCGCACTTCTCTTGCACGCGCCTTGAATTTGCGTTGCCGTCGAAGTACCCACACCAAATCTTTTGGAGACCAAGGTCCTCGAAACCGTGTCGCATGACTTCGCGGGTGGCCTCTGGGATCAGGCCCCTACCCCAAAAGGGAACACCGATCCAAAATCCTATCTCCCCCTCCGTGCTGGGGATTCCAATATTGCTCTGGTCGCCCAGCATGAGGCCGATGCTTCCCAAGGCATGACCCTCTTCCCTTGGAACGACCGCATAGTTTTCTGGAGCGGAGAGGACGTTGCGAATGACGTCGCGACTGTTCTCCACGCTCGTATGCGCCGGCCAGCCCGTTATGGGTCCAATGGCAGGATCTTTTGCGTACCGGTACAGGTCTTGTGCGTCATCAACCGTCCACGGACGAAGAATCAACCGTTCGGTATATAGCGTCATGCTGGCCTCTCCCATCGCCACCGTCTGTCTTGGCATTCTAGGGCACGACGGGTTATGACGCCATTGGAACCTGCCTCTGGGTTTTTGCGTGAACGATTGTCGAATGGAGCAGATGGAGTAGAGACTATTGTTATTGATTGTGGTAAGATGCGGTGCTACGCGGGCGTCGCCAAGTGGTACGGCACGAGCTTCCCAAGCTCGCATGCGCGGGTTCGAATCCCGTCGCCCGCTCCAGGAATACGAGGCGGTCTCCACCGATGGGGATCGCTTTTTTTCCTTTCGAATCCCGCATCCGTTGGTGGCGAGCCGGCCATACAATTAGGCATTCAAAAATATTCCTTTTTGGATTCAATCGGTTTGCGCTCTATATTGCATGCGCTCGGCACCCCTGCCATCCTGCGCAAATGGCGTCTCCCTGCGAACTTGGTGCGCATTTGCCGCGCATTTACCGCGACTCAGGTGCGCAATTGGGCATGGGCGAGTTTCGTACCCTACTCCTCCCTATCCCTATTCGTTGAGGAGGAAGCCATGAACGAGCTGCCCGCCAAACACCCTTCTTCGGTCGCTGACCCGCCGTCACGTGCTCTGGATTTGCAGGTGCCTCCCAAACATCACCTGCATTGCGAAAGCGTTCCCCAGGGAGGTGTCCCAGGAGCCATAGGACACGCGGGACGCCCCTTCTCGATTCTGGGGTACAGGCGTCCGTGGCGTCCGACCTTCCCGCCAGTCATAACGATTCTGATTCTGGCACTTATGACAAGTGCATTGATCTGCCCGCGCGCCGCCTATGCCGAATCCTATAACGTCAACTACAACAGCACACCCACCATGACCGTCTATTACCTCGACAAGAACGGCAACCACCTCGAACAGAGTGACATGCCCATCAATTTCCCCGATGACCAGGGCAATACCTATCACTGCATCGAACCACACAAGGAGTTTCACAACGGCATGCACACCAGTAGCAATGCCACCACTCTCTTCTCTCAGGCGGTCATCACCAAGCTTGGCATGGCAGAAGAGTGGCTCAAGAGTCCCTCTCACGTGCCGAGCGCCTACTCGCAAATCGTGGGACAGGTGTTTATGTGGAAGATCCTGCACGAGGCCGGCTTTGGCACCAATGGGTCGACAAGCGACTTCATCACAAAGGACTACGACAGCACGGCGGCATACAGACGCTTTACCACGTGGTACAACGACAATAAGGACTTCTATACAGGCCATGGCGTCATCCTCACCAACTCCAGTGACGGGTCGGCCCAGCGCATCGCACGTTTTTGGGCAGAGGAGTCCCATGGCGACGTTACCCTGCGCAAGGTGTCAAAGAACACCTCCGTCACCAACGGAAATGACTGCTATTCGTTGGAGGGAGCGCGCTATGGCATCTGGAAGGATCAAGCCTGCACGCAGAGCCTGGGAGCTTCCTACGACTTGGTAGTCACGAGTTCCGGAACCTCCAACACCGTTCGTCTGCCACTTGGCACCTATTGGGTCAAGGAGAAGAGCGCCCCAAAGGGATATGTCCTCGACACGCAGGCACACAAGGTCACGTTGCAGGAGAGGGACAACGAGATCTCGCTCGCAGACGAGCCACTTGTGGAATACCCCGATTTGCTCATCACCAAGAGAGACGCGCAGATGGGCAAAAAACAGGGAGAGGCGACGTTGGCGGGAGCCCGCTACACCTTCCGCTATTACGACGGTTTCTACCATGCCAACGACCTGCCCGACAGCGCCGAGCGAACATGGATCTTCTCGAGCGATGACAACGGACGCATTACGCTTGACGACAATCACAAGGTGGACGGTGACGACTTCTATCGCGATGAGAATGGCAGCCCCCTGTTCCCCCTGGGAACCATAACCGTGCAAGAGACCGCAGCTCCCGTTGGCTATTTGCTCGAGGGACAAGACAAGAACTCCCCTGCGAACTACAGCGCCCCCATTCACATCCTCCACGTTGACGGAACCGGTTCGTATGCCGCAGACATCTCCAACGAGCAGGTCATCCGTGGTGGCGTTTCGGTGGGAAAGGTTTCACGTGAAACGCTTGACCACCTCCCTCAGGGCGAGGCGACGCTCGAAGGTGCCGTCTTTTCCATCGTCTATGTGGGAGCGGAAGACAGCCAGAGCGTCTTGGTCGCGGGAAGGGAATACGAACGCGGCAGCGAGGTCGCCCAAATCGTCACGAATGCGGACGGCATCGCTCAAACGAACGATGACCTGCTTCCCTATGGCACCTATCGCGTGAGCGAGATCGTGCCACCCACGGGCTACCTGCTCAACAGTGATTGGCAGCAGACGTTTGCCATACGCGAGAACGGTGTTGTTGTGAATTTATCCAACGCGGACCAGTCGGTAGCCGACCAGGTCATGCGCGGTGGGTTCCACTTTAACAAGACCGACGAGAAGACCATGGAACGCATGCCTAAGGCAGTGTTCCGCATGACGAGCAACTCCACTGGAGAGAGTCACATACTCGTGGCAGACGAGAACGGCATCGTGGACACCGAGCGCAATGATCACGCCCACATGACCAACGGAAACGATGCCGCCGTAAACGAGGAAGGGGTCGTGGACGAGAACAAGATTTCCGACGAAGCGGGGATTTGGTTTAGCGGAAGGACCGACACGACCACCGAGCCGAATGACGAGATGTGTGCCCTACCCTACGACGTGTACACCGTTGAGGAGTTACCCTCCAGCGTGAACGAGGGTAGGACGCTTGTGACCTTCACCATTCGGGTGCATCGTCACAACCAAGAGGTGGATATGGGTACCGTCGACGACCCAACGGATGAGACCCCCGAACCACACATGGGAACCACGTGTACGTTCGACGACTCGCAGCATGTGGCACCCGTGAGCACAGAGACAACGATTGTCGATCACGTTCGTTTTGAGAACCTGGTGGCAGGACAAGAGTATGTGGTCGTAGGAAGGCTGGTATTCAAAGACGACGGGACACCGGTGCTTGATGCCAACGATGTTGCGGTGGAGAATCAGGTTTCCTTTACGCCAAATACCTCCCATGGCGAGGTCGAGGTACCCTTTGCGCTTGACTCCTCCAACCTCAATGGGAAAGACGTTGTGGCATTTGAGCAGATCATATACGACGACCAGGTCGTGTGTTCTCATGAGGACCTTGACGACGAGGCCCAGACCGTCCATTTCCCCCACATCGAGACGACGCTTGCCGACAAGGAAGGCAATCGCGAGGTGCTTGCCACGCGATTGGTGACCCTGGTGGACACGGTTACCTACCAAAACCTGATCCCTGGTCGAAGTTACGAGCTCGTTGGCACGTTGTATAACAAGGAGACAGGTGAGCCGCTTCGCGATGACACCGAGGAGGAGATAACGGCCACCTCACACTTTATTGCCGAGAAGGATGGCACGGCCACGGTCAAGTTCTTGGTGGATGCCGATGTCGTGGCGGGAAAGCATGTCGTCGCCTTCGAGAGGTTGCGCCAAAACGGCATCGACCTCGTTACGCATGAGGACATTGACGACGAGGACCAAACGGTGCTTGTTCCCAGCATAACCACCAGCATGACCGCCGATGAACAACAACACGAGGTGAAAGCCGAAGGGCAGATGACGCTCGTGGATGCCATCAGCTACAGTGGCCTGCAGCCGGGCAAGACCTACCTCGTTGAGGGAACGCTCATGGACAAGGAATCGCAGAAGCCTCTCACCGACGATCAGGGCAACGAGATTACGAGCAGCGTTTCGTTTGTTCCCGAGCAGACCAATGGGTCTGTGGATGTGCCCTTCTCCGTCAATGCGGCGTCGCTTGCGGGCAAGTCGGTCGTGGCGTTCGAGCGACTGCAAGACGGCGAGGGCGAAGACGCCAAGACGGTTGCCCTCCACGAGGACATCGATGCCCAGGAGCAGACGGTAGGGTTCCCCAACATCGAGACGAATGCCAGCGATGCCGACGACCACGACAAGGAGCTCAAGTCAACGGGAACCGTAAGCGTAATCGACGTCGTAACCTATACGAACCTCACACCTGGCACCACATACCTCATGCAGGGTACGCTACACGACAAGCAGAGCGGCCGTCCTCTTACCGCCAACGATGGCGCTCCCATAGCGAGCGAGCAATCCTTCGTTCCGAGCGAACCAAACGGGACGGTTGAGCTGCGCTTTAGCTTTGACGCATCGATTGCCAACGGCATTGCAGTCGTGGCCTTCGAGACCTGCTCGCGCGATGGCATGGAGGTTGCGACCCATGCCGACCTCAATGATCGCAACCAGACCGTGTACGTGCTTGATCGCACGAAGGTCAAGACGAACAACACCGTCACCGGCGCACGTAATTCGAGCAACACGCAGGGTTCATCCACCAGTGATAGCCGAGGTTCGGGACGCATGGCCGACACGGGTGACGACTCGTTGTCTGCCATAGCGTTCTTTGTGCTCGGCATACTTTGTCTTGGTGGTGCCGTGGCCTACGTCTTTTACCACAACACGAATTCGTAGCGCACATCGCAACGCGGGCGGACTCGCGCACCACAAATGAGTGGAGCTGCCATTGGAACAGTTCCAATGGCAGCTCCTTGTTTGTTACCTATGCCATGCTCGCTACGAGCGGCGGATGAGCTCGGTGACCAGGCGAACGACCGAGGACACCTGGCTCGGATCCACGTTCTCGGGCATGTCATTGAGCGTGTGAGAGTACGCGGGCAGGTTGTTGTCGTCGAGACCCATAATGCTCACGGAGCGCAGGCGGGAGCGCATGGTACTCGCAGACTCCGTCTCGTCCCAGTTGTAGGCAAGCGAGTCGAGGCTTATGTGCAGATCTTGGGCGATGTCGGTGAGCATGCGAACCAGTCGTCGGTCGGCCTTGCGCGGGTTACGCAGACCTTCCTGGGTAAGCACCGTAAGCGCACCCGCACCAACGGACTCCAGATTGATGACGAACGAGCCACGCACGTCACGCTTGTGCGCTTCCACAAACGCCTTGATTCCCGCATGGTCCAGCGAGGAGGCACCTGTCGCAACAAACCAGATGTCGTGTGCCATGAGGAACTCGTCGCCTAGCTCCAGCATGGCGTCCTGAAGGTCCTCCTCATCAATCACAATAGGCTCGTCCGAATCCTGGTCACGAAGGTCGGAGCGCATCGTGGCACCACCCTTCCACTGGGAACTGGCGTTGCTGCCATCGCTCCAGAAACTCGTCTGTTCGTCGGCCTCGGACTCATTTGATGTGGGGGTGGAATCGGCCTTTGGCTGTTCAACGGTCTTCTCTACCTCGACCGCAGGCGTCTCCTCCACATCCTCGTACTCGTCATAGTCCTCATAGTCGCTTCCAAGCGGATCCACATGAGCGGAGGACGGATCGGGCAGATCAAAGAGCGCGGCGCGGCGCGCTATGTTCATTACGGGACGCGCGGGTTGATACGATGTGGTTCCCCACGTTGGATCGTTGACCGGCTCGGGCGCCTGCCTCACCTGTCGCTCTCCACGATACTCGAGTACGTCGTAGCTCTCGATGATGGTATCCAGGCCGGTGGTGTCACGCGGGAGGATGTCGACGTCCTCCTCGCGATCAAAATGCAGGAGATTGGGGTCTACCGGGCGCTCATACACCTCCGAACGGCCGACTTGCTCTTGCTGATCATACGCCTGTGACTCGTTCTCGAAGCCATCGTCGTAGTACTCGTCGTCACCGTATTCCTCTACCAGCTCCTCCTCGACGTACTCGTCGTCATTGAGGTAGGCACCCTCCATGTTCTCCTCATCGACGAGATACCCGTCCTCACGTTGGTCGGTATCCGCGTAGGAGTACTCCTGAGGCTGTTGCTCCCAATCCTGGGAACCATCCTCCACGAAGGTATTCTGCTGATGGCCACCGCGCATCTTTCTAAACGCGCCCTTGATTCGCTGGCCAATGGAGGGAGAGACGGCAGACTCGGCGGCACCGTAGGGGTCTTCGGCCTCCATGTCCTCGAGGTATTCCTCGTCGTACTCGCCCTCGTACTCCTGGTCCTCGTATGCCCCGTCATCGTAGTCTTGCTGGCCGTAGTCCTGTTGGTCGTAATCGAGAATCTCCTCTTGCTCGTCCCAAATCTGACCATCGTCATCGGAGGGTTCTGCGGCCTCATAATCGTCGTAGTACTCGTCATCCTCCGCCGGATCGTATGCGTCGGCATTGGCATACGCATCGTCATCTTCGAACGCATCACCAACATCGTAGGAATCATCGTAATCATAGACGTCTGCGGAGTCATCTACGAGTTCCTCCTCGTAGGCATCATCCCCATACGCCTCATCCTCGTCTTCCACGGGTTCCTGATCCGCTTCCTGATCCTCGTAGATGACCTCTATCTCGTCTTCGAAGACTTCCTCTTCCTCGTCCACGTAGACGATCTCCTCGTATTCCTCGTACGAGATGATCTCGCCCTCGATGTTGTTCAGGTCGAGGTATTCGCGAACGGGGTCGCGTGGCTTGGGAGACTCGGGTACCTCGTCAACCTTGGGTGCATCGGGCGCGTCGTCCACGGTGGTCGTTACCGCTCGATTGTCCGCGTCACGTTCTCTCGCGTCATCCTCGGACTCGTCTTCGTAGTCGTACTCGTCGTAGTCGCTGTCGAGCTCGTCGTCGTACCCATCCTCCTCGCCAAGAGCTTCGGCATCCACGTTGGGAACGTCTCTCTGCCAGGACTCGTCATCGTTCCAAGACTTGGGCTTGATGGAGACCTCCTCGTACTCGCTTTCGTACGACTCTTCCTGCTCGCCCGCAGCGTCATCCTCGAAGGTGTCCTCGTCCTCATCCCACTCATCGTCATCGAAGTCATCGTCTTGGGAATCGTCCTCGTACTCCTCGTCAACCCAATCGTCCTCGTCATCGAGGTATTCCTCTTCCTCGAACTGATTCTCCCCGCGCTCGATGACCATGTCGTCACCCATCTTGTGCCGCGAGAAGAACGACTTGATGGAGGCGATGCGATCCGAGAACCAAGAGCCCATTGCCGTGCTCTCGTATCCCTCGTCGTCGAACTCGTCATCCTCAAATTCGTCGTCGGCATACTCGTTGTCTTCGAACTCGTCGTCGTACTCGTCTTCGAATTCGTCCTCAAACGACTCTTCCTCATCCTCTGCAGTCGTCGGCAGCTTGGGCGCCTCGTCGTACTCAACGGCTACCGCAGAGTCGTTGGCATCGTCGTCTGCGTCGTAGTCATCGTCATACGTCTCGCCGTCCCACTCCTCGGCGGTCTCGTCTTCTTCCTCGGCAGGTTCCTCATCCTCGCTGTTGTCCAAGTCTCCTGCGGACTCGGGTTCCTCGGTGATGTCGGAAGTGGTGGTCTCCTCTTCGCCCACCAAATCCATCTCGTCACCGTCTTGCGCGGTAGACTGTTCCACATCCTCCCGATCGAGGACGCTCTCCTCCGTGTGTTCGGGCTCGACGGCCGCCGGCTCGGGCGCGACGATCTCCTCCACGATGCGCACCTTGGGCTCCTCGTACACGACCTCACATGATGGCGGGAGAATCCCCAGACCAAGCAGGACGTCGCGGCCGTGACGAACGCCCTTGACCTCCTCCACGACCTCACGACGCTGCGACGTGGGAATGACCTGCTCGGGCTCATCGCCGACACGCTTGCGAGACTTGCGCGGACGGTCGGCATCCGTGGCGCGGTCTTCTCCCGGACGCACCTTGTTGAGAATCGCCATCATTGCGGCGATCGATGACTTGTTGTCGTTGGACCCAGAGGAGCACGCCCCGCGTGTCTCCAGGATGGTGAGAAGACCCAGTGCGAACGGCGGAAGAGACGCAAGGATGCCCACGACCCAGAAGAACGTGCGGGCAACCTCGGGAATGAACGCGAGGGCCTGAAGGACCAGCGTCACCACCACCGCCATGACGCAGAACACCGATCCCCGTATGAGTCCCGCGCGGTACCCGGCGAACGGCTCGCGCCACAGCAAACCCACGCGCGGCGTGTCGTAATGTGCGACGATGACGATGGGACGGGCGCCGCGAACCACGTTCTGGCCATCCGCCTTGTGAACGGCGACCACGTTCTGGCTCTTGGCCGTTGGGCCCATGTTGCCAAAGATGTCGCTGACAAAGTGGTTGAAGAGGTACAGACCCGCACAGAGTGCCGCCAGCAAGAGTAGTATCCAGTGGATGGCATCATGGGTGAGTCCGCTGCCCACCACGCACATCAGCATGACCATGCACAGCACGTGTGGCGCCAGCTTGCCCATCGGTCGTGCCGCGAACTCCTCGATTGAGGGCTCGAGTCCGTGGTCTCTCATCAGCTCGGCAATTGTTTCTGCAGCCTGGTATTCCTCTTGGCTGTTTGCAGGAGCTATCTCCACGCTTTCGTCGAGATAGTCCAAGTAGTCTCGCGTTTTAGCCATGTCTCTCTTCCTTTTGCCGCTCGCTACTGAGGCTAGAGGGATTCCACCTCGAGATTAAGTATAACTTAGAGTGCGCAACCACAATCGCCTGACATGCTCTTTGTTGGTGACTGGGCACAAACAGGAGACAAGGGCCACATTCGTGCGGCGGCCGATGGCGCTCCCCTACAAGACATTGCACCAAACGACATCACAATGCAGTATTGTTCTATTGGTATGAGGAGGTGTCCATGGACATTTGGGACGACGACTACAGAGAGCCCACCGAGGACGAGCGTTCGGCGCGTCGGACGCTTGCGGTGGCGATCGCACTCATCAACTCGAGCGCACCTATCGCGACGACGGACTTGCGCAGGGACTTCTATCCCGAGATCTCCGACGCCTCGTTTCGCAAGTCCTTTCAGCGTGACCGCGCCAGGCTCGCCGCCAGCGGCATCGTGATAGTCTCCGCGGGAATGCGCGGCAGCGAGCAGACCTGGCGCATCGACGAGGACTGCTCGTTCGTGCGCGAGAGCCACCTCTTGCCCGAGGACGCACTCACGCTCAACTGCCTGCTTCTTCCCATGGCGGCCGACACGTCGTTCCCCTTTGCACACGACCTGAGAATCGCGCTCACCAAGATCGACCGCTCGTTTCGCGACCCCGCGATAGCAGCGCTGCCCAGGTCGGCACGAAATCGCGACGTCAACCTCACGCGCATCGAAAAATGCCTGATGAACGCGCACGCGGCATCCATCACGTATACGCGCTCGGACGGAAGCGACCTCAAGAGGACCATCCTCCCCTACGGGCTGTTCACGCTCCGAAACCAAATCTACCTCGTGGCTCCCGAGGCCGACCAAACAGGAGATGTGCAAAACGCACCCCACACCTATCTGGTGAGCCGCATCGAGAAGGTCCGCGAGCTTGCGCGGGTGTCTTACGACATCC
Organism: uncultured Coriobacteriaceae bacterium; assembly: GCA_902793195.1. Lineage (GTDB taxonomy): Bacteria > Actinomycetota > Coriobacteriia > Coriobacteriales > Atopobiaceae > RUG440. The sequence continues at coordinate 34,064 of CADBCS010000026.1, read as the reverse complement.
CCGCATCGTTTGACGTGCGCGACTACGTCCTTCTCCCCTTCCAAATTGGACCCACCCAATACGTGGCGTCCTTTATCGTGCCACCCGAGCGCAGGGACGACGTCCTTGCGCGAGTCGATACCAGAGGCACGTGGGACGACGAGGGGGCTTGCACCATCCTTACGACCTCTGTGAGCGACGAGCGGGCGGCGGCCATGTGGGCCATCGCCGAGGGAATCGAGCCCGTGCGTCCACAAAGCCTCGTGGACTGTTGGAAAGAGCGCCTGCGTGCTGCGTTGGGAGGCGAGTAGGGTGACTGGAAGAAGGAGTTCCTCGGGTCGAAAGGATGCCACGGAACGCATTCGCGAGCTTGTCTCGCTTCTTGGCTCTCTGAGCAAGACGGGCGACACCGTCACGCTCGACGCGATATCGAGCCGACTGGGTATTTCGCACGACGATGCCAAGGCGCTCATGGACATCGTGTGCCAAGCGTCTGGGGAGGAGTCATCCGGCCTGCTGATATCGGCAAACGACGACCTCACGGAGTACACCCTCCAGTATCCCGAGGTTCGCGGACGTCCCATACGCCTCACGTCTGCCGAGACCGTAGCTGTGGTGCATGCCCTCGACAGGGCGGGAATCGATGATGGCGACCCTTTGCGTTCCCGTCTCAACGAGGCGTTCTCGTCTCCGGAGATCCAGGAGGACATGGTACGCAAGTCGCTCGCCGAAAACCGCGCATTCCCAGCGCAGGATGTGGGCGAAACCCTCTTTTGCTGCGCACGTGCTCAGGCAGACCGACGAGAGATCGTGTTCTCGTATCGAGGCATCAAGGACGAGAGGCCGCATACTCGCCGAGCCATGGTAATGCAACTCTTCGCTTCACATGACATCTGGTACGTGCAGGCGCTCGACCTCAATCTCCATCAGGAGAGGACGTTTCGCATCGACCGTATGAGCGGTATTACGATCGGTAATACCGCTGAACCCCAAACTACACTCAGCAAAGACAGTAGTAATACGCGCATGATACGTATTACCTTTAGTAGCGAGGATTGTCTTACCGCGTTGGAGTGGAACGAGCTGCGCGTATTACACCGCTCCGAGGGATGCATTACGTGTGAAATACCGTATTACGGCCCACAAAGCCTGTGGCTTGTGCGTCGTATTGCAGCCTGTGGTGACAGTATTCGCGTTGAGGACCAGGAGTTGGCCGCGGCCGTTCGCGAATACGTTACCCAACTATTAAAGACGACCTGCTAACGCGGGTGTCACATCGGCGAGACTCCCCGTTGCGACACCCGTAACACAGCACGTATTATCTATGCGACCTGAGCCACATGTCCAAATACCGGCGTATGTTTGCCCGTTCGAGCATAATACAGTTGCGTGAGGGCATAGCACCGAGCACGGTTCTACCGTATCGCTTGGTCACCACGCGCGAGTCGGCGAGTATGAGCACGCCGGTGTCTGTGGACGAGCGAATGAGTCGTCCAGCCGCCTGCTTTACCGACAGCACCGCCTCTGGCAGGGAGTAGTGCCACCAGGCACGCTGCTCCCTAAGGTCACGCTCCCTCACGAGTGGGTCTTGTGGGCTTGCGAACGGCAGCTTGGGGATGACCACGCAACGCAGGGTGTCTCCCGTCGCGTCGAATCCCTCCCAAAACGACTTGAGTGCGAAGAGGGAGGTACTCTCCTCCTCCATAAACTGCTCGCGCAGTCGCCGTGCGGAGAACCGTCGCTCTTGGCACAGCAATCGTATGCCATGGGCATCGAGCTTGGGCTTGAGGGACTGATGAATCCGCTCCATCTCACGCCTGTTGGTGAACAGCGTAAGGACCGACCCGCCCATTCCCACGTGCGTCTGGTACAAAAGGTCCTCAAGGGCCTCAATATATCGCGGATTGGTGGGTTCGGGCATGTCCTTGGCAACCACGACGGACATGTGGCTGTCGTAGTCGAAGCTGCTGTCGAGTCGCACGCCCCTATGGGCTTCCTTGGGAAGCTGGTCCAGCCCAACGGTGGCGTTAAAATGCTCAAAGCTCTCGCCCACCGCAATGGTAGCCGACGTGTACACGACGCTCGCCGTCTCGGGATACCAACGCTCGGCCAGATCGCTGCCCACGTCATATTTCTCGGCGACCAGACGCTCCCGCCCACGTCGGCGCTTAGCCCTGTACAGTTCGGCGGAATACACGTACGACTCGCTCGGCTCTACCACGATGATCTTCGCGGCCTGCAGAAGCTCGTCCACCCTCCTTATGGCGTCAGCTAGCTCGGATGCCAGACTCGCTGATTCCTGCTGCAGCGCGTCGCGCGACTGACGAAGGCTCTTTACGACCTCCTCCAGCTGAGCTGAGGACTGCAATGCGCACAGTTCCACCCGATTCCACTGCTCGGACTGACGAACGGACTCGTCTATCCACAACGTCACGTTGTCGTACCCACCTTGTCGGCCCGCAAGCGAGATGAGGTCGTGAACGGCCTCGAACAACTCCGTTACCAAGACTGTCGCGCGTTGTACCGAGGCAGCCGCCTTAGTAAGCAGACCTGCCACGAGCGTCGAGCCGTCCATATTTCCACATTGGGTGAGCAAACGGTGTAATACACCCGTCTTTAGGCCTCCTAGCAGCATAAATACCGTTGTAGTTTGCTCGTAAGACAGCTCATGCGCCCATGCCCTGCGCGCCTCTTGCTCAAACGAGTGGGCCTCGTCGACCACCCAGTGGCGTATGGGGGGCAGTATTGCGTTGTCGAGTGCGATGTCGCGAAGCAGCATGGAGTGATTGGTCACCACCACATCGGAATTCGCGGCGCGCCTGCGCGCCCCGTGCACGAAGCACTCGTTTGGATAATACGGACAGCGTACGCGCAGGCATTCCGACGGAGTCGTCGTGAGGAGCTCTCGGGGGACCATGCGCCAACGGACGCCCAGCGCATCCAGATCACCCTCGGGTGACTGGCAGGCATAGGCGGCCACCACCGCAATTGAGGTGAGGATGTCGGATTCGCACACGTCCTGCTGGTCTCCCCCTTGCACGAACGAGAACTCGGGGAGGTCACGCACCATGGCGAGGTCGAGGCGATGCAGGCAGGGGTAGTGGTCGAACCCCTTTATGCTCGCATACGACACCCCTTGGGACAGCGCCGCATCGAGCGCCGGGAGCTCGTGCGCCATGAGTTGGTCGGTGAGGGCGTTGGTCTTGGTGGCCACGCCAACGGTAATGCCGTTCTGCTGCGCAAAGCAAATGCTGGGTAAAAGGTACGCCACTGACTTTCCCACGCCCGTACCCGCCTCTATGGCCCTGTGCGTAGAGTCCGCGAGCGCCTGGCGCACCTCCTGGGCCATCGCGACCTGCTCGCCCCTGCGCTCAAACGACTCGTACATCTTTGACACCACGCCACCCGCGGAAAATGCGTCGTCCACCTGACTCGGTGGCACCTCGCACACATCTCCCTCACGCTGCGAGAAGTCGTCACGCGGGTCGCCCGCCATCTGCGCCACCAGCAAGCGGCGCTCGTCTCGCATCGAGAACGACACGCCCGCGCCTTCCAACGCAAGGTTGGCGAGTATGGGTCGGTAGGCCCAGTCCACATCGGGATGCATCTGCGAGAGGCGTTCGAGAAGTCCTGCAGGCAGGTCGGACAGGGCCAGCAGCAGGATGCGCCACATCCCACACAGCGCGTCCACGTCGTCTGTTGCCCTATGTGTTACCAACGCGCACCCAAACGCCTCCGCAAGGTCGGACAGGCGGTGAGACGAGAGGCGCGGAAGCGCTATGCGCGAGAGGGCAAGGGTGTCGATCCAGATGTCGGACACCTCCTCGCCGCCGTTGACTCCCTCGACGAAGGTACGGTCGAACAGTGCGTTGTGTGCGAGAATGGGCTGCCCACCCACGAAGTCTGCCAATCCAGCCACGGCATCCTCGGGCAGGGGGGCATCCAACACATCGAGGTCGCGGATGCCCGTGAGCTCCTGTATCTCGCGGGGTATGGGACCGGAAGGGTGCACGAAGGTGTCAAACCGCTCCACGACCTCCCTCCCCGAGATTCGTGCCGCCGAAATCTGGATGAGCTCGTTTCTCCTAAACGAAAGGCCCGTCGTCTCGGTGTCGAGGACCACTATGTCCTCCTCGAGCAACCCGAAGGTCGTCTTTTGGGCGCGCTCGGCAAGCGTGACGTAGCGCGAGCGCACCGACGCGGGGGTGTTGGGAAGCAACAGGTCCTCCACCGTGTACATGTGACCATCCTCCGATTCGACGGGCATCTGCAAGGGTTCCGCAATATCCCCGAAGCAGCACCTCGGGGACGCCAGGGTGTCCGGATGTACCAGAACTCTCCTCTTTGGGCCTTTATGCGTGCGCTTCCAGGGCAAGCTCCACAAACGTGCGGCACAGGCTCGGGAACGATATCCCCTCGTGTCTCGCCGAGTCGGGAAGCAGGCTGGCAGCCGTCATGCCCGGAATGGTGTTCGTCTCCAAAATGACGGGGGTGCCGTCGGCCCTGAGGATAAAGTCGCTCCTGGAGCAACCCCTGCAGCCCAGAGCCACATGAGCACGCACGGCAAGCTCCTGGGCCAAGGCGTAGGTCTTGGGGTCGATGCGCGCGGGGATGACGTGATGCAGCTCGGACGGCTCGTACTTTACAATCTCATCGTAGAAGTCCGCGCCGGTCACCACCTCGATGACCGTGAGGGCACGGGGGTCATCGTTGCCCAAAACCGGAACGGTGATCTCGGTTCCCTCCACCGCCGCCTCTATGAGCACGCGGCCGCCTGCCGAACGCGCCTTCTCCACCGCTATTGCAAGCTCGCCGGCATCGGCCACCTTGGACACCCCGTAACTGGAGCCGTTGCACGCGGGCTTTACGAACAGCGGCAACCCCAGCTGATCCACGATGCGTGCGACATCCTCGGCGGCCATGGGGTCGTTCTGCTCTACCACGACGTCGGGCGAAACCGGGATGTTGGCCCTGCGATAGACCGCCTTCGCCATTCCCTTCTCCATGGCCAGGGACGAGGCCAATACACCAGAGAACGTGTAGGGGATGTGCAGCACCTCCAGCATCCCTTGGATGCACCCGTCCTCGCCATACTTGCCGTGCATCGCCACGAACGCGACATCGTAGCGCCCATGGGCGATGGTATCCGCAAATCCGTCCTCCGCGATGTCCAGAAGATCAACCTGAGTAAAGCCTGCCTCCTCGAGAGCGGACTTGACCTCTTTGGCCGACGCGAGCGATATGTCACGCTCGTCGGACCATCCTCCGGCCAACACGGCGACCTTGTATGCTGTTACGTCGTTCGTCATGTTCTTTCCCCTTGAATCGCAAGCCTGCGCTAGACTCATGTAGTCACAAAGATATACCAACAGACGAGGATACTTCCTTGTGGGCAAACAACGACGGACAGGGAGAAAATTACATGCAGCCTCAAGATGAAGCCCCGCGGCGGCGCGACCTCCGCGACATGACGGAGGGCGAGGTCGCCGAACTCTTGGCGGAGCTCGGGCAGCCTGCCTTTAGGGCCAAGCAGATACGCTCGTGGGTATGGGAGAAGGGAGTGGGCTCCTTCGACGAGATGAGCAACCTCCCAAAGACGTTGCGGCAGGCCCTTGCCAAGCGATGCACCTTGGGAGGCGCCGAGGAGGCCGTCTGCCAGGAATCTGCCGACGGTTCCAAGAAGTACCTCATCCGCTACGATGACGGTGTGTGCGTCGAGTGCGTAGGCATGCCCTCGCGGGCGCGGCTCACCGTGTGTGCCTCCACGCAGGCGGGCTGCGGCATGAGGTGCGCGTTCTGCGCCACCGGGAAGGCCGGACTCACCAGGTCACTCACGGCAGCCGAGATCTACCAGCAGGTATTACACGTGCGTGACGACTTCGACACGCGTGTTACAGGTGTAGTACTCATGGGTCAGGGCGAGCCGTTCGCGAACTACGACGAGTCCCTGGCTGCCCTCAGGCGCCTCAACGACCCCGAGGGGCTCGGGATCGGAGCGAGGCATCTCACGGTCTCCACGTGCGGCATAATACCCATGATCACCCGCTTCTCACGCGAGCCCGAGCAGTTCACCCTTGCCGTCTCGCTGCATTCTGCCGTGCAGCGCACAAGAGATGCGCTGATGCCGGGGGTAAAGCGCTACTCGTTACTACGTTTGTATGACGCCATGGGCGAATATGTCGACAGGACGGGAAGGCGTCCCACGTACGAATACGCCCTCATCAAGGGCATAAACGACACCGATGAGGAGCTTGCCTACCTGTGTGACTTCTGCCGGGACACGCTCTGCCACGTCAACATCATCCAGCTCAACCAGGTTCCCCACTCAAAGTTCCAGCCTTCCTCTGCCGAGCGCGCAAATACGTTTGTAAGACGCCTCGCCGCTGTTGGTGTGGAGGCCACCATACGAAAGTCCCGTGGTGCCGACATCGACGCCGCCTGCGGGCAGCTGCGCCAACGCAACGCCTGAGTTCGCCAGCCGACGACTGCTCCACAGAGGCCCACAGGTAAGAATCGGGGATCCCCCTCCATCCAAGGGGCATCCCCGATTGTCGTCTTGAGCCCGCAAACGGCTGTCTGCAGGACGTCATACAGCGTATTTTCGCGTATTAATACCCCAGTGCCTCCCACTGCTCCTTGGTGCGCTCGCGGTTAGCCGCATACGACGCCTTCTCGCTCGCGTGTGTGGGTCCCCCGTTGACCAGAGGCGATATGGAGTCGGTAATCTCCTGCGTGGCGTCGGACACATACATCTCCGCCTCGCGCACGGCCTCACGCTGCTCGTCGGAGAGCACGTAGCGATACACCAAGGTGACTCCCGCGACCGTGAGACCAAATGTAAGCGCCGCCTTCTCAAGAAAGTTCATCATTTCCTCCCAAAATCCGTTCCACGAGTCGGGCGAGTTCCTCCTCGTCACCAAACTCAATCTCTATCTTATGCTTGCCGCGCACGGTGCGCACCCTCACGTTGGTGGAAAGGTCGTTTTGCAAACGACGGGCCACGTCCGCAAAGGCGGGTGGAGCGGGCATGCGACGAGGAGTCTCGTCCTGCGTTTTGACAGAAAACAACGGAGCGAGGATTTCTGTCTGACGGACCGACATACCCTCGGCCACCACCTTGCGCGCGAGGGCCGCGCGTCGGTCGTCTCCGGACACGGCAAGGATGGCACGGGCATGGCCTGCCGAGAGCCTGTTGTCCCGCACCATCTCCCTCACCTCCTCGGGCAGGTCGAGAAGTCGCAGGGAGTTGGAGATGGCCGAGCGCGACTTGGAGAGCAGCTCTCCAAGCTCCTTGCGCGAGCAGCCATGCTGCTCGATGAGCGCCTGGTAGCCCGCAGCCTCCTCGAGTGGGTCGAGGTCCGACCGCTGCAGGTTCTCGATGAGTGCAAGCTTGAGGACGTCGTCGTCGCTCACCTCGCGCACCAGAACCGGCACTCGTTCGAGGCCCGCGCGCTGCGACGCCTGCCACCGCCTCTCTCCGGCGACGATCTGGTAGCCTGCACCTCGACGACGCACCACAATGGGCTGCAGGAGCCCGTTCTGCCGAATGGAGTCGGCCAAGGCCTCCAGCTCGTCCTCGTCGAAGTGCTGGCGTGGTTGGTTTGGGTTGGGGACGATGTCAACGAGAGGCACCTCCACAAACGAGGAACCGCCCGATTCCGGTTGGGTCTCCCCCATGGTCTCGCCCAACAGCGCTCCCAGGCCGCGTCCCAGGCCGCTGCGCTTAGCCACGCGAGACCACCTCCTCCGCCAGCTCGCAGTACGCCTGCGAACCCTTGCTGGACGGCGCGTAGCGGTTGATGGGAAGCCCGTGGCTCGGCGCCTCCGAGAGCTTCACGTTGCGTGGAATGACCGTTTGGAACACCTGGTCACCAAAATAGTCGCGCACCTCCCCCACGACCTGTCGGGACAGCGTGGTGCGGACGTCGAACATGGTCATCACGACGCCAAAGATGGACAGGCTGGGGTTAAGGCGGCCCTTTACCATGCGCATGGACTCGAGCAGCTTGGAAAGGCCCTCGAGCGCGTAGAACTCGCACTGGATGGGAATGAGCAGCGAGTCGGCGGCCACCAGGGCGTTGACGGTGAGCAACCCCAAGGACGGCGGACAGTCGACGAAGACGTAGTCGTAGTCGTCGCGCACGGGTTCCAACACGTATCGCAGGACGCTCTCGCGTGCCATCACACTCACCAGCTCGATCTCGGCACCAGCCAGCTGTATGGTCGCCGGAGCCACGAACACGCCCTCCACGGGCGAGGAGACGACGACCTCCGAGAGCGGGACGTCGTTCATGAGGGAGTCGTACACGTCGGACTCCAAGGAGTCCTTGTCGACTCCAAAGCCGCTCGTCGCATTGCCCTGGGGGTCGAAGTCCACCACAAGGACGCGCTTGCCCAGATCTCCCAGACACGCGGCAAGGTTGATGGCGGTGGTCGACTTGCCCACGCCACCCTTTTGGTTGATGATCGCAACAACGTGCGCCATGGAGGCTCCAATCGTCGTACTCAAAAAGTGCGGTGAACCATTCTAGCAGTGCGACGGGACTGGAAGAACCTCTTGGAAAAGTTTTGCACGAAGGCGTGAGAGGCCGCTATGCAAGCGTCAGCGTTTTCCCAGAGGCCGCTGACGCGCTACACCCACGGGGCGAGGGAGCTTTATGCTGGGATTGCCCACGCGCTCGTACGCGAGCACCTCTCGGTGCCCCAGATCGCGCGGCAGCTCGAACGTTTCACGTGAAACGCGGCGCAACCCGCAGATGCGCGCCGCCCGGTCGCCCGCGGCAACCTCGTCGTCGGTGGGCCGTGCCTTGGCCACCACCAGGCGGCCACCCCTCGCAAGAAGGGGCGCGCCGTACTCCACGAGCACGTCGGTCTGCGCCACGGCGCGGGCCGTAACCGCCGCGAACTGGCCGCGACGCTTGCGACCAAGGTCCTCGATGCGAGACGAGCTCACCTCGACCTGACCCCCAAGGCCCAGCTCTTCCACGAAGGCGCCCACGGCGGCGGCCTTCTTCCCCACCGAGTCCACCAGCAGTGCGGGCCTATCGGTCATGATGGCGAGGGGAATGCCAGGGAAGCCCGCTCCGGTTCCCACGTCCACGAACGCCCCCCTTGGGGCGGCGGCAAAGGAGTCGAGCAGGAGCAGCGAGTCCACCACATGCAGGACCACGGCCTCTTCCACGGACGTGATCCTCGTGAGGTTGACCACACGGTTGCGGTCTATGACGAGGTCCAGATGACGAGCGAGCAGCTCCCGCTGGCGCGGCGAGGACGTGATGTTCGCCTCACCCAATGCCAGCGAGAGCTGCTCGAGCGTCGTTTCGTGTTGGGCCATCCCTATACGCGCAGGGCCGTGATGACCACGTGACGGGAGGGATCGTCACCCTCGGAGTGCGTGGTGACCGCATCGTCGTCCACCAGTGCGATGTGCACGATCCTGCGCTCGTAGGCATTCATGGGTGGCAGCGACACCTTGGAGCGCTGGCGCTTGGCGCGCTCCGCGGCGGAGCGCGCGAGGTGGCGCAGCTTCTCCTTGCGGCGATGCTTGTATCCCTCCACATCCACCACCACCGGATAGTGGAAGCGCAACGTGCTGCTCATGAGGGAGGACACGACCATCTGCAGCGCGTCCAACGTCCTTCCGTGACGCCCAATGAGAACCGCCAGGTCACCACCGGTCACGTCCAGGATCAGCTCCCCGTCGTCACCCTCGTACTCGTCGATGGCAACACCATCCTCGCCAAAGAAGGAGAGTAGGTTGCGCACGAAGCCAACGGCAACGTCGGCAATCGTGTCGATGTCCTCGTCAGTAAGCTCCACGCCCTGCTCGTAGCGCTCGCGAATCTGCGCGTACTGCTCGCCCGGCGCGCCCTGCGTGGTCTCTTCCTCCATAGTGCACCTCCGTCTGTAAACTAATTCGGGCGCTCGACCCAAGGGGCCGGCGCCCGTCTCTTTGGCCTTTGTTCCCTACGACTTCTTGTGGGGACGCTTTTTGGTCTCCTTGCGAACCACGTCGACCTGGAAGGGTCGCTCGGCCATCTTGGCCTCGGCGTCGGCCTTTGCCTGGGCCATGACGCGCTTGGTGACGAACTGCTGCTGGGCCACCTGCCACAGTGCCGAGGTGACGTAATACAGCAGGACGCCCGAAGGCAGGCTCCAGCCAATCCACACCATCCACGCCGCCATGACTATGCCCATTATGCGGCTCGTGCGCTGCTGGGCGGGGTCGGTCGAGACCTGCGTGTTGAGCAGCATGGGAACGAGCGTGAGAAGACCGAAGAGGACGTCGAGCAGGATGTAGACCGCCGCGCCCGTGAGCACCTCGACGCTGAGTCCCTGCGCCGCGATGATCTGCCCGGGGCCGATGGTGAGGTCGGGCACGATGTTGAAGAACGAGGGCGTCGCTCCATTCGCAAGACCCTCGATGTTGCGAATTACGGCAAAGAGGGCGAAGAAGATGGGCATCTGCAAGAGGATGGGCAGACAGCCACCCATGGGGTTGAACTTGTTCTCGGCATAGAACTTGCGCATCTCCTCCTGCATCCTCTGGGGATCGTCCGCATAGCGGTCCTGGATCTCCTTCATCTGGGGCTGGAGGACCTGCATCTTCGCCGAAGACTTGGTCGACTTGGTCATGAGAGGCATGATGAGGATACGCACGATGAGGGTCAGGATGATGATGGCCAGACCCCAGTCGCCGCAGAAGCCGTAGATGCCTCTAAGGATTTGGGTGATGAGTCCAGTAAATGCTTCCCACATGATTCGTCTGTACCTTTGCTTTCTCTAGGGAACGGGGTCGAAACCGCCACGATGGAACGGGTTGCACCGAAGGATACGGCGTATTGCCAACCAGCTCCCCTTTGCGGCACCATACTTTTCAATCGCCTCGAGGGCGTACTCGGAGCACGTAGGGCTGTAGATGCAGGCGTCGGGCAATAGCGGGGAGATGTAGCGCTTGTACCCGCGGACCACGCACATGAGCGCCCGTGCGACGGGCCCCCGCCTCACGCACATGACACGCGCGCCTTCTCGAGCAGTCGAGCCAGCGCCGACGAAACCTCGGCAGGGCACGCATCATGCGTGGTGCGGGTGGCGAACAGTATGATGTCCGCCCCATCTGCGGGAAGGCCGCACATACGCGCAGCCTCCCTCAAAACACGCTTGCATCTATTGCGGTACACGGCGTTGCCCAGCCGTTTGGGAGCCACGAAGGCAACCCTTCCCGATCCCCCGGAGAGCACCGTCGTCCGCACCAGCGGGTGGTTGTAGCGCCTCCCGCCCTTGAAGACCCTCTCAAAGTCCTGCTTGGATTTGATGGTCTCCATCGAGATGTGCTAGTCGGAGACGGTAAGGCGCTTGCGGCCCTTGGCACGACGACGTGCGAGAACCTGGCGGCCGCCCTTGGTTGCCATGCGGGCGCGGAAGCCGTGGGTCTTGGCGCGCTTCCTCTTGTTTGGCTGATACGTGCGTTTCATGGTTCCTCCTGCAGCATATGGTCTGGGGAGATCCTCCCCCTGACATTCGAAATTCAAGCCTAACGATTGTAAATGTCAACAACGTGGGTGTCAACCTGCCCTTTATTTACACAACAAGGGTTCAAATCTGCGGCGGCGAGTGTCGGCGCACCTCTCCACGCCTGGTTCTTTCTCCAAAAGAATGCTGTTAAGTTTCATTCATCGTGTTAGAATCTTCACCTGCTTTTGAAAAGTTTCACAATCCTTTTCATCAAGTTATTCTCATCTGTAGAAAACTTTCTTTCACATAATTTCGTATCCGAAAGTTTTCTTCACCTGTACAATGCTTGTTGAGAAACCCCAGGGGAGGGCGCATGGCGCAGGACTTCTACCCGTTCGTGGAGAACGGCGAATCATCGCAGGTGGGCGAGGGCACGGTGCGCCACCCCGCCCGCATCGCCGTGTACGACGACGCGGCGGCCGCCCCTCGCGTGGTGGTTGTGGAGCCAAAGGAGATCCGCCCCTACCTGGAGGAGATCACGCTGCAGGTGACGCAGCTGTCTCAGGCCCAGGGCGGCAGCATTCCCTTTATGGTGATTCGCGAGATCGTGGAGAACCTCATCCACGCATACTTTATGGAACCCACCATCTCGATCTTGGACGGGGGCAACACCATACGGTTCTCGGACCAGGGTCCCGGCATCGCCGAGAAGGAGCGGGCGCTCCAATACGGGACGACGTCGGCGACCGCGGAGATGAAGCGCTACATCCGCGGGGTGGGGTCGGGGCTCCCCTACGCCCAGCAGTACATGCGAGACAAGGGCGGGTCGCTGCGCATAGACGACAACATAGCAGGTGGGACGGTCGTCACCATCTCCACGCTCCCCGACTCCCTGGCCACGCCACCGGCCACCCAACAGAGCTCGTACCCCGCCGCCCCTTGGCCGCAGGCACAGGCCCCCCAGGGCTGGCCACAGGTCGCGCCGCCCTGGGGGGCCCAGCAGGGGTGGCCGGCCGCCCAGGGCTGGGCGCAGGGGTGGCCGCAGGCGCCACAGCAGGGATGGCAGCAGGTTGCGCAGCAGCCCGTCCAGCAGGCCGAGGGCCTCGCACCGGCGCCACAGCAGCTCCCCCAGCAGTCCCAGCAGGCCCCGTCACCTGGCCCGGACCTCTCGTGGGTCGTGCTCTCGGCGCGAGGAAAGGCCATCGTCAACTATCTTGCCGCGCACGACACCGTGGGACCCTCCGACCTATCGCGGGCCTTCGGCGAGTCCCAGCCCACCTGGACGCGCGAGCTTCAGGCGCTCGAGGAGCAGGGGCTGGTGCGCAAGGACGGCCAGAAGCGTCGTCTCACCTCCATGGGACGCACCTACGTGGAGCGTCACGGCGGTTATCTACCGTAGACGGAGTTTTCTACAAAGTTTACAGTCTGGGACAGTTTTCATCATATACTGTTAGCCCCAGACGTTCGCGATGGACTGGAGACGCATGGAAGGCACAAGCGAATCGGATGCCGAGGTACTGTGGGATGACGTGGTTGCGACGCTCGAGGAGAACGACCTCCCCGGCGCGACCATAGCTATGCTCCAGAGCTGCACGCCCACCGGGCTCGAGGACGAGACGCTGCACGTGAGCTGCTCGTCCCGGTTCGTGCAGCGCACGCTCGGCCGGCTGGCGGCCCAGCTCGACGAGACCGCCACGGCCGTGGCCTTCCAGCCCGTCCACGTTGTGGTGGAAGTATCGCGCACCGAGCGCGCGCCCAGGCAGCGCGCCGCCGCACCCGAGCCCAATCCCGCGCCCGCACCGGAGCCCGTGCCGGAGCGCGCCCGCAGGCGCGCCAAGAATCCCCTGGTGGAGGATGTGACCCCCACCGACTCCCTCCTCACGTTCGACCGCTTCGTGGAGGGACCCCAGAACAAGTTCGCTTTCGACGCCGCCAAGCAGGTGGCTAACGGAAACCGCAACTACAACCCGCTGTTCATCTATGGCAAGAGCGGCCTGGGCAAGACGCACCTGCTTCGCGCCATCCAGAACTACCTCGCCCAGAACGACCCCGACCGCGCATGCGTGTACCGCGTGGCGACAGACTTCATAGACGACTACTCGCGCGCCATGAAGAACGCGCGGGCGGGCGCGGCCGAGGCGCTGGCCGAGAACTACCACAGCATCGACGTGCTCATCGTGGACGACATCCAGCTCATGAGCACCGCCACTGGCACCATCGGGTTCTTCTATGACACGTTCAACTATCTGGTGGGCCACGGCAAGCAGATCGTCCTCGCCGCCGACCGCACCCCCTCCGAACTGGGCATGGGCCAGTCCCGCTTCGACGAGCGCGTGACCAGCCGCCTGGACTCGGGCATGACCGTGTCGGTGCAGGTCCCCGACTACGAGCTCAAGCTGCAGCTCATCGATGCCTTCTACGAGCGCATGCGCGCCGACGCGCGCGAGCAGCACGTCCCGGGCATGGACGCCCACATCAGCGAGGAGCTGCGCCGCGTCATGGCCGAGCGCGCCGGGACCAACATCCGCGTGATCGAGGGCTACGTCCAGTCGTGCCTCATGCTCGCGTTCCAGCGCGAGACGCTCGGCACCACCATCACCGAGGAGGACATCATAGGGGTGGCCGAGCAAAAGTGGCCCACGGGGCAGCGCCGCGTGACCGTCGAGCAGATCCAGGAGGTCGTGGAGCACACCTACGGCATCGACCACGACGGCTTGGTGGGCGGAAGGCGCAACAAGGAGCTCATGGAGCCGCGCCACGTGGCCATCTTCCTCACCCGGGAGCTCACCGACAACACGCTCGCCGACATCGGGAAGCACTTTGGAAACCGCACGCACGCCACGGTCAAGCACAGCATCCACGTGGTCGAGCAGGGCATGCGCGACGACCGCGTGCTGCAGGACCGCATCGCCCGCATACGAGACGCCGTGCTCGAGTAGGTGCCCATGTTCACAACTCTGTTCACCATGCGCGAAAGCGGCTCAACAACCGCCCCACTCGTGTCGACACCACTTTTCGATAACGCGTCGAAAGATGATAGCGTCGAATCCGCGTCGTGGGGATCGTATGCGAAACTAGACCGTCTACGTGCTCATATGTGTGATTGTCACCTTTTCTACACGACTTATTACTGTTACTAGAACTTATATATCTATATAAAAACAACAGGAGGAGAGCACATGAGAATCACCGTAAGCCAGTCCGCGCTGATGCGCGCCCTCACCGTGGTGTCGAAGGGTATCGCCGCCCAAGCGACGCTTCCCGTGCTGGCAGGCGTGTACATTCGAGCCAGCGAGGGGACCATCGAGCTGCAGACCACCAACCTCAACATCTCCATCCGCCATGCCATACCCGCCAACGTCGAGGAGGAGGGTGCCGTCGTCGTGTCGGGCAAGACGCTCGCCAACGTCGTCAAGAACCTGCCCGACGCCGCGGTTTCCATAGCGGGGGGCCCGACGGGGGTGGAGGTCTCGTGCGCGCAGTCCCACTTTAGGCTCGTCGCCCTCGACGCCATCGACTTTCCCGAGTTCCCCACCTTCGACCTGCAGCAGCAGGTGGAGCTTCCCAGCGCCCTCCTGTCCAACATGGTGGACAAGGTGTACAAGGTCACCAGCAAGGACACCTCGCGACCCATCCTCGCGGGGGTTCTCATCACCGTGGAGGACAACACCATTCGTCTGGTGGCCACCGACTCGTACCGGTTGGCCGTGTGCGACGCCAGCAGCGAGACCTCGAGCGTGGAGGGCTCGTTCGAGGCGATCGTGCCAGGGACGACCTTCCACGACGTGCTCGGCCTGCCCTCCATGACCGACACCGTGGCCATAGGCCTCACCGAGAGCCAGATCGTGTTCTCCTTTGGCAGCACGACCTACGTGTCGCGCCGCATCGAGGGCAACTTCCCCAACTTCCGGCAGCTCCTGCCGCAGTCCTGCAACACGACCGTGCGCCTGGACGGCGCGCAGCTCGCCCAGGCGTTGCGGCGCGTCTCGGTCATAGCGCTCTCCAACCCGTCGGTCCGCTTCGACGTCGACGCCGACGCCGGGTTGCTCAAGCTCTCGGCGTCGAGTCCCGACCAGGGCGAGGCCGCCGAGCTGCTTGGCGTGGAGGTGGAGGGATCGTCGCTGTCGATCGCCCTCAACTACCACTACGTCCTCGACTGCGTGAACGCGGCGGCCCAGGACAGCGGACTGACGCTCGAGCTGCTCTCCTCCATGCAGCCGGCCATATTCAAGTCGTACGCCTCCATCAACTACCTCTACCTGCTCATGCCGGTGAGGATGTAGCGCGCCTCCGCGACGGTTTGGGGGGGGCTGCCATGGGACTGGTCGTGTCACGCGTGTCGCTGCGCAACTGGCGCAGCTTCGCCGAGCGCACCATGGACCTCTCGCCGGGGCTCACCGTGCTGTGCGGCCCCAACGCGACGGGCAAGACCAACACCGTGGAGGCGCTGCAGCTCCTTACCGCGGGCACGTCGTTTCGGCATCCCAAGACCGGCGACCTCGTGCGCGAGGGGGCCGAGCGCGCCCGCGCGCAGGCGCGCCTCTTGGGCGACGGCCGCGTGGTGGACGTGGCGTGCGAGGTGGCGGACGGAAGGCGGCGCTTCGAGCGCAACGACAAGCCGTGCCGCCCGTCCGACCTCTCGTCCACCCTCATGTCGGTGCTGTTCTGTCCGGACGACCTGTCGCTGGTAAAGGGGCCGGCGCGCATGCGCCGAGAGGAGCTCGACGCCTTTGGCTCGCAGGCGAACGCGGGCTATCGCAAGGTGGTGCGCGCCTACGCGCGCGCGATCGAGCAGCGCAACCGCCTGCTCAAGGAACCCCTTCCCGACCAGGGGATGCTCGACGCGTGGGACGCGTCGGTGGCGCTTGGCGGCGCCACGCTGCTGCACGCGCGCCTCGCGCTCTTCGCCCGCCTGAGGAGGCATCTGTGCACGGTGTACGAGACGGTGGGCGGCGAGGAGCTCGAGGGGTCGTACGAGTGCACCCTGGGCGGAGGCGTGGACGACCTCACCCGCGACGAGCTGCAGGACCTCTTCCTGGACCGCCTCGCGGAGCTGCGCGAGGAGGAGCTTCGACGCGGGGTGACGCTGGTGGGCCCGCAGCGCGACGACGTGTCCTTTTCCATTGCCGGGAGGGACGCGCGCGCCTTTGGCAGCCAGGGACAGCAGCGTTCGGTCGTCCTCGCCTGGAAGATGGCCGAGGTCGCCATCGCACGCGAGGTCGTGGGCGAGCAGCCCCTGCTCCTGCTCGACGACGTGATGAGCGAGCTCGACGCACGCCGCCGCGCCGCGATGACCCGGTTCGTGGAGGGCGGCATCCAAACGGTGGTGACCACCGCGAACCTTGACTACTTCCCCGCAGAGCTGCTTGCGGACGCGGAGGTGATCGGCTTTGGCGACTGAGCGCGGAGGGGATCCGCAGCGTGCGGGACAGCTGGTGTCGTCGCTTCTCTCGGGACCCTTGGGAGAGGGCCTCTCGGACGCGCAGCGCGCCGCCCGCGCATGGTATGCGGCCAACGGGGACAGGGAGCGTGCCCACACCACCGGCGTGTGGCTCAGGCGACCGCCGGCGGCAGGCGTTGACCCCGTGATGGTGGTTCGCGTGGACTCGGGGCTGCTTGCCTCCGAGATGGGCACCAACAAGGACATCTACCTCTCGCGCCTCTCGTTTTACGGCGTGCGCATCTCGAACATCCGCTTCGAGGTGGGCCAGCGCGCCCACCAGGCGCCGCGCCCAGCGCGTGAGAGGGGCGCCTGCCACCCCGCCACGCACGCCGAGCTTACGGACGAGGAGCGCGCACGCGTGGACGAGGCGTGCTCCTCATTACCTGACGGACTGCGCGAGAGCGTTTCTCGCGCGATGTGCGCGTCTTTGTTGCGTGAGAAGAGTCTCACTACACAAGAAGACTAAATACAGCCTTATTTTGGCTCTCAGGGGCTTCCATGAGGTACAATGGTAAGTCGCACTTAAACAGAGAGGAGCCTTGTGGCAAAGAGAAAGAACCAGAACGGATACGGCGAGGGCGACATCAAGGTCCTCGAGGGACTTGCCCCCGTGCGCAAGCGCCCGGGCATGTACATCGGCTCCACGAGCGCGAGCGGCCTGCACCACCTCGTGTGGGAGATCGTGGACAACTCGGTGGACGAGGCGATGGCCGGCTTCTGTTCCAAGATAACCGTTACGGTCCATGCCGACAACTCGGTTACGGTGACCGACAACGGGCGTGGCATCCCCGTGGGACGCCACCCGCAGAAGCGCATTCCGACCCTCGAGGTCGTGCTCACGGTCCTGCACGCCGGCGGCAAGTTCGACAACGGCGCCTACAAGGTGTCGGGCGGATTGCACGGCGTGGGCGTCTCGGTGGTCAACGCGCTGTCCAGCCGCCTGGTGGCCGAGGTCAAGCGCGACGGCGGAATATGGCGCATGGAGTTCAGCCGAGGCAAGACCGTCAAGAAGATGGAGCGCGTGGGCACCTCCAAGGCCACGGGAACCAGCATCACGTTCTGGCCCGACGAGACCATCTTCGAGACCACCACGTTCAACTACGACACGCTGCACGACCACCTGCAGGAGACGGCGTTCCTCAACAAGAACCTGCGCATCGTGCTGGTGGACGAGCGCGAGCTCGAGCCGCGCCGAGACGAGTTCTGCTACGCGGGCGGCATCATCGACTTCGTGAAGTTCCTCAACGAGGAGAAGACCATCCTGCCCGGCCTCAGCCGCCCCATCTACATCCAGGGCAAGTCGGCAGACGACGCGCCTGCCGACCGCCGCGGCGAGGTGGAGGTCTCACTGCAGTGGAACACCACCTACTCCGACCAGGTGCTGTCGTTCGCCAACGACATCTACACCGACGAGGGCGGCATGCACCTCGAGGGCTTCCGCGCCGCGCTCACCAAGACGATCAACGACTACGCGCGCGCAAAGAAGCTGCTCAAGGACAAGGAGGCCAACCTCACGGGCGACGACATCCGCGAGGGCCTCACGGCCGTGATATCGGTCAAGCTCCCCGACCCGCAGTTCGAGGGACAGACCAAGGCCAAGCTGGGCAACTCCTACATGCGCACGCTCACCAACAAGGTGGTGGCGCAGGGCCTGGCCGAGTTCTTGGAGGAGCACCCCAACCCCGCGAAGGAGATCTTCAAGAAGGCGAACCAGGCCGCCAAGGGCCGCATGGCCGCCCAGAAGGCGCGCCAGGCCACGCGGCGCAAGGGCCTGCTCGAGAGCGCGAGCCTGCCCGGCAAGCTTGCCGACTGCTCGGTGCGCGACGCCGAGATGACCGAGCTCTTCATCGTGGAGGGCGACTCCGCAGGTGGCAGCGCCAAGATGGCGCGCGACCGCTCCATCCAGGCCGTCCTGCCGCTTCGCGGAAAGATCCTCAACGTCGAGCGCGTCCAGGAGCACCGCGCCCTCTCCAGCGAGACCATCACCTCGCTCATCACGGCCATCGGCACGGGTGTGGGTCCCGAGTTCAACATCGAGAAGGCCCGCTACCACAAGATCGTGATCATGACCGATGCCGACGTGGACGGCGCGCACATCCGCATCCTGCTGCTCACGTTCTTCTACCGCTACATGCGGCCGATGATCGACGCCGGCTACATCTACGTGGCCCAGCCGCCGCTCTACCAGCTCAAGCCCAAGGGCCGCAAGGCGGGCAAGTACCTCTACACCGACGAGGAGCTGGCCATCGAGGCGGCCAAGTACGAGGACTCCAGCCGCTACACCGTCCAGCGGTACAAGGGCCTGGGCGAGATGGACCCCGAGCAGCTGTGGGCCACCACCATGGAGCCGAAGAACCGCATAATGCTGAGGGTCACCGTGGAGGATGCCCTCGCCGCCGACCGTGCCGTCTCGGACCTCATGGGCACCACCGTCGAGAAGCGCCGCAACTTCATCCAGACCCATGCCAAGGACGTGCGGTTCCTGGATATCTAGCGCTGGAGCCTCGCCCTTTATCCGCCGAGCCGCAAACAGCGCTTCGCGAACTTGCTCGGCGGATAAAGGCGCGAGGCATTCCGAGTCGTCACTCCCGTGTGCGCTGGATGAAGTCGCGGCCCGCCCGCGCGGGGGTCCGGGCGGACGGTCGGCGGCTCAGAGCGTCCACCCGGACTGACCTGACTGGAGAAAAAATGTGTGCGCCGCTTCGCGGCGCGTTTTGGAGGAGGGAAAGATAGTTGGCAGACGACACGCACAAGCATGATGACGACGAGATTCGCGGGGAGCGCCACGAGGGAGACGGTCTCGACGACCTTGTGAACCGCGCCATGCACGACATGGAGGTCGATCCCGACCAAGGGGGCGAGATCGACTTCGAGGAGGACGAGACCGACTACCCGCCCGAGCAGGGATCGCTCGGGCTTGCCGGCGCGGGCCTCTCGCACACCATCTCCGACGAGGCCGGCACGCGCCTCAACCTCACCGACATCCACGGCGGCGCGCTCAAGCCCATCGAGATGTCCCAGGAGATGAAGACCTCCTTCCTGGAGTACTCCATGTCCGTTATCGTGGCGCGCGCCCTGCCGGACGTGCGAGACGGACTCAAGCCGGTCCACCGCCGCATCCTGTACGCAATGAACGAGGCCCACATCGTGCCCTCACGCCCCCACAAGAAGAGCGCGTGGACCGTGGGCGAGGTCATGGGCAAGTACCACCCCCACGGCGACGCCGCCATCTACGACTCCATGGTGCGCATGGCGCAGGACTTCTCCATGCGCCTGCCGCTCGTGGACGGCCACGGCAACTTCGGCTCGGTGGACGGTGATCCCCCGGCGGCCATGCGATACACCGAGAGCCGCCTCACGTACGCGGCCATGGAGATGCTGCGCGACCTCGACAAGGAGACCGTCGATCTGCAGCCCAACTACGACGAGTCCCTCTCGGAGCCTGCGGTTCTCCCCTCGCGCTTCCCCAACCTGCTGGTAAACGGCTCGTCGGGCATCGCGGTGGGCATGGCCACCAACGTTCCGCCCCACAACCTGGGCGAGGTCGTGGAGGCCGTGTGCCTCATGATCGACAACCCCGACGTCACGCTCGACGAGCTCATGAAGGTCATGCCCGGTCCGGACTTCCCCACCGGCGGCATCATCATGGGCACCGACGGCATACGCGATGCCTACTCCACCGGCCGTGGCTCCATCACCGTGCGCTCCAAGGTGCACGTGGAGAACATCGGCAAGGGCAACCGCCAGCGCCTGGTGGTGACCGAAATCCCCTACCAGGTGAACAAGGGCACCCTGCAGGAGAGGATCGCCCAGCAGGTCAACGAGAAGCGCATCGAGGGCATCTCGGACATGCGCGACGAGTCCAACCGCAAGGGCATGCGCATCGTCATCGACCTCAAGAGCGGAGCGGTGCCGCAGGTGGTTCTCAACAACCTGTACAAGCGCACGCAGCTGCAGGCGAACTTCGGCGTCATCGACATCGCCCTCGTGGACGGCGTGCCGCGCACGCTCACGCTGCCCGAGATGCTGCGCCACTACATCGACCACCAGGTGGACGTGGTCACGCGCAGGACGCAGTTCGACCTGGCGAAGGCTCAAAAGGACCTGCACATCCGCGAGGGACTGCTCATCGCCGTGGACAACATCGACGAGATCGTCCACATCATCCGCTCGTCGCGCGACGACAAGGAGTCCAAGCAGCGCATGAACGAGCGCTTTGGCCTCTCCGAGATCCAGTGCGAGGCCATCCTGCAGATGCGCCTCCGCCGACTCACCGGTCTGGCGCGCGAGGAGCTCGTGGCGCAGATAGAGGACCTGCGCGAGCGGATCGCCTACTACACCGACCTGCTCGAGCACAGGGACAAGCTGCTGGGCGTGATCAAGGACGAGCTGCGCAAGATCGCCGAGCGCTTCTCCACGCCGCGCCGCACCGCCATAAACGCCCAGGGCGCCGAGGACCTCGACGTGGAGGATCTCATCGCCGAGGAGGACATGGTCGTCACGTTTACCCACGCGGGATACGTCAAGCGCCTCCCGGTGGCCACCTATCGCGCGCAGCGCCGCGGCGGCAAGGGTATGCGCGGCCTCTCGCTCAAGAACAACGACTACGTGGAGGACCTGTTCGTGGCGAGCACCCACGACTACATGCTGTTCTTCACCAACAAGGGCAAGGTGTACCGCCTCAAGGTCCACGAGCTGCCACTGGGAAGCCGACAAGCACGCGGATCGGCGCTGGTCAACCTGCTCAGCCTGTCCGAGGGCGAGCACCCCATGGCCGTTCTCACGGCGCGCGACTTCCCCGAGGACGAGTACGTCATGTTCGCCACCACGAGCGGTATGGTAAAGAAGACCTCCATGGCGGCCTACGACGTCAACCGCGCCGGTGGCCTCATCGCCATCAAGCTTCGGGCCGGCGACGAGCTGGTGGGCGTGCGGCGCGTCAAGCCCGGCAGCAAGGTGATCCTGTGCAGCACCGACGGCAAGGCCATCCTCTTCGACGAGGACCAGGTGCGGCCCATGGGCCGCGACACCTCGGGCGTGCGCGGCATCAAGCTCAAGGACCAGGCGAGCGTTCTGGGCATGGAGATCTCTAACGGCAAGGGCGATCTCGTCGTCATCACCGAGAACGGCTTTGGCAAGCGCACGGCCGTCTCGGAGTATCCCGTGCACAAGCGTGGCGGACAGGGCGTGTTCACCATCGCCATGACCGAGAAGAAGGGCCAGCTCGTGGCCTGCCGCGTGGTGGGGCCGCAGCACGAGCTCATGATCGTCTCGGAGGAGGGCGTGATGATTCGCGTCAAGGCCGAGGACATCTCGAAGCTCGGGCGCGCGACGCAGGGCGTGAAGATCATGAACCTGGGCGAGGGCGACCGCGTGAGCGCCATGGCGCGCATGATAGCGCGCAAGAAGAAGGCGCCCAAGCGCCGTGCCGGCGCTGGCGAGGCCCAGGCGGTGCTCGACCTCACGGCTGCCGGTGCCGACGAGGATTCCCCCGAGACCGTGGACGTGGGCGGCGAGGAGGAGTTCGACGAGAGCCTGCTCGACGAGTAGCACTACGTTTGGGACGACGTGTGGGCGGCGCGTGCCGGGAGACGATTCCGGCGCGCGCCGCCTCCTTTGCGTGATTGGGCGGGGAATATTCCGCCCGGCTGGTTTTGATGGGCTATGAGGTCGTCCGCGTGCCCTTGGCGCCGCGGTTTCCGACCCTCGACCACACGTGGTCGAGGAGCCGTTGTGCGGGGCCGATGAGCAGCGTCTCTGCCACCGCGGCACCCACGAACGAGAGCACGAGCGCCAAGGCGATGTGCAGCAGGAACGCGAGGATGGGCATCGACTCAAGCGAGACGAGCCGCATCACCCTCCACAGAACGAAGACGTGGATGATGTAGATGCCGTACTGTCGCCTGGCCACGGCGCTCACGATTCGCGATGGACGCAACCGCTCGCCTGCGCGGAACAGGAGCACGTAGATCCCCGCCGACTCGACGATGTAGAGGGGGTTGGGATCGTGGATGAGCTTGGACCATCCCCAGGCGCGTAGCAGTACCAGCGCGGCCCATGCCGCGGCCACCACGATGCCCACTACCCACGTGGGCATCGACCTCCTGCGCACGGCATCGCCCAGAAGGGGAACAAGGCAGAACAGGGCGACCCATCCACCGAGCGGATAGGACCAGCTGTAAGGCATGGCGAGGTTCGCGCATACGAACTGGGCTCCCATGTACAGAGTGAGGCAGACCGCGAACGCACGCCTCTCTCCCCCGCTTGCGCCCGCGCACATCCTGGCGAGAAGCGGGGCCGCCAGCAGCATGCCGAACAGCGCACGGACGAACCAGAGGTGCCCCTGCATCTTGTTGGAGAGGATGCTCGTCGCAAAGACCTGTGCGGTCTTGGAGAGGTCGGGAAGCGTGGCGCGGGTGTCCCAGAGCGTGATGAGGGCCACGTACAGGACGAACGGCACCAGGATGTTGCGCACCTTGCGAAAGTAGTACGTCGGCAGGCTTTCCCGCTCGCGAACCCTCAGGTTGAGAGTGCCGGAGAGCATGAAGAAGATGCCGTTGCAGGCTATGAGCGCGGGCCTTGCGACCGCATCGAGCAGAGGTTGGTTGGATGCGGCAGGCAGTGCGTGGACGCCAACGACCATGATTGCCGCGACGAACCTCACGAAGTCGAGCGAGTAGACGCGCTCCCTGCTCATCCCTGCGGCCCCTTCGTCGAGAAGTCCTCGGGCGAGAGGTTCTCGACGAACTCGTGGAAGGCCTCGGCCTCGCGCGCCCGCTCGTCTCGTTCCACGGAGCCGAAGTCGGGAAGCGCGGCGGTGCTCAGAACCTCGTCGCTGGCAAAGATGGGGGTGTGCAGGCGCACGGCCAGGGCGATTGCGTCGGAAGGCCGGGCGTCGACGAAGAGCTCCTCTCCGGTTGGCGCCACGAGGCACAGCTGGGCGAAGAAGGTGGTTCCCTCCACGCGCACGATCACGACGCTGGCCAGGCTCGCGCCCAGAGAGCTCAGCACACTCTGCATGAGGTCGTGCGTCATGGGACGCTTCGGTGCCGTCCCCTCGACGCCCATGCTGATGGCGGCCGCCTCCACCCTTCCAATGCGTATGGGTAGCTGGATGGACGACCCCGCGTCGCCTCTGCGCGGCTTGAGCACCACCAAAGACGCTGCGCCGCCGCCACCCACGACCACCGACTGTATGTCCATGCGCACCAACGCCATATGTCACCCCTTCTCATACGGAAGGTAATGGTACTCATTTATGGGCGACGCGTCACCCACAATGTCACTTTTCGTCGGCCGCGTGGCGAAACGCACGCGTGTGCGGCTGGGGTATCGGACCACATCCGAAAAAAACTCTCAGTTCTCGCTTGACCCGGGGTGCGAGAAGGAGTATTGTTTCTTTTTGCGGATGGGCCTGTAGCTCAGTTGGTCAGAGCGTCCGGCTGATAACCGGGAGGTCACAAGTTCGAGCCTTGTCAGGCCCACCATCCTTGACAATAGTCGCCCCAGCGTGAGCCGAGTCGCCGCTGGGGCGATTATTACGAGGCGATTATTACGAGGGGACGTAGCTCAGCTGGGAGAGCGCGGGCTTTGCAAGCCTGAGGTCGTGGGTTCGATCCCCATCGTCTCCACCAATCATTCGGGCCGGGGCATATGCCTCGGCTTTTTTGTGTCCCCTGAGTCCGTCAACCGTGGTTCGGGTAGAATACACGTGCATTACGTATCGCAACGTATCCGGAAGGCAGTTCATGGCAGCAAAACGTCCCACAACCTTTAGCATGCGCATGCCAGAGGACCTAAACGAGCGCATTCAGGCCTATGCGACCGAGCACAACTGCACCAAGGCCGAGGCGATGAGCCACTTTGCCCGTGCCGGCATAGAGTTGGAGGATGCGGGTCCGCAACAGGCGGTGGAGCAGCCGAACGAGGCACTCAAGAGCATTCAGGAGCGCCTGGACGCCCTCAAGAACCTGCCCACCATTGAGCCCGCCCCCACTACGGCCATCGTCCCTGCGGACATAAAGGGAAAAATACAGTCGTATTCTGCCGAGCATGACTGCAGCGAGCAGGAAGCCCTTGCGTATTATGCCCGCATTGGCATACAGATGAGCGAGGAACAGCGTCCCGCAAGCGTCGGGGACCTCGCAGAGCTCTCGAAGCGCCTGGACGCGCTGGCCAAGGACAACCAGGCGAAGACCGAGCAGATGAAGCAGATGGCCGAGGTCCTGGTGGAGATCCGTGACTACACGAAGCCCGAGGAACTCGAGCTCGAGGGGGAGCTCGCCGAGCAAGAGGCCGAGGACGTGGAGGAGCACGAGCTTACCGACGAGGAGCGCCAACGCATTGCCGACGAGCACACGCGTCAGGTGGTGAGCGACGTGATGGGCGACTACCTTGCCAAGCAGCAAGAGGCGGAGGAGCAGTGGAACGCCGCGCAGCAGAGCAACGCCATCAACCCCTGGATT
The DNA here is from genome assembly GCA_902793195.1 of uncultured Coriobacteriaceae bacterium. Lineage (GTDB taxonomy): Bacteria > Actinomycetota > Coriobacteriia > Coriobacteriales > Atopobiaceae > RUG440. Next base: position 8,723 of record CADBCS010000026.1, on the reverse strand, counting down.
CCCGTGCTGGTCGCCATCATCGTGAGCCTGGTGATTGGCCTCGTGCTGGTCCTCACTCGATAATCTGGGAGAATACATCGTGAATACACGTGATAATACATACGAAGAGTCTGTATCACCGCAGTTAGACGAGTTGTCGAGCACTTTGATGGGGGATGCTCTGGACCTTTTGGCCGAAGGTGCTCCGTCAAGCGTATTAGTGGTAATACAAAACCGGGACGACAGCATCGACTCCGTTGAGTTCGTCGACGACGGCCCCGAGGCTCTGCTCGACGGTGCCCGGACCTACGTGCGCCGCCACAAGGGCGCGGTCCGCTACGCCATCGCATACGAGGGAGCCATCGAGCTGGACAACGGAACCTATGCCGACGCGCTCCTGCTGGAGTTCGGAGAGCGCGGCCGCCGGTCGTTCTCGGCCTATTCCCTCTTTGAGGGTCGCGGGCAACACGACCGGTTCCGCTGGACCGACCCGGCACCGGCCGGCGAGGAGGAGCCGCTGCTGGGGTAGGCGCAAAGGAGCGGCATGGTGGCTGCGTGCGTCGGCATGTGGCGATGCACGACCTGAGGAGACGAGCCGCCCTCGTCCTCGCAACCCGCGTCTCCTGTTAGAATCGTTCGGTCCCAAACCCATATGTTCAGGGGGTTTCATGCTTCAAGAGCACATCCGCAACATCGCCATCATCGCCCACGTCGACCACGGCAAGACCACGCTGGTCGACCAGATGCTTCGTGCGTCGGGGGCGTTTCGAGAGGGCCAGAAGGTTCAGGAGCGCGTGCTCGACTCCAACGACCAGGAGCGCGAGCGCGGCATCACCATCCTCGCCAAGAACATCTCCATCACCTACGGCGGCGTGAAGATAAACGTAATAGACACGCCGGGTCACGCGGACTTTGGTGGTGAGGTGGAGCGCGTGCTCAAGATGGCCGATGGCGCACTGCTCTTGGTGGACGCCGCGGAGGGCCCCATGCCGCAAACGCGCTTCGTGTTGCGCCACGCCATCACCTGCGGGCTGCACATAATGATAGTGGTCAACAAGGTCGACCGTGACGGAGCCGACCCCGAGGGTGCCATGGAGTCGAGCCTCGACCTCATGATGGACCTTGGGGCCACGGACGAACAGATCGAGTTCGCCATGGAGCACGTGGTTTATGCCTCCGCCGTCAACGGGTTCGCCCGACTGGATGCCAACGGGCCCGATGAGGGTGACATGCTTCCCCTGCTCGACATGATCGTCGAGGCCATACCCGCCCCAAACGTGGACGTGGACGGTCCGCTCGCCATGCAGTGCGTGACTGTGGACCATTCGAGCTACGTGGGTCGCATCGGCATTGGCCGCGTCTTCTCGGGAACCATCCATGCCGGCGAGCGCGTCCTGGTGGTAAAGAACGACGGTAGCCGCGCGATGGCGCAGGTAAAGCAGCTGTACACCTTCGACTACCTGGGCCGCACGGAGTGTGCGGAGGTTGTCGCGGGCGACATTGCGGCGGTCGTGGGAGTGGACGGCACCGACATTGGCGACGTGTATACCAATCCGGACGATCCCGTGGAGCTCGACCCCATCGAGATAGAGCCCCCTACCCTCTCGATCGTGTTCGAGGCGAGCACGAGTCCGCTCGTGGGCCGCGACGGGGACATCGTGGGTGGCCGGCAGCTCAAGGAGCGCCTCATGGCCGAGGCCGAGAACAACGTCACTATGCGCATAGAGGAGCTTCCCGACAAGACCGGCATCGAGGTTGCCGGGCGCGGCATCCTGCACCTCTCGGTCCTTATGGAGACCATGCGTCGCGAGGGATATGAGTTCCAGGTGGGCCGCCCGCGCGTGCTGTACAAGAAGGGACCGGGCGGCGTGCGTCTGGAGCCCGTGGAGCAGGCGGTCGTGGAATGTCCCAACGAGTACTCCGGCAAGGTCATCGAGACGTTTGGCAACGTGGGTGGCGTCATGGTCAACATGGAGACCGGCGAGACGCAGACGCAGCTGGAGTTCAACATCCCCACGCGTGGCATCATGGGCCTCAAGACACGCATCCTCAACGTAACGCACGGCGAGGGCGTGTTCTACCACACGTTCCTGGAATACGGTCCGTTCGCAGGTGACATTGGCGGGCGCAAGAACGGTGCCATGATCTCCATGAGCACCGAGAAGGCGGTCGCATATGCGCTGGGGACTCTGCAGGAGCGAGGCGCCCTGTTCGTTGGACCCGGAGACGAGTGCTACGAGGGCATGCTCGTGGGCGAGCGTCCGCGGCCCGACGACATGGTGGTCAACATCGCCCGCACCAAGCAGCTTGGCAACCAGCGCTCGTCCACCGCGGACATCGCAGTGCAGCTCACGCCTCCGCGTGTGTTCACACTCGAGGAGGCGCTCGAGTACATCATGGATGACGAGCTGGTGGAGGTAACGCCCAAGAACATCCGCATGCGCAAGCGCATCCTCAACGAGACCGACCGCCGCAAGTGGGCGGTGCGTCACGGGTTGGTGAAGAAGTAACGCCTGAGATTTGGGGGTGACGTGCGCAAAACGCGGTGGCTCGCAAAAAGGGCTTGCCCAACCGCATGAGAGTGCGCTATACTCACCCGTGCATTGTTACGGAGAGTTGTCCGAGCTGGCCGAAGGAGCACGATTGGAAATCGTGTATGCGCCTAAAGCGCATCCGGGGTTCGAATCCCCGACTCTCCGCCAGAGCATCCACGCGGTATCCCACACGGGATGCCGCGTTCACCCTACGGAGGGGTGGCAGAGTGGTTGAATGCGGCGGTCTCGAAAACCGTTTGGCCCTTTCGGGTCACGAGGGTTCGAATCCCTCCTCCTCCGCCATGTAGCAGACGCGCCCTCGGCAACGGGGGCGCTTTTCTTGTGGGTGGGCCGTCCCGGGATTCGAACCGAAACACAAAAAAGGAGCGCGGTCGCAACCGCGCTCCTTTTTGTCATCGGATACCGTGCTACCACGTGTAGGTGATGCCCGAAGAGCCGTCTTCGGGGTCGACATCAGTCCAATCGGTCCGTGGTTTGCGACGAGGCTTGCGATGGAGCCCAGCACCGTTGACACCCTCGAGCAGCTCGTCAGTGAGCCCAAGAACCTTCTCCTCGTCCGACATTTCCTGCATTGCGTTCTTCTCCAGCTTCATGATGTTTTCCTTTCTGTTATGGAGTTAGCAACTTGTTGTCGATGCTTATACATACGCAGCACCGGTTCATGTGTCTCAAGCTTGATCGATTTTTCCCGACAAATGCCTATGTGCCGCCCTGGCCATTGGCATCGTGCCATGAGGGAGAGGCTGTACCCCCTGAGCGAGCAGGAGACAAGCGGCTGCCAGCAAACGTGCGCAACATGGGCGGCATGGAGGGCAAGTACTACGTCCACTACCGCGTCCACGTAGCGGCGCTACGGCTGAATGGCGTGGGCCAAGAACGGCCCCGCGCTGCCCGAGGACTTCCAAGAAGCGATTCAGCTGCACGCCAAGGCGCTCGTGAAGAAGTAACTATCGGGACATCGTCCCCGGCGGTTGGCCCGCCTCTAGGCGACCAGCCAGTCGGAGAGCAGGCGAGTGCGGGAGTCGAAGGCGCAGCCGACGCGGTGCACCTGGCGCGGGTCCGCCGAGAATGGCTCGGCGTAGCCGCTCGCCTCGATCTGCGCGAGCGCCTCCTCAGCCGTGCCGCCACGCTTGAGCTCCATCACGTACACGTGGGAGGCCGCCTCCACGACGACGTCCGCCCGCCCGCGCGCCTGATGCACCTCGCAGCTCGCGTAGCGGCCCAGCAGCGAGAACACCAGCCAGATCACGGCCTGGAAGTAGTTCTCGAAGGGGTCGTCCTCGCGCGTGTAGGGGATGCTCGCGAACAGAGCGGCCAGCACGTCTCGGATGCCGTCGGTGTCGCCGGCCTCCATGAGGCGCCGGAGCGTGAGCACGTCGGTGCCGCGCGACTCGGAGTAGCCCGGCGCCCAGGCGGGAAGCAGGCCCTTGGTGAGGCCGTAGCGCACCTCAGCGTTGGGCACCGCGAGCGTGTACGCGCCGACGAGGGGATCGGCGGACACGATGGTGAGGTAGCCCGCCTGGAACATGAGCGGGATGGGGTCGGGGTCGTCGGCGCGGTAGTCCGAGAGGCGCCCCTCGTCCGCGTAGATGGTGCCGTCGGTGAGCCTCCTGGGGTCGAGCATCGCGTCTCGCATGCGGCGCACGAGGAACGTCGGGGTGCCCGTGGCGAACCAGTAGGGCTTGAGCTCGCCCTCGGCCAGCGCGCTGAGCAGGCTGAACGGGTTGTACACCCCCGGCCCCTTCGCGTGGAAGCGGTAGCCGTCGTACTGCGCCCGCAGGGCCGCGAGGCACCCCTCGGCGTCGGTCCCCAGCGAGCCGGCCATGGACTCGAGCTCGGGCGCGAGGTCCCGCTCCATCTCGGCCTCCGTGACGCCGCATATACCGGCGTAGGCGGCCGAGAGCGTGACGTCCCGCAGCTGGTTGAGGTCGCTGAAGATGGACACCTTGGAGAACTTGGTCACGCCGGTGAGGAAGGCGAAGCGCAGGTGGTCGTCGGCGCCCTTGAGCACGGAGTAGAAGGCCCTGAGCGCTGCGCGGTTGCGTCCCTCGAGCGCCGGGTCCTCCATGGCCTCCAGCAGGGGCTTGTCGTACTCGTCCACGAGCACTGCCACGCGGTGCCCGGACCGGGCGTGCGCGCGCTCGATGAGTCGGCGGAGGCGCGAGCCCGCCGGCAGATCGCTCCAGTCGTCGCCCCACGTCTCCTCGAGGCCGCGCAGCAGCTCGTCGAGCTTCGCCTCGAGCCCGCCCTCGAGGGTGTAGTCGCCCCCGTTGAGGTCGAAGTGGAACACCGGCCTGGCCACCCACGGCTCGCGGCCCTCGGCCTCGGCCGCGGACTCCTCCAGGCGCTCGACCTCGAGCCCCTCGAAGAGCTCGCGCCTGCCCTCGAAGTAGGCGCGCATGGTCGAGACCAGCAGGCTCTTGCCGAATCGGCGCGGGCGGCTGAGGAACGCGGGCACGCCGGCCTGCGCGAGCTCGAAGACGTAGGCGGTCTTGTCCACGTAGACGAACCCGTCCCGCCTGATCTTCTCGAAGCTCTGGATACCTATGGGCAGCTTACGCGCCATGGCGCCTCCCTCGACTGTGGTCCCTTGCGACAATTCTAGCATGCGCGATAGCCGACCTCCCCGCCCGGCGCTCATGCCTACGGAGCCAAAGATGGTATCATCACGAATACATACGGAGATAGGAGAAGCACATGAATGAGACGAACTACTTCTCGCGCTCTTGGTCCTTGCTCACGCGGGACAAGGGGTGGATCAAACCTGTGTTGGTGATGACCGTGGCAGACCTTGTGCCCATCGTGGGTTCGATTGGCAACCAAGGTTACGTTCTTGAGTGGGCACGCCTGACGGCATGGGGTGTCGACGCGGCACCAAAGCAGAAGGATGTGAACATCGGCGACTGCCTGATGAGCGGCCTGCGTGCCTTTGTGGTCGCGCTTGGATGGGGTGCGGTATTCTACCTCGTCACGCAACTCATACCCCTGCTCGCCTTTGTGCTCCCGCGTCCCTTGGACACCATTTTTGGCCTTTTGTTCTCCATGGTCACGTTGGTAGTATCGCTGTTCTATGCCGCCACGCTTTCCGTGGCCCAGATTCGCACGTCGATATATGAGAACATCGGGGCCGGCTATCGCGTGGACCGCATCTTCGAGATGATCAAGCGCGACTTCAAGGGCTTCCTAATGTTGATTCTCATCAACCTGGTCTGCGGCTTTGTGGTGGCTATCATCATAGGTCTGGCCATAGGAATCGGGTTCGCCTTCTTTATGCCATTCATCGTCATGGCAAGCAGGGAGTCGTCCGTCAGCTCCCAGGAAGTGATTAGGATGATCACTGCGATGATTATCCCTCTGTCCGTCTTCCTCGTCATCTTCCTTCTGGTCTATGGGTTCGTAGGCAACATCGTGAAGATGATCACGACCACCGCCGCCGCCCTGTGGATGAGGCAGTTTGACGTGCCCTCGTGGGGAAAGAGCTCGGATCCCCTTCCCGAACCCACGACCGGTGGCTTCTCGTCGTACGCATCGCATGGTGGACCCATGCCGCAGCAGTCTCCCGAGCCATATGAGCAAAACGTGCAGCCACAGGCACCCGTGCAGCTGCCCGAATCTGCCCCCCAGCCTGCCCCGACACCCGCACCAGCTCCTGTTTTGGATCCCGAGCCCAAGCCCGACCCCGAACCCGAACCCGAACCCGAACCCGCACCCGAGCCCCCGCAACAGCCAGAGGTGGCACCTGAGGCGGAGCCCGCCCCCTCACCCGATCCCACGGATGAGGAAGTGGCCGACGACGGCGTCAAGGATGTCGACGCCTTGTATGCCGACCTCTACGACGTGATTCAGCGCAACAATCACGCGGAGGACGACAAGTAAGGCTCGCATATTGCAGAGCGCTCCAGCGTGGGGACGCCCCCTTCATCAGTCGCATCTACGGCGTTTGGGGAAGGGGGCGTCCCTTTCCTGTGGACCCTCCTTATGGAGGAACCGTGAACAGAGACTATGCGAAATTGGAAAAGAGATCTTCGAGACGGTGTTAAAGGCCAAAATTTGCCCCAATCTGCGCAATTGCTGCGACATGGACGGGAGCGGACGCGCTCGCAACGTCCTAAACTCGGAGAAACGGTTTGGGTCTGGGGATTGCGAGGCAAGACGGAGCATCGTGTGCTAGTATTACCCCTCGTACTTTCCTGCTCCGGGCGCATCCTTCACGACCCGGAGCCACAAGACCAGAGGAGGTGAACCACATGAAGGCTTATGAACTGCTGTACATCGTCGATCCTTCCTCCAACGAGGAGGTTCGTGCCGGCGTGAGCGCCCGCATCGATGTTGCCATTAGCCACAATGGCGGCAAGGTCGACAACGTCGAGGAGTGGGGCAAGCGCAAGCTCGCCTACGAGATCGACGGCCTCAGCGAGGGCGAGTACGTCCTCATCAACTTCCACGCAGACCCCACCCAGATTCAGGAGCTTGACCGCGTGCTTCGCATCAACGACGCGGTGAAGCGTCACATGATCGTCGCTCGCGGCGAGCAGGAGCAGGAGTAAGTGTGGAGGGGATGTAGTCCCCACAAGAGAGGCAGGGAAACGTGAGCATCAACAGAGTTGTTATCTCGGGAAATCTAACCCGCGATCCGGAGATTCGTTCCACGCAGAGTGGCATGAACATCCTCACCTTTGGCATGGCCGTAAACGACCGCAGGCGCAATGCGCAGACGGGCGAGTGGGAGGACTACGCGAACTTCGTGGATTGCGTGCTGTTTGGCAATAGGGCGGAATTCCTCTCGCGGACCCTGCACAAGGGCACGAAGGTCGTCGTTGAGGGCAAACTCCGCTATAGCTCCTGGGAGCGTGATGGTCAGCGCCGCAGCAAGCTCGAGGTCGTGGTGGACGACGTGGACTTTGTCTCCCCGCGCCAGCAGCAAGGTGGCTACCAACCGCAGCAGGGTGGCTATGCGGGCGGTCAGCAGAACGCCGCACCTTCGTACAACGCACCTGCGCCCACAGCGCCGCATGATGACTATGCTGCGCCGCAGCAATCTGCACCGCAGGCGCCCGCCCAACCCCGTCCGGTCGTAACGGCACCGCCGCAGGCGGACGTGTACGACGCAGACATTCCGTTCTAGCAAACAGGGGTGCGATGGCACCCAAAGAAAGGCATCGACATGGCTCAGCAAAAGCAAGAGTATCAGCGCCAGCCGCGTCGCAAGTACTGCCAGTTTTGCAAGGAGGGAGTCGATTACATCGACTACAAGGACACGCAGCTCCTTCGCAAATACACCACCGACCGCGGCAAGATTAAGCCCCGTCGCGTAACTGGTACCTGCACGCAGCACCAGCACGACATCGCGAACGCTATCAAGCGTGCCCGCGAGATGGCCCTGCTCCCCTACGTCGTCCCCGTGGTCTCCAGCCGCGGCGGGCGTGGTCGCGGCTAGTCCGCACCAGAAAGGAGCATCTCATGAAAGTAATCCTTCTGGAAGAGGTTCGCGGCAAGGGCGGCGAGGGTGACGTCGTAGACGTGGCCCAGGGCTTTGCCGAGAACTTCCTGTTCCCCCGTCACATCGCCATCAAGGCGACCAAGGGCAACCTCAAGCAGCTTGAGGAGCGTCGTCACAACATCGCCAAGCGCGAGGAGCAGCGTCTTGCCGACGCCGCCACGCTCAAGGAGACCCTCGAGAGCAAGCCCGTTACCGTGGAGGCACGCATTGGCGAGGAGGGCCAGCTCTTTGGCTCCGTCACCAGCACCATGATTGCTGCCGCCGTGGCCGATCAGCTCAACGCCGAGATCGACCGCAAGCGCATCTCCCGCAGCCACGCCATCAAGATGGCCGGTCGTCACGAGGTTGAGGTCAACCTCTACCGCGAGATCAACGCGACGCTCACCGTGCTCGTGGGCGTTGAGGACGAGCCCGAGGTTGCGGAGGAGACCGAGGCCGAGGAGGCCGAGGCTCCGGTCGAGGAGAACGCCGAGGCCTAGTGGCCCAACGCGCCGTTGGCGTGGTGTTCGGTACATGACCGGGTGGAAGGGACACTCCCCCACCACCCGCGGAAACGAAAAGACGTCCCCTTTTTAGGGGGCGTCTTTTGGTTCATGGCTTTAGCCTGCGGCGCGCATCGCGCGCCGCAATAAACCACCCGCTGTGCGGGTGGATGACAAAGATGCTATGCAACGACGCACCCTCCCCCT
>CADBCS010000025.1 GCA_902793195.1 uncultured Coriobacteriaceae bacterium | reverse complement strand
ACCATGCGTATTCCCTCGAACTTCGCAGACGACCGCTCGTATCCGCTGGCCCGCATCGTTCCGGCAGTGTCGTACGTATTGGTACCCGACTCCGCATGGGGAACCGTGGGTTCGAGCAGGCAGAACGTGGCCGAGGCATATGCCATAGTGCGTTGGCTGCGTGCCCGACACGCACGAATCGCTAATCGGTACGGCAACCCACCGATTCCTCCCATTCTCGTTATGAGTGCATACAAGAGCCAAGCAGCGTTTATAAAGAATATCGTCGCAGAGCAGGAAGAGGACCTTTTAGGGGCAGTGACGGTCAAGTCTTTAGACGATGTGGGTTACGGTACGTGGCCGTTGGTATTGCTCAGTGCAACGTGTGGCCCCGAGAATTATGGCGGGTTGCCGGGCAGCAGCGCCTCTACGGTGCTGTGCGAGGCAGCCGCGGCCGCGACTGATGCGCTCGTGGTGTTTTGTGGAGGCGCATGGGTGGAGAGTGCACACGAGAGTGCAGGCATCCTTATGAAACGCGCCCGTCTTATGGGCAAGCTGTTCTCGGTTGCCCGTAAGGGACGCTTGCAACAACCAGATGAAACTAACACTCAAGTTGAGGTTGAGGAGACTCGAAGTGAACTTAATCCTCGAGCTGAGGATAACTTGAGGGTGAGACCACAGTCGCTCACACGTTTGCTGCGGACCATCGAGATGCAAGGAGAATACGACAAGATGCCGACGGTCCATGAGGTCAATGTCGCGCTCTCGCGGGTGGGACTCATAAAGCGCTATGCGGATGGTGCTGGACATTCCGGCTGGAGGCCAACGGCTTCGGGCAGGGAGATAGGCATCGTTCCGACTCTAGATCGTGCGGGAAACCCATTCTGCTCGTATGGCCCCGCGTCTGAGCCTGTGCTCGTTAACATAGTGGAGAGCCTCATCGCGACTGACGCGCATGCCAGCATTGGAAACGTGCGTGACAATAATACATAGGAATATTTTGCGTCATAATCTTCTGTCACTTCAATGATGCATATGCGAATATGCGGTCACTGTATGCGTTGAGTGCGGTTTGTGACTTTTGACTTCGTGCGCGATGCGTTAGAATAGGTACTTCTTAGATGCTGATGGATGGAATGATTTGTGGACGATCGTTATAAAAAGGCAGGCTCCTCGATCAAGGGTATGTTCGCTCCCGAGATTGCGCGCTCGCAAGCCGACGGCACGGTCACCGCGCCATTGGGCACGTCCGAGAATCCGTCGAATGCCATATGTACGGTCGCAAACGCAATCACGCTGCTGCGTTTCGTGCTAACGATGGTGTTTCTCGTGTTGTTTGTTGGGCACGAGGAGCAGACGCGAGTTCTGGCACTGGTCTGCTATGCAGTTGCGGCATGCACGGACTTTTTGGACGGTCAGGTCGCACGACGCACCCAGACGGTGAGCTGGGTTGGAAAGATCATGGATCCGCTCATGGACCGTGTGCTGCTCTTTACGGGGGTGCTCGGTCTAATGGCAGTGGGCGAGTTGCCCGTTTGGGTTGCTGCTTTTGTGGTTTTGAGAGACGTTTATCTGGGAATTTGCGCGGCTATCCTTCAACGGTATCGCAAGAGGCCGCTAGACGTGGTCTATGTGGGCAAGGTTGCCACCGCCCTGCTCATGACCGGGTTCGTTGATTTGCTCATCGGAGCGCCTGTGGTCGCTGGCATTGGCTTGGTGAGCGTCGATTGGCTCCCAGGGCTCAATTCCGCTTCGTCGGCGGTCGGTATATTCCTCGTGTATGCGGGGCTTGTCTGCTCGCTCGCCGCGGCAATCGTCTATACGGTAAAGGGTGCGCGCGTTAGGCGCGACGTCTTGGCAAGGCGTTCGGGGGAGGCAGCCCAGTGAGCATTGCCAAAGACCGCGAACAAGATGTCAGACGCTTGTTAGGGCGATTCTCCCCACTTGCCGTTCTCCTTGTATGCGTGTGCCTGTTTGCATGTCCAACGGGGTCTGCTCTTGCGGAGCAAGTGGACTCGGAGCCCGACCTCAAGGAGGCAGAGGGTGCGGCGCTCATAGACTCCGGAGGAAACGTCCTCTATGAGTTCAATGCCAACGAGCAATTTCCTCCCGCCTCAACCACCAAGGTAATGACGGCCATGGTGGCACTCGACTCAGGGCACAAGCTTGACGAAACCGTCGACATCGTGATTGATGACCTGGGAGAGGGTGGTCAGCTCGCGGACTACGGAGATGAGGACCAAATACCCTTGGGTGAGCTCATGGAGGTCATGCTCGTATACTCGGGCAATGACGCGGCGTACAACACCGCATGTTACGTTGCGGGCAGCGAGGAGGAGTTTGCGAAGCTCATGAACGAGAAGGCCAAGGCCATTGGGATGACGAATACGCATTTCGTCAACTCTCATGGCATGGACGTCGACGATCACTATTCATGCGCCAAAGATCTTGCCATCATGGGACGCTATGCCCTCCAACACTACCCGTTCATCGCCAATGCGGTCGTCAAGGAGGACGTGGAGACAACGGTTCATGGCGAACAAATCGTCCTGATGGCAACCGACCAGCTCCTCGGCAAGTTCGATGGGATCCGTGGCGTCAAGTCTGGCGCCGTGGGGGCAGGCTACTCGTTCGTGGGTGCCTCAGGACGAGGCAACGTGCAGTTGTATTCGGGAGTCATTGGCTGCAAGACGCCCATGGGGCGTTTTGACGATACGGCCGCGTTGATGGAATGGGGCTACGAGAACTTTGTGGACCGTATGGTCACCCATCCACAATGGGTAACGCGGTGGCAGCCGTACGCGTTCAACCTTGGCTACAAGGTCCCACTGAGCGAGACGAGGGAGGTGCAGTGCTCCGTATGGCCTGATGGGGCGGACATTTCGTCCGTGAACATGATGCCTCGCACCAACTCTCTTGCGCAGACGAGCACCGTATATGGGTGGACCAATTGGAAGCAGGGGGAGCGCAACGTCGGTATCTCGCTGTCGAAGTCTGGCAATCGCCCGGAGCGCATGTCGGCATGGCCACAGTTCTCGCTTCCTCTCTTCAAGGAACCTGATTCCGTGGGGAAGGAGCTGAAAGATGTCCGCTAACGATGGATCGTCGGCGTTTCCCGTGCTCTATGAGGAGCACGCTCTGCTCGGTGCCCGCTTCGGACGGAATCTTGAGGTCGTCACCTATGCAGGTGGTGATATCGAGTCAGCGAGCGAGGCGTCGTTTGCCGGAGCCACGCTCTGCGACGTATCGTTCGTCCATATGTCACTGCTCTGCGGGAACGCCTCCTCCGCGTTCGTTGACGCGGCATTCGCGGGACGCTCTTTGTCGATAGGGGAGTGCGCCTTCGAGGCGGTTCTCACGGGTGACGGGTGCGTTGCATCAATCCCGTTGCTCATGCGCACGGGCACGTACGAGTACGTAGTGGTGGACGGGTCACCGCGTGCCGAGGTGCTTGACGGATGGATGTCGTTCCTTTCGTCCGTCGAGCAGAATGGGGATGCCCCGTTCGATGGCATGACGCAGGAGGACGTCTCGCAGACGCATGTGGCGCTCGTGCTGTCCGGCGCCGGAGCCAAGGCGATACTGGGAGACTACACGGACGAAGGGAGCCTTCCCGCGTGCGGCCTGGTGAGGTCATGCAACCTCGACAGGATTCCGTGCATAGTGTCTGGCGTACCCGGCATCGAGGTTCCAACGTTTCTGGTGCTTGTTCCACCACGTCTTGCCACGGTGCTCTGGAGAAGCTTGCTCTCATTCACGCAGGTTGTTCCAGTAGGGGTCGAGGCGCTTGGTGACGGCTTCAAGCGCTGGTTGCCTTGGATAGAATGCCTGGGCGAAGATGGACGCATTCTGATTCACGCCAAAGAGCTCGAACGTAACGGACTCATACGGGAATCATTGGACTTTGTGGGAGCTCGGGGCCTTACTAACGAGGGCGAAAGGAGCGCAACATGAAATACGCCATCAACGGACTGGGAATCCCAGAGGCGCACGGACCATACTCCCAAGGCACTACGGCCGGACGCCTTGTGTTCGCATCGGGGCAGATCGCCTACGACCCCAACGATGACACCAAGGTCTTGGACGGTGACGTTGCTGCCCAGACAGAGAGAATCATAGACATTATCGAGGCCATGCTGCAGACTGTTAACTGCAACCTGACCGACGTGGCACAGACGACGGTGTATCTGGCACATATCGAGGATATGGACCAGATGAACGAGGTATACGCCAGACGCTTTGTGGCTCCCGCGCCGGCGCGGGCGGTAGTTGCCGTGTCCGCACTTCCCATGGGGGCGCTCGTCGAGATGGACTGCGTTGCCTGTCGATAATCCACGTATGTCACGATTGCCGCTCATTGCAGCATGGCGTACCGTTTTTCGCCTCCAAGGAGTATTATGGGATGGAAGGATCACATGAGGGGAGACAAGATGCGACCCACGCGCACAACCATGGGTGCAACTGAGATATTTAGGATGCCGTCAGCGGACTCCACGATTCCGGATCTTCTTGGGGATTCGGGTTCGGCCAAGTGCACCATCACCATCGTGAAGGGGCCCATGTCTGGCGAGACGTTCGAGCTCGAGGACAACGACATCACGCTTGGCAGGGATCCCAAGAACGCGGTGTTCCTCAACGACATGACCGTCTCGCGACGTCACGCGCACATAGACCTGACCGGTCTGGCATCCGGCTATGCCACGATCGAGGACCTCGGTTCGCTCAATGGCACATGGGTTGACGGCGCCATCGTGAACAAAGCGGTCCTAAAGGACGGGTCGACCATCCAGATCGGCACGTTCCGCATGGTGTTCCACACCAATCGTCGTATCACAAGGGTCAAGACGGGATAGGTTACATGCCAGACGCTGGGTATCTCACCATAGGCAAAGTCGTAAAGAAGCTCCAGACGCAGTACCCAGACCTCTCGGTGTCGAAGGTTCGATACCTTGAGGACGAGGGGCTTCTCAATCCGTCACGTACGCCTGGCGGTTACCGCCTGTACTCCCAGCATGACATACGGCGCCTCGAGACAATACTCTTCCTGCAAAAGAATCGGTTCATGCCGCTTCAGGTCATCAAGGACGAGCTTGCGAAGGGGGAGTTCTCGCTGGCCAGTCTCGTAAGCCAGACCGAGACGTCATCTTCGTTTATCGATAAGGTTGCGAATGCGGACGACGGTACCAACGGTCAAGATAGCAAGGAAGACCTCGAGAAATACCATCCCCTAAGTCGTATGCCGGAGATTCTGGGCGTATCGGTTGGGTTCGTTCGTGAGCTCTCGGAGGCAGGCGTCATAAAGATGCGTACCTCGCCGCATGGGAGGGACCTTGTGGACGGACACGACTTCCCGCTCATCAGGACCTGTGAGGAGCTGCGGCAGTTTGGTATTGGCCCTCGCAACCTACGCCAATACGTACAGGCGGCAAATCGCGAGAGCGGGATGTTCGAGCAGGCGTTGACCGTGTACGGCAGGCACGTGTCCGGCAGCTCGTCACCGACACCCGAGCAGAAGGAGCGTTATAAGCAGGCGCTAACCAGAATGGTGACACTCACCAACGGTGTTCGCGAGACGCTCATCCGACGTAGTCTACATGATACGTTTAAGGATATGGAGAGTTAGCCAGGAGGCAACGTACGCAGAGAGGGGCAAAACATGGCGCTTATGGATTACGAAAAGTACATCGTCGACATTCCTGATTACCCTATGCCAGGAGTGATCTTCAAGGACATCACGCCTTTGTTTGCGGACGAGCAGGGATTCACGGCCGTCGTCGACGACATCGCGAATCACTTCATGAAGGCAGGTGTAACCAAGGTCGTTGGGGCCGAGGCTCGCGGCTTCCTGATTGGTGCTCCGGTTGCGTACAAGATGTGTGCGGGCTTCGTGCCCGTTCGCAAACCCGGTAAACTGCCTCGCGAGGCTTTCTCCGAGCAATATGCCTTGGAATACGGAACCGATCAGCTCGAGATGCACAAGGATTCCCTTACGCCCGACGACCGCGTGCTCATCGTCGACGATCTGATTGCGACGGCTGGCACTGCGGTTGCGACGGCAAAGCTCGTCGAGAAGGCGGGTGCCACCGTCGTGGGGTTTGGGTTCATCCTCGAGCTCGCTTTCCTGCACCCGCGCCAAACTATAGGCAAGTCCTTCGACCAGGACATCTACACGCTCATCAAGGTGGAGTAACGGCCCATGGGCGTTAGGCCGCCCTCTCGACATGACAGACGTATAAGCGCTCCTCTTGAGCTTCATATGAGCAGGCGAAAGAGGATTCGGCTCGTAGGGGAGGGAGCGCTTGTGGGTTTGGGTGTCGGTCTTACGATTTCGCTCTATAGATTGGCCCTTGCTCACGCCGAGAAGTTGCTTCGGCTTATCACGCAGGCTTTGTTGACGATGGGTCCCGTATTGGCGCTCTGGTTCTTTGCACTTGGAATCATGTGTCTCGTTGTGGGGAAGCTCGTGATGATTGAGCCCTTTACGCAGGGTTCTGGTATACCGCAGCTTGACGCCGAGGTGGCAGGTCGCATTGACATGCCCTGGTATCGCGTAATGCCCCTCAAGATGATCGAGGGGATCCTATGCGCCTTGTCGGGTCTGTCGCTTGGTCGCGAGGGACCGTCGGTGCTGCTGGGCGGTATGGTGGGCAAGGGAGTGTCTCGCTCGTTCGGCGAGCACAGGAACAGGGAGCGCCTTCTGGTGACATGCGGTGCCGCCGCAGGAATGTCAGCTGCCTTCCATGCTCCTCTCACTGGCGTGCTGTTTGCCGTGGAGGAGATTCATAAGGAGTTCTCGGCACCCCTGGTAATATCGGCCATGACGTCATCGGTGATGGCGGACTACGTTTCGTCCAACCTGCTTGGAATTGCTCCGCTCATTCACTTTGACACGGCACTCTCGCTACCGCACGACCTCTATGCTGCGGTGCTGCTGCTCGGAGTGTTGTGTGGGCTTGTGGGAGGACTGCACAACCGCGGCATGTTTTGGGTGCAGGAGAGGCTCTTTGGGCGTCTTGAGCAACACACCATCTATGTGCGCTTTGCCATACCATTTGCACTCGCGGGCATTTCCGCGTTTCTTTTCCCCAGCCTCGTGTGCGGTGGCGATGCCATTATCGAGCGTGTGCAAGATGCCCAGTCCGAAACCCTTGGCGTGCTTATGCTTCTGCTGATTGGAAAATACCTGTTTACCTCCATATGCTTTGGGTCAGGTGCACCTGGCGGGACACTGCTGCCGCTGATGGTTATGGGTACGCTTGTAGGTGCCATCTACGGCATGGTGGCGATGCGGTTTGTGCATATACCTGAAATCTACCAGAATAGCTTTATTGTTCTTGGCATGGCCGGCATGTTTTCGGCTGTGATACACGCACCGGTCACAGCCGTCGTTCTTGTATTTGAGCTCACGGGAAACCTCCAGGCGCTGCTCGCCGCATCCATCGTGTCGATTCTCGCATACGTTGTTTCGAGCCTTACGGGCACGGAGCCATTCTTCGAGCACTTGTATGCGAGGCTCGTGGGCAGGGACTCCAACTCAAAGTTGCCAAAATCCACACGTACCGAGAAGCTCATACGATCATACGTTATCAGCCCGGGCTCGGTGATCGAAGGGCATGAGGTGTGCGACGTAAGCTGGCCTGCGGGGACGTTGGTCGTCACTATACGCCATGGTGACGCTGAGTACGTAGCAAAGGGATCCACACGTATTGACGCACTCGATGAGATTTTCGTCGTTATGGGAGCAGAGCGCGAGGATCAGACTCACAAAGAGCTCAAACGGCTTTGTTTGCCTAATGAACTGGAGACGTGAGCGTGCACACATGGAAACCGTGTGCCATGCGGGGGAGTTTTCCGCATAGCGCACGTGAGAGGTATGATCGCTCTTTACTTTACATAACAACGATTATCACGGAATGAGTTATCCTTCCACGGGGTGACCCAGATACGCCGAGACGCTGGTGGCTGCTATGGCTCCATCGCTCGCCGCAGTAACGATTTGCCTGAGTGGCTTTTGCCGCACGTCACCAGCAACATAGAGTCCGGGAGTCTTTGTGGCCATACGGTCGTCTGCGATTACATAACCCGATTCATCCGTGTCCACGAGCTGCGATACGAGTTGCGACGCGGGGTTCCTACCTACGAACACGAACACGCCGACGCCAGCGTCGAACTGCTCGGTGTGCTGCGTGCCGTTGGCGTTGTCCCTAAACGTTATCGACGTTATGGCCGTGGAGCCATCAACGCCTACGATGCTCGTAAGATAGCGCACGGATACCTTGTCGTTGGACTCAATCTGTTGGCCCACCATAGCCTGTGCCCGCAAATGGTCCTTACGTACGACCATGGTCACGTGTGAGGCGAAGTTAGACAGGAACAGAGCCTCCTCTGCGGCGGAGTTGCCTCCGCCAATCACGAACACCTCACGGTTGCGGAAGAACATCGCGTCGCATGTCGCACAATACGAGACGCCGCGCCCGACGAACTCCTCCTCGCCGATGAAGCCAGCCTTCCGTGGCGTAGCTCCACCAGCGAGGATCACGGCCTTGGCGTTGTGGCGCACGGAGTCAACTGCCACGTCGAACGTTCCGTCTTCGTTATGCGATATCTCGCTCACGTTTGCATACGTGATGCTGGCACCAAGGTCTTCGGCCTGACGCCGCATGGCCTCCACGAGCGAATAGCCGTCGGTATGTGGCACCCCCGGATAGTTGTCAACTTCGGTCGTAAGGATTATTTGGCCTCCAACGGCCTCCTGTTCGATGGTCATCGCGTCGAGCATGGCTCGTTGTGCATAGATGGCAGCGGACAGCCCAGCTGGACCTGCTCCGACGATAATTACGTCCTTGCTTAGCGTTGAAACCATGACACTCCCCTTTCACATAATAAATCGCGCACGATATTATCTTACATGAAACACTCAGACATGCAAGCCATGCATACGACAACCATGTTGTTTGGGACCAAGGTGCTTATACGGCTCCGCTCGAGCCGAATCCCCCCGCACCTCTATCGGTGTCATCAAGCTGGTCCACCTCTACGAGGCGTACCGTGGGGACGCGCTGTATGACGAGCTGTGCTATGCGCTCCCCCCTTGTGATGGACACTTCCTCGGTCGCATCGAGATTCACCGCCGCAATTTTGAGTTCCCCACGATAATGCGCATCTATGAGCCCGGGAGTATTTGCCAAGGAAAGTCCCCTTTTGAGCGCCATGCCACTTCGGGGTTGGACAAAGCCCGCAAACCCATCGGGAATGGCAACAGCGAGTCCCGTTGAAATGAGCCTACGCTCGAAGGGTTTGAGCGTCACGTCCTCGTTTGAGCGAAGGTCGAGCCCTGCATCTCCTTCGTAAGCATAAGTTGGGAGTGTCACGTCATCACTTAGACGGCGAATGCGTACGTCAATATGATCCATGCTCAATTGGTCAGGCTCCTTAGCTCGTCGGAAAACTCATCCACATCCTTGAAGTCGCGATACACGGAGGCAAAGCGGATGTACGCCACCTTGTCGAGGTCCATCAGACGCATGAGAACCATATTGCCAATCTCTTGGGAGGTGATCTCGTTGATGCCGTTGTCTCGCAACTCGGAAGCCATGTCATCAAGCAGCTTTTCAAGACGAGCGACTGGAATGTTGCGCTTGACCGTCGCACGCAACAGCCCTCGCATTATTTTCTGGCGATCGAACGTCTCGCGCGCACCATCCTTCTTTACCACGATGAGCGGCACTTCCTCGCGGCGCTCGAACGTGGTAAAGCGCATGCCGCATCGAATGCATTCTCGCCGACGCCTAATAGCCTCATGATTGTCAGACGGCCTAGAATCAATGACCTTTGACTCCTCATAGCCACACTTTGGACAACGCATAATCCCCCCATCTCGCTACAGTGGAACGATAGCATATGGAGAGTCTTAATCCCGCGTGATTAATCGAAACGATTCAAAGCGGCTTGATGCGGGTTTACGACGAGTGCGGTACGAGAAGCTGTTGTCCGGGTTCGAGACAGGGGCTTTCCATGTTGTTGTTGGTACGCATCCATGCGATGAGCTCGGCCGTGCTGACGCCTTCGACCTCGTACTCCTCGGCAATGCGCCACATGGTGTCGCCCGTAACGACCGATACCTCTACCTTTGGCATTGCGTCGAGTCGATCTGACACCTGGTTGCGGTGGGAGGTTTCGATATATGCGGACGCGAACAATGCGACTATCGTGGCTACGCTGCAAACAAGCAGGCCCACGACATTGCGACCTACACGCGAGGGCCTACGCATGGCACCTGGCCTCTGTTTGGGCTTAGATCGAGTTCCCTCAATGACCACGAGGTGGGTCGTGTGTCTGCTGTTGAGTGCGAGCGAACCACATGTCTGGCACTTATGTTCCAACTTCATCTCTTCCTCCATACCGTTGCGTATGGTGATGTTATAAATGGTACGATGGACAGGAATGAAACACGTACACCTGTACTCGAACATGTGTTATAATTATGCTCGTACAAAGGTTTGTGTCAAGGGGTAAAGCAAACAATTGTTTTCACTTTTGGAAAGGATGCGCCATGGAACGTCCCAAGATCAGCAAGCGCCAGCAGGCAATCTTCAACTTCATCTGCAACTACAGCAAAAGCCACGGCTATCCGCCCTCAGTCCGCGAGATTGGCAGTGCGGTCGGACTTGCGTCACCCTCCACGGTCCACACGCACCTCAAGTCACTTGAGGAGAAGGGGTATATCCATCGGAACTCAAAGAAGCCTCGTACAATCGAGGTAATAGAAGATGGGAACGGCACGACTGCGGAGGTGGAGGATGTTGCCATACGGCAGGATCTCTCTAATGGGACCATAACCCTTCCGCTCGTGGGCCGTGTCGCCGCTGGGGTCCCCATCCTGGCCGAACAGAACATCGAGGAGATGGTAACGCTTCCAACAAGCATCGTCGGTGATGCGAGCTCCTTTTTGCTTCGGGTGCGAGGCGTCTCGATGATCAACGCCGGAATATTTGACGGGGACATCATCGTGGTCAAGGAACAGCGCGATGCACAGGACGGCCAGATCATCGTGGCGCTCATCGACGAGTCCGCAACCGTAAAGACGTTCTATCGAGAGAAGGACATCGTTCGGTTGCAACCGGAGAACGATAGCATGGAGCCCATCTATGTTCGCAATCCCACGATTCTGGGTCGGGTGACTGCGCTCATAAGAGCCCTCTAGCGGGCGCATGCGATGCGAAATGCACTACATATGCCGATACATGGCAGGGGGTCTCGACTGAGGCTGTTCGATACGCTTCGAGGGCTCTCGTTGGTATCCATGGTCGCGTTCCATCTCTGCTACGACCTAGCTTATATCGTGCGGCTCTACATGCCTTGGTTCCCGCCCATCCAGACTGCATGGAGCGCAAGCATCTCCTGGGCGTTCTTGATATTGGCAGGAATAATGTGCAGCCTGTCACACAACAATCTCAAGCGATCCGTTAAGTACGCCGCCGTTGCACTGGCGGTCTTTGTGGTCACGAGCCTCATATCCGTTGACGCGCCAATTAGCTTTGGCATCATATACTGCATGGCGTTTTCCACGTTCGTCGTATGGGTACTCGATCGTTTGGGCCATGCGCCAACGGGACTCGTTGCGGCAGGTGTGCTCTTTGTCCTTTTCTTGCTCGCGTATTCGGTGCCAGTCGGGTATGTGGGCATCGGCGACTACACGTGTCCCATGCCTAGGGCTCTATACAACTGCAAGGCCCTTGCCTTCCTTGGATTCCCAGGTCCTGGGTTCGTGTCGTCCGACTACTATCCTCCCATCCCCTATACGCTGCTCTATCTATCAGGGTGCGCGCTTGGCAGATGGTGGCTTGTGCGCGGGTTTGCCAAGGCAATTCGACGATGCGGGTTTCCTCCGCTCGAATTTGTGGGGCGACACTCGCTGTTGGTCTACGTCGCCCACCAACCTGTTTTGCTGGCCGTTATCTCGTTGGTAACTGGGCATCTGCCAGTGTCTTAACAGACGAGCGGCGGCTTTCATGCCACAAGATATTGTTCCACCGCAGCATATGCCTGATCGTCAACGCATATTGTCGCCAAATAGCCTTCTGTTCCGTACTCCTCTCGTATGATGCGACAACGCTCGTGCACCATCTGAATGAGCTTTCCGCACGTAAAGGGTATGCGCACCGTAACCGTTCGCTCGTCCTTAGAGGCCTCGTATGCGATGCGGTGCGTGAGCGAATCAAGCCCGTTGCCGTTCTGGGCAGAAATGAGTACCGCGTCGGGATGTGAAACGCGTATGGCATTCTGCTCATCCCGCGACAAAAGGTCACATTTGTTGTAGACGGGCACGCACGGCATTGAATCGGCACCAAGCTCGATGAGGATGTCCTTTACGGCTTTGACCTGCATGTCGCTGTTCTTGTCGGACGCATCCACCACAAGCAGCAACAGCTGTGCCGACTTTGCCTCTGCAAGCGTAGACTTAAACGCCTCGACCAGCATGGTTGGAAGCTTTTGAATAAAGCCAACCGTGTCGGTGAGGGTAATCCGCTTTCCTTCCGGGAGGGTAATTGATCGAGTCGTGGGGTCGAGCGTGGCGAAGAGCTCGTCCTTTGCGTATACGGTAGACCCAGTGAGCTTGTTGAGAAGCGTGGATTTCCCCGCATTGGTATAGCCCACCAAGGCGACCCGATAGATTCCGGCTTCGTGTCGCGTTTTGCTTTGCGTGGTACGCCTGCGCTCAAGCATCCTTAGCTCGTGCTGAAGTGCGGTTATTCGTTTCCTCACAAGCCTTCTGTCCACTTCGAGCTGACTCTCGCCCTGACCAAAGCGGCTGCCGATCCCACCACGCGTCTGCTCGCGTACCAGATGGCTCCACATGCCACGCAGTCGTGGGAGCAAATACTGGTTCTGTGCCAGCCGTACCTGAAGACGTCCCTCCTTGGTCGTTGCATGTCGCGCGAAGATGTCCAGTATCAATGCCGTTCGGTCTATTACCTTGACCTTATGTCCAACGATTCTCTCGAGGTTTGCTTGCTGTGAGGGTGTTAGCTCGTCGTCGAAGACAATCACACCGGCGTCGAGGGAGTGCGCAAGCTCGGCAAGCTCAAGTGCCTTGCCAGAGCCAATATACGTCTTTGCCACAGGCCTGTTGAGCCTTTGCACGCATGTATCGACAACCATGGCCCCATCGGTCTCCGCAAGTCTTCCCAACTCCTCCAATGACTCTTCGATGGGCCAATCAAGACCTGGCCGGTCCACTCCCACCAGAATCGCGCTTTCCCTCTTCTGTGACTCGGCCCGTATGTCGACGATTGCTATGATGTCCTCCATTCATGGCAAATGCGATCGGCCATTCGGTCGATCGTCATGTGGTTGGCGTCGAGCCAGCGTACGCGACCATCCCTCTTGAGCCATGAGCATTGACGCTTCGCGTAACGTCTGGTGTTTCGCTTGATGAGCGATGTGGCGTCCTCCAGATCGATTCGTCCGTCTATGTATTGCAGAATCTCCTTGTAGCCGATTGCCTGCGATGCCGTGGCGGATTCCCTAAGTCCCTGACCCGCCAGTCGACGGACCTCGTCCACCAACCCCTGCGCAATCATGTCATCCACACGAGCGTCAAGCCGCTTGTACAAGACGATACGATCAATCTCTATGCCCCATATCACGGCATCATAGTGCTTCTCGCGGGATTTGAGACCCTCGTGGTGCACGGCATAAGATTTGCCCTCATCGAGCATCTCTAAGGCCCTCACAACCCTCCTACGGTTGTTCGGGTGGATGAGGGCTGCGCTGCGAGCGTCGCGTTGACGCAGAAGGTCGTGCAGCGCATCAGACCCATGCGCCGCGGCATACGCCTCATAGCGAACCCTGTTGGCACTTTCCTGCCCGCCTTTTGGGAAGGACATTTCGTCGATTACGGCATCCAGATACAACCCCGTTCCACCGCAGAGGATGGGGACCCGATTGCGTGCCGACACGTCATCGACGCACATGCGAGCGTCTCGTTGGAAGAGCGATACAGAATAGGGTATGCGCACGTCTACGATGTCCACCATATGCAGCGCGCACGAGCGCGCCGCACGTGGCGTTTTGGCGGTGCCGATGTCCATGCCTCGATACACCTGCATGGCATCTATTGATATGATCTCGCCGTCAAGCCCAGCAGCGACCCGCTCTGCGAGTGCGCTCTTTCCCGAACCGGTGGGCCCAACGACGCAGACAACGCGAGTAAGACTCATCGGGGAACACCCATGGCGTTTCCGCTCAGGTACCAAGTGCGTGCTTGGTTTACATGAACGTCCACCAGCTTTCCAACGTAATCGGAAGAGCTGGCTCCATCCGGAAGCGGAAAGTGAACCGTTTGATTCTTTCTGCTGTGTCCCACCATAATTCGATCCGATCGTTTTGAAGTGCCCTCGACGAGCACTTCCACATCGTTGTGGAGGTCAAGCTGGTTTGAGTCGTATGACAGACGCGCCACCACAGACGTGAGGCTGTCAAAACGGCTCTGTATGACTGAGCGCGGGGTCTCGTCGATCATTCTGGCGGCAGGTGTACCGGGCCGCTTGGAGTAGATGAAGGTATATGCAGACGCAAAGCCCACCTCACACATCATGGTGAGCGTGTCGAGGAAGTCGGACTCACGTTCGCCGGGAAAACCGACAATGACGTCGGTCGATAGGGCAAGATCGGGCATTGCGTCCCTGAGAGACCTAACGAGTTCCAAATATTGCTCTCGCGTATACCTTCTGTTCATGGCCTTGAGTATCCTTGTGGATCCACTCTGTACGGCCAAGTGAAGGTGTGGCATTACGGCTTCGTTTCTTGCCATGGCGTCAATCACGTCTTGGTTGAGATCCTTTGGGTTCGAAGACGTGAAGCGCAGGCGCTCTATGCCAGTTGCACACACCTCATCGAGCAACTTCGCAAAGATGGGATCACCATAGAGGTCCCGCCCATACGAGTTGACGTTTTGCCCAAGCAGCGTTATCTCTCGAGTTCCCGTCTCAACCAGTTGGGAGCACTCGCGCACGATGGAATCGAGGGGCCGACTCACCTCTCGTCCGCGCACGTGCGGGACAATGCAGTACGTGCAGAAATTGTTGCACCCCGTCATGATGGGAACCCACCCACGGAACTGGTGGTCGCGCTTGGAGGGCAAATCAGAGGAGAAGCCGTATGCGCCTTCGCTCGTATCCGTTAGGACCTGCTTTCCATCCGAGGCAAATGCATTCTCCAGAAGACCTGGGAGGGCAGCAAGCGCGCCAGTGCCAAAGACAACGTTTGCGTTGGGGATGTTCGCACGAATCCTCTGGCCGTCACGTTGGGCGATGCATCCGCCAATGGCAACGATGCGTCTCCCGCCAGGAGGTGCGGGCAAGCTCACGAGCGACGTTGCCTGGCCGTAGAGCTTGGTGTCGGCATGCTCGCGCACGCAGCACGTCATAAAGACCACGATATCGGCATCCGACATGTCATGTGTCTCTATGCAACCACAGGACTCAAGCGTGCCCCTCACGCGCTCGGAGTCATGCAAGTTCATTTGGCAGCCAAAAGTGCGTACCAGATATGTCTTTCCAACAAGTGCTTGGCCAGTCGTCATTAAAGGACGTTCTCCCCAGAGGCCCTGCCACCAGATATTGAGGGGGCCGAAGATTGGCGCGAGATGTCGTGCACATAGATGGCAATTCGGATTGCCGTCCTGCTCTCCCCTCCTATCTCGATGTCGGAAAACGTTGGTGCGCAGGAAATATCAACGCCGGTGGGGATAAGGAAGCCTCGCGCAATTGCGATTGCCTTAGTGGCTTGATTGACGGCGCCTGCGCCCACGCATTGAATGTTTACGGGGACACCATCCTTGACCATGCCTGCGATGGCGCCTGCCACAGAAGCTGGCGAAGATTTGCTGGATACCTTTAGAAAATCCATGGTTCTACTCCCAGGCGCAGTCGCGCCTATCGTTCGTTTTTGCTTCGATGCTCAAACAACGTTTCAATTCTACACAGTACCTCGAAAAAAGAAAAGCAAAGACTGCACAATAGGTAAAAACATATTGAAAAATACTCATGAGGTAGTCACATACTTACGGCACAAGCGTAATCACATGCGCGGAAATCCCAAATAAACTGACCAGAGGCCTCACGTGCACTGCGAATCGTTGCGCTAGTCATCATCTGCATAGGGAATGCTCACCACGATACGACCGTCCGAGCACCTGACGCTAGGCATGCCGGCAGGAAGTACGTAATAATGCTCCGCGATACGAGCAAAGGCGTCTCTTGCAGCCTCCCCTATCTCAGCACGTTCGCTCTCGGACAGGGGAAGTACGCGCTGGCGACCATTCATGCGTGCCACACGTTTCCCCCCTCCTCTTTCCGTCGCACCAACAACATCCAAAACGTTCTTGAGTGGTGCGATTTCGCCGCGTAGAATGCGATGTGCGTTTCTCTCGGACATCTCCAACCCCATGTTTGCGGCAATCTGCGCAAGATCACGCGCGTCGCATGCCTGCCCCGGCCTGTCCACAAGCACTATAGACTCGTCGAACGCATCGTCGTTTGTGGCAGTCCGGTAATCAGCTTGGTAGAGCGCATGCCTTCGCATGGTTGCCACGACCTCCGAGGGAAGCCCGACATATACGTTGCACTGCGATGCGGATTCGAGAGCGAACTCCACGCAGGAACGGACGATGTTTCTTGGCCCGCGTATGCCAGGATGCTTGGTGTCAGGACCGGTTACCTCGGGCCAGGTGGATTGGTCTGCGCGTTCCCTCGTGTTTCGAACGTCGAAGGCAATCTGTATGACACATCCCATGCCGATGCCCGACGAAACGACCCGTGCCGACAAGGCGTTTTCGCGTATCGAGAAAAGTGCCATGCCCCGACCATGCACGCCCCACCTATCCACTAGCATGGTATCGAGCTTTGACGTTACACGAGCGTCGAAAACCCGCAACTGCATGTGATTCGGTATGCCCGATCCATTGTCCGCGATCGTGAGAGTTCTTACATTGCCCTCTCTTGAAGACGCGACATATATGCGCGTGGCTCCTGCGTCACGCGAGTTGCGCAGGAGCTCAATCGCCGCATCCTCAACACAACGGATGTCATGCTTCGCTTGTCTGCGCTCGGCTTCCGATATTCGCAGCCGAACGAATCCGTCACCCAACGACTCCTCCACGCGCAGGCCATCCCCACCGGAAAGAGATGAGACGAACTCCAGAAGGTCGTCGTTTGATGCTGAGCGTGCTGTGGTCACCGTATTACTTCGCTATATCGACGGCGCGAGACTCTCGAATTACGACTACGCGCACCTGGCCGGGATATTCCATTTCATCCTCGATCTGCTTTGCGATGTCGTGGGCGAGAACCGTTGCCTGGGCGTCCGAGATCTTGCTCGGTTCAACCATAACGTGGAGCTCGCGGCCTGCCTGCATGGCATAGGTGCGCTCTACGCCATCGTGCGCGTTGGAGATCTGCTCGAGCTTCTCCAGTCGCTTGATGTATGCCTCGGCAGATTCCCTGCGTGCGCCGGGGCGAGCTGCGGAGATTGCGTCTGCGGCCTGCACCAGCACGTCGAGTACGGTGTCTGGCTCCACGTCGCCATGATGGGCCTCGATGGCATGCACGATGCTCGGGCGCTCACCGTAGCGACGCGCCAAGTCGGCGCCGATGATGGCATGCGGACCCTCAACCTCGTGATCAATTGCCTTGCCAAGGTCGTGCAGCAGACCGGCGCGCTTGGCAAAGGCCGAGTCGAGACCGAGCTCGGATGCCATGGTGCCGCAGAGAGCGGAGACCTGGACGGAGTGTTGCAGTACGTTTTGGCCAAATGAGGTGCGATAGCGCAGTGAGCCAAGGGTCTTGATGAGCTCTGGATGCAGGTCATGGATGCCGGCATCGAATGCTGCCTGTTCGCCGGCCTCTTGTATGCGTTCGTTAACGAGCTTCTCGGCCTTCTTGTACATCTCTTCGATACGTGCAGGATGAATGCGCCCGTCGGCGATGAGGTTTTCGAGCGTCACGCGTGCGGTTTCACGACGCACAGGGCTAAAGCTCGACAGGATGACCGTTTCGGGGGTATCGTCGATTACGAGCGTGACACCCGTGACCTGCTCGAACGTACGTATGTTGCGTCCCTCACGTCCAATGATGCGGCCCTTCAGGTCGTCAGACGGAATGTGGACGGAGGTAACGGTAATCTCACCAGCCTGATCGGCGGCGCAGCGCTGGATGGCGGTGGAAACTATCTCGCGCGCGGTCTTGTCGGCCTGGGCCCTCACACGTTGCTCGGACTCGCGAAGTATCTGGGCTTCGTCTCGGATGGTTTCCTCGCGCACACGGTTAAGAATCTCCTGGTGGGCTTCTTCCTTGGTGAGTGCCGAAATTCGTTCGAGCTCGGCTTCTTGGCTGGCATATAGCTTATCCACCTCGTTGCGGCGCCTGTCCAAGGAGCTTTGGAGGTTAGAGAGCTGTCCCTCTCGCTTATCGAGCGCATTGTTGCGCTTGTCAAGGGACTCCTCGCGCTGCATGATACGGTTCTCCATGCGTTGGAGCTCTCCCTTGCGCTTCTTTTCCTCGCTCTCGATGTCCTGACGCATCTTGAGGGTTTCTTCCTTTGCCTCGAGAAGCGCTGTCTTGCGTGCCGTCTCGGCGAGACTCTGGGCATCGGCGGCAATCCTTGCAGCCTCCACGTTCGCCTGCTCGATCTTGCGCTCGGCCTCCATCACACGCTCGTTGTCCTTGTTGGTTACGAGGAAATAGGCGATAAGAGCTCCTGCAGCTATACCGACTAGCACCCCAATTAGTATTCCTGTCATCACGGCTCCTCAATTTGGCAAGTTAGATGCATCTGTAAAGAGCCACGCGACATGTGCCGCATGGCAATCGCCATCCGAGGTACGTCCAAGCACCCGTGCCGACAAGAATATTGCATTTTGTCAATACAACAAAAACAACAATCCGTTGCGCATGGCAGCGGACAAGGAAGTCTCAAATGACAGTTCAATACTAGAATCGATAGATAAGCATGTCAAACGACGTAAAAACGATCGTTTGTGAACTCAGTAAAAAAACATCACGAAAACTCAATTCTGATCGAGCACGTGATGCGCAGCCTTCATGGCGACGCCTTGGGCAAAGCCCCTCCCCATGAGGAAGCGCACGAGTTTCGCGTATTCGTTCGGTGGCCTAACACGCTTTCTCTCCGCCACGCTCAACGCGCGATCGAGCTCGTGCGTTGGGTCTATGTACGCGTGGGGCCAATCCTCCAAGGTGGTTGTGTCCACCCCACGCCTTCCAAGCTCGTATTCGATGCGTCCAAGACCCCATCCCGAACGAGCCTTGGTGCGAGAGAAGACCTCTGCAAAGCGCGTATCGCTCACCAGATCCGATTTCTCAAGATCTTCAACGACAGTCGAGCATACCCTTGCGTCGAATCCGTACGTACGCAGCTTGCTCATAAGCTCCCCTGTGGAGTAGTCCCGCTTCTGCAAAAGACGCAGACAACTCTGCATCGCACAAGACCGACATACATGTCCTAGACATTCGAGCATTTCCTGCGCGGTGGAAAACTGCTTGTCGCGTAATTGTGGGTCCTTGCGTATGGCACGCCCAACCGACGTAGGTACCTTGCGCGTTTCTATCTCATCGCCATGTACCACTACGAGGGTGTCAAGCGGACGAGTCCCGCCGACTTGTCGGCGGGACCTCTCCTCGTTGAGCACATGCCACGAGAAAGTCTTCTCGGAACACATTACTCTTGTACAGCCTCATCTGAGATCGTGTAGTCTGACATATCCATGTCTGGCTCGCCAACGCGCTCGTCCCCAAGCTCGAGTCCGCACGCAACACGTGCCTGATGCTCAATGGTTGCGAGCAGGTCGGGGTTCTGTAACAGGGAAGCCTTTGCCGCATCACGTCCTTGTCCGAGCCGCTCGTCCCCGTATGTGTACCACGATCCAGCCTTGTGTACGATGTCGTACTCGACTGCCGTGTCGAGGATTGAGCCTTCCTTCGAGATGCCCGTACCATACATGATGTCGAATTCAGCCTGCTTGAATGGTGGTGCGACCTTGTTCTTGACCACCTTTACTCGTGTCCGCACGCCCGTGATCTCGCCATCGTGCTTTATGCTGTCGATTCGACGAATGTCCATCCTCACCGACGAGAAGAACTTGAGTGCCCTTCCACCGGGAGTTGTCTCGGGATTGCCAAACATGACGCCAATCTTCTCGCGCAGCTGGTTGATGAAGATGCAGGTCGTCTTGGACTTGGATAGAGACGCCGCCAACTTCCTGAGTGCCTGACTCATGAGACGCGCCTGAAGACCCACAGTGGTGTCGCCAATCTCTCCCTCAAGCTCGGCGCGTGGCGTAAGTGCGGCAACGGAGTCAATGACAATTACATCTATCGCCCCTGAGCGTACCAGCATGTCGCAAATCTCCAGCGCCTGCTCGCCAGTATCTGGCTGCGAGATGAGCACCTCGTCGATGTCTACACCAATACGTGCGGCATACCCAGGGTCAAGTGCATGCTCCGCATCGATGAAGGCGGCTACACCACCAGCTGCCTGTGCTTCCGCAAGGATCTCCAAGGAAAGAGTGGTCTTTCCCGATGACTCGGGCCCAAATATCTCTATGATGCGACCACGGGGCACGCCACCAATACCGAGAGCTGCGTCGAGGGAAAGGCAGCCGGTTGGAATGGCCTCCACCTCGAGCTCGGGTCCACCATCGCCGAACTTCATGATGGCGCCCTTGCCAAAGCGCTTCTCTATCTCCTTTGTGGTGCTCTCAATTACCTTTTCCCGCTCCTCGCCATAGGTACGTGGTTGAATCTCGCGACTACTGCTTTTGGTACGAGCCATGTTAATCCCTTTCTCTCGTGCAATCGCATGATACAACGAACTATTGTTCGTTGCAAGCTATCATGACGTGATTCTAGCAAGGGACAAAAGTGCAATTGCGCACGCAACTCCCGGCAAATGCGCACATCGATGCGTGGAGTTCATGGAGCACTGCCCGTTACCTGCATGTTGACGAAAACAATAGAACGAACATGGGAACAGCATGCTAAACGAGAATATTTTCTACGCGTCGTTGCTCGACCCGCTCACATAGGGCCAACACGACACGAAGTAGTCTATGCCAGACCATGCGGTCAGACCAACTGCCACCCAGAGCAAGACGTCAAAGATGATATGGGGCTCGATTCCAACGAACGTGACTTGGGGAATGCTGCGTACCAGCAAGAGCCCGCATATGGCGATCATGGTAATCGCAGTCTTCCACTTGCCAAGATTGGAAGCGGCAACGACCACCCCCTCGCTGGCAACTACCATGCGAAGTCCGCTTACGAGGAATTCGCGCGATACTATGACGAGCAGCACCCAAGCACTTACCTGTCCCACTTCGAGCAAGAAGCACAGTGCCACCACGACGGCGAGCTTGTCGGCGATGGGGTCGAGGAACTTGCCGAACGCAGTCACCTCGTTTCTACTGCGGGCAAGATACCCGTCAAGTTTGTCGGTGAGTGAGATGAGCATGTAGAGTCCAGCTACCACGAGACAGGGAATGGAGATCTGTTCGGGTGATGGCTGAGACATCTCGGCAAGCAGCAGCCAAACGGGTACTAATGCGACACGCACCATTGTCACCACGTTTGCAGGGGTCCACATGTTCTGCGATGCTGTCATGACAAGGTTCCCTCCCCTTTGTACGCGTCTACGGGCTCGCCTACAAGCTCATAGCAGAAAGAGTCTACCAGCTTGCAAGTTACAATGTCGCCGACACTCGCCTCACCTGCCTCGATGTGTACCGCACCATCGCAATCTGGGGCTTGGAACCAGGCGTGTCCGATGAGCTCCATGCCGGACTCACTCTCCTCGATGCCGTCGATTATCACCTCGACGGTCTCACCCACGTGGCTTGCCGTGGCTGCAAAACCCATCTGCTCCGTCACGTCAAGCAATCGCTGTGTACGATCGAGTATGGTCGACTCATCAAGCTGATCAGCAAATTCTGCTGCGCGCGTACCTTCTTCGCGTGAGTAACCAAAGACGGACACGTAGTCAAACTCTTGTTCCGCAACGAAGTCGAGCAACTCCTCGAACTCCGCTTCCGTCTCGCCTGGAAAGCCCACAAGTCCCGTGGTGCGCAGCACCATGCCTGGGATTTCTTCCCTGAGGTGGTCGAACAGGGCTGCGAGCGTTTCCCGGCTTCCTTCCCTACCCATCCGATGTAGAATCGACGGACAGCAGTGTTGGATGGGTATGTCAATGTACGGAAGCACCTCGGGTATGTCCCGCATCACGCGTATGAGCTCGTCCGTCATGCCTTCTGGTTGCAGATACAGAACGCGAATCCATCCACCATAGGGCCTAACAACCTCTGCGACGGACCGAAGCAGTCCGGCCAGATTGCTGTCATCGCCCAGATCGGATCCCCAAACGCCCGTGTCTTGACCTATGAGCACAATCTCGCGAACGCCTCCAGACATGAGGGCGCGAACCTCCTCGATCAACTCGCCGGCAGGTCTCGAGGCATAGCGACCACGGATGTAGGGAATGGCGCAGAACGTGCAAAATCGATCGCAACCATCCGAGATCTTCACATATGCTGACGCGCCCTCTATTGTCCGCATGATGTCAGATGACATCGACCGTATCCGCTCGCCCATCCCAAGAGCATCTCTCACGATCTCGACGATGTGCTGCTCGTCCTCCACGGGTACGAAGGCCGCGACCTCGGGAAGCTCAGTCATAAGGTCGTTGCCATATCGCGATGGCACGCATCCGCACACGATGATGGGCTGCGTGCCGGAGCGTTCATTTTTCAACTCAGCAAGCTCCAGAATCGTCTCGATGGACTCCGACGTAGCGGACGTGAGAAACGCGCAAGTGTTGACGATGCAAGCGTCTGCGTCTTGCGGGTCGAAGCATTCTTCGAACCCTTCTCTCAAAAGACGTGCACGCATTTTGTCGGTGTCCACCTCGTTCTTGGCGCAGCCAAGCGTAACGAATAATAAACTGGCAATAGACATGTTAGTATCCATTCTGGGAATAATCATATGAATAGTCGGTGTAATCTGTTGAATATCCATTTGAGTATTCGTTGTACTCGTATGCGCTATCGTAGCCATATGAGTACGAGTCCGTCTCGTTTGATGTGGTGTCGTAGGTTTGGCTCGTGCCGTTCGACTGCGTGGATACTGAGCTCTCATTGCCCATCTTGGCCGATGAGGTTTCTCCCGTGTCTTTTTCTTCGGTTCCGGTGGTCTCCGATTGGTCATCCTGCTTACTCTTATCCTTGTCCGGAACCTTCTTTCCAGGACCTTGTATGCGTATGGTGCCGATTCCGGACGCCATTGACTCAAACTGAACTTGTTTGCCATCCTGCAAGACTGTCACGACACTCGTGTCACCAGCTTGAATGGTTATAGCCTCCTGCACACGAAATGACTTGTTCCAAGGGCCGGTGACGGTCTCGGCGATCTCGCTCTTACCATCATTGCTGATTTCGAGCCATGTAACCGCGCCATTTGCAACGGTAACCGTTACGTTCACGTCTGTTTGGGGAGCATCGCTCTTTGTATTGGTTGCGTTGGACCGTGTTCCCCCACTCGCCTCCGCAGACTTGCTCCCATCAGCCTTCGTCGTGTCAGCTCCCTGCTTTTCTGTTGTTGTCTGCTGTGCCGCCCCCTTGTCATTCTGTTGCTGGGAGGTCGTTACGGGCACGGACTTGGGGGGAGTGGACTTATTGACATACGAACCCACCGAAATGACGACGACGATCACGAGTGCTACGGCAATCGCCGCAATTGCAACCAGGATCTTGTTCGAGGTGCCCGTAAACAGGCTCAAGCTACCACCGTTGCGGGATGTGACTCCATTTCTCCTGGTACGTGTGGTACGGTTCGTGGAACGTCGGTTGACCTGTGGTCGATTCCCGCGACCGCCATGTGCCGTGCGTCTTCTGCCCTGTTGCGAGGATGCTGCCGCGTATGGCGTTGCCTCCCTCTCAATGCGAAGGTCATCATCGTATTGCGAATAGTCCATGTCAAGCGTTTGGATGTCTCCGCCACTGCCATGCCTTACCTGCATCGGTGCCTTGGATGTGTAGCGACGACCTTGCGGATATGCACCCTCGTCTATGTGTGAGCCCTCCGAGTCGTGCATACGCACGTGCACGCGCGTGGTTGCGAATGAGCCCATATCACCCGCATATCCCCCCGATGTGGGCAGAAGGCCCTTCGAGGGCACGCGCGGAACACGCGGCTGGAGATTTCTCTCGCTCGAGCTCACCGAACCCGCATCTGCCGAACGACCACGACCCCCACGTCGTATCTCCCGCTTGTAGGCGTCGTAGTCGGCAATATAGGCCTCGATTACGACGCCAGCGTCGAGACCGAGATACCTTGCGTACGAGGAGAGCATGCCTTGGGCATAACCACTCTTTGGCATTCCGTCGAAGTCGCCTTCCTCGAAGGCGATCAAAACGTCCTCACGTAAGCGCAAGACACGAGAAGCCTGCCCAATTGAGTAGCCAAGCTCCCTCCTGCGCTCGGAGAGCATCTCGCTGAACTCTGGCCGTTCCATAGTTAGACGACCTCCCGATACTTAGCGTCCTGAACGCGTAATTCTTCCAATCCATCCTCATCGAGCAGTACGTCGCGAGGTTTTGATCCATCCGGGGGACCCACCACACCCTTTGCCTCGAGCATGTCCATAATGCGTCCCGCACGCGCATACCCTACCTTGAGCCTGCGCTGGAGCCCGGATGTGGATCCAAGACGAGACTCGACGACTATCTGCGCAGCTTCCCAAATGAGTGGGTCGTCATCATCACCCATGGAATTCCCCGGAGTGCCAGGCGACTGCCCTGGCACGACAGCAGTGAGTATCTCCTCGTGGTAGTCGGGCTCGGCTTGCTCGCGGATGAAATCCACAACGCCGTTAATCTCGCTGTCCGAAGTGTAGCAGCCCAAAACGCGCTGCATATTGAGACCACGGTATTTAAAGAGCATGTCGCCATTGCCCAAGAGTCGTTCTGCACCCACCTCGTCCAAGATCACTCGCGAGTCGATGCCCGCAGAGACCTTGAGTGCAACGCGGTTGTCGATGTTCGACTTGATGAGGCCGGTCACCACGTTAGCGGAGGGGCGTTGGGTCGCAATAAGAAGGTGTATGCCAGCCGCACGAGCAAGCTGGGCAATGCGCACGATGGAGGCCTCCACGTCCTTCCCTGCGACCATCATCAAGTCACTGAGCTCGTCGATGATGACCACCAGATACGGCATGGGCTCCGGGGGGTTGTCCATCTCGGACAGCTTTCCAGACGTGCACATGCGGTTGTAGACCTTGATCTCGCGAGCTCCCGCGCGTTCGAACACCTTGAGCCTGCGCTCCATCTCGGAAACAGCCCACTGCAATGCGCTTGCGGCCTGCCTTGGCTCCGTGACTACCGGAACGTACAGATGTGGCAGTCCATTGTAGCAGCTGAACTCAACGCGCTTCGGGTCAATCATGATCAAGCGGACCTGCTTGGGCGTTGTCCGCATGAGAAGCGACATTATCATCGAATTGATCATCACCGATTTGCCCGAGCCGGTTGTTCCCGCAACGAGCATGTGCGGCATCTTGGCAATGTCGGCCACGACGGGGTGTCCGCTTGAGTCCCTGCCAATGGCCACCTCGAGCGGGCCGCCACTAGCAAATGGCAAGACGTCCCCAAGATATACGTTCTGCCGCGCGGCGTTGGGAATCTCGATGCCCACATACGACGTACCCGGTATGGGTGCGAAGATGCGTACCTTCTCGGCCGCAAGGGTGAGCGCGATGTCATCCTCGAGGTTCTTTATTCGACTAACCCGTTCTCCCTCACCCATCTCGACGCGGAATGTCGTAACGATGGGACCGGACACATAGTCGACGACCCTACTGGAAAGGCCAAACTCATGCAGAGTTCCCTGCAGACGCTCCATGGTCTCGTCGAGTTCCTCGACACTGCTTGCGCTACCGGCAGATGCTGGGTTCGACTCGAGCATCGAGAGCGGGGGGAGCTCGTAACCTTCCGCCCCATCACCTGGGCGTGTCGAGTTATTAGCCTTGGCCTGACTTGTCTTGACCGTAGTCCTGTTGCTGGTCTTTGGCTTTTCGGAGCTTCCCTTCGATGCTGTTGTCTTTGGGTTTTTTAGGAAATCCGGAATCGTGACGTCGGAAGAGGCCTGGGGCCTGTCACTCCCCTTCTTTTTGGGCTTACTGGTTGTCTGCTCGTCCTTTGACGCGCGACGAGTCTTCTTGCCCCCACCGTTTGCCGTGCGACGCTCGAGTCGTGACGTCGTTTGCGCGCCATTGGCAAAAGCCTCATCGGTCATGGGGGACGTGGCATCTAGAGCGGTATCAAATTCGCTCGGGAGATCCATGTTCTCCACATCCCTGCGTGGTTGACGGCGGGTGAGAACAGATGTACGGCGCGATCCAATGAACGACGTCTGGGCGGGATCTGCGCGCCTTGCCGCCGATTCGTGTTTGGAGACAGCCGCCTCAGTGGCCAAGCGTTGGGACCGAGCGTATGCGGAGCGCTCCTCGCGTGCCGCAGCACGAAGCTCACCCATGTGTATGGCTCCTTGCCGAAGCCGGATTATAAACCCGGAGATGGAGAAGCCGCACACAATGACTCCCAGAACGGCTAGGCCAATGAGGAACACGATACCCACCGGCTGACCCATCAGGCTCAGCAGCATCCAGGCAACCGCACCTCCTACATAACCTCCTGCATCCCGCAACACAAGCGGGTCAAGCACAAGATTGGGGTCGGACTCTGCCCCGGGCACAAACAACGACATAAGCGATAGTACGGCTAGCGATATGAGCGCCAGTCCCAATGCGGCGCGAGTCCCCAAGGGCTCCTCTCCTTCGATAAAGAAGGTGACCGCAAACAGCAGCAACGATACTGGGCACAGAATCGCGCCAATGCCAAAGCATATGGTGAGCACCTCGGAGACGCCATGCGTTACGAGGGCTGTGGAGGGCAGCAAAAGGGAAACCAACATGGCGACAGCCAGCACCGCAAGAACGACCCCTATGATGTCGTTCTGTGCTGACGCCCTTCCCACTCTGGCTGTGTTCTGGGCTTTTTTAACACCGTTGTTACGGTTTTGCTTTGCTGCGTTTTGTCTACGTTTTTGGGGCATTTACACCTCCATGACGACGGGAATCACCATGGGTCGTGTATGCGTACGATTCCACAAGAAGTTCGAGAGACTGTTGCGTATTCCCTTTCTTAGCTGGTCCACGCCCATTCCGGTCTGAGAGTTCTTGTCCACGCGCGTGCGAACGACCTCTTGTGCATCGGCCGAAAGCACTTCGTCGTTGGCAAACGAGACGCCTCGACTGTAAATCTCGATGTCACGCGCCTTGCGCGATCGATGCGATACGGTTACGACGCAGGTAACAATGCCGTCCTGCGAGAGGATCTGTCGGTCGCGGAGTACGACGGGGTCGGCATCGGTAACCGAGAGACCGTCTACGTAGACGACTCCCGAGTCGACAGGCTGTCCAAGACGTACCTTGCCCCCACGCATCTCGAGCGTGTCGCCGTTGTCCACAACGAATATGTTCTCGGATGGGATGCCCATGTCGCGCGCCAACATGGCGTGGGCACGCAGATGCATCGCCTCGCCGTGTACGGGCATGAAGTATGTGGGATGCACCATGGCAAGCATGAGCTTGAGCTCCTCCTGACAACCATGGCCAGAAACATGCACGAGCGTCTGGCTCTTGTCGTATATGTCGCAGCCCACCTTGGAGAGCGCGTTTATGATGCCGGCAACGCTCTTCTCGTTTCCCGGAACCGGGGTTGCCGATATGATGACGGTATCGTTCTTCGATACGGACAGGGAACGGTGCTCGCCATTGGCCATTCGCGAGAGGGCGGAAAGAGGCTCGCCCTGGCTTCCCGTGCACAAAACGACGACCTTGTTGTCGGGCAGCTCATCCACTTCGAACGCGTCGATAATGTTCTCGTTGTCGATGTGCAGATAACCGAGCTCGCGAGCAACGCGCGTGTTGGTGATCATTGACCTACCGGTAACCACGACCTTGCGCCCAACGGCGACGCTTGCGTCGCAAACCTGCTGCAGCCTATGAATGTGACTTGCGAAGGAGGCTACCACAACACGACCGGGCGCATTCTTTATAATGTGTCGAATCGATGGTCCAACAGCAGCCTCGCTGGGGGTAAACCCAGGAATTGTCGCATTGGTAGAGTCAGATAGCAGCAGGTCAATGCCTTCTGCGGCATAGCTGTTTATCGCCTGATAGTTTGGTGTCTTGCCATCGATTGGCGTTTGGTCGAGCTTAAAGTCACCGGTATGCATTACGGTCCCTGCAGGCGTCCTGAGTATGACGCCGAGTGCAGCGGGAATCGAGTGGGTCATTCCAAAGAAGCAGATGTCAAACGCGCCCAACCGTATGCATTGTCCGTCGGTGACCTCCCTAAGTTTGGGGGAGCGAATCTTGTGCTCAGCAAGCTTTCCCTCAATAAAGCCAAGCGTGAGCTTGCTCGAGTATATGGGCACCTTGGGTTGCAGGTCCATGAGCAGATATGGTAGGGCGCCCGTATGGTCCTCGTGTCCATGCGTGACTATGATGCCGCGCAGCTTGTCCTCGTTTTCCAATACGTAGGTGTAGTCAGGCAACACCAAGTCGATTCCAAGTTGCTCGTCATCGGGAAACATCAGACCAGCATCAACGAGTACCATATCGTTCCCGTACTCAAATACGGTCATATTCTTGCCAATACCGTCCAGACCGCCGAGCGGTATGATCTTTAGTGGCATTTGCCGTTTTGCCATGCTTTCCACATTTCCTTTCGATGCTGCGTAACTATGCAGGCCTTGCCCTGAGCAAGGCGACATGTCGAATCACCAATTGTAGGTGCAAATGATGTGCGTCATGTGATGCTGGCAACATCAACAGATAAGACGCTCATCTACTGTGATTGTCTCCCGTTCGCGCAAGAGGAGCGGGATGCGCTGTTCTGCTACTTGAGTCTTTGACCGCAGATCATGCAGAACATGTAGTCCGACGAGATTACGCTTCCACAATTCGGGCAGGTGGATTGGGGCGCGTTCAAGATGGGTGAGCCGCAGTTCATGCAGAACTTGTCTCCCTCACCAACCGGGTTGCCACATTTCGCGCATGTATGCGGGATGTCGGCATCAACAATTGGCATCGATGAGATGGCGTTTTCATAATTGGTGGCATCAATCGCAACCTGATGCGAACTCACGACACTGCCGACCTCAATGTCAACAGATGGCGAAACGACAACCGTTGAGTCTCCCTCTGGCATGGTATTCTGCCGGGGGTCGTCAGGAGTCTCGACCTCGTCACTCTCGACCTCGTCGACCACCTCGATAGTTTGGGAGAAAGGCGCTTCCTCACCTTCCATGGCGTCGGATTTGGCAGGGTCACCGTCCTCACTTGAATCTGTTTCTATCGCAGGCTCCCCCACCTCATACGGCTCGTTGGCAACCTCGCCTATAGTCGGTTCGTCCGTCATTGGAGTCTGGGTGAAATCATCCTCGACTATGGCGTCGGCCTTTGTTTCAACGTTGGTGATGCGAGGCATTTCCCTGGTTACCTCAAGTGGCAGCTCCTCCTCTTGGGTGGCCTGCATCACCTGGGGAGTCACCGCATCCTCCTTCGTGAGTGCCTCTATGCGATCAAGTATGCGCTGGCGTTCCGCATCACAGGTGGCGATTCCTTCAAAAAGGGATTCGCGTCCCCAATACAGGTCGTTGTCGCGGTCGATGTCCTTGTACAGGCTTGATCCGAGGTGGGCGCAAAAGCCCGTGCGAATGCGAGAGAGCTCCGCGATGCGCTCCCGAAGAACAGCTATATCGTTAGTGGTATGGTAAAACGAAGTCATAGCACACTCCCCTCACATGAATTCAGTGCGTATATGTTACGGCAAAACCAGTCTCTGCGCTACTCATAACATGCGCGAACAGCGTCGCACCATGTCCGGCACTGTATTCATGCAATCCTTGCCCGCGCTCGCCGTTGCATGGCTATGATTCTTGTCTCAAATGGAGGATGCTCCTCCACCTTGTCCGTATCCACTAGCGAAACGTGCACTGGACGTCTTGGAAGAGCATCCCCTATTCCATTGATGCATGAGACCGTCTCTATGTTTCAGTCACGAGACGGGGTGCGTGCTACCTTCCCTCATGACGACGGCGCGGACGGCGATCTCCCTTACCTCCGTTGTCACCGGGTCGACGCGTGCGCGTGTTCTGGCGCGGCTGTCCCGCACTTTTGCCAGGGGCTGCAGTCGGAGCTTCGGGTTTGTCTATGCGATCCAAGCTGACCTTGCCCTTCTCGTCGACCTCGAGCACTCGAACGCGTACCTCGTCCCCAACGGAAAGGACATCCTCTACCTTGTCGATGCGACCCTTGGCCATGCGAGATATGTGCAGGAGACCATCCTTGCCAGGCAGTAGCTCGACGAACGCGCCAAAGGGCTGGATGCCCACGATGCGACCCGTGTACTCCTCGCCAGGCTCAGGCACCTTCACGATCGCCTTGATACGCTCGGCAGCGTCGTGAGCAGCATCTGCAACACCAGCGATAAAGACCGTTCCATCCTCTTGGATGTCTACGGTAGCACCCGTGTCGTCCTGGATACCGCGGATGACCTTTCCGCCAGATCCGATGACTTCGCGAATCTTGTCGGTGGGGATGCTGAGCGATAGGATCTTGGGGGCGGATTGCTTTGTATCCTCACGAGGCGCAGGAATTGCCTCGAGCATCGTGTTGAGAATGAACATGCGCCCTTCGTGCGCCTGCATGAGGGCGTTACGCAAGATCTCGGGCGTGAGACCAGTGGCCTTGTTGTCCATCTGCATGGCCGTGATTCCCCTAGTGGTACCACAGACCTTAAAGTCCATGTCGCCAAGGAAGTCCTCGACGCCTTGGATGTCGGAGAGTACCACGGTCTTTCCCTCCTCCTGGATGAGGCCCATGGCGACGCCGGAGACAGGTCGCTTGAGAGGAACGCCCGCATCCATGAGAGCTAGCGTGGAACCGCATGTGGAAGCCATCGAGCTCGAGCCGTTGGACTCCATCACCTCGGAGACGACGCGAATCGCATAGGGGAACTCGTCCTCGGTGGGTATCACCGGGAGAAGCGCGCGCTCTGCAAGTGCTCCGTGTCCGAGCTCGCGACGCTTGGGCGCACCCATGCGTCCGGTCTCGCCAGTGCAATATGGCGGGAAGTTGTAGTGATGGATATAGCGCTTGCCGTCAACGGGCTCGATGGTGTCCAGACGCTGCCACTCGTTGAGCATGCCAAGCGTGCAGATGGAGAGAACTTGGGTCTGTCCGCGTTGGAACAATCCGGAACCGTGGACACGCGGCAGATAGTTGGGCTTTACCATGAGCGGACGAATCTCGTCGGCAACTCGTCCGTCAACACGCTCTCCGGTCTCAACGACCATGAGGCGCATGGCATGCTTCTCGAGGGCCTTGAGCTCGGTGGTAATGGCACGGGACCACGTCACGGCCTCGTCTTCGGTGAACTCTCCACGAATCCTATCCTTGAGTTGCTCCACCTTTGAGGTGCGCTGTTGCTTATCGGCATCCTTAAGCGCGGCGCTCATCTCGTCAAAGTGGGCTGCAATGCGGTCATGCACCTCGGGTATGGGCTCATCCAGTATGTACTCGCGCTGCTGTATGGGGCCGTTGGCGTCCTCGTAAGCAGCAAAGAACTTCTTCTGCTCTTCGCAGAACGCCGCAATGGCCTCCTGGCCAAACGCCATGGCTGCGAGCATGTCCTCTTCGCTGATCTCCTGTGCACCAGCCTCCAACATGGAGATGAAGGTGGAGGAACCCGCCAGCTCAAGGTCCAAGTCGGAGTTGTCACGCTCTTCGTAGGTCGGGTTCACGATGAACTCTCCCGTAGTTATGTCGCGACCAATGCGCACGCAGGCAAGGGGCCCCTCAAAGGGCACGCCGCCAACGGTGAGGGCTACACTGGCCGCCATAACGCAGATGGTGTCGACTGAGTTCACTTGGTCGGCCACCAGCGGGGTGGCGACTACCTGGACCTCGTTGCGGAACCCATCGGGGAACGAGGGACGAAGGGGGCGGTCAATGAGACGCGCCGTGAGCGTAGCCTTTTCGCTAGGCCTAGATTCGCGCTTGAGGTAGCCTCCGGGAATTCGACCAACGGCATACATCTTCTCGACGAAGTCAACGGTAAGCGGGAAGAAGTCGTAGTCCTTGCGCTCCTTGGATACAACCGTGGTAAGAAGTACCGTGGCCTCCCCGCAGCGCACGAGGCAGGAGCCAGTAGCCTGCTTTGCCAACTCCCCTGACTCGAGCGCATAGTGCTTTCCGTACAGATCGAACTCATGTGTAACTTTTATCATTGCTTTCCCTTATCTCCGCCTGCCCCATTGCAGACGGGCCGTCTGGGCGGTCAAACCGCCCTGTGCGCTTGTTGTACGCACACATTGAAAGGGCGCCCGCAGGCGCCCTGAACCACCAACTTTACTGGATGTTATCGCGAATACCCAAGCTCTTGATGAGCGTACGATACGCCTCGATATCCTGCTTCTTGATGTAGGACAGAAGGCGACGGCGCTTACCGACGAGCATGAGCAGACCACGACGCGTATGGAAGTCCTTCTTGTGAGCCTTCATGTGCTCGGTCAAGCCACGAATGCGTTCGGTAAGCAGGGCAACCTGCACTGCGGCAGAACCGGAGTCCTGCTCGTTCTTGCCATACGTACGAATCAGCTCGGCCTTACGCTCCTTGCTCACTGCCATGTGAAACCACCTTTCCTCATATGATTCGCCTCGAACCGGGATGGCCGTAAAGGTGTAACGTGCCACCAAGTACGAGGTACTGACCGATGCAGTATAGCATCGGTCATGTTGACACACAAAACAAACACTATGCGATGTTGATGTTTCCTAGCCAACCCCACTTTGGCGGTACAGTGGTGCCATAGTAGTCCATCCAGTTTTCGACCGCGATCTTTCGAATCGACCCGATGTTGTCCATCACCCAGCCGTCACCGATATAGATTCCCACGTGACCGTAGATGCCACCAAGATACGACTTGGTGTGGGTGCTCACGGCGATGATCATGCCGACCTTGAGTCTTCCGAGGTCATTGGAATGGCAATAGTTGTTGTATAGGTCATCCGCATTTCCATAGAATGTGCCATACCCTGCGTTCTCGTATACGTTCTCGACCCATGCGGCGCAAAGACCGGATCCGGGCGACGGCGTGGAGAGTGCCGCATTTACGATTGCCCTCTGTCTGCTGTTGGCCTCACTGAGCGGTTGTCCCTTGCGTTGGTCATACTCCCTGTCGTACATGATGGTGCCCTTTGCGGCATCATCGTTGGAGGGAAGGCTGTTGCCCTTGAAAACAAGTCGCACTTGGATGCCATCGATTGATTTGCCGATTCCCGCAGTGCCGGTAACGGCGTTGCTCGACGCCCATTCGAGCCATCCAACGCCGTTCACGTGTACCCGATAGTGGATCGTGTACATGTTGGATATGTTGCCCGTGAGTCTCATGGCAATCTGGTCCACGGCCCTGCCACTCACCCCAGCCTCAGCTCCGGCCGAGCACTCAGTCCAAGTTCCGTTTGTTGAGCGTATGCGGTACACAACATCACCCATGCTCATGGACGAGGAGCTCACCAGGCGCGCCGAGAATCGTTCGATTGACGTGGAATCACCCGTCGTGCCTGCCGTCTTGCCGTTGCTCACCTCTCCTTGCCAAGCTGACCCCACGTCCTTTGCTCGATAAGCAATGCTTGCAGAGGAGACGAATGCCGCATCATACGCTTGTCCCGGCGATGAGGGGGCCGGGCTGCCCTTTGGAAGTATTCTGGTCTCGATACGCTCTGTCCTGAGCGAAAGACCCGAAGATCCGGCCGGAGCATTGTCCTTGGTCCACCCGAGCCATCCTAGACGTTGTACGTGTACACGATACCAGAGGTCGTAATGGGATGCGGCTTCACCGGTGAGCGCGAGCTTCACGGCCTCGACACGACGCGACATTCCCGTAGTGCCCGCATATGCGCCATCAGAGCGCTGCGATTGCCAGCCAATTCTTTGTACGTGAGCGCTATAGGCCACGCCGCCGGGATGCTCGCCACAAGCGAGTTTTGCACTAAATCCCTCAATGCGTAGACCAAGCCCTACCGTTCCCACGGCATCATCGTTGGACTGCCACCCAATCCGCTGGATATGTCCGCGCATCGATAGATGCGTCCCGTCGACAAAGGACTGTCGGGTATCACCAGGGGCCCTGGTCCCCTTGCGTTGTATGACAATCTCGATGGCTTCGACGCGTTTGCTCATGCTCGACGTCCCGGCGGTTGCACCATTGCTGGCCCATCCGAGCCAACCTATGCCCTGGACATGCAGACGATACCAGATGTCCCAAGTAGGAGAAAGGGATTCCGTGAGTGAGATGCGCAACGCCTCGACCCTCCGAGACATCCCCGACGTGCCAGCAAGTGCCCCGTCGGTCACCCAGCCCTGCCATCCTTGCCTTTGTACATGTGCCTGATAACGAATGCCGGCTACATTGGCTCCGGTATCCGAAACGAGGCGAATGCGCAATGCCTCGATTCGCAGAGACCGGCCAGACGTTCCCGCGGTAACACCGTCCTTAACCCAACTCTGCCAGCCGACCTTTTGCACGTGTCCGGTATAGGTGACATGCAGTTCGCCATCATCCTGAGTTGCAACGCCTTGGTTTGCGACACTTTGCGTGGACAGAGTCGATTCGTCCTCCACGAGGACGTCCGCATCGTTCGTCGCTTCATCTGTGTCGACCACCGCATCCGTCGTTTTGACATCTGCGTTATCCCGAAGCTCATCGGATTCCGTCTCCCCATCAACAACCACGTCGCTCGATGAGGTCCCATCATCTGTGGCATTCGTGGGTACCGTATCAGGCTGCTCCACCGCCGGATCGTCAATCGGAGTCGCGGTTTCCCCAATGACTGGCGGGACCTCCGAAACCTGCTCGCCATACGCTTGATAGGGCGATAGCGCGAAGAGGGCAACAAAGGCAAACGCCGTCACCATGGTCAGCAACCTCAAGACCTGCGTGCGTTTCACGATTCCTCCTGACATGAGCAAACGAACAAAGTGCGTAAACCTAATAAGAAACGACCGTCGTGCCGTACGGGACGTTGTCCTGAAGCCACTTGGCGTTTTCTATGGCGAGCCGGACGCATCCGTGCGAGACGTTATAACCAAGCGTGCCATCCATGATGTCGCGTGTACCCTCATGATACAGGACCGAGTGGAATAAATAGTCATTATAGAAACTTGTCCAATAATAACAGGAATACCCGTCTCCAAATACGTATCCCTTCGCTCCGATGGAGTAGGTACCACGTACGGTTGGTGTGGAGCTTTTACCCATAGAGGCTGACCAGTATTTGATGCGATTCCAAGAGCCATAGTGACCGGTGTAGATACCGACGTGGCTGGAACCATTGTCCACCATCACAAGATACCCGGTTCCACTTGAGTAGTTGAGGGCCCGCCGTGTCATACCATCAAGGAAATAGTATTTACCTACGCATGCGTTCTTCGTGGATCCCGGAGCTGCATGACCTTTCGGCAGAAGCCGTATTTGGTACGCCTCGAGCTTCTTTGACGCACCAGTCGATCCGGCAGCGGCACCATTCTTGGCCCAACCCAACCAACCGGCGCTTGAGACATGGGCACGATACCAAATGTCATAGAGCTTTGAGAGGGTC
The DNA here is from genome assembly GCA_902793195.1 of uncultured Coriobacteriaceae bacterium. GTDB lineage: Bacteria > Actinomycetota > Coriobacteriia > Coriobacteriales > Atopobiaceae > RUG440. The sequence continues at coordinate 5,582 of CADBCS010000025.1, read as the reverse complement.
CCCGTAAGCCTAAAGCGTACGGCCTCCACGTTGTTACGACCATTTCCTGCCGTAACGCCATTTTGCGCCCAGCCGGTCCAACCCACCTTCGACACATGTGCGCAGTATTCCACGGTGCCGGGAAGGCCATCCGTGTTGGAGCAATTGGCGCGTATGCCGCGCACGGGAGTGGCCTTGCCGGTTGTTCCAGAGACCTTCGCCGGTTTTACGTATCCTTGCCATGCACCCTTGACGAACGATGCATACCCCACCTTGCCAGACTGATACGAGACGCACGGCAGGGCATAAGCCCCCGTTTGCATCGGCTCGGGATCTCCCTTTTTCCTCATGACGAGCTGTATCGCCTCGACGCGTTTGGAGAAACCCGTTGAGCCCGCATTGCGATTGCCATTGGTCCAACCAAGCCAACCGACTCCGCTCACATGTACGCGATACCAGAGGTCATACGAACTGGCAATGTCTCCCGTAAGAGCTACCCGCAAGGCCTCAAGTCGCAGGGACCTTCCCAAGGTGCCAGCTACGGAGCCATTGGTACGAGTATCCGTCCAACCGAGACGCTGTACGTGAGCCTGATAAGAAACGCTTCCTGCAAGACCGTCACCATCTACCTTTATGCAAAGGGCCTCGAGTCTGAGAGACTGGCCCGTAGTACCGATCGTTATCACCTTTCCCACCTCGACGTCGGTGTTCCAGGGCAGCCAACCCTTGCGTTGCACATATGCGCGTCCCGAGAGTTTGGGTGCGGGAAGGGGGGCATCCTTATCGCTTGATGTGACGAGTTCCTTGCCCTTGTCGCTGTTGGTGAGTTTGGAGGAGTTCGTCTTCTCTTCCGACGTTGCGCTTGAGGTGCCTTGCGCACTCAGTTGGGATTGTTTGCTCGATGGTTGGCTCTCTGAGGTCTGGCTTCCCGAACCAGACGCCTCATTACCATTGGGAGCCTGTTGTGCTGCATCATCTGGTGCCTGCATAGAAGACTCGTCCGATTGTGTGGGATTCTGCAAATCCGCTTCTTGTGTTGGAGGAACCCCAAACGGCTCCTCAAGAGAGCCGCCGCTTTCCATTGTTGGCATTGATGACGCATCTGACCCGATCTCCGACGCGTACGTGGGTGTAGGGCGCAGCGTAGCGGCAACAAAAAAGAGATTGATCATAAGGGCAAGAAGCAAGAACTTTCGTGAAGCAGTATGCATGAATACCTCCAAACCGAAGAGCACATCGAGACCATATTGTACGCGCAAACCCAGACATTCGTCGATGACGACTGAAGAGCAAAAGCCGCCCCCTCTTGCGAGGAGGCGGCCAGATGTCCTGTTAGGCGTGCCTAATGTACGTTGTAGACGTGGATGGTGCTTCCGGAGGGAACCTTGTTGTAGATGTATCCCGCAACATCGAGAGGCAGACGAATGCATCCGTGCGTCTCATGCTTGCGCAGTTGATGCGACACAGCGTAGAGCGGTGTGAAGGTTCCGGGAACACATAGAATGGAGTGGAATGAACCGCTCCCCAAGCCTTCGGTGATGTAGTACTCGCAGTAGCCACCGCCACCGGTGGTGTACTGCTTTCCCGTTACCCTAAAGGTTCCAGCGACGGCATTTCCGCCAGGGGTACCGCATAGGGAGTAATGTATGAGCTTACGATTGCCCTTGCTGCCCTTGAAGATGCCTGTATGCTGGTTGCCATCATCTACGCAGATGACATAGTTGGTGGAGCTATTAAGCTTCTGCGCCTTTGCGTACATGGTGTGCTTGACCTTGTCGACCATCGGGTTGGCCGTCGAGCCCGGAGCCTTGTTAATCTTGGGAACGATCACGACCTGGTATGCCTGTACGGAAAGCGAACATCCCGTGGAACCGGCGCTCTCGCCGTTCTTTGCCCAGTCCAGCCATCCATATTGAGAAACGTGCACGCGGTAATAAACGTCGAAGAGTTTGGAGGCGACACCGCCAAGGCGAATCTTAATGCACTCAACTGCGTTCTTGCCATCACCAGCCGTGGCGCCATTGTATGCCCAGTTGCCCCAGCCGACCTTGGACTGATGCACGCGACAGCTGATGTATCCGCTAAAGCCATCAATGAGTTTGAGCTTGGTGCTCATGCCTGTAATGGGAATTCCCTTGCCGGTCGTGCCGGATACCTTGTTCTCGCCAACGTAGTCCTGCGCTTTGCCACTCACGATGGAGTTGTACATGGGCAGCGCGGAATTTCCATCGATGAAGGTTGCGCCAAGGGCGCTGGCTGGACTGACGCTCGGTGCCTCGGCATCCTTGGGAGTAAGCGCGATCTGGATGGCCTCGACGCGCCTTGAGAAGCCAGCGGTACCTGATGCTTCGGTACCATTCTTGCCCCATCCCATCCAGCCGATGGTCTGGACGTGCAGGCGGTACCAAACGTCGAAATTATCTGCGAGTTCGCCGTCGAGCCAAACCTTAAGAGCCTCTACGCGGAAGCTCCTCCCCTGCGTGCCTGCAAGTGCATAGTTCTTTACCGGATTCTGCCAGCCGATGCGCTGGACGTGCGTCTGGTAGTTGATGTTGCCCGTGAGGTCCCCGGCGTCGATACCGATGCGGAGCGCCTCCATACGCAAAGACCTGCCAGTCGTACCAACGGTGATGATTTTGCCACTGGTCTGCTTGGTCCAACCGATCCTTTGGACGTGTGCCGTTGCCTTGAGACCGACACTGTCAAACGCGTCCTGATTCCCTGTCTCTTCGGTCTCGGCGGAGAGGCCAACGCCCTTCTCGACGAGCTTGAGCTCGATGGCTTCGACCTGCTTGTTAAGGCCAGACGTTCCGGCTTGATCGCCGTCTCTGGTCCAACCCATCCAACCGCGACCGCTCACATACACGCGATAGCTCAGGCTGTATGTGTTGGCGATTTCGCCCGTTAGCTTGATTCGCAGTGCCTCTAGCGTTGAGTTTGTGCTGCCGAGTTGTGTGCCGTTGCTTGCCCAGGCAAGCCACTTGCCTCCGGCACACCCGCGATATGAGATGCCGCCCGCAAGGTTGGTGGAGGCAACGCTCATCCTAATGGCTTGCATTCCCTTGCCTATGGTCCCCAAGGTGACGGCCTTGCTGGTATCGATATCCTTGCTTTCGGACCAGGAGCCGGCCACAAGCGTCTCGGCCTTGATCTTGGGGGTTGCAGTCTGCTCTTCGTTCGCCTGCTCAGTCGATTGTGCGCTCATGGTTCCGGTTGCGCCAGCCTCCTGCTCAGACTCGGACGACTTCTCTTCGGCCGTGCCGTTTGCGTTTTCGTTGTCCTCCGCATTCTCGGCGTTCTCGTTTGCCAGCTGTTCGGGGTCCGTGGACTCGAGGCTGTCGTTCGCATTGGTGGTCTCTTCGCCCGACGTTCCCTCATTGCCCGTCGTCTCGGTCGGCACTGTGCCAGCAGGCGTGTCAACCTGCATGTTGGAATCTGTGCCCTGACTTGGATCCGTTTGGCCAATCGTCTCGGTCGCATTGCCTTCTCCGGTGATCTCGTCCGCATACACGGTCAGCGGAGAGAGCGCCGGCGAGACGGCCATGGCCGTGGCCAAAGCGAATGCCACAATTCGTTCTGGCAATCTTCTGTCCATATCCACTCCTCACTACATATGACGCAAAGACTTTCTTGCGGGTACAATATCTGCTTACCTTACGCCAAATTGAACGGTGCGTCCATAGCAAAATTTGTAAGGGCTACATCCCTGCATAGAATTCAAAGGCGCGCAGTCGCGCCTCAAGATGGGTTGCACACCAAGAGTGCGCGAGCCGTAGCAAGAAAGTGCTCGTGTCCTCATCGATCGTGCAGGAGGCGAGTACTTCGAAGCGTGAGTTGATGAGTGACTTTATCCATTCGACCTGAGAGGCAGTAATGGGAACAGCCCCCGCGACGTCCTTAGCGCAGCTTTCGCACAGGATGCCTCCCCCGGCCACTGAGAACCGGGAGACGGAGGGTTCGCCACAAGCTATGCAGGTGTCGACCTCCGGGCGCCACCCGCAGTGTGAGAGAACCTTGATGGCAAAGGCAGCCACGACGATTGCCTCGTTGTAGCCACTCGCCGATGCGCCAATGATGTCGAGGGCCTTCGAGAGAATTTGGAACTGGAATGGGTCGGTCACGTTCTCATAGGTGGTGAGTCTCGTTATCTCGCACAGCGTGGATGCGGCCGCGACATGCTCGATGTCCGAAGATATCTCGGTATGGCGTTTCCTTACCTCCGCCTCGGTCACGATGGACAGTCCCCTGCCATGTGATATGAGTAGGTCCGACTCACAGAAGAGCTCCGTGCGCGCCGCAAGTCTACTGCCCGGTTTGCGAGCCCCCTTCGCTATGGCACGAACCTGCGATCCGTCTTCCGAAATCATGGTGAGAATCAAGTCCTGCTCGCGCAGCTTTGTTCGGCCCAAGATGATGGCCGTAGCCCTCGTGCTCCGCCTTGCCACGCGCTACTCGCCGGAATCGTATCCGAGCCTGCGGATCTCGTTGGCGTCCTTGCGCCACTTGGGCTGTACTCTAACCGACAGGTCGAGGAAGATGCTGCACCCCAGAAGACGCTCCAGGTCCTTGCGCGCATCCATGCCGATGCGCTTTATGGTGGACCCCTTGTGACCTATGACTATGCCCTTTTGCCCTTCGCGCTCAACGAGTATTGTCGCCTCGATGGAGGCGTGTTTGCCACGCGCATACGTAATGGAGTCGCAGCGCACGCCGATTGAGTGCGGTATCTCCTGCCTTAGGAGCAGATAGGCCTTTTCTCGGATGAACTCAGCCACAAGATCCTCGGGAGAGGCGTCGTGCTGCATGTTCGCAGGGAACCATTGGGGTCCCTCAGGCAGGTGTGCGGCGACCAGTCCCACGAACGCGTCTATGTTGAAGTGCTCCTTGGCCGAAACAACCAGTGCGTCGTCGAAGTCGGCCAGGTCTTGGGCAGCCTCAAGCTGCGCCACGATCTGATCCTGGCTGGAGATGTCGGCCTTGGTGAGCACGAGCACCTTGTACGTGGCACTGCTGGCACGTACGTGTTGGCCCACCCATACGTCGCCTCTGCCCACGGGCTTTGTCGCATCGACCAGCATGGCAACCACGTCGACGTCGCCAAGCTCGCCGAGTGCCGAGCGGTTGAGCTCCTTGCCTAGCGCATCCTTGGGCTTGTGCAGGCCTGGGGTGTCCACGATCACGAGTTGCGCGCCCTCGGTGTTAACCACGGCACGAAGACGCTTTCGCGTTGTCTGCGCAACTGGGCTCTCGATAGCGATCTTCTGGCCCATGCAGGCATTGAGCAACGATGACTTGCCGGCGTTCGGCCTCCCCACAAGCGCAACGAAGCCACTGCGGAACGAAGAGCGTAGGTCGTTGTGATTCGTTTCCATAGCATTCCTCTTCTCTATGGTTTTTGGCGATTCGCGTTGTGGGGCCAATACCTACAACACTCCCACGCGCATGAGGATGGCGCGCAGGAAGACGAGGAGCCCAACGATGGCAACCATCACGCAGAGTGCCCACACGGCTCCGGCCGAAACGTCCTTGGCACGTCCCGCCAAAGGGTGGTATTCGGGAGAAACCAGGTCTACCACGTTCTCGATGGCGGTGTTAAGAAGCTC
>CADBCS010000024.1 GCA_902793195.1 uncultured Coriobacteriaceae bacterium | reverse complement strand
TCAAAGAGGAACATGGCGCCTCGAACGGGGTTGAACGCGCGCAGCACGTTGAGGTCGAGGCCGATGTGCGTGAGGCCCACAAAACCCAAAAAGCCAAACCAGAGGCACATGATGGGTCCAAACGCCTTTCCTATCGAGCTCGTGCCCGCCCGCTGCGCAATGAAGAGCGCACTGATGATGAGGATGGTTATGAGCACCACGATGCCCTGGTTGTCTCCTATGATCGAGTGGACCAGGTCGATGGAGCGCAGGCCCTCGATGGCGGTCGTAACCGTGACGGCCGGCGTGAGGATGCCGTCTGCGAGCAGTGCCGCACCGCCTATCATGGCCGGCGCGATGAGCCACGCGCCGCACCTGTGCACGAGGCTGTACAGAGCGAAGATGCCGCCCTCGTTGTGGTTGTCGGCCTTCATGGCCACAAGCACGTACTTTACGGTGGTGATGAGCGTCATGGTCCAGATGATGAGCGAGAGGGCGCCGATGATCACGTCGGACTCCATCGTCTGCAAGCCACCGTTGCCATGCATGATGGCGCGCAGCGTGTACATGGGGGAGGTGCCGATGTCACCGTACACCACGCCCATGGTTACGAGAACCATGCCCATGCTAAAGGGAATAGCCCCGTGGGTCTTTGTCTTAGACATGAGTTTCCTTCCTGAGCGGTAGGCATTCGCCAGACCTACCCATTAACGGAACAGTAATACCACATCTCGCGTTGTGGCGCACTCCTCTATAAGCTATTTTGGGGTCTTTATGGTTTCTATGGGGAGAAGGGCGCCCGAGGGGGCGGCAATGCGGCCAACCGATGCGAATGCGGCCTTCGACTGCGTTCCCATCTTGTTGTACTATATTCGCGTATTAGAGTCGGAAGCAGGAGGCAACGAATGATTGACGGCACGTACGAAGTCGAGGCAAAGACCCCGCTGGGAAAGAAGCGGGGAGACCTCGTGATGGTTACCGAGGGAGACGTGTGCAAGGCGACGCTGTCCATTGCCGGCAAGCAGGCAAACCTCGTGGGCTCGATCGTGGACGACGAGGTGTCCTTTGAGGGCAACGTGAAGCTGCCGTTCCCCATCGGCAAGGTTGCCTACGTGCTTACTGGAACCGTGACGGGAGACGTGCTCGCGGGCGTATGCCGTACCAAGAAGTTCAGTTTCGACGTAAACGGAACGCGCGTCGCCTAGCTGGCCTTGCGGCGGGTGTTGGCGAAGGTTGTCCGGACGTGATCGCGGAGGTGATCGTATGGGACTACGATGCGTCATCTCTCCGGCAAAGAAGATGGTGACGGATGACTGCGCGCCATACCCGCGGGGCACGGCCTGTCTCATGGACAGGACGCGCGTCCTGCTCGAGGCGCTGCGCCGACTGTCGCGAGACGAGGCTCAGGCGCTGTGGAAGTGCAGCGACAAGCTTGCGGAACTCAACTACGAGCGTCTTGAGCACATGGACCTGGACGAGGCGAGCACGTCAGCCGTCGTGGCCTACGAGGGCATCCAATACCAGCACATCGCGGCTCAGGTTATGGACGAGCGAGAGCTGGCATGGTTGGGGAGTCACCTGCGCATCCTCTCGGGCTTCTATGGCGTGCTGCGCCCATTTGACGCCGTGGTGGCCTACCGGCTCGAAATGCAAGCGAAGCTTGTGGTGGGTGGGGCGCAAGACCTCTATGCCTTCTGGTCCACCGCACTTGCGGACGCCCTGCTAGCGGAGGGATGCGACGCCCTGGTGAACCTTGCCTCCGTTGAGTATGCCAAGGCCGTGGTGCCCCATGCGCGGGAGGCGGGCATCGCGGTCCTCACGTGCCTGTTCGGTTCGCTGCGGAAGTCGGATGGCAGATTCACGCAGCGCGCCACCGAGGCAAAGGCGGCGCGCGGCACGTTCGTGCGTTGGTGTGCGGAGCGCGAGGTGAGCTCGTTTGAGGATCTGCAATCGTTTGACGAGCGCGGATACAGGTTGGACGAGACGCGCTCGGATGCCGATACGCTGGTCTTCGTGTCCCACCAGTAGGGGTGGCCATTCGCTTTGCGCCGTACCGTCAGCCCAACGTGCCTGTCTGTCTCGCGCGTCTGCGGCTATCGGTGATAGTAGGTGTGTCGCTCGTACTTGGGTTCGCAGCACACGTTGATGCCAAGGCTCCTGTAGAGCTTCTCGTCGGTAGGGGAGACGATGACCGAGAAGTATGCGTCGCATCCCCTCAGCTCGTCGGCCGCCTCTATGGCCCGCGCCGCCTCCGAGTTGGTTGCCGAGCTGATGGAGAGCGCGATGAGGATCTCGTCGGAATGCAGGCGCGGGTTGCGGCTGCGCAGGTGCTCGGTCTTGAGCCGGCAGATGGGCTCGAGGGCCGCGTCGCTCACGACGTAGTGGTCCTTTGGTATGTCCGCCACGCGCTTGAGCGCATTGAGCAGCAGCGAGGATGCGGCCCCAAGCAAATCGGACGTCTTGCCGGTCACGATCGATCCGTCGGGCAGCACCATGGCCGCCGCCGGCTTTCCCGTGGCCTCCTCCTTGGCAAGGGCGGCTGCGCGTGCCGGCGAGTGGTCCTCGCTCACCCCGACGCGTCCCATGAGCAGCTCGATCTTGGCGAGCGCATCCTTGCCCAGACCCGTGCGCTTGAGCTGCACGGCAGTCCAGAAGTACCGGCGCACGATCTCGTTCTTGGCCGCCTCCTGGCATATGTGGCTGGACGAGATGCACTTGCCCACCATGTTCACGCCCATGTCGGTGGGGGATTGGTAGGGGCTTTCGCCCTGGATCTTCTCGAGCAGCGCCCGCACTACGGGGAAGGTGTCAACATCGCGGTTGTAGTTGACCGTCACCTCGCCGTAGGCCTCGAGGTGGAAGGGATCAATGATGTTTCGGTCGTCGAGGTCGGCGGTGGCCGCCTCGTACGCGATGTTAACCGGATCCTCGAGCGCGAGGTTCCACACGGGGAACGTCTCGAACTTGGCATAGCCAGCCTTGGTGCCACGCTTGTGCTCGTGGTAGAGCTGGCTGAGACACGTGGCGAGCTTGCCCGACCCTGGTCCGGGCGCCGTTACGACGACGAGTGACCGGGAGGTCTCGGCAAAGTCGTTGCGGCCGAATCCCTCTTCGCTCACGATGAGGCTCGTGTTGGAGGGATAGCCGTCAATGGGATAGTGACGATAGCATGTGACGCCCATCTCCTCGAGGCGCCGCTGGTAGGCCTCCGCATGGGGCTGTCCTGTAAACCGCGTGATCACAACCTTGTTGGCGAGCAGGCCCATGGCCCTAAACATGTCCATGAGACGAAGCGCGTCCTCGTCGTAGCCAATGCCTATGTCGCTGCGGCGCTTGTTCTGCTCGATGTCCTGCGCGTTGATGGCAACCAGAACCTCGGCGTCGTCGGCAAGCGCCGAGAGCATGCGCGCCTTGGAGTCCGGCTCGAACCCCGGCAGGACGCGACTCGCGTGATAGTCGTCAAAGAGCTTTCCGCCAAACTCCAGGTAAAGCTTTCCTCCGAATTGGCCAATACGATGGCGGATGCGATCTGCCTGCATCTGGATGTACTTGTCGTTGTCGAAACCAATGCGCATGGCGTGCTCCCAACTAGCTCGGTGTCGTGCAAATTCTCGCACAACTTGGGTTCGCGCGTGAGAAAAAACGGTTTGTGGCCGCGTTACTACGTGCTTTCTGCAGCAAAGATAACAGCATAATGATATGTACTTGATATGACTTGACGTTCCCCGGCACCGTTTGCCCAGGCATCGCCCCTTAGTGCGTCGCGCCTGCGGGACGTGCCGCGATTGCGGCGTTGCGATACCTCGGGTCGTCCGTGATCTCGCGAATGACCGACAGCTCGGGAGGGAGCGCAACGGGAGCGTCCTCCTGGGACAGCTCGATCTCCACGATCGCCTGGTCGCTCCAGCACGGATACACGTCGATTTCCAAATACTGGTTCTCGTACGTGAGGCAATAGCGCGTCTTGTGGATCGCACGGCGTTGCGGGTCGATCTGCGTGGCCATCATGTGGTACTCGCCCTTGGTGAGGCGGCGTTGCGTTCGCATGGACCGTCTTTGGCCTACGATGTTCTTTTGGGTGAGATAATACAGGCTGGTCTCTCCCGACGTGCGACGGCGGATGCGAATCTCTTCGCTGGGCTCCGACCGCAGATAGTGCTGGACGATCTCCACGTGCTCGCAGTTGGGCAGGCTCTCCAGCCAGTCGATGTTGGGATAGCGCACCAGGAACTTGCGCTCTATCTCGTAGGGGGCCAGCTCGCCCAGGAAATAGGTGATCTCGCGGATGAGGTTGCGCATCTTTCCCTCGAAGTCGCAGGAGTTGTCGATGATACGCAGGTGTGGGTGACCCGTCCACGCCGCGATGAACCGCTCGTCCATGCGCGCGGCCTCCTCTGCGGACTCGGTGCGTGCGCTGTTGTTCTCCAGGCTGTAGAACTCCTCGGCACCCTTGGCCGCCGTCACCAGGTGAAACACCGCGTCGTATCCGTCGCGCAGCTCGGCCTTGCTCTTGCCGAGCCAGTCGATGGTGGACGCAAACTCCTCGTCGTCCATGTACACCCTGTTGTCCATGGCGCCTCGGTCGCACACGATGAGAATCTTGTCCCTTGGCATGCTCGCCGCAGCTCGCTCGAAGATCTCCTCCTTTTGCAGCTGAAGCTGCATCTGGCACTTTTGGTACTCGAGATTGCTGCCGCAGGTCCAAGGGGCCACGCCACCCGATATGAGCGACGTTGCGGTTTCGGGAACGATGAGCACGGTGTAGCCCAAGTGCGAGAGGTCTCGTTGGATGCGGCTGAGCGCCGTCGTCTTTCCTCCGCACGGTCCGCCAGTGACGACAATCTTCGAAATGGACACGGCACCCTCCCGACACACGGAAAACAAGGCGTACGTACACACCATATCGCAAAGAAGCGACGTTTTGCACGCGACGTGCTATGGTACATAGGACGAGGAGACGGGAGGTACCAGCATGCGGTTGGGAAACAGGAAGGTCGCCATAATCGGATCGGGCTTCGTGGGGTCCTCGGTGGCATACGCCTTGGCCCTGCGCGACGTGGCGCGCGAGATCGTGCTCATCGACATCGACCACGAGAAGTCTCGCGGGGAGGCCCGTGACATCCGCCATGGCATACCTGCTTTGGGCACGGCGGACTTGTACGCCGGTGACTACAAGGACTGCGAGGACTGCGACCTCATCGTGATAACGGCCGGTCGTGGCAGGTTGCCTGGCGAGTCCCGCCTGGACCTCACCAACGAGAACGCGCGCATCATGCATGCGGTCACGGACTCCATCATGCGGTATTACACCACGGGCGTTCTCATGGTCGTATCAAACCCATGCGACGTCCTCACGTACAAGGCGGCCGAGTGGACGGGTCTGCCCAACGGCATGGTGTTCGGCACGGGTTGCGTGCTCGACACGAGCCGCCTGGTGCGCTCAATGGCCGACTATCTCAACCTGAGCACGGGAGTCATCAATGCCTATGTGGTGGGGGAGCACGGAGATGGGCAGGTTCCCATTTGGAGCAGGGCCACGGTCGCCGGCATCCCGCTTGGCGAGTACTGCGCCGCCGTGGGCCTGCCTTGGGACGAGGACGTGCGCCAACACATAACGGACGCAACGCGCACCATGGGTGCGGACATCATACGCGCCAAGGGAAAGACGCAGTACGGCATCGCGACCTGCGTGTGTCATCTGGCCGATGCCATCATCAACCAGCGCTCGACCATCGCCATGGTATCCTCCCCCATGTTGGGCGAGCATGGCGTTCGCGACCTCGCGCTCTCGGTTCCCTCGGTGGTGGGAACCGGCGGCGTTCGGCAGAGGATCCGCGAGAACTGGAGTGCCGAGGAGTATCACAAGTTCTTTGCCGCCGCCAAGCGCGTGCGGCAATACCTTCACGAGCTGGGATAGGCGTGAAGGTGTCTGAGACGGACGACGGTTGCTGACGAACGTGCTACACTCACAAAGCTATCGTCAACAGAAGGAAAGAACATGGCTACCACTAACAACACGGTAAAGATCGAGCTCATCACGGGATATCTGGGCGCGGGCAAGACCACCCTGCTCAACAAGATCCTATCCAACGAACAAGGCGTGCGCGCAGCCGTGATCGTCAACGACATAGGCGAGGTCAACATCGACGCCGACCTCATCGAGAAGACCGGCGCGGTGACCCAGGTCGACGACACGCTCGTGCCCCTCACCAACGGCTGCATCTGCTGCACGCTGGCCGACGACCTTGCGCGCCAGCTCACCCAGATTGCCGAGTCGGGCAGGTTCGACTACATCATCATCGAGGCGTCGGGCATCTGCGAGCCCATTCCCATCGCCTTTACCATCGACAACTTCTGCAAGCAGGAGGCCATGCGCGGTCGCCACATCGAGCTGGACAACATCATTGCGGTGGTCGACTGCGCGCGCATGTTCGACGAGTTCTCTGGTGGCAAGGACCTGCTGGCCGACGACATCGACGAAGAGGATCTGGAAGCGCTGCTCATCCAGCAGATCGAGTTCTGCACGACCTTGGTGCTCAACAAGGCCGACCTCGTCACGCCCCAGCAGATTGCGGAGCTGCGTGCCATCGTGCGCGGTCTGCAAAAGGAGGCACGCATCATTGAGGCAGTCCAAGGTGACGTGGCGCTCGACGAGTTGCTCGACACGGGTCGGTTCGACTTCGACCGTGCCTATGAGTCCGCCGCGTGGATGGACGCCATGGAGCATCCCGAGGAGCACGACGATCCCGAGGTGTTGGAGTACGACATCACGACCTTCGTGTACCTGCGCCGTCGTCCCTTCTCGCTTGACAAGCTGCAGGCGTTCGTGAACACGTGGCCCGAGGGCGTGATTCGCACCAAGGGACTCGCGTGGTTCGCACAGAACTACGACATGGCCTACGTGTTTGAGCAGGCGGGAAAGCAGCTGCAGCTGCAGGAGAACGGCCTGTTCGTGGCCTCTGCCCCCGAGGACGACTTCAAGCGCATTGTCGCCGAGAACCCGGAGGTCTTGGATGATTGGGACGACGAGGTGGGTGACCGCATGACCAAGCTGGTCTTCATTGGTCGTCATATGGACCAAGAGGCTCTCGTTGCCGGTCTGGATAGCTGTTTGGTATAAAACGGTATATTCGTAACATTCGTAACGGGTACGTGCCCAGATCGCTCGGAGGCGACATGGTAGACGACAAGGCCGAAGAGACCACCACCGACTTGGATGACACGGGCAAGCTGCCGGTTGTCTCGGCAAATGCCGGGGCGTCCGAGGCGTCGCCCGACGACTCTGAGCCAACGCAGACGGCAGACTCAACAACCATAGAGGACGCCACCGCGGACGAAGGCGTCACCACGGACGCGGATGCCGCGGCAAACGAGGATGACACCACGGACGTGGATGCCGCGGCAAACGAGGATGACACCACGGGCGCGGATGCCGTCACGGATGCAAAGACCGAGGAGGACACGGCAGCCCAAGCTGCCGGCAACGCGGACGCGGAGGTTGCGGAGGGTGCCGACGAGGGCGAGCAGACCTCGGAGTTTAGGGAGATTCCCAAGGTCGCGATGCGCGGTCGGAAGAGTCCCCTTCCCCTAATAGGAATCGCGGTGGCGATCCTGTTGGCCGTGGGCGGTCTTGTGGCAGCGATACTTCTGCTGCCGGGATACGGCGGACGTGGTGCGGACGACGCGAGCGCCCAGTCGGCTCAGGATGGCAGGAGCTCCCGTGCGATGGCACGTACGGACGTGACGATTCCGCTCATGGCACCCGGCCTCGACGAGAAGGGGTCGCGCGTGCCGCTGCGCGCCACGGGCACCGATGTGGACGGCAACAAGTTCAGCGAGGTCCAGTACGTCTCGCACGACGGAGTGGGCGTGACCCTTCCCTTGGGCTCATACGAGGTGCATGTCGCCGAATCGCCCATATCGGCCCAGGGAATCATGTACGATCTGCCACTTGAGGGAATCAAGGTCAGTGTCTATGCGGGTGGCAACGTGTCGTTCGAGCCCAAGCATGCGACGCTCGAGCTTACGCCCACGCACCCCGAGAGCATCAACGACGGCAAGATCGAAGCGGCGCGAAAGATGATTCTCGCTGATCCCCAGAAGAAGGACCTTGCGTCGAAGCTGGCGAAGCTCGTTGTCGAAAGGCGCAAGAAGGCCGTCGCGTTTCTGGCCGACAAGCGCAAGGAAATGAGGTCCCGCGAGGACGAGCACGAGGACGACGAGGAAAAAGAGGACGAGGACAAGGACAAGGAAGACGAATCCGACAGCAAGGATTCCGGTAACGGGTCGAAGGCCAACAACTCCGGGAGCAAGTCGCAGTCCAAGGAATCGGGCAATGGGGATAAGGACGACTCGGGTTCCAAGGACGAGGGCGGCTCGGATTCCGGTGGCGGGGAGTCAAACGCGCCGGATTCCCATTCCGACAACGGCGGTGGTGGAGAGCAGCAGCAATCCGGCGGCGCGGACGCAGGTGGTGGCGAATCTGGCGACACCGGAGGTGACGCAGGGGGCGATACCGGGGGAGGAGCAAGCGAACCAGCTCCCCAGCCCGAGCCGAGCACAGGGGGCGACACCGGGGGTGGACAACCTGCAGAGGGCTAATGTCCTTGGAAGACATGGCTTAACAAGGGGGTGGCGCTCAGAGCGTCGCCCCCTTTTGCTAGGAGTGAAGAGAATGCACTCTTTTTGCGACCGCGACATGCGGGCGACGCGACTGCGGTACGCTACGTGCTCGCTGGCTCGAGCCAGCAGACACAGATGGAAGAAGCGTATGAAACAACAAGAGACCACAGGTTTTGCCTCGCTGGGGCTTTCCCAGACGATGCTCGACGCAGTGAGGGACATGGGCTATAGCGCGCCCACTCCCGTACAGGAGCAGGCCATACCCGCCGTGTATGCGAGCAGGGACGTGATGGCTGCCGCGCAAACGGGTACGGGAAAGACTGCCTCGTTCCTGCTGCCGGCGCTCGACCGGCTTGGCCACGCACGACGCGGGGAGGGTCCTCTCATGCTCGTGGTGACGCCCACGAGGGAGCTGGCCCAACAAATCGCAGGTGTCGCGCGGGACATCTGCGCGCATACCCACCATAGGGCCACCACAGTCGTGGGTGGCGTGTCGTATGAGCCGCAGAAGCAGGCACTCACGCGTGGTTGCGACCTTTTGGTCGCCACCCCGGGTCGTCTTATAGACCTGATGGAGCAGGATGCGTGCTCGCTCGAGAACGTGCGAGTGCTCGTGCTCGACGAGGCTGATCGCATGCTCGACATGGGCTTTCTGCCCGACATGCGCAAGATCGTGTCCCGCACGCCCAAAAGACGTCAGACGCTGCTGTTCTCCGCGACGCTCTCCGACGACGTGCTGTCCCACACCAGCTCGCTGGTGCGCGACCCGGTTCGCGTGGAGATAGCGCCAAAGGGTACGGCAGCCGAGACGGTTGAGCAATACGTGCTCGCGGTGGCTCCGGAGGCAAAGAAGCGCGTGCTGGTGGAGGTCCTGCGGCGTGAGGGCGCAAAGCGCGTGATCGTGTTCGTCCGTGGCAAGCACAGGGCCGATCACCTGTGTCGCGTGCTTCGCAAGAAGGGGTTCTCGTGCGCCCCCATCCATGGGGACCGCTCCCAAAACCAGCGCATGCGTGCCTTGGGGCAGTTCTCGTCCGGTGAGGTGGACGTACTGATGGCGACCGACGTGCTGTCGCGCGGCATAGACATTCCCGAGGTCGCGTACGTGCTGAACCTGGACGTTCCGCACGATGCCGAGGACTACATCCATCGCATCGGTCGCACGGGTCGCGCCGGAGAGCACGGGTGGGCCCTTACGCTGTGCACCGCAGACGAGTACCTGGACCTGCGCGACATCGAGCAGCTCATGGGCAAGGTGATACCAAACTACCCTCGCGGCGACGGCATCGACGTGGGGGAGGATGCGGCGGTGCTCGACCCATCGCGCAGGCCCGAGGACCGGCTGCCGGGCAAAAAGACCCGCAAGAAGATCGCCGCGAGCAGGCGCAGGGCAAGCGTGAGCCCGTCGAACCCGTCGGGCAGGCGCGTGTCGCCCAATCGTGGGCCGGAACAACCAAAGGTGCGGCGCACGTCTGGCAAGCATCCATCCTCCGATGCGGCGTCGCGTAAACGCAGGGCGCATGACTCTGCAAAGCAGCGTCCCGGCGATGCCCGTAACACAAGTGGTCGTCGTTCGCATTCCGGGCGCCATCCCGGTGACCGACGGGGCATGAGGGGGAGAGGATAGCCGTGAGCTTGGTGGAGTTGCTGCTTGTTGCCGTGGGCCTCTCCATGGATGCCTTCTCGGTGTCTGTCTGCAAGGGCTTGGGCATGCGTCGCCTCAATCCAAAGGTGGCGTTGGTGCTCGCCCTGCTCTTTGGCGGTTTCCAGGCGTTCATGCCGGTGATAGGCTGGCTCTTGGGCACGCAGCTTCTCTGGCTCATTGAGCCCATAGACCACTGGATCGCCTTCGTGCTTTTGGGCTACATCGGTGGAAAGATGCTGTACGACGCGATTCGCGGAGACGAGGAAGACTCGGGCGCAACCGACCACGTCGCCTGGGGCGAGTTCCTCATGCTCGCCGTCGCAACGTCCATCGACGCATTTGCCGTGGGCATCTCGTTTGCGGCGCTCAACGTCAACATGATCTTCTCGGTAACGGCCATTGGCGTAATCACGTTCGCGTTGTCACTTGCAGGCGTGGGCGTGGGCCACGCCTTTGGTGCCCGATACGAGCGGCCGGCCCAGATTGTGGGCGGTCTGGTACTCATTGGGATTGGATTAAAAGTGCTCATAGAGCATTTGTTCCTGTAGCCGTCTGCCCCTCCCACGCGCACAGCGCTTGGGGATTGTGGCACAATGGAGCCAAACAACGATTTTTAAGGCATCGCAAGCGAAAGGAAGCGATATCTATGGAACAGGCACAGCATCGTCTGGTGACTCGCAGCGACTTCGACGGTTTGGTATGCGCGATGATTCTCAAGGAGAAGGGTCTCATCGGTGACATCAAGTTCGTGCATCCCAAAGACGTGCAGGACGGCAAGGTGGACATAACCGAGAACGATATCACGACCAACCTGCCGTTCGACCCGCGCGTGGGCCTTGCCTTCGACCACCACGAGTCGGAGCTCACGCGCAATGCCCAGGTGGACTACGAGGGGCGCTACATCATCGATGGCGACGCCAAGAGTGCCGCACGCGTCGTGTACGACTACTATGGTGGCAAGGAAGGCCTTCCCAACATCTCCGACGAACTCATGGAGGCCGTGGACAAGGGTGACTCAGCCGACTTCACCCTGGAGGAGATACTTGACCCCCAAGGTTGGGTGCTCATGAACTTCCTCATGGACGCGCGAACGGGTCTGGGACGTTTCCGCAAGTTCCGCATCTCCAACTACGACCTGATGATGAAGCTCATCGACCTGTGCCTGAACCATACGGTGGACGAGGTCTTGGAAGATCCCGACGTGCAGGAGCGCGTGGAGCTGTACTTCGATCAGCAGGAGAAGTTCAAGGAGCAGGTCGCCAACGTCGCACGCGTCGAGGGGCGCGTGGTGGTACTCGACCTGCGCGACCAGGAGACCATCTATGCGGGCAATCGCTTTATGGTGTACGCGCTGTATCCCCAGACGCAGATTTCCATCCATGTGGCATGGGGCTTCCGCAAGCAGAACACGGCCGTCATGATTGGCAAGTCCATCATTGACAAGCGCAGCGAGGCCAACATCGGCGAGCTCTGCCTGGCCTACGGTGGCGGCGGCCACAAGAATGCCGGCACCTGCCAGCTGGACAACGACAGGGTCGATGCGCTGCTGCCAGACATCATCGCCGCGCTCAACAAGGATTGCACGCCCGTCGACTGAGAGGCCAGATAATGCCAGGCAAGCGTTCCGAGGTCATTTCGTGGGACGAGTTCTTCATGCGTGTGGCGCAGGCGGCAAGCATGCGGAGCAAGGATCCTAACACGCAGGTTGGCGCCTGCATCTCGGCCCCCGATCATCGCATCCTCTCGGTTGGCTACAACGGAACGCCCCATGGGCTCGACGACGACGAGTTCCCCTGGGACATAACCGACGAATCGATTACCGACAAGCACAACTACGTGATCCACGCCGAGGCGAACGCCATCCTCAACTATCGGGGATCGCTGCGCGAGTTTTCGGGCGCGACCGCATACGTCACGCTGTTTCCGTGCCAAGAGTGCGCCAAGACGCTCGTCCAAGCCGGAATTCGCGAGGTGGTCTACCTGGATGACAAGTACGCCAACACCGAGGGCAACATGATCTCCAAGTCGGTGTTCGACCGCTGCGGTGTCTCGTATCGTCAGATGAGCATGTAGCCAGTGGTCTGCAGACTGCCATGGGTAGGGCGGCGATTGCCGCCCTACGACATGAGTCGGGTAAGGACGGTCACGACGGCATCTATGTCGAGAGGCTTTGCCACGTGATCGTTCATGCCGGCGTCGAGTGAGGCCTGCACGTCTTCCGAGAACGCATTGGCCGAGCAGGCGACGATGGGCGTCTGTGCCCGCACGGGGTCGTCCATGGCCCGGATCTCCGCGGTGGCCTCGTATCCGTTTAGCACGGGCATCTGGATGTCCATGAGGATTGCGTCGTATGTGCCGGGTTCGGCTGACCCAACCTTGTCCACGGCCTCCCGACCGTTGGTTGCCGAATCCACCGCAAAGCCCAAGTCCTCCAAGATCAGCATGGCAATCTCCAGGTTGATCTCGTTGTCCTCGACGACGAGCAGGCGCTTTGTGGAGAAGTCCACCTCGTTGGCCTTGGTCTCCCTTGCGACGGCCTCCTGCGCTGCGAACGCCTCGTCGGCCAAGGGGAAGGACAGCTTGATGATGAACGTGGTGCCCTTGCCCAGTGCCGTGTCCACCTCTATCGTGCCGCCCATGAGGTCCACGATGCTCTTGGTGATGGCCATGCCCAGTCCTGTGCCCTGGATACCGCTTACCGTGGAATTGCGCTCGCGCTCGAATTCGTCGAACACGTGCTCGGCAAACTCCTCGGTCATGCCGATACCGCTGTCGCGCACGCGCAGCTCATAGGCACCCCGGTCCTCGCGACTGGCTTGACCAGGGATATTGTCTATCTCCTCGAGCGTAACCTGCACGAAGCCGCCCTCTGGCGTGAACTTGTAGGCGTTGCTCAGAAGGTTGAACAGGACGCGGTTCATGCGATTCCTGTCGCACGAAACATACCTGTGCCGCATGTCTGTTATCTCTACGCTGAAGGCGATGTTCTTGTCTTGCATTTGCGTGGCAAACATGTCGCGCAGTTCGTTCATGGACTCGACGAGGTCCGTGGGCGTGGGCTCGAGCTCCATGCGTCCGCTCTCGATGCGGCTCATCTCCAAGATGTCATTGATGAGCGCGAGCAGATGCTGGCTCGACGCGTCGATCTTCTGCAGGTAGTCGCGCATCTGCTCGGGAGTGGTGTCCTCGCGCTGGGCGATGTTGGTGTATCCGATGATGGCGTTCATGGGAGTGCGGATGTCGTGTGACATGTTGGAGAGGAAGGTCGTCTTTGCCCGACTGCTCTGTTCCGCGGCGGCGCGGTGGAGGTCGTGGATGCGCTCGCGCTTGCGCATGAGCGCATAGATGCTAAACATGATGCCAAGACTCAGCAAGATGAGGGCCATCTGAATGAGACTGTTGGTCATAACAGATTCCTGAACCGACATGGACTGGCCCTCAAGATACGCGTGTTCCTCGGCTAATTCCTGCCTGGTGAGGACGATTCCTCGTTGTAGGTACTGTTCGTCGTAGTAGCTGTCGATGTTGGTTACGACTGAGGTGGTAATGTCATGCGTCGTCTTGCGCACCCACATGGTCGAGGCAAAGAAGATGAGGAACAGCATGGCTATCCACACGATGGTGGACTTGCCAAATCGGTCGCGCTTGTCGTTTTGGAATGCGAATCTAAAGTACACGAGTCCCAGAATCGCCCACGCGGCAAGAATCATGTACGACTCGGTGGCGATTGTGCTCAGAGACCAGATGTTTGGCACGAGTGGGTAAACGAAGAAGATGAGCGAGATGACAGCTCCCACGGCGCCTATGATCACCATGGGACGGTTGTTCTCGCTGCGTGCCACGCGCACGCTGCAAAGCGACACGTACAGATAGGCGATCGAGGCGCTGATGCTGGTAACGTCCACGATCCATCCGATTGCCGCCCGGCCCACGAATGGGGCGACCACCGAGAGTCCCATGATGAAGAGGATGGCGTTGCGCGGCACGCCGTCGTCGTTGGTCCTGCTAAACCATTCGGGGAGGATGTGGTCCTTGGCCATGTGGTGCATGAGGCGGCTGACGGCGCGATAGAGTCCCAGAAGGCTGGTCGAGATGGCGCAGATCACCACGAAGGCGAGGAGCAGCAGACCTGTACTGCCCGCCGAGGCGTCCATGGCATGGAATACCGGCAGTCCAAGAAGGCCGTCAAGCGATCCCAGGCTGTTGGTATAATCCTGCCAGCTCGCATAGTTTTGGGGCGTGCCCAGCACCGAGATGATGATGGTGGCAATGTAGACGAATCCTCCCGCAGCGATGGCAAGTAGCAAGATGGGGAGGAGCTTGTTCCTGGAGAAGCGAATCTCGCCCATGGCATGAGAGGCCGACTCGAATCCCACGAACGCCCAGGGAGCCAATGCGACGATGCTGAACACCTGACGGACGTAGAGGCCGTCGGTTGCGAATGGAGGGGAGAAGCTTGCGGGGTTGTTGCCAAAGGTCGCGCCCACGCAAACAAGGCACACGCCCGTACCCACCACAAGGCAGATGGCAAGCGTGGTTACGATTGCCTTCATGACACGCTTGCGCCCAGAGCTTATGAGTCCAAAGAATCCCAATGTGACAAGCGTGATGACGATTTCGCCAAGGTACACGTCGTAGCCAGCCACGGTGTAGTGGAAGCCCACTTGAAAGACCGGGCCCAACAGAAAGCGGGCGATGAGCACGACTGCGGTCGCGTTCGCCCAAATGATGGCGATGTAGGCCAACACGAGCGACCAGCCGCACAAGAATGCGTGATCGTAGCCAAGCACCTTTTTGGCGTAGGTGTATGCCCCGCCCGAATCCGGGTACCGTTTTGCCATGAAGTGAAACGACACAGCGATGATGCCCATGATGACCGTGCCCACAGCCATGGCTATGATGCTTCCCACGGGACCTGCGATGGGAAGCAGCGTTGAACCTGGCATCACGAAGGCACCCCATCCCAATATGCATCCAAAGGATAGGGCCCATACGTTGACGGGCGTAAGGTATCTACTCAGACTTCTGTTCTGCGGCACGACAATTCCTCTTTCGAGTACATAAACGCAACGAACTGCCTCGCGGTATGTCCGGGACAAAAAAACGTGGGGGATGGACCTTGGGCGGTTAGAGCGAGGCTTGATACTCCTTGATGCACGCTACCGTGCGGGCATACAGCTCTGCCAGCTCGGCGACGAGGCCGTCGATGTCGGTCTGCGCGCGCAGCGCTTCGTTGCCTTCGCGCGTAGCCTCGCAGATCTCGCCGGCGATGGCACCGAGCTTGGTGAGGGAGAGGTTGGCGCACACGCCCTTGGCGGAATGGGACGCATGGAACGTTGCCCGCTCGTCGCCGCTGGCCCACGCCTGCTGCACCTGCTCGCACGACTTGTCGTCCAGGAAGCGCAAGATGAAACGGGAAATGAGGCTATCCGCGCGCAGCCGGCCAACGGCCTCGGCATAGTCCCCGTCAATCTGTGCATAGAGTTCTTGCAATGTCATGAGTCCTCCTAGGTTGCCAAATACTTCTCGAATTCGTCCCGTGTGAGGGGCTTTGAATAATAGTATCCCTGAATCGCGTCGCAGCCGAGCGCCTTGAGCTCCTCGACTTCGCCGAGCGTCTCGGCACCTTCCGCGACCGTCTCCAGGTCGAGGAACTGTGCCATCTGAATGGCGGAGTGAACGATGCGGTAGTCGTTGAGCTGTGATGCCTGGCGAATGATGCTCATGTCGATCTTCATCACGTCGAGGGGAAGCATGTTGAGCGATGCGAGCGACGAATATCCAGACCCAAAGTCATCCAGGTCCACCTTGAAGCCGTGCTCCCGTAGCTCCTTGAGTGCCTCGATCAGACGCTTGGGGTTGTCGGAGTATGCGGTCTCGGTAAGCTCCACGTGCAGGAGCGACCGATCGACGCCATACTTGTCTGCGAGGGCGGCGACCTGGTCCGCGAAGTCGGGCGTGTCGAAGTCGAGCTGCGATGCGTTGAACGAGATGGACACGCTCGGCAGCCCCAGCTCCTGGCACCGCCTGATCTCGTGGCACACCTCCTCGCACACGTACAGGTCCAGCCTGACGACGAAGCCGCTGCGCTCGAAGACCGGTATAAACTCGTTGGGGTGCACATATCCCAGGTCGGGATGGATCCATCGCACCAATGCCTCCGCGCCACACGTCCTGTTGAGGCGCAGGCTGTGCTTGGGTTGGAAGTACACGGCAAACTGATGCTTCTCGAGCGCCAGCTCCATGCTCTCCATGATGATCTGCTCCGCGAGTTGCTGCTGGCGGATCTTGTCGTCGTACCATGCGACGTCGACCCCAAAGGTGCGCTTTATGCCATCCACGGCAATGATCGCCCGGTCGCAGGAGAGCGACACCGAGAGACTTCGGTCGATGCATTCCACGACGCCGAACTTCACGTTGAGGCTGGTTCCCATCAGGCCCTTGGAGACGTTGTCGAGCTGCCGCACCCACGCGCGGTTCCTTTGGTGCTCAATGAGAAACGCGAACGTGTCACCGCTGATGCGACCGCCCGCTATGTAGCCCGGAAGCACGTCGCAGAGGCGTCGGGCAAGGTCTTTGAGCAGGCGGTCGCAGTTCTTGCGGCCATAGCGTTCGTTGAGCGACTTGAAGTTGACGATGTCGCTGCACACGATGTCGAACATGGTATCGTCGTTTATGGTCGTAAAGACGTTGTCCACACGCCGATAGAAGAATTCGCAGCTGTAGAGCCCGGTGAGCTTGTCCCATGTGAGCTGGTTGACGATGGAGGCCGACTCGCGCAGATGTACCGTGTTGTTGATGCGGTTCATCATGATGTCGACGTTGTAGGGCTTGAGGATGAAGTCGTTCGCGCCCAACTTGAGGCAGGTGATCTCGTCGTGGCGCGACTCGCTTGCCGTGGCGACGATCACGGGAACAGAGTCAAAGCGCTTGTCCGCCCGCTTTTGCTTGAGGAACTCAAAGCCGTCGCATATCGGCATGTACACGTCGAGCAGGACGAGCGAGGTGTCCTCGTAGTGCTCTTCCAGAAGCTTGAGACCCTCGAGTCCGTTCTCGGCCTCGAGCACGTTGAAGCCCTCGCTCTCGAGGATGGCGCGCAGTATCTCTCGGTTGATGGCGTTGTCCTCCACCACAAGCAGCGTGCGCTTGGCGTTCTTCGTCAATCTGCCCCCGTGGTGTGCCATGATGCTCCCCGAAATCACAAGACCACGGGTGGCTTGCACCCGTGGCATCCGTTCCAACGACATTCTACACGGTATGAGTGTTTTTGTTTCGAACACGACGAATTTATTATGTCAAGGGATTTCGAAGTGCCGCGAGGGGATACCTCCAATGTCATTGGCCTTACGTCTGGCGTGCCTGGGGTTTTGCCTGCCCCCGTCGTCGATGCGGACCACGCCACCGCGGTGGTGCGGGGACGCCCCTGACGGTCGGTCTGCGCGGAGGCACCCTCCCAAGCCGCTGACGCTTTCTAGTTTACGTAAACGACGATGTTGTTGCTGCCAAAGGCGGTATAGCCATGCCGGCAAGTCAGCGCTCATGTGGCAGCAAAGCATGCGGTGAATCGCTAGTCGCAGGCCTCTTGTATCCGCTTGCGAAGGTCGTTGATCCCCGTGCCCTTTTGCGCGGACGTTATTATCATCTGATCCTGCGAGATGCCAAACTGCCTGGCGAGACGGGCGGCCTGCTGGAGTTGTTTGGCCCGGCTCAGCTTGTCGGCCTTGGTAAGCGCGACCACAAAGGGCAGCTCGGCATCGGTGAGGAAGTCCAGCATCTGCACGTCGAGCTTCTGCGCGTCGTGTCGGATGTCGACGAGCGCCACTACGAGGTTGAAGCTACGCTCCTGGTCGAAGTAACCGGCAATGAGGTCGGCCCAGCGCTGGCGCTCCTTCCCCGAGACCTTGGCGTAGCCATAGCCGGGAAGGTCCACCAAGCGGATGCCGTCCGTCTCATAGAAGTTGATGTTGGCGGTCTTGCCCGGCTGGCTCGAGGTGCGTGCCAGGGCCTTGCGACCGACCAACTTGTTGATGAGCGAGGACTTGCCCACGTTGGAGCGCCCGGCAAAGGACACTTCGGGAGTGGTGGACTCGGGCAGCTGCTCTGCCGTGCCGTATGCGGCCTCGAAGCGGGCGTGTTCGAACTTGATGGCCATTAAACCCTCCTGTCACATGCGGACCCCTTGCGCTCGGCATAGGTTAGTGAACCAAGCGCCTGTGGTTTTTGTCGCGGTCTTATCAACATCACGTTACGCCGCGCAACATTTTGGCATATCTGGCTAAACTGTTAGCAATTTGTGCCCTAATTCACAGAAGGGAACGAGGTCCTATGGCTCAGCGCACAGACATCCATAAGGTAATGATTATTGGATCTGGCCCCATCATCATTGGTCAGGCTTGCGAGTTTGACTATTCGGGAACGCAGGCATGCAAGGCCCTCAGGAGCCTCGGGTACGAGATCGTGCTCGTCAATTCCAACCCGGCCACGATCATGACCGACCCAGGCACCGCCGACCGCACCTACATCGAGCCGCTCAACGCCGAGCGTCTTGAGGCCATCATCGCCAAGGAACGCCCCGACGCCATCCTGCCCAACCTGGGCGGACAGTCGGCTCTCAACCTCTCCAGCGAGCTCTCGAAGTCGGGCATCCTGGAGAAGTACGGCGTTAAGGTCATTGGCGTGCAGGTCGATGCCATCGAGCGCGGCGAGGACCGCGAGGCGTTCAAGGAGCTCATGGGTGACCTTGGCATCGAGATGGCGCGTTCCAAGGTGGCGTACTCCGTGGAGGAGGCCGTCGACATCGCCCGCGAGCTTGGCTATCCGTGCGTGCTGCGTCCCGCCTATACCATGGGTGGCACCGGCGGCGGTCTCGTATACAACGTCAACGAGCTGCGCACCGTGGTGGCGCGTGGCCTTGCGGCGAGTCCGGTGCACGAGGTGCTGGTAGAGGAGTCGGTTCTCGGTTGGGAGGAGCTGGAGTACGAGGTCGTGCGCGATAGCACCGGTCACATGATCACCGTGTGCACCATCGAGAACATCGACCCCATGGGCGTGCATACCGGCGACTCCTTCTGCGCTGCCCCCATGCAGACCATCGACCAAGCCGTCATCGACCGCCTGCAGGAGAAGAGCTATCGCATCGTGGATGCCGTAAAGGTCATCGGCGGCACCAACGTGCAGTGGGCGCACGACCCGGTGTCCGACCGCGACATCATCATCGAGATCAACCCGCGCACGTCGCGGTCCTCGGCGCTCGCGTCCAAGGCAACGGGATTCCCCATCGCCCTCATCAGTGCCATGCTGGCCAGCGGCCTCACGCTTGCCGAGATTCCGTGCGGCAAGTGGGGCACCCTCGACAAGTACGTTCCCACGGGCGACTACGTGGTAATAAAGTTCGCGCGCTGGGCGTTCGAGAAGTTCAAGGGCGTCGAGGACAAGCTGGGTACGCAGATGCGCGCCGTCGGCGAGGTCATGGCCATCGGCAAGACCTACAAGGAGGCCTTCCAAAAGGCCATCCGCTCGCTCGAACAGGGTCGCTATGGCCTGGGCTTTGCCAAGGACTTTAATGACAAGACCCTCGGCGAGCTTATCGACCTCCTGTACTTCCCCACGAGCGAGCGTCAGTTCGTGATGTACGAGGCCCTGCGCAAGGGCGCCACGGTCGACCAGCTCCATGCCCTCACATCCATAAAGTGCGAGTTCATCCAGGAGATGGCCGAGCTCGTCGAGGAGGAGGAGTCGATCCTCGCGTACGTGGAGGCAAATCCCGGCGTCGCACTGCCCGACGACATGCTGGCTCAGGCCAAGCGCGACGGTTTCTCCGACAAGTACCTGTCGCAGATCTGCAACCTCACCGAGACGAGCATCCGCGAGCAGCGCGAGGCAATGGGCGTCACCGAGGCGTGGGAGGGCGTGCATGTGTCCTCGACGCCGGACAGTGCCTACTACTACAGCACCTACAACGCGCCCGACGCGAGTGAGCCCTTGCAGGGCAACAAGGTCATGATCCTGGGCGGCGGTCCCAACCGCATTGGTCAGGGCATCGAGTTCGACTACTGCTCGGTACATGCCGCAATCGCGCTGCGCAAGCTCGGTTTCCAGACCATCATCGTCAACTGTAACCCCGAGACGGTCTCCACCGACTACGACACCTCCGACAAGCTCTACTTTGAGCCGCTCACGACCGAGGACGTGCTGTCCATCTACAAGAAGGAGCAGCCGATTGGCGTCATCGCCCAGTTTGGCGGACAGACCCCGCTCAACATCGCGAGTGAGCTGCAGGCGGCCGGCGTTCACATCCTGGGCACCACTCCCGAGGTCATCGACCTGGCCGAGGATCGCGACGAGTTCCGCGCCATGATGGACAAGCTCGGCATTCCCATGCCCGAGGCGTCCATGGCCGTCACCGTCGAGGAGGCCCTCGAGGATGCGCATCGCATTGGCTATCCCGTGATGGTGCGTCCCAGCTACGTGCTGGGCGGCCGTGGCATGGAGGTCGTATACGACGACAACAGCCTGCGCGCCTACATGGCGGCCGCCATCGGCGTGACTCCAGATCGTCCCATCCTCATCGATCGCTTCCTGCGTCACGCGCTGGAGTGCGAGGCCGACGCCATCTGCGACGGCACGCACGCCTATGTGCCGGCGGTCATGGAGCACATCGAGCTGGCCGGCATCCACTCCGGTGACTCCGCATGCGTCCTTCCGTCCATCTCCATCTCGGACAAGAACCTTGCGCTCATCAAGGAGTACACGCGCCGCATCGCCGAGGAGATGCACGTGGTGGGTCTCATGAACATCCAGTACGCCATCGAGGGAGACAAGGTGTTCGTGATCGAGGCCAACCCGCGCGCGAGCCGCACGGTTCCGCTGGTCTCCAAGGTATGCGGCATCCAAATGGTGCAGATTGCCACCGATGCCATTATGGGCGAGCTCACGGGTCGTCCGTCTCCGGTCGAGGGGCTTACCGAGGCAACCTACAAGTTCTATGGCGTGAAGGAAGCCGTGCTGCCCTTCTCGATGTTCCCCGAGGTAGACCCCATACTGGGACCCGAGATGCGCTCCACGGGCGAGGTGCTTGGCCTTGCGCCCACCTTTGGCGAGGCGTTCTTCAAGTCGCAGGAGGCCATTGGGAGCACGCTGCCCACAAAGGGAACGGTCTTTATGTCGGTCTCGAACCAGAACAAGGACGAGCTCGAGGCGATTGCCAAGGAGTACGTGGGTGCGGGACTCTCCATCATGGCGACGCGCGGGACGGCCGCGTTCCTGGCCGAGCACGGCATTCCGTGTACCGTCATCTTCAAACAGCGTGAGGGACGCCCGAACATCACCGACGCCATCGCGAACGGTCAGATCGATCTGGTGGTGAACACACCCAAGGGAGACCCCAGCTCCGAGACGGACGGCTCCCAGATTCGCCGTGCGGCGATTCGGGCGCACATCCCCTACGTCACCACGATGGCGGCGGCCCACGCATCTGCCGTTGGCATCGCTGCCAAGGTGGCGGGTACCGACTCGGGCGTCAACGCCTTGCAGGACATCCACGAGGCCATTCGCTAGAAAGCGCGCCCCTCGCCCTTGGCGGGGGGCGCTGTCGCACCTCGACGTTGGCCACCGGAGGCACCGCGCACGATTATGTGACAAAAGCGCTCCCTACTCCGTACGATTTGCGGCCCAAATCGTACGGAGTAGGGACTGTTTTTTATCGGAAATTGTACGTGGTGCTCCGCGGTGGGGCATAGTCGTTCGTTCCCACCTGCGCAGGCGCCCCATCATCCCAGGATGCTGCTCACCACATGGAGCAGCACCCCTATGCCCCAGCTCGCAAGGAGCATGGCCAGCATCACAACGGGTATCCTGTTGCGGCCCCAGCGCAGGAATTGGTAGAAGTCGTATGTAACGCCGTTCTCCTCGGCGCCATGCACGAGGATGTTGCGAAGGTAGAACACGCCATACAGCATGGTTGGTGCCATTGCGGTGATCGTCCACCATGCAGGCAGCTGCCCGAGTGGCACATACAGGCAGCAGTCTATGGCGGCGAGCAGGGGAAGGACCAGATGGAGCCAGAAGTTGCCTCCAGAGTACATGCTCTTCCACCCATAGACCGGCGCGAGGGCGAGTACGACGGTGAGGAACGTGAGCATCACGGACGAGGCGGACGCTAGCTTGAGTGCGAGCAGCCAGTCCGGCACCCCCAAGTTGGGCTGCATGCCAACGACGAGGTAGATGGTGCAGACGATGGCAGAAAACAGGTTGGAGAGCACGGTAAAGTACTTGAGGCTCTCCACCCCTCGTTGAGCCAGGTTTCCTCCACTGCCTAGGGCCAGCATCAGCCACGCAATGATGGAAAACGCGGGAATGGCTGCGTTGAGTACGATGCTGGCCACAGATGTCGAGCCCACGCGAATCACCTCTTGGGGAGTCCTGTGCGTACGTATTGACCCAGCTCTACGGTACCCGACGTCCCGTCCTTTTGCAAAGCCACATGAGTCGCGAGACGCGCGCGGTACTCCATTTGGCGGGTCGTCGAGGCCCCTTGGCCTCTCTACCGAAGCAAAGACATATGAGTGTTACAGATGGTGTATGTTATTTACACATTACGGCATCGTCATTTGGAGGTTCGCCATGGCAGACCGCATCCTCAACATCGGCTTTATCGGCAACGGGAAGGGCACCAACCGCTACCATGTGCCATTCTCGCTTGCCCGCCCCAACAAGTTCCGCATCAAGACGATCTATGCACGCCACATTAGCCACGACCTCTGGGCAAAGATACCTGGTGTGGAGTACACGACGGACCTGGAGGCGATGCTTGCCGACCCCGCGATTGACATAGTGGAGATAAGCACGCCACCAGCGACGCACTATGGGCTCACCAAGACGGCGCTCGAGGCGGGAAAGCACGTGGTGTGCGACAAGCCCTTTGCGGAGACCGCGGCACAGGCGGAGGAGCTCTTTGCGCTTGCCAAATCCAAGGGCGTCACGGTCCAGTGCTATCAGAACCGCCGCTTCGACTCCGACTTCCTCACCGCAAAGAAGGTTGCGGAGTCCGGCAAGCTCGGCAAGGTCTTCGAGGTCGTTACCCACTACGACTACTGGCGCATGGAGTTTGTGGAGATGGGAAAGAACGATCCCTACGACCGCATGATGGGCATTGTGTACGGGCATTCCTGCCACTGCGTGGACCAGCTCATCTCTTGGCTGGGAATTCCCGACCGCTGGCATGCCGAGGCGCGTCAGCTGTATGGTCCGGGTAGCCCCGACCTGTACTTCGACTTCGACCTGTACTACGACGACAAGGGCATAAAGGCAACCGCCGCCGCCAACTACACATGCGCCATCCAACGGCCCAGCTTCGAGGTCTATGGCGACATGGGCACCTTCGTGCGGGTCGACAAGGACCAGCAGGAGCGCGACCTCAAGCACTTCTACCTTCCCGTGGGGCATTCCGACTTTGGATTGGACACGCCCGAGCAGTGGGGGACGCTGCGCTACTACGACGAGGAGGCGACCATGCACGAGGAGCGTGTGGAGCCGGTGCGCAGCACGTACTCGCTGTACTTTGACGCGCTGTACGAAACGGTGGCGAACGGGGCCCCGCAGCTGGTAAAACCCGAGGAGACCATCGCGCAGCTGCGCATCATGGAAGACGCGACGCGCGACCTGCGCTAAGGTTGGTGTTGGGAAAGCGCCGCGTGCGCGGCTTTGAATGGAAACGGGGAGGAGCAAAGACCATGAGGCTTGGCATCGTGGGTACGGGCATGATTGTGGACATGGTGGGAGACCACCTTGCGTCATGGGGCATCGACGTGGTGGCGGTGGCGGGTACTCCGCGATCGCTGGACAAGGTGAACGAGCTTGCGGACAGGTACGGAGCCGCGGGGCGCTACGTCGACTACCACGACCTCATGGCCGATCCCAACGTGGACACCGTCTACGTGGCCGTGCCCAACTTCCTTCATCTTGAGGTGAGCGAGGCGGCGCTGCGTGCGGGCAAGGACGTGATCTGCGAGAAGCCGCTTGCCTCCAACGAGCGGGAGGCCGAGGGGCTCGCAACCCTCGCGCGCGAGTGCCATCGGTTCCTGTGGGAGGCCGTGGTGACCACGCGCCAGCCAAACTTCAAGGTCATTCGGGACGAGCTGTTGCCGCGCATCGGCACGGTTAAGGTCGTCTCGGTCAACTACAGCCAGTACTCCAGCCGTTACGACGCCTTTCGCGCCGGGAAGGTGCTTCCCGCGTTCGATCCCGCAAAGGCTGGCGGGGCCATCATGGACTTGGGCCTGTATACGCTCTCCTTTACCCTCGGTCTGTTTGGCGAACCAGCCTCGGCACGCTATCGCGCCAACATCGAGCGCGGAATCGACACGAGCGGCATAGTGGACCTCGACTACGACGGCTTCCGCGCGATTTGCATCTGCGCCAAGGACTGCGGCGCACCGAGCTACGCCATCATCCAGGGCACGGACGGCTACATACACATGGCTTCGCAGCCCAACGCCTGCGGCGCCGTGACCCTGCACCTCAACGATGGCACCGAGGAGTTCCATGATCATTGCCTGCCCGTGATGTGGGAGGGGGAGTTCCGCGAGTTCTTGGCCCAGCAGCAGGTGGGCGACCTGGAGGAGTGCTATCGGCAGCTCGACCAGAGCCTGCTCGTGAGTCGCGTGCAGAACACCGTGCGCCGCGAGGCGGGCGTGATCTTCCCTGCCGACGAGCAGTAGGCGAATCGAGTTCGCTCAAACCTGACAAAGTGCACATTCGGGTCCGATCGTGGGCAGAATCGTCACTTTGTCAGGTTCGACCATGATTGACGGGATCGCACGTGGGGAGTGGGTGTGCATGAGAGGACGCAAGGGCTTCGTGGTATCGATGGCATGGCTTCTCGCCTTGCTGCTGGCTGTTGTTGCGGGCGGTCCCACAGGCGTCTTGCCGGCATATGGTCTTGGCTCCGACGAGTCTGTGGAGGCGGATGCGGGCGAGTCCGCAGATGTGACGTCGGAAGACCCCGACACCATGGAGCCCGACGAGCCCAATGCCGAGGATTCCGATGCCGAGAAATCCGACCTCGCACAACAGGATGCCGAGAAAGGTCCCGCCGAAGGGCTTTCCGTGCCCACGAAGGTGGGCTGGCAGAACCCCTTTGGTTACCCGCAGGTCAGCTCCACCTCGGTTGAGCTTCCTTCCTATGCGACGGGTTACCATACGTTCGTGATGCCCTCTCGAATTCCCATCAACGCAACGCGCGAGCAGTGCGTCGAGGCCTTTATCGCCTGCGCCTTCGAATACGCCCGCGCCAAGACGCCCTTTAGGGAGCCATGGTCTCAGGCGCCGGGAATCGGAACGGACTGCTCGGGACTGGTCCTGCAATGCCTGTATGCCACGGGCATGGACCTCGAGCACGCGCGTGGCACCCAGTTGGTGGGTGGCTTCAACCCATACAACCACTATCACGTGCCAGCACAGACGTTCAATTCCATGAGGTGGTACGAGAACAACACGTTCATGCCCGTGAGCCCGGCCACGGCAAGGAGGGGCGACCTCATCTTCTACGACGGCCATGTTGCGATCTACCTGGGAAACAACCGGATCATCCATGCCAATGGCGGAAGCGACGGGGGTGTCTTGGAGGCTCCCTTGCACATGCGCATTCCCATTGGTGCGCAACGACCGTTCATTTAGGCGCGAAGCGTCTGCGTCGACCTATGGCCGGATGTCTTTTGGAAGTCGTGTCGCGCGTTCTCTGGGATGTATCGTTTCCATGTAGGGCGTTATCCTCTTGCGCGCAATGGGTACTATTACACATGTTGTGTAGTTTTACACATCCTGTGAAGGAGATGTATGAGAAACGTCGATCGACGAAGCCTGCGCACGCGTCTTGCGCTTCGCGATGCGCTTACCGACGAGATTCTGGTATCCGGTGACCTCGCGCGCGTGACCGTAACCGGCGTGACCGACCGCGCCGACGTCACGCGTCGCACGTTCTACTCCCACTACCGTGACATTCCCGCGTTGGTTTCCTCCATCGAGGACGAGATCATCTTGGAGCTTGCGCCGCTGGTGCGCGCCATCTCGCAGATCACCCTGCCCGAGCTCGAGGAGGCCATACACAATTTCGAGCCGTGTCCGGGTGCCACGAGCGTGCTCGCCTACTTTCGGAGCAACGGGTCGCTTCTGTCCGCCCTGCTGGGGGAGGGCGGCGACCCGGCCTTCGTGGAAAAGATCAAGAACATGGTACGCGAAGTGGTGGCGGACCGTGCGCACGAGGGCTTCTCGGAACTCATGGAAATGGGTTTTGACTACTACCTCACCTATGCCATCTCGGCAGAGGTGGGCGTGTTGGTGAGGTGGCTCACGACGGGCATGACGGAGGACGATGACCTCATGGCCCGCATAATGACCGCCCTGATGTTCGTTCGCCCGGGGGACCTCTACGGACGTCCCATTGACTTTGACATTCCAATGATCTCCTCGCACGTGATGGGGAAGGGAAAGGAGCTCAATCATGGTTAGGTCTAGCAGGTCCAACGCGGCGCAGAGCGCTGCCAAGCCGGCCGTGAGGCTGATTGCCGATGGTGCCGAGCTCAAGCCGGCGCATCCCGCCGACTTCAGTCACGCCCATCTGCGTCTGGGCATAGACGTGGGTTCCACGACGGTCAAGCTTGCCGTTATCGACAGCAACATGCACT
This sequence comes from uncultured Coriobacteriaceae bacterium, assembly GCA_902793195.1. GTDB lineage: Bacteria > Actinomycetota > Coriobacteriia > Coriobacteriales > Atopobiaceae > RUG440. The sequence goes on along the minus strand of CADBCS010000024.1, from coordinate 14,764 downwards.
TGGTGTACGCCAACTACGAGCGGCATCACACCGACATTCGCGCCACGGCCAAGGAGCTGTTCGCGCGCGCACGCAAGGTTATCGGCGACGCCCAGATGCGCGTGTCGATTACGGGTTCGGGCGGCATGCTGCTCGCGACGTGGCTCGACCTCGAGTTCGTGCAGGAGGTCATTGCGAGCAAGCGTGCGGTCGAGGCGCTCATCCCGCAGACCGACTGCGCCATCGAGCTGGGTGGCGAGGACGCCAAGATCATCTACTTCGACAGCGGCATAGAGCAGCGCATGAATGGTACCTGCGCGGGCGGTACGGGAGCCTTCATCGACCAGATGGCATCGTTGCTCAAGACCGACGCGCCGGGCCTCAACGAGCTTGCCAAGGACGCGACGCACATCTACCCCATCGCGAGCCGTTGCGGCGTGTTTGCCAAGTCCGACGTTCAGCCGCTTCTCAACGAGGGTGCCGCGCCCTCCGACGTCGCCGCCTCGATCTTCCAGGCCGTGGCCAACCAGACGGTGTCGGGCCTCGCCTGCGGCCATCCCATCCGTGGGTACGTGGCCTTCCTGGGCGGACCGCTGCAGTATCTCTCGGAGCTGCGCAAGCGGTTCTACATTACCCTCAACCTGGACGAGGAGCACCGGATCGTGCCCGAGAACGCCCACCTCTTCGTGGCGACGGGCGCTGCGCTTGCGGGAGAGACCGAGAAGAAGGTCACTTTCCAGCAGGTCATCGAGGCTCTGGAGGGCCTCAAGGACACGCAGGGATCCGAGGTCGCACGTCTGGACCCGCTGTTTGCGAGCGAAGCCGACCTGAGGGAGTTCCACGAGCGACACGACTTGCAGGTCGTACCCAAGGGCGTGCTCGACGACTATCACGGCCGCGTGTTCATTGGCATCGACGCAGGTTCCACCACGCTCAAGGCAGCCGTGGTGGGGGAGCGGGGAGAGCTGCTCTACACGTGGTACGACGTGAACAACGGTGACGTGCTGGGAACGGCGCGATCGATTATGAACGACATCTACGACCACATGCCCAGCGACTGCGAGATTGGGCACGTGACCACGACCGGCTATGGGGAGGGCATCCTCATAGAGGCCCTTCGCGCGGACTCCGGCGAGGTGGAGACGGTGGCACACCTGCGCGGCGCGCAGGCCTTCGTCCCCGACGTGGAGTTTATCCTGGACATTGGCGGCCAGGACATGAAGTGCCTGCAGGTACGCAACGGCGTCATCGAGCACATCTCGCTCAACGAGGCCTGCTCGTCGGGCTGCGGGTCGTTCGTGGCAAGCTTCGCCGACTCCATGGGCATGACGGTGCAGGAGTTCGCGCAGGCTGCCGTGGGCGGCGAGCATCCGGTCGACCTGGGCAGCCGCTGCACGGTGTTTATGAACTCGCGCGTAAAGCAGGCGCAGAAGGAGGGCGCGACCATCGGCGACGTCGCCGCTGGCCTGTCGTACTCGGTCATCAAGAACGCCCTGTTCAAGGTTATCAAGCTGCGCGACTACGAGGAGATTGGCAAGCACATCGTGGTGCAGGGCGGCACCTTCATGAGCGACGCGACGCTTCGTGCCTTCGAGCTGCTCACGGGCCGCGACGTCATTCGCCCCGACATCGCCGGGTCCATGGGCGCCTATGGTGCGGCCCTGCTCGCTCGCGACCGTGCGGGCTCCACAGACGTCTCAACGGTGCTCGACCGTCGTGCTCTCAACCAGCTCGAGGTCAAGCTCACCAAGGTGCACTGCGGTCGCTGCTCCAACAACTGCCTGCTCACCATCAACGACTTTGGCGGTGGCCGACGCTTTATAACCGGCAACCGCTGCGAGAAGGGCTCGGGGCGCAGCCGCGCGGGAAAGATCGAGGCCCCCAACCTGTTCAAGGAGAAGAACGAGCTGCTCTTTGGCCGCCAGGGCATCGAGCCGCAGGACGCGCGTCGCGGTACGGTGGGCATTCCCCGTGCGCTCAACATGTACGAGAACTATCCGTTCTGGCATACGTTCTTCACCAAGCTGGGATTTGCCGTGGTGCTCTCGGACCAGTCGACCAAGCAGACCTATGAGGCCGGCATCGAGTCCATGCCCAGCGAGTCGGTGTGCTACCCGGCAAAGCTGAGCCACGGGCACATCATGAACCTGCTCAAGAAGGACGTCGACTTCATCTGGATGCCGTGCGTGCGCTGGGAGCGCAAGGAGGACGAGGGGGCAACCAACCACTACAACTGTCCCATCGTCATGAGCTACCCACAGGCCCTCGAGCTCAACGTGGACGAGCTCGGCTTCCCCGAGGTGGAGTATCTTGCGCCGTTCCTGCCCTACGACAACAGGCGCGAGCTCAAACGGCGCTTGTACGAGGTCGTCTCGGAGCAGCGCGAGCGCGACGCGAGGCAGGGCAAGGGACGCTTCCACGGCGCGCACATCACGCGCAGGGAGATAGACGATGCGGTGGACGCCGCCTGGCAGGAGGACCTGGCGTTTAAGGATGCCATGCACCAGCGCGGCGACGAGGTACTCGCCTGGATGGAGGCCAACGACAAACACGGCATCGTGATTGCCGGCCGTCCCTACCACAACGACCCCGAGATCAACCACGCCATCCCCGAGCTCATAAACAGCTTTGGCTTTGCCGTGCTCACCGAGGACAGCGTCGCGCACAAGATGAAACCCGAGCGACCCATCCGCGTCGTGGACCAGTGGATGTACCACTCGCGCCTGTATCGTGCCGCACGATTCGTCGCCACGCGCAACGACCTCGACCTCATCCAGCTCAACAGCTTTGGTTGTGGTCTGGACGCGCTCACGACCGACCAGGTCCAGGAGATACTGGAGGCCAGCGGCAAGATCTACACGGTGCTCAAGATCGACGAGGTGTCCAACCTGGGTGCGGCGCGCATCCGCATCCGCTCGCTCATGGCAGCGCTCGAGGAGGAGCGCGAGCAGCTCGAGCTGCTGTCCGAGCGCGGCGAAGCCGACGAGGTCGAGCCCGAGGACGTCTACATGGCCGACGGGACGCCCGAGCAGATGCGCGACACCGACCTGCGCCGCAAGCCCCCGGTCTACCGCAAGTCCGTGAGCGCGGCCCTCACCAAGGTACGCTACACCAAGGAGATGCAGGACAAGGGATACACCATCCTTGCCCCGCAGATGTCTCCCATCCACTTTGAGGTGGTTGAGTCGGTCCTGCGCCATGCAGGTTTCAACGTGGTGCTTCTGCCCTCCGTGGACCACGGAGCCGTTGACGCGGGGCTCAAGTACGTGAACAACGACATCTGCTATCCGTCCATCCTGGTTACCGGACAGCTCATCAATGCCGTGCTCTCGGGGAAGTACGACCTCGACCGCACCGCCGTGCTCATCACCCAAACGGGTGGCGGCTGCCGTGCGACCAACTACATCGCACTCATTCGCAAGGCCCTCAAGGATTCCGGGCACCCGAACATCCCCGTAATCTCCCTCTCCGTTGCGGGCGGGCTCGACGAGGAGAACTCCGGGTTCAACATCTTGCGTCCCAAGCTCCTTGTGGGAGCGATCAACGCGCTTCTGTATGGCGACCTCATGATGCAGGTCCTGTACCGCACGCGTCCCTACGAGGCGGTTCCCGGATCTGCCGACAGGCTCTATCGCGACTTCATGGAGCGCGCCAAGGTGCAGGTTCCCACTGCGTCCCGCAAGGCGTTCTACAAGCTGTGCAAAGACACGGTGCAGGCGTTCGACACCCTGCCCCTCACCAACGACCGTTCCAAGCCGCGCGTGGGCGTGGTGGGCGAGATTCTGGTCAAGTTCCACCCCACGGCGAACAACGACGTGGTGCGGGTCATCGAGTCCGAAGGCTGCGAGGCCAACGTGCCGGGACTGGTGGACTTCTTCCTGTTTGGCACCTCCAACCAGATCAACCTCAAGCGGGAGCTGGGCACAAAGGCCAAGAAGCGCCTCACGCATGGCCTGGGAATCGGCATCATCGACAAGCTGCGCGAGCCCATCAACAAGATGCTGGAGGAGAGCGAGCGGTTCGAGCCGTACACCCAGATCTACGACTTGGGGAAGAAGGCCGAGGAGGTCCTCTCGCTGTGCAACACCATGGGTGAGGGATGGCTTCTTACCGCCGAGATGATCGAGCTCATAGAGACGGGCACGCCCAATATCGTGTGTGCCTCCCCGTTTGCCTGCCTGCCCAACCACGTGGTGGGAAAGAGCGTCATCAAGCGGCTTCGCCACATGCATCCCGAAAGCAACATCGTGGCCGTCGACTACGACCCCGGTGCCAGCGAGGTCAACCAGCTCAACCGCATCAAGCTCATGATAAGCGTGGCAAAGGAGAACTTCCGCAACGGACAGGAGTTCAGGCTCGAGGGAGACGAGTTGCCGGACGGACCTTTCGACCGCATTGAGGAGAAGCTCCAGGAGGCTGGTATACGCTAGGCTCCGGTTGTCGATCGGGCAGGTTCGGGGATGCTTCCCGACCTGCCCGCGATGCCATATATGCTATGCTGAATGCAGGTGCGACGACGTACCAGGATGGGAGCTGGCACACATGGGCATTTTGGAACGGTGGCGACGATTCTGGTTGGGAGACCTGCCCGACCTCGAACCCGACCGAGAGCTCGACGTGCCCTCCGGCTTCAACGTGCGCGAGTTGGGTGGGTACCAGGTGGATGGGGGCGTGACCCGCTACCGGAGGTTTTTGCGCTCCGGGGGGCTCGACATGCTCAGCCAGCAGGACCAACGCCGCCTACATGGATACGGCGTCCGGATGGTGGTGGATTTGCGAGGCGACTACGAGGTCGCCTCCGCGCACGACAAGCTTACCGAGATTCCGGGTGTGAGGTATCTGCACGTGCCGCTCTTCAACATGGACATCTCGGACCCCAAGCTCGAGAGAGGCGACGATGAGGGCAGCTATTACACGCTGGGATACCTCACGATGCTGGGCAACCATCATGCAATTGGCAGGGTCTTCTCGTTCTTTGCGACCGCTCGCCCGGCCGATTGCGTGCTCTTCCATTGCGCGGCGGGCATGGACCGGACGGGCGTTACCGCCATGCTCCTGCTTGGCTTGGCCGGGGCCTCTCGCGACCGCATCATTGCGGACTACTGCTACTCGTTTGGCAGCGTCGACGAGGTTGACCGCATGGTTCAAGACGGAACCAAAGGCGTGCGAAGGGAGCTTGCCCTGCGCTACGAGGCCATCTCGACCTCATACGACCGCCTTATGGGCGCCTACGGGAGCGTGTACGACTACCTGAGGGTCTGCGGCCTCACCAACGAGGAGCTGCAGCAGGTTCGGGGCCATCTGCTGATTTAATCAACCTAGTTGCGGCCTGTTTTTGTATTATGGGTCTCGGGTGACAAACGTAGTGGAAAGGAACGCATGGAACCTCACGAACAATGCTGGGTCAGGCTCCCGCTCGATGGTGCGATCAACGTACGCGAGCTTGGCGGTTACCCCATACCCAACGACGGGCAGACGAGGTTCCATCGATTCCTGCGAGGCGATTGCCTTGGCAGACTAAGCAGGCGGGACGAGCGCTTTTTGCGAGACTACGGCGTGAGCGCCATAGTCGACCTGCGTGACCCATCGGAGGTTCATGACTGTCCCGACAAGCGCATTGGCCCAAACGTCGTGTACACCAACATAGCGCTCCTAGACGTCAACCTTGCCGACGTGGAGGAGGTGGAGCGTACGTTCTATGCGCCGGGCTTCTCGATGAAGACGATGTATGGCGAGATGATCGAGAACTACGAGGCCGTGCGTGACTGCTTCCGCTTTATTGCCGAGGCTCCCGATGGCTGCGTCCTCTTTCACTGTGCGGTGGGCAAGGACAGGACGGGCGTCCTCGCCATGTTGCTGCTGAGCTTGGCGGGCGTCGACAAGTGGGACATCGTGGCGAACTACGTGCAGACGCAGCACAACCTCATGCGAGATGACGCATATGTGGCCGATTGGCTCGATCCCGCCAACAGGGGCTTCCGGCCGGCGATGGAGTCTGCCGCCGATGTCATCGAGCATGCCTACGACCTCGTGGAGAACGACCATGGCGGAGTGGAGAACTATCTCTTGGAGTGTGGCGTCCCCGACGAGGAGGTTGCCGCGGTCTGGCGTCGCCTTGTGTCGTAGGCCCTCCTCGTGGTGGTTCGTCCCTGAGTCGTGCCACGCGCGGGCCAGAAGTCGCCATCTGCGAGTAAGTTGTTTCATAGCGACTTTCAGACCAGTATCGTTAGTGGAAGCGCACGTTACTGGGAATGAAGCGAGAACGAACGGGGTGATTCATGGATCTGGCGATACCATTTACCCTCATCGCGGTCTTGATCCCCGTCTCGGCTGGCATCATGCTCTGGGCGACCAGTGGCGACATCTCGGAGCGCCATCACAGCCATCACGACACCTACGTGATGGCAAGCACCCTCAGTTGGTCGCTGGTGTTCTCCATGGTGTTTATGGGCGCGTTGGGAATCCTGCTCGAGTGGCTGTGCGTGGTTGGCGTGTTTAGGGCCAATGGCGTCGTCGTGCTGGGGTTCTTTGACGCGTTTCTCGTGGTGGCGTTTGTCTATTGGCTGTTGCTTCGCCGATACAAGGTGGTCACGTACGATGACGAGATGGTGGTGACCCCGTTTTTGGGCAAGACCGTCGAGATACCCTACAAGGACATAAGCGCCATGGAGTGGACGACGTCCATCATCACGCCGAACAGCCGCAACGTGCGTGTGTTCGTTGGCCACCAAAGGCGCGCGCTGTTGTGGAGCGTCCTTGACCTCGACCAGATCCTGGTGCGCATCAACCGCTTCGATGTGCTGGACAACCTGAGCAGCTGAGGCGCACCGCCTGCTCTTTAGCCTATGCTCCCGGGCATGACCCCGTCTGCTCGATGCTCGTAATGAGGTCGACGCGGCGCTGGTGCCTTCCCCCCTCGTAGGATGCGTCGAGCCATGAGTCCACTATGAGCTTGGCCATCTCGTCACCCACCACGCGTGCCCCAAAGGCGATGATGTTCGAGTTGTTGTGTCGTTTCGAGAGGGCGGCGGTGTAGGGCTCGGAACACACGCAGGCGCGGACGCCGGGAACCTTGTTGGCCGCAAGGCTGATGCCCACGCCAGTGCCGCAGATGAGCACGCCTCCGTCCACCTCGCCGGAGGCGACGAGGGTGCCCACGCGATAGCCGCTGAGGGGATAGTCGAAGCTCTCCGTGCTGTTAGTCCCCACATCCACCACGTCGACTCCGCGGGCCGACAGGTGGTCGCAGATGGTGCGCTTGAGGTCTACCGCGGTGTGGTCGTTTCCGATTGCGAGCTTCATGAACTGTCCCTTCGGTATCGGTGCTAAACGGTGCCCATGATACACTCTTATCAAAAGACGTACGACGCGAAAGGGCCGACATGATTAAACTAGCGCTTTCCGACCTGGATGACTCTCTCATCCGCGTGGGACTTCCACACGCCACGCGTCATGCGCTTGACGCCATCCACCAGATGCTCGATGCGGGACTTCGCTTTGGTCCCTGCACCGGTCGCGTTCCCTGGGACCTCCACCTGCTCTTTGCCGAGGACTCGAGCGCGTACCAGACGGGAGTCACGGTCAACGGTCAGCTGGTATACGTGGACGGCGAATTGGTGTTCGACCATCCCATCCCGCACGAGGGACTCCAAAAGGTCGCGAACACGGTGTACGACTTTCCCGGCACTGCGCTCATGATCAACGACTTTGGCAATCGGTATTCGGTCGGCATCTCGGCACAGGAGATAGGGGAGTACTACAGCGAGTTCGGTCGTATCGGCAAGGTGCTGGTGCGCATTCCCGAAGACCGCCCCATCTACAAGGCGAACATCCGCGTGGTGGGCGACAAGCAGCGCCTGCACGAGGTTCGTCGCCAACTCATGCACTTGGTACCCGAGCTCGACTTCGTCTATCCCAACCCGCATGTCAACTACATCGACGTCGCGTCCAAGGGGTGGAGCAAGGCCCGTGGTGTCGAGGTGCTGGTGCGAGAGCTTGGCATCGGTCTCGACGAGGTCGTGGTGTTCGGCGATGCCGAGAACGACTTGGACGTGCTACGCTACGTCCCCAATTCCGTGGCCATGCAAAACGCCACGCCTGCGGCAGCGGAGGCGGCGCGGTGGCATATCGGGCCGAGCGCAGACGACGCGGTCGCCGACGCGCTGCTGGACATCGTTCGCTCCTCCCGCAAGGGGAGGATGCCTTCGTTCATGGAGACGGCATCATGATTAAGCTCGTGCTCACCGACCTGGATGATACGCTCATATGCAACGGATTGCCCAGCGCGACCGATCGCGCATTGGCGGGAATCCATGCGATGCTCGATGCGGGCCTTCGCTTTGGGCCTGTCTCCGGCAGGATTCCCAGCGACCTTGGCTGGATGTTCAATGAGGATGTGGCATGCTACGCAACGGCGGCGCCCGTCAACGGCCAGATGATCTACGTGGATGGCGAGTTGCGTCATGCGGAACCTCTTGATGGCGACGATCTGCGTCGCCTCATGGTGACGGTCTCGCATGTTTCTGGCGCCTGTCTGGCAGTCTACGACCTCACGAGGCCCAGCGACGGTAGCGGTGGCTGCCTCGTCTCGCCCGATGCGGCACATGCGCAGGAGTGCCTCAAGCTCTTTCCAAACTTTCACCGTTTTGCCACGACGCTCGACGAGCCCACGTACATCAAGGCAAACGTGTGGTGCGTGGGAGACAGAGAGCATCTGACCGAGGTTCGAGACATGCTGCGCGTGCAATTCCCAACAATGGACTTCGTGTTCCCCAGTCCAACCGCGCCCATCATCGACATCTCTCCCGCTGGATGGAGCAAGGGCACCGCAGTGCGCTATCTGGCACGTGAGTTAGGACTCTCCCTCGACGAGGTAGCCGTGTTTGGCGACTCCGAGAACGACCTTTCCATGATACGAGCCGTTCCGAATTCGGTGGCCGTGGCGAACGCGAGTCCCGAGGTGGCCCGGGCTGCTCGGTGGCATATTGGCCCAAGCGCCGAGGATGCGGTGGCCGACGCCCTCTTCCAGATTGCCGAGGCAGCTCGGTCGGGATCGATGCCAGCCTTCATGCGCGACTAGACCTGCACCCATACGCTGCGAAGAGGGCTATAATGGGCCGATATACCGAGAAAGGTTTTGTATGCGTCGTTTTACTCTTCACGAGCTGCTGGCGTTCGCCTGTGCCGTTGTAATCTTCATTCTGCTGCTGCAAAGTTGGGATGCGGTCATCAGCTTTATCGGCATCGTGCTCACGGCGATCATTCCCCTCGTCGTGGGTGCGGCCATTGCCTACGTCGTCTCAATTCCCACGAAGTTCTTGGAGCGACACCTGTTTCCTAACACCAGTGCGGCGTTTCTAAAGGCGATACGACGCCCGCTTGCCCTAATCGTTACGATAGTGATCCTCGTGTCCGTACTGGCCCTCACGTCGTCCCTGCTCATCCCCGCGCTCATAGACACGGTGAGGATGGTACAAAAGAACGGTCAGCAGTTCATCGAGGACATGATTCAGATGCCGTTGTTGAAGCCCGTCCGCGAGAGCGTGCACGAGTTCATCAACGGAGAAATCTTTCAGAGCCTCAAGAACCTCGACATCAACGGGTTGGTAAACAGCGTGTTTGGCGGCACCTTCGTTGCGGTGACCACGCACGTGTTTACGGTCGTGAGCATTGTGATGACCGCCTTCTTTGGCATGCTCTTTTCCTTCATCCTCCTCACTGACACGACCAACGCGGGGCATCAGATACGCGAGATCGTGGAGGCCTACATTGGGCGCAAGCGTGCGAGTCGGATATGGCGTGTGCTCGACGTTGCCAATAGGTCGTTCCACAGCTTCCTGGTGCGCCAGTTCGTCGAGGCGACCATCCTTGGTACCGTGGGCGCGGTGGTGCTCCTGCCCACGGGTTTTCCGTATGCCATTGGTGTTGGCGTGCTCATGGGCCTCGCCGCACTCGTTCCCATTGTGGGATACCCCGTCGGCCTCGTCTTTGGCGCTTTTATGACAGCCATCTTCAACATGTGGGCTGCCCTGCTCTTTGTGGTGTGCGTTGCCGTGGCTCAGGTGTTCGAGGCGACCTTCATTCTTCCGCATGTGGGAGATCGGCGTACGGTGCTTCCCCCCATTTGGGTTACGGTTGCGGTGACCATAGGCGGTGGTGTGGCAGGCTTTGTGGGAATGCTCGTGGCCATTCCCGTTGGATCCACCATCCGACAATTGGTGCTCATGGGCGCTGCGTCGCACAGAAGGCGGGAGCTGGAGAAGGAAGCCCAATCCAAGCAGGAGGCGGTGGCGAATTCGCTGGAGGCGGAGTCCGGGATGGCACAAGGGGCGTCCACAACCGCAGAGGAGACCGAGGTTGCGGACGCATAGGCTCCTCGTAGTGCATTAGCGTTGGGGGTCACCCACCTCGGTATGGGGGAATCCCAGCTGGCGCAAGGCCTCAAACAACACGATGGCGACGGCGTTGGACAGGTTGAGAGACGAGATGACTCCCTCGCGCTCGTCGACGTAGTTGCCGCAGATGTCGCGGCGCAGCTCGGGATGCAGGGTGCTGTGGCTTTGGTGCCACGCATCGGCATTCTTGAGTGAGGCGTCCGTGCGCATGGGGATTCTTTCGCACAGGTCTGGATGCTCACGAAGAAGCGCCAAGTCGAGCCCCGAGCTCTCCTTGCCAAAGACCAGCCAGTCGCTTGGCCCATAGCTGGCCTGTGCATACGTGTGGGCTCCCGCCTTGGTGAGCAGGTGGACGCCATCCCATCCGTGCGTGAGGTTATTGCCTACGAACTCGTCCCAGGAGGCATAGGTGGACACGTCGAGGCTGTCCCAATAGGCAAGTCCCGCGCGCTGTAACGCCTTGCTCGTAAGCTCGAATCCCAAAGGGCCGACCAAATGCAGTCGTGCGCCCGCAAGCACGCACGTGCGTCCGATGTTGCCGGTGTTGGCTGGAATCTGGGGTTCGACCAAAACGACGTTGAGCATGCCACACCTCTGTTTCTTGAGGGAAAAGCCCTTCGGGGACAGTCCCCGAAGGGCTGGTTTTGGGAGCGTACCTAATGAGGAAGACTAGCAGATGTCTCCAAAGTCGAAGCGGCCCATCTCGTATGCGTAGGTCTCGTCTGCGGCAAAGGTGGAGGTTACGCAGAGGTTGGTGATCTCTTGCGGCCACCACCGCGTGGACATGGTGTGCTCACCACCATTGACGTAGATCTCTATGGCCGAGGTGTCGATTACCATGCGCAGGTCATAGAGCTTGCCGGCGCTGAGGTCGGCGAGCGGCAGGCGACGGACGGTGCGGTAGCCGCCTGCGATGCCCTTGAACGAAAGCTCGACCATGTTGTTGATGACCGCAAGCTCGAGGTCGGCGTTCAGAAGAATTCGGCCCTCGCCCTCAATGCCCTTTACGCGTAGGTCACAGGTACCGTTTGCAAACTTCGCGCCGATGGCTCCCTCGATGTCGAACGCGTCGTAGTTGGAGGAACCGAGCTTGCCGTTGCTGTCCTTCGCGCCCTCAGCGGTAAAGTCAATGCGATCGCCGTGCAACGCGTCGTACTCCTCGACAGGCCATTGGCAGATGTTTCCCGCCTCGTTGAGCGAGAGCTCGCGAGCCCACGTAAGCGTGTGGAGCCACTCGTAGGTGGGAACCTGATACTGAAGCTCGATGTCGGGCAGACCCATCCAACCAATGAGGAGCTGCCGTCCCTTCTCGTCGGTAAAGACCTGCGGGGCATAGAAGTCAAAGCCGTAGTCGAGCTCGACGAAGGTGTTCTCGTCGATGCAGCCATGGGGAGCCTTGGCGTCCATGAGCTCCTTGTCGCCCTCCAGAAGGTCGATGACACTGCCCTCGACGGGGAAGTATCCAGAGTTAAAGTTGTTCTGGAACTTGGTCATTTGGCTTGGAACGCCCTGTGGGCACACGAAGAAGAACTCCTTGCCTTCGAGCGTAACGATGTTGGGGCATTCCCACATGTAGCCAAAGGGCTTTCCCGATATGGTGGTGCAGCTCCCTGCCATCTTCCAGTCGTGTACGCCGTCATCGCTCGTGTAGAGCAGCATGGCGGGGTCGTCATCCATCGTGCGTGCGCCGAGCAGCATGTTCCAACGGTCCTTCTGCCACCAGACCTTGGGATCGCGCACGTGGCAGGAACAGTAGTCGGGGTAGCCGTCGTTGCCCAATACGAGCTTGCGCTCCGAGAACGTCCGACCATCCTTGCTCACCACCAAGGTCTCGTTGGCCTGGCGCCCAGAGTAGTCGTAGTCGTGGTCGCCTGGCTCCAACACGTTGCCGGTGTAGTAGCACCACATCTCGCCGTCGCGCACGACTGCCGATCCCGAGTAGGAACCGTTGTAGTCGAGCTCCATCTCGGGGATGATGGCACCCCGGTGGAACTCCCACTTTATGAAGTCGCGCGTCGTCCAGTGGCCCCAGCCATGACCGGCCCAAGGCCAGCGGGGTGCATACTGGTGAAAGATGTGGTATTCGCCGTTGAACTGGCAAAGACCGTTGGGGTCGCTGAGCCAGCCCACGGCCGTCTGCAGATGGAAGCCCAGGCGCCAGTTATGCTGCCGATAGTCCAAGTTTACGTGCATCTCCATGCAAGTCTCCTCTCGCTTCGTGCCTATGGTACGTATGAGTCGCCAGAGAGGTGGGGAAACCTACCCCCAGCATCTCTGGCGACTCCGTGAGGTGAGGACTACTCGCCAAGCAGGGCCTCAACGGCATCGCGTTCGGGCATGGCGGGAATGGCGCCACGCTTGCGTACGCACAGGCTTGCCACGGCGTTGCCAAACAGCGCGAACTTGGCGGCGTCGGCAATGGTGAGGTCCTTGACGTCCTTGCCGCTCTCGCAGAACGCGGTGAGGAATCCGCCCCAGAAGGAGTCGCCGGCACCGGTGGTGTCCACCGCATCGACCCTAAAGCTCTTTACCAACTCCGCGCCATCCTTTGCGGCGACATATGCGCCATCGGCATCGAGGGTGACGACCACAACGCTCGCGCCCTTGTCGAGCAGGTCCTTGGCGGCGTCCTCGGGCTTCTCGAAGTCGGTGAGCAGCGGGCACTCCTCGGCCGAGATCTTGATGAGGTCCATGTAGGGAATGAGCGAGCGCATCTGCTTGGATGCGGCGTCGGCGCCGGTCCACAGGCTGTCACGATAGTTGGGGTCGTAGGACATGACGCAGCCAGACTTCTTGGCAAGCTCGAGCGCCTCAATGGTTGCGCTGCGGGCAGGCTCGTCGGTAAGGGAGAGCGAACCCACGTGGAACACGCGGCTGTTGGCAATCACGTCGCGCGGAAGATCCTCGGGACGCAGCTGCGTGTCGGCACCGGGCTTGCGGGCGAACGAGAACGAACGATCGCCGGACTCGTCGAGTGCCACGAAGGCGAGGGTGGTAAAGAAGTCCGGGTCGGAGATGAGGCCGGTGCAGTCGATGCCATTGCTCTCGAGGGTCTCGCGCAGGAACGCACCGTGCATGTCGTCGCCAACCTTGCCGATAAACGCAACGTCGTGGCCAAGGCGCTTGAGGGCGACAAGAACGTTTGCCGGGGCGCCACCAGGATTGCGCTCAAAGAGCTTTTGACCATTGGCGGAGTTGCCAGAGTCGGTAAAGTCGATAAGGACCTCTCCCAATGCGGTAACAGAGAACATCGTGCGTGCTCCTTTCGTTGAACCTGCCAAACTATGTGCCGTTGCTGAACCTGCTGGAAGGCGCGGTGCCCGTGCCCTCCAAGTGACTCAGCCCTTTAGCAAGGGGGACACACCTCAGTGAGGTATGTCCCCCTTGTTAGGTGCTAGCTAGGCACGCAACAAGAAGTTACTTCTTGAGCGTGATGACCCTCTTGCCAGCCTTGCAGGCGCCGTAGGTCTGCTCGACTGCGGAGTAGTCGTCGGAGTTGGTGACGATGACCATCGTGGTGGCAGGCTTGCCTGCGGCCTTGATGGCGTCGAGGTCGGCGTCGATGAGGAGCTGGCCGGCCTTGACCTTGTCGTTGGCGGCGACCTTGATCTCGAACGGCTCGCCGTTGAGCTCAACGGTGTCGATGCCGGCGTGGATCAGGATCTCGGTGCCGTCGTCGGCCATAAGGCCCACGGCGTGACCGGTGCCGGCAACCATGGTGACGGTGCCGCTCACGGGAGCGTAGATGCCGCCCTCGGTGGGCTCGATGGCAACGCCGTTGCCCATTGCGAGCGAAGCGAACACGGGATCAGGAACGGTGGTCATGTCGATGCACTCGCCGGTCATGGGAGCGACAACGGTGCCAGCCTCGTAAGCAGCTGCAACCTCAGCGGGGGTTGCGGGAGCGGCGGCCTTGGCCTCTTCGCGAGCGATGGCAGCCTTGGTCTTCTCGTCGTCCTGGTAAAGAACCGTGGTGACGGCGAAGGAAACGGCGAAGGCAACAGCGATGACGATGGTGTACTTGACGGCGTCAGCGGTGATCAGGTAGCCAAAGAGGCCGGTGATGCCGTAAGCGATGGAGTACAGACCGGTGAAGGCTGCGATTGCGCCACCAGCAGCAGCACCGCAGATAGCAGCGATGAACGGCTTAAGAGCAGGCAGGTTCACACCGTAGATAGCGGGCTCGGTGATGCCGAGGAGCGAGGAGATGCCGGAAGGAAGCGCGAGGCCCTTCTTCTTTGCGCTCTTGGTCTTTACGAAGACTGCGAAGCAGGCGGCGCCCTGTGCAACGTTGGCAGCAGAGATGATGGGGTTGAAGTTGTCGGCACCCTGAGCCACGAGGCCGGCCTCAAGCGCGTTGAACATGTGGTGCACGCCAAGGACGACCGTGA
>CADBCS010000023.1 GCA_902793195.1 uncultured Coriobacteriaceae bacterium | reverse complement strand
CTTTCCCGTCCGGAGCCTGAGAAAATGCGCCTGCCGTCCAGAAATACGTTGAATCATCGCCGTCAATTATTTTGTCGAGCGTATAGTCCTGATACGGGTTCATATTGGTGATCGGTTCGGGATCGTACGTGATCTGTATGCAAGGGGCATGATCGACATTCTGGACTGCGACAAGTTCGGAATGGAGGTCGAGTTCTTCCTGCGCGGGGATGCCTATCTTAGGAACCTGGTGCGAGGACGTAGGGTGGGCATCACGTACATTGCGCTCAACAACGCCAGCGGACCCCTCTCCGACGTGCGCGTGCGACGAGCCCTCACCCTCGCCCTCAATCGCAAGGAGCTGCTCATGGGATCGATCGGTGGGCGTGGCACGATCGAGAACGGCATATTCCCTCGTGGACTTCTTGGACACAACGACAAGCTCCCCGACCTGCCCTACGACCCCGAGCAGGCAAAGGCCCTGCTTGGTGAGGCTGGTTTGCCGGATGGGTTTGACCTCACGGTAAGCTGCGTCTCCAACTCCTCGCAGAACGTGCATGATCTCCTGACCCTTACGCAGGACTATTGGTCGAGGATTGGAGTGCGCGTGCATCTGGAGGAACTGGATTCCAGCACGTTCGAAGCCAGGCGTCGTGCCGGCGAGTTGGATTGTTACACATCCACCTTCTCCGCCGACTACAACGACCCTCAGAATTTTACCGAGACCTTCTTCGAGACGCGTGAGGCGACAGATGGTCGTAGCATCTGCTATCAGGACGAGGAGATCATGCAGAGGGCGTTTGATGCTCGTTCGATCGTAGACGAGGCCGAGCGGCTGCGAGTTTACCAAGAGGTCGAGAAGAAGATTGTTCAAGAGGACTATGCATGGATTCCCCTCTACTCGAGGATGCACTTCTTCGTGGTGAGCGACCGTGTGGAGGGCTTCGAGGTACGCTGGAACGGATGGTCGAGCAACCGTTACGACAAGGTGAGCGTACAGGGGAGTGGGTCATGATGGAAAGGATGAGATCCATCCGTACGAGGGTGACGACGCTCACCATCGTGGCCATACTGCTGAGTGTGATGCTTGTTGGCGCCATCGCCATCGTATCTGCCCGTCGAGAGGCCGATCGGCATGCTGCGGAGGTGCTCAAGCTCACCTGCACATCAAAATGCGACGAGATCAATCGCTTCCTCTCGTACGCGGAAGAGGGAGTGAATACGGTGTCGCGGCTCGCGCATGAGTCGCTCGACCCTTCCGAGCTGCTCGACGCGGGGGTCATCGGCGCAACTGGTTCTGGCAGGAGTCTTAGGGGCCACGAGCCATCGGAGAGCCAACGGGAACGACTTAACGCATATCTCAAGGAATATCTCGCCGACACCCAATCCGTGTTCGATGTCGTTGCGGAGAGCAATCCAAACGTGCTCACCTATTACGTGCGCATAAACCCAGAACTGGGTGGCGAGTCATGCGGATATTGGTATGCCAAGCAGCGGACCGTTGACTTCGAGCCAAGAAGGCTCACGAGCATAAACGGCTACGCGACAGACGACGTTTCGCACGTGGGTTGGTACTATCTGCCGTTGGAGAGCGGAAAGCCCACTTGGCTCGACCCGTATTACAACGAGAATATGGACAGAACTATCATTTCCTATGTTACGCCCATCTATCGCTGCGGGACGTTCATTGGGGTCGTTGGGGTGGACTTGGACTTTGAGGAACTGACCAAACAGATCGAGAGCATAGAGATTCTTGAGACGGGCTATGCCTTCCTCACCGACAACAAGGGAAAGATCGTCTTCCATCCCAAACTCGCCAGCGGACAGTTCCTCGCCGACATCAACAACGAGCTCAAGGCGGCGGGGGACAGCCAGCAGAGCGCGGGTCCCATTAGCTATCGGTTTGACGGCATGGCCAAGAAGGCGGTGTGGGGAACCTTGTCGAATGGCCTCACGCTCATTGTCTCGGTACCGCTGCGCGAAATCAATCAGGGTTGGTACGGCATGTCGTTCTACATCGGCGTAACGGCGGCCCTTGCCCTCGTCCTGTTTACCATGGTGGCCGCGTCGCTCATGCGGCACATCACGCTTCCGCTCGAACAGCTCGCGGATGCGGCCAAGCAGCTTGCTGCGGGCAATTACGACGTCAACCTTACCTACGACGGAAACGATGAGGTGGGTGTCCTCACCAAATCGTTCCTCCAGATGGAACACGAACTGCATTCCTTTATCTCCGACCTCAACAGCAAGGCGTATCGCGACGACCTTACGGGTGTAAAGAACAAGGCTGCCCTAAGCGTCTATACCAGGAGGCTTGACGATTCGATCAAGAATCCCGACAAGCATCCCAGTTTCGCGCTTACCGTATTCGACTGCAACAACCTCAAGCTCATAAATGACAACTTTGGCCATGAGCGGGGCGACCAGTACCTTCAGGCTGCCTGTCGTCTCATCTGCAAGGTCTATGCGCACAGTCCCGTATTCCGTACGGGAGGTGACGAGTTCGTCGTTATACTGACCTTGGAGGACCTGCGGAACGTAGAGGCACTCGAGGCACGCTTCGATGCCCGCGCCCAAGAGGAGAACGCTCTTACCACCGACCCATGGCGCACGGTCGACCTCGCACGGGGCAGGGCATCCTTCGATCCCCAAGTAGATCCGGATGTGGCCTCGGTGCTGCATCGCGCCGACATGGCCATGTATGAGGACAAGCGGCTTAAGAAGTCTGGTAGGAGCAGCAAGCCCTTCTAGCGAAGCGGGTGTTTGCCACGTGTCGTAAGATGTTGTGAACAGAATCTCAAGCCTCGAGGATCTCCAGAGCCTTCGCATATTTTTCCGCGCGCCGCCGATCGGCCTCAGTAATGCGCACGAGCCTCGTGAGGTCCGAGTTGTGCTTGATGTCCGCGATCTTAACGGCCCGCGCGAGTGGGTTCTGCTTGAGGTCACGCACGTACGAGAGGTAGGGCACGTTTCCGTTGTGACAAAGCGCCTCGAGTGCCTCGATTACAGCTCTGGGCATGCCCAGCCTTATGAGGTCGGCGCTTGTGAGCTCGGTGTCCTCGAGCACGTCATGCAGGAGTGCGGTGCACACGGCTTCCTCGGTGTCCATTTGCTCCGCAAGATGATAGGGATGAAACACGTACGGTACGTTGCTCTTGTCACACTGTCCATGATGCGCTTCGTAGCAAATCCGCATTGCGCGCATGGTGAGCGGTGTGTACAGCATGGCTGTCCCTTTCCGTTCTTTAATATAAATTCTAGACGTTCAGCTTAACTTGGCGTAATCTTACATCTTATTGTGTACGAGGAGTTGCAATTGCCTGAACATCGAAGACGATTGGAGATACCAATGCGGAGGAATGCTGGTGTAACTGTACTCTCGTTCCTGCTTTCACTATCGCTTGCCATGGCGCCATTGGTGGGGCCTGCAGCGTATGCGGATGAGGTTGGGTCTGGAGCAAACGATCCGTCGACACAGATTCCGGCGGGAGATTCCAATGCGACCACGGGCGGTACTGACGACGTCTCACTTCCCAACGGTGAGCCGGTGGGCGACGTAGGCTCTCCAGTAGACCCCTCCACAGGCGATCTCTTGACTCCCCCAGAATCCACTGGAGATTCCGGCGAGAACTTGGAGGGTCAACTGCCGCAAGAGCAAAACGGTGCAGATACCACGGACGCCTCGCAGGAACAGTCCGACGATAGCTCCTCGGATGCAAAGGACGATCAGCCCCAGAACATCGAACAGCAATCTGTTGAAACACAGCCCAAGAAGAACGATGCCGAGGTGGAGGTCGAGGAGAAGAACGCAAAGGACAAGAAGGACGCCCTCACGACTGCGGCGGAGAAGGATGCGCAGCCGTCGATTGTCGGTCGTGGCTATGCGGTGGGAAAGTGGAGTGCATGGAGCACGGCTGCGGACCAGGTGAGCATTGGCGTTGCGGGCAATCGGCTCGACGCGTTCTCGCTCAAGCTCTCTGGGGTCAATGGCTCCATCACCTACAAGGCGCACGTTCAGGGTGTTGGTTGGCAGCAGGGCACCTCGGACGGAGGTGTCGCGGGGCTTGCGGGAAAGGGCAAGCGCATCGAGGCCATAGAGGTGGGTCTGTCTGGTGAAGTAGCGGCACAGTGTGACGTGTGGTACCGCGTGTGCGTGGAAGGCACGTGGATGGGTTGGACAAAGAACGGTGGTGCTGCTGGAACCACAGGCAAAGGCAAGCGTATCGAGCAGGTGCAGGTGTGTCTTACCAAACGTGACGCGGCTGCGCCAGGAAGCACATCGAACGCATACGTCGACAACGGCATGACGGTTCAGGCGCATGTGCAAAAGCGGGGTTGGATGGGTGCCAAGCATGGCTACAACGTGACCGTGGGCACGACGGGCAAGTCACTGCGCATGGAGGCCCTCAAGATCAACCGACCTGGCCTTGACCTCACGGGCGACATCGTCTATCGCGCTCACGTTCAGCGCATGGGATGGATGAGCGAGCGCAAGAACGGAGAAGTTGGTGGCACCTCCGGCAAGGGCTATCGCATCGAGGCCCTCAGGGTACGGCTCACTGGCGAACTCGGTAAGCGCTTCGATGTGTACTATCGCGTGCACGTGTCCAGGGTCGGTTGGCTCTCGTGGGCGATGAACGGACAGGATGCCGGAACGCAGGGTATGTCCATGCGTGTCGAGTCAATCCAGATCGCACTTGTCGAGAAGGGCCAGGGCGCTCCGGCCGAGGACAACCGCGCCTCGTATGCGCGGTTCATGAGACCGCCCAGCGCATCGTTTAACGCGCACAATAAGAACGGCTGGGTTGGCGCAGTTGGCAGCGGAAAGACTGCCGGCACGACTGGCAAGTCGCTTGCTGTAACCGCCATCAATGCGAGCGTCTCTTCGGAATATGCGGGTGGCGTGATCTCGTACCGAGCGCATGTGGGCGGAACTGGTTGGATGGATTGGTGCAGCAACGGCATCGATTCCGGAAACTTCTCCAACCGTGTCGAGGCGGTACAGTTTAGGCTCGACGGCGAGCTCTCCAAGTTCTTTGACGTATGGTATCGGGCTCATGTGTCGAGTGCGGGATGGCTCGGTTGGGCGAAGAATGGCGAACAGGCTGGTTCAACGGGCGCCGGCAAAGCCATGGAGGCCTATCAGGTAAGGATTCTGCCCAAGGGGTCGACCGCTCCGGGTTCGACCGCCAACCACATCGTGAACAAGTCGTACTTTAGCAAGGCGAGTACCGTTACGCAGGACAAGGACGGAGCGTACTACCACAACGTACCTTGGGCTGGCCAGCCAAACAGTTACTACTGTGGCCCGACTGCGGGATACATGATTCTCAAGAAGCTTGGTGCCACACGTTCGGCCAAGGGAGACAACCTCACCATAGGTAACGTGGCCGTGGAGATGGGAACCAATACCACGGGGTTCACGAGCTTCAACGACCGTATGTTTGCACACGGCCTCAACCAGTGGCTGGGTAAGTACATCTATACGACGATTGCCAACCCCTCATACAACGAGATTCGGACTGCAGTGATGAACTCGTTCAAGAACGGGTATCCTGTGGCCGTCGACGCGCACGAGCGTGCGGGTGGCCCGCACTACAACGGTCATAACGACGCGTCGTTCTCGCACATCCTGGTGATCGATGGCTACAACCCAAAGACGGATGCCGTGTACTTTGCCGATCCGGGAGCTGGCGTCCTTTGGGGCAATGCGTCCAGCAAGTTCTGGTATCCAAGCCTAAGGACCTTTACGGAGGAGTATCTGGCACCCTATCCCTGGCGTGACGGCATTGGCATGATGGCCCCGCGATAGGACCATGCGGAAGGAGTCGTGCGTGTCGTTGGCATTGCCCTTGGAATTGCTTGCGCCGGCTGGCGGGGAGGAGCAGCTCCGTGCAGCCGTGCGCTTTGGGGCGGACGCGGTCTATTTGGCTGGTCCGCGCTGGGGGATGCGTGCACGTGCCCAGAACTTCCGCGAGGAACAGTTGGCGGATGCCGTCGCAATGGCGCATGCGAAGGGCGTCACGGTACACGTGACGCTCAACACGCTCATGTATGACCATGACATAGGCGAGCTCCCACAGTACCTTCGTCTGCTGGAGGACATTGGAGTCGATGCTGTAATTGTTGCCGACCTTGGCGCCATGGAGCTGGTGCGAAAACACGCTCCCTCTGTTGCGCTGCACGTCTCCACACAGGCATCGGTCACCAACGCCTCCGCAGCATTGGCCTATGTGCGTCTTGGGGCATGTCGTATCGTGCTTGCGCGCGAGCTCACCTTGCCGCAAATTGCGGAGCTTCACAAGCGGGTGGGCAATAGCGTTGAGCTTGAGGCCTTCGTGCATGGTGCCATGTGCATGGCGGTCTCGGGCAGATGTCTGCTGTCAAGTGCGTTGGTTGGGCTCGACCGCGCGGCGTCGTGTGGCTCATGCACGCAGCCGTGCCGGTGGACATGGAGCCTTGTGGAGGAAACGCGCCCGAACGCACCCATGCCTATAGAGGCGGATGAGAGAGGGAGTTATCTGCTCTCCGCAAACGATCTCTGCATGATCGATCATCTTGGTGACCTTGCGGAGGCAGGAATCTCCTCCATAAAGATAGAGGGGCGTAACAAGGGTGCGTACTACGTTGCGGCAGTCGTAAACGCCTACCGACACGTACTGGATGGAGGCGATCCAAAGTTCTGGATGGCGGAGCTTGAGGCGACGAGCCACAGGCCCTTTTCCACTGGCTTCTACTTTGGCAACCCAACGCAGAATCCTGGCCATTCTGAATACGCCCGAGATCGCACGCTCGTCGCTGTGGCATGCGGAAGCGAAGAAACCAGCGAGGACGTGGGTCAACCGCAGTGGCTCTCTACGGTCGTATGCCGAAACAGGGCGTTGGTGGGAGAGGCCGTCGTGGTTCTCTCGCCAGGTCATCCTGTTCGAACGTTCATGCTGGATGGGGTCGAGCGGCTGATGCCCGACGGTGTCTGGCAGCGAGTCGACAGGCTTTCGGTGAACATGGAAGAATACCGCATGCTCACGCCATTCCCCTTGAGTCAGGGGGACATGCTATGCGTGGAGGCAAGTGCATAGACCTCGTGCCGTTTGGGAGACGCATCCCATTGCCAAGCTGCTAGGAAATCCTGCTATTGCTCGCGAACATGCTTTCCGCTCATGTGCTCGATCTCGAGCTTGAGGACGGCAACACGTGCGCGATTTCGCGCTATGTCGGCATCGACGTCCTCGGTGGGCGGGAAGTACTTCTGCCCCAGGAGATGTAACGCCTCGAGCGCCTCGTCCTCGTCTTCCACATGGTGCATGCGACCGAACGTGATGACCGAATAGACGTGATACCACCAATCTCCTTCCTCCTGCTCCCCCTGTCTGTACACGCAAAAGCTGGCCTTCTCGTGATTGGCGATAGCGTCGATCTTGTGTCCCTCAACGGCACTGTGAAAGTAGATGGCTCCATTCGCATGTACGTAATTGAGGGGGAGTGCATAAGGGTAGGAATCGTCACCCAATAGGGCGAGCACACCACGCCCCTCGAGATCCAGGATCTCTTTGCACTCTGACGAGGAGAGCTGTTGGGCGAACCTTCTCATCTTGCGAAACACGACAATACCTCCAAGACACACGGAAGCAAGGACACGAAACACATTCCAATAGTAGCGTTGCCTCTTGTTCCCATGGATGCAAAACGGTAAGCCGACAGACCGTATGCGATTAACAATGCTACAGGTTGAGTGACATTCGTAGTACACTATATGTAGTCGACAGATGGAGGAAAACAATGGATGTCAACATTTCCAAAGATGGCGGAGATATCACCGTAAAGGTCTCGGGCCGACTGAACACGAGCACCGCGCCCGACTTCGAGTCGCAGCTTATGCCTGCGCTGCAGGGTGCAACCAGTCTTGCCTTGGACTTCGAGGATCTTGAGTACATCTCGAGTGCAGGTCTGCGCATCGTGCTGTTTGCGCAAAAGACGATGAATCGTCAGGGTCAAATGGTCGTGAAAAACGTAAAGCCCGAGATATATGAGGTCTTTGATATGACGGGCTTTGTAGATTTTCTCACAATCGAGTAAAGCATGGACGTATCAGTCGTTCTCCAATTCTTGGTGGCGACGCTTCTCCCTGTTGTGGCAGCTGTGTTCTTTTACTTCATGGAGAAGGAAACAAAGTTCGGCGGGCTTTCCTACATTACCAGACAGGTCGTCATCGGTCTGGTGTTCGGTGGAATAGCCGTACTGGGAACCGAGTTCGGGATTAAGACGACCGATGCGACCATGAACGTACGCGATGCGTCCCCCCTTGTGGCTGGCCTGCTCTTTGGGGGGCCGGCTGGCATGATTGCGGGGTTCATCGGTGGCGTGGAGCGTTGGTTTGCCGCCTTGTGGGGAAGAGGTATGTTCACGCGGCTCGCCTGCACACTGGCGACCATAGCCGCCGGCCTGTATGCTGCGCTTTTGCGCAAGTATATGTTTGATGACAAAAAGCCCACGTGGAGCTTCGCGTTTGCCATTGGCATCGTCGTCGAGGTATTGCATCTCACGCTGGTGTTCGTTACCAACATGGACAATACGCCCCAGGCGTTCACGGTGGTGAGGGCTTGCTCCATTGTGATGATTCCCTGCAATGCCATAAGCGTGGCGCTTGCGACATTGGCCGTAACCCTATTGTGTCGACGCAAAAAAGAGGACGAAGACTTGGCGTCCCGGCGCGAGATTTCCCGTACGATACAAGCGGGAATGATGGTCGCCGTGGTTGTTGGCCTCATTGCCACGACGTTGTTCACCGCCATGTTGCAGAACAACATCGCAAACGATCAGTCGCGTTCGCTGCTCGACCTTAATATCCAAGACGTTATGGCGAACGTTGACGACGTCTCAAATACGAGAATGCTAAAGACGGCTCACGCGGTAGCGAATAACATCGGTTCGGTCGAACGTGCAAAGACGCTTTCCCTCAACGAGGTGGCGCAGCAGTTCGATGTTCCCGAGATTGACGTGATAGATGACAAGGGCATCATAGTCGCCAGCACGAACAAGGAATTCGTGGGTTTTGACATGGCGTCGGGCGAGCAGTCCGCGGAGTTTTTGGTCCTGCTTGACGGTTCGACGACGGAGCTCGTGCAAAGGTACCAGCCCATAAGCTACGACGCGAATCAGAATCGCAAATATGCCGGCGTGGCGATTGACGGAGGGTTCATCCAGGTCGCATACGATGGACCGACGCTCCAAAGCACCATCGAGTCTGACATCAGGGAGGCTGCAAACAATCGACATGTCGGTGAGGCAGGTGGCGTGATAGTTGTTAACGCCGTCGGTGAGGTCTTGGGTAACGTTGATGACGTAGGTGTCGAAACCTTGCGTCAGACCGGTCTGGCCGATGCGGTAAAGACGGCGGGAGAGGGCGTACTCTTCGAAGCGACTTACTATGACGTGCCGGTGTTCGCCATGTACCGTACAGCCGAGGGCTATCGCGTCATCGCGTTGCTGCCCGTAGAGGAGGCGCTGTTCTCGCGCAATGTCGCGGTTCTCGTTACCATGTTCATGGAAGTAATCATATTCGCATCATTGTTCACGGTAATCTACTTCCTAATTAAGCATGTGGTGGTGGACAACATCAGGCGTGTCAACCATGTTCTGGGAACGATTACGGCCGGCAACTTGGATGCCTCTGTCGAGGTTCGCTCAAACGAGGAGTTCTCGTCGCTTTCGGACGACATAAACCAGATGGTTGGGGCTCTCAAGCATGCAATTGCCGAGGCAGCCGCACGGATTGATGCGGAGCTGGAGTATGCGAAGTCAATACAGGAGAGTGCGCTGCCCAAACCCATCGACCATGACACCACCTCCGAAGGTTTCCAGATATTCGCCCATATGGATGCGGCGCGGGAGGTCGGCGGAGACTTCTACGACTACTTCATGCTTGACCAGTACCACATGGCATTCCTGGTTGCAGACGTGAGCGGAAAGGGAATTCCTGCTGCGATGTTCATGATGAAGGCCAAGACGCTCATCAAGAGTCTCGCCGAGACCTGGTTGCCGGTCGACGAGGTGTTTACGCGAGCCAACAACCAGCTCTGCGAGGGAAATGACGCAGAGATGTTCGTTACGGCATGGATGGGTGTCGTCGACCTCAACAATGGCCATGTGGTGTTTGCCAATGCCGGCCATAACCCTCCGGTCGTCAAGCGGGGTGATGGTCCGTACACCTATCACAAGGTTCGTGCCAACCTCGTGCTGGGCGGTATTGAGGGAATACCCTACGCAATACACGAACTCGATTTGGAGCCGGGTGACACCATATTCCTCTATACCGATGGTGTGACCGAGGCGACAAATGGGCAAAACGAGCTCTTTGGGGAAGACCGGTTGGCCGAGACGCTAGAGGCCAACGCCAACGGTTCCGTGGAAGAGCTCTGCAATGTGGTGCACCGAAAAGTTGATGTCTTTGTGGGAGACGAGCCTCAGTTCGATGACATCACTGTTCTTGCGTTCAGATTCATGGGAAGGGAGTGAAGCATGCACCTTACCGTAGAGGCAAAGATTGCCAACATAGAGCAGGTCATTTCGTTCGTAAACGATCGCCTCGACGAGATGTCATGTACCAAGCGGGCAAAGACCCAGATTGACATCGCGCTCGACGAGCTGTTCTCGAACATCTGCCACTATGCGTACGATGGCGAAGTGGGATTGGCGACCGTGCGGGTCGTGGAGGTGCCCGACGACAATTCCGTGCGCATCACGCTCGAAGACAGCGGGATTCCGTTCAATCCTCTACAGCACGACGACCCCGACGTGACGCTCAGCCTCAGCGAGCGTAGTATTGGCGGATTGGGCATCTTCATGGTCAAGAAGACCATGAACGACGTGCAGTACGAGTATAAGGATGGTCTTAACATGCTCACGGTCGTCAAGACGTTGTAATTGCGAAGAAATGGGACCTCTTGGTTGAGGGAAGGGATGCGGTAGCATCATCCAAGAGGCCCCTTGTTCGTCGGAAGCGCATATCTTGTTCCGACAACCTTATCCTATGGCACAGGTGGTCGGAATTGTTGCGCAACAACAGCTGAAGGCAGCATGGGAGATGTTACCATGCAGATAGCCGGTTGATAACAGGTGTGCTTTGGGGTGATGTACGTGAATGAGCAGCGAGAGACTCCTAGCTCGGTATTGTATGCAGACCTACGCTCATATGGAGGTATTTCCAACAAGGATGCCGCGCGAATACTGCTATCACCAAAGGTCATGTCGGGGGGCAAGTCACCCCGAGATCGCATAGAAAGCAGAACGTACCTGTCTCGTTCGATCGTACATGCGGACCCGCACATGGTTAACCCATCGATCTTTGCCGATTTTCACAGCAGCGCACAAACGATCTGCCTAAGGGTTTTCAACTATGCTGGTGGTCCGGCGGCAGGAGATGCCTTGCTTGAGCATTATGCTGGACCTGCCGCAGACAACATGTGTGGGGCCC
Organism: uncultured Coriobacteriaceae bacterium; assembly: GCA_902793195.1. GTDB lineage: Bacteria > Actinomycetota > Coriobacteriia > Coriobacteriales > Atopobiaceae > RUG440. The sequence goes on along the minus strand of CADBCS010000023.1, from coordinate 66,389 downwards.
TCAATGCGTATGGTCTCGACTACCAGATGTATCGCAATGAGGTCGGTCGCTTGCGGCGAGTGAGGCTGCGCGTGGAGCGTGATCGGGTGCTCATGCTCATCATGCTCTTCTGTGCTACCGGGTGTCTGGCAGACGCGCGTATGGCAACCAAGGTTGTGGAGGACTTCGCATCCAACAAGTTGGCACAGGACCTGGCGACAGTGACGACGGTTGAGGACATGAGGGCCAGGTATACCGTTGAGGAAGGTGAGCCGGTATCGTTGGGCTTGCTTCGAATGGTCAATGGTGCAGCCATCCCCCCAATCCACCGGCTTGCTTTCTCGGGTTCCATGGTAGGCTCCCTCGTTACGGGTGATGGGTGCATATCCAATGTAGAGCCCGACGTCTCCAGACGCCATGCACGTATCTGGCACGACGGCAACCGCTGGCTGTGCACGGGACTTGGTTCGACGAATGGCACCACCATCATCTCGGGCAAGGATCACAGCGTCTTGTGCGTGGAACCGCCGCGTTACGGTAACCAGGGAGACGATCCCTATCCGCCGCAGGAAATTCACGAGGGAGACACGCTTTGTTTTGGCAGGTCGACCCAATTCTTGGTCCTGCGTGTCTCGTAGCGAGAAAAAGGGCCTTGGTCTCATATCTCATTTTCTGCCACGTTGGGGATACTCCCCAACGTGGCAGTTAACAAAAAAGGCCACGCAATGCATGACCTCTTGTTTCTCTGGTGGGCGATGCTGGATTCGAACCAGCGACCCCATCCGTGTGAAGGATGTGCTCTACCCCTGAGCCAATCGCCCTTGCAGAAGGTACTTTAGCATATGTTCGATTGACGGGCAAGAAAAAGTTTTGGCACAAAAACACCGGTTGTGAGAAAAAGGAAGCGATTCCCCCTTTATTTCACGCTTGCTCCCACACCCGTAGGAATTGGGGCCAACCAGAAACGGCCTCCAACGGGAGGCCGTTTCTCAATACGCGATCGTATGAACCGTACTAATCGATGATGGTGAACACGTCGGCAAGACCGGTCATGTCGAAGACTTCCATGACCTCCTCGTTCGGGTGCAGGAGCTGCATCTTGCCCGAACGCTGACCGGCGATCTTCTCGGTGCTCACAAGTACGCGCAGGCCTGCGGACGAAATGTACTCGAGTTTGGTGAGGTCGATGTCAAACTCATTGACACTCTCGGGCAGGTCGTTAATCGCAGCCTCGAGATCGGGACTCGTCGCAACAGAAAGCTTGCCGTCAAGCGCAATGGATGCCTTGTTGCCATCTTGGGTTACGGTAATCTCCATGTCTTGCTCCCATCTTTGTGTGTGCTCGCAACACTACGCATTGCGAACCGTACCCGTCTAGCGAATTGTACCATGTGTTTGCATGCGTGCCATCGATTTCATTCGTTGCGTTACACTAGTTTGTGGTAAATATAACCGACCAACTTTTGCGCGGTGGGTTGTGATGTTAAGGAGCTTGGCCATGCATATGACTAACAACATTCAGCAAAGGGCGATGTGGACGCTTGCGGTTGCTGCCATGGTGTTGCTGACCGGTTGCGCACAACCTGCAACCACGGAACAGACGGCGTCGCAGCAACCGGAAGCCCAGCAACAGGAGGCGACTCAAGGCGTTAGTGCGCAAGACGTCGCACAGAATGCCAAGGACAAAGACTCGTCTCCAACCGACGAATCAAAGCAGGGCAAGGACGACGGCGCAAGCAGTGACAAGCAAGAGGAGAGCAAGAAGGAGGGTCCAACGACCGATGAGTTGCGTGCCGAGCTGAACATTACCGAGATGTTCTACGACGAGTTGGCACACGGAGAGAAGCCGGCCGACTGCCAGAAGTACATTGTCATGCACGACACCGAAGGTGGCGGGACAGGTGAGAACGTGGTGAATTACTGGCTGAGTGACGGCAGGTTCGTTTCGGCGCACTTTGTCGTGGGCAAGGATGGCTCCATAGTGCAGTGCGTTCCCCTGGACAAGATTGGCCATCATGCGGGCTTTGGCAACACCGGCCACAACGAGGAGTTTGGCGTGGAGGACGAGTCTCGCGACGACAAGCGTGGAACAGTGCCTTTGGGTGGTGACCTTGCCGACTACGGCATGAACTCGTATTCGATAGGCATCGAGATGATTCACGAGGGCGAGACGGAGGAGGACTATCCCGAGGAACAGCTCCAAGCCGTTGACAAGCTAATTGCCTACATCGATGCCTACTATGGTCATGAGAGCAAGATCATCGACCACAAGACGTGGAGACTGTACAATTCCGACTGCTCGAAAGAGTTCGACAAGTACATGGAGAACTACCAGAAGACGCGTACGCACGATGGTAGCCAGTTGGATGGATAGCGTATGAAAGAGGACAGAGAGAAGAAGAGTGACGCAGGTGATGCCGCGAGCATGCAGAAGCGCGGCCTAACCTACATCGTTGTCTTCCTTGTGGTGGGGCTAATCGCTTTGGGGGCGTATGCCCTCTGGCGCCAAACGGGCAACAAATCCCAGGGAGGGGGGCAGGCACAGCAGGCCGAACAAGCGGCTGTGGGCAACGGCGGTGGCGCCTCACGCACACCAAGCGAAAGCGAGCGTATAGACAAGATACTTAAGGGCCTTACGACGGAGCAGAAGGTTGCCCAGCTCTTCGTGGTGACACCCGAGCAGCTTACGGATGTGGAGGTGGCCGTGAGTGCCGGGGAGACCACGCGTGCCGCAGCCACAAGATATCCCGTTGGCGGGCTATGCTACTTCTCGGGGAACCTGCAGAGCCCCAAGCAGACTCAAGAGATGCTGCGCAACACCGGTAACTACATAAAGGACGCCTGTGGCCTCGTGCCCTTCCTGTGCGTCGACGAGGAGGGCGGCACAGTCTCGCGTGTTGCCAGCAACAAGGCGTTTGGGGTAACAGATCCCGGAAACATGAACGCGGTGGGCGCGGAGGGGGACGTTGACCAAGCGCGGGTCGTTGCTCGGAACATAGCGAGCTACCTCAAGAAGCTCGGGTTCAACGTGGACTTCGCCCCCGTGGCAGACATCGACCAGCCCGAAGGCGGAACAATGCGGCAGCGTTCCTTTGGAAGCACACCGGACCTGGTGGCATCCATGGTCGTGGCGCAGATCGACGGCTTCTCGCGAGAGGGGGTGCTCTGTGCCGCGAAGCACTTTCCCGGTATCGGTGGGGCGGAGGGGGATTCGCACAACGGTCGCATCTACTCCCATCGCACGGAAGACGAGATGAAGTCAATGGAACTCGTTCCATTTGTCGAAGCCATCAAGGCAGATGTGCCCATGATCATGGTGGGGCACCTCACGTGTCTGGAATTGGCAAGGGGAGAGGGCGACACGCCGGCCTCCCTTAGCCCGAAGGTCATGCGGGATCTGCTTCGCAATGATTTGGGATACGATGGCGTGATAGTGACCGACGCGCTCAACATGGATGCAATCAAGGACGTGTGCAAGCCCTCCGAGGTGGCCGTGCGCGCCATACAGGCAGGTGCCGATGTCGTGCTCATGCCAAACGACTTTAAGGCAGCCTATAACGGGCTGCTCGATGCCGTGAAGAACGGGACCATTGGTGAGGAGCGCATAGACGAGTCGCTGCGAAGGATCATCTGCCTCAAGCTCAAGATCAGCTAGTGTGTCGCGTGCCGCGGACCCGGATGCCTGGCGGGCGGTGTTCCCTTTTTGTGGTAAGGGGGCTATTGCGGTATGGGCATGGGAATTGACCGATAGACTAAAAGACGTTGTCGATCTTTATGGAGTTACGCATCGATGATTGCTCTGGTAGACAAGGTATCAAAGTCCTTTGGTGGACGCATGCTCTATGGGGATGCCACGCTTCAGCTCAATGCGGGCGAGCGATGGGCCCTTGTCGGTCCCAACGGGGCTGGCAAGACCACGTTGCTCAAGATCATCATGGGCGTGGAGTCAGCCGACGAGGGTACCGTGTCCTTTGCCAAGGACATGACGATTGGATATTTGGAGCAGGAGGCGAAGATCGCCTCCGGAAAGTCGGCGCTCGAGGAGGTAATTGACTCCGCGCGGGAGATACGCGACTTGGAGCGCAGGGTCGCCCAGCTGGAGCAAGACATAGCGGACGCGCAAGAGGGCGTGGAGCTCGAGCGACTTCTAGCGCAGTACGGGCAGGCACAAGACCGCTATGAGCGCTTGGGCGGGTACGAGCTCGAGTCACGCGCTCGGGCCATCCTGGCCGGCTTGGGCTTTCCGGTTGCCGACTTCACAAAGCCGGCCAAGGAGTTCTCGGGTGGTTGGCAGATGCGCATCGCGCTTTCCAAGCTGCTGCTGCGCCACCCCGACCTTCTTCTGCTGGACGAGCCGACCAACCATCTCGATTTGGAGAGCGTCCAGTGGCTCGAGCAGTTTATCGCAGGCTATGACGGTGCCGTCCTTCTGGTGAGCCATGATCGCTCGTTCATGGACAAGTGCGTGAGCCATGTTGCGTCGCTGGAGAACAAGCGACTGTACACCTATGCCGGCAACTACAGCTCGTATTTGCGCCAGCGCGAGGACAACCTCGAGCAACTGCGCGCAAAGCGTGCTGCTCAGGAGCGCGACATCGCCCATATGGAGACCTTCATCGAGCGCTTTCGATACAAGCCCACCAAGGCGAGGCAGGTTCAAGAGCGCGTGCGACGCGTCGAGCGCATCAAGGAGGAGCTCGTCATCCTTCCCGACTCGCACCAGACAGTGCACTTTTCCTTTCCAAAGCCGCCGCGCACAGGCGACAAGGTCGTTGAGCTTGCGGGTGTCTCCAAGCACTACGGGAGCAATCGCGTCTACGATGGCCTGGACCTCACGCTGTATCGTGGAGACCATGTGGCTCTTGTGGGGCCAAACGGCGCGGGCAAGTCCACGCTCATGAAGCTCATCGGTAACGTTATCGCGCCCGATGCGGGTACGGTCGAGCTGGGCAAGAACGTGACCTCAGCCTACTACGCCCAGCATCAGCTCGAGACGCTCAATCCGGCGAACACCGTATTGGCCGAGATGGATTCGGTGGCAGCTGGGTGGACGAGTTCCGAGGAGCGCAGGCTTCTGGGCGCCTTCCTCTTCCATGGGGATGACGTGCTCAAGCGCGTATCGGTGCTCTCGGGTGGGGAGCGCGCACGACTGGCCTTGGCAAAGATGCTCGTAGCGCCCGACCCGCTCCTGTTGCTGGACGAGCCGACGAACCACCTGGACATCGATTCCGTGGACGTGTTGGAGCGTGCCCTCAAGGAGTTCGAGGCGACCATCGTGCTCATCAGCCACGACGAGCATCTGGTGCGTGCCATATCCAACAAGGTTGTGGACGTACGCGACCACCGGGCGACGACCTATGTGGGAGATTACGATTACTACCTGTTCAAGCGGGCGGAGCTCGAGGCTGCGGACGATTCGCAGGCGGAGCCCAAAGCCAAGTCTCCTGCCGCCGAGACGCCCAAGCGGCCTGCGGGACGAAACGTAAAGACGAAGGAGCAACGACGTGCGGAGGCCCAGGCACGACAGGCGCAAAGCAGGGCGCTGCGTGCCACGAAGCGACGGCTCGAGGAGGTGGAGGCCGCGCTGACGCCTGCTCAGGCGCGCTACGACGAACTCATGACGCTCATGGCCTCCGAGGAGCTCTATAACGATGCGGGTGCCTTCGACGATGCCATGCGCGAGTACACGGCACTGTCCAAGAAGATACCCCTGCTCGAGGAGGAGTGGATCGAGCTGACCGAGAAGATGGAGGCTGGAGCGTAATGGCCAAGCACTTCAAGCAGGACCCAACGCAGTCGATGCCTCGTACGCGCGTGGCTCGTCAGAGGGTTGCCGACGACAGGTCCGCGCACAAGCCGCTGGCCTATGGCGAATCGGCCTCATATCGCACATACTATGCGTCGCCTGTCGTGGACAGCGACTACTACGACGATGAGGTGGAGGCGCGTGGCGGTATACGGTCCGTCGGCAGGTTCTTTTTGCTGGCAATCGCGTGGGTGCTGAGGCTCTGCGCCCTGGTCGGCTCGCTGTTGGTGGTCCTAAACTCGTTCTATGCGACCGCCTGGCACCCTAGCTTCGTTCGGCTCATGGACCAGGTGTGGCACTACGTCCCCTGGGGAAGGGCAGGCACCCTTGTGGTCAACACTCCCTTTGGCGGCAAGTTCTATGGCGGACTCGCGCTCATCGTGCTTGCGTGGTTCGTGCTCGACTGGATATTGTGTCGGTTGCGCGCGGCGCTGAGATAGGGGGTTGGCCTTGTTCGGTTTTGACGCGACGCAACTGGGCAGAATCGCCCTCACAGTGTGCATCGTGCTTTGCGCGACCATATTGCACGAGGTGGCTCACGCGGCGGTTGCATACAAGCTCGGCGATCCCACGGCCAAGGAGAACGGGCGCCTCACGCTCAATCCGGCGGCTCACCTCGATCCCTTTGGATCGGTGTTGCTGCCCATCCTCATGGCAATCGCGGGCGGACCAATCTTCGCCTTTGCGAAGCCGGTTCCATACAACCCCAACCGGCTCAAGCATCCCGTTCGCGACGAGGTGCTGGTGGCCTTGGCGGGCCCTGTGTGCAACTTGGTGCAGGCGACAATGGGTGCGGTGGCGTTTCGGCTCTGCTATCAGGGGCTTCTTAATCCCGGTGTTGCCTCCACTCCTCTGCTCGTTGCCTGCGACGCGCTGGGGACCTATGTGTATCTCAACCTCATGCTCATGTTCTTCAACCTCATCCCGCTGCCGCCCCTGGATGGCTCGGCCATCATCTTCCCCCTGCTCAAGGGCGAGGCGCGCAGGGGCTATTACGTGGTGCAGCGCTACAGCATGCCCATACTGCTTGCGGTCCTGTTCCTGCTGCCTATGGTTTTGCCCGTCAGCCCGCTAAGCATCTATCTAAACGCCACGGCGGGAAACCTCGCTGACCTGATGTTGGGGTTGTGATCGTGTCGTACCGAGTTCGCACACAGGGCTTTACCGGCCCCTTCGATTTGCTGCTTACGTTGGTGAGCAGGCAAAAGGTTGCCATAGGCTCCATTTCCATCGCCGAGGTGGCAGACCAGTACCTCGACGAGGTGCGGCGCATGGGCGAAATGGACTTGGACGTGGCGAGCGACTTCGTCCTCGTGGCGTCCACGCTGCTCGAGATAAAGGCGGCTTCGCTCGTGCCCACGGAAAGCGCGAGGCGTCCGCTGGATGACTTCGAGGACGAGGATTTGGCCAACCTCAGTCCCGATGAGGCGCGCGAGGTGTTGGTGGAACGGCTCGTGGCATACAAGCAGTTTAGGAATGCCGGAACCTCGCTTGGCAGCCGCATGGAGGCGGAGTCCCTCATGCATCCGCGAACCGCCGGCCCAGATCCCGAGTTCGCTGCGCTCATGCCCGATTTTTTGGAGGGTATAAGCCTAAGGAGCCTTGCGGTCATCTGCGCCGACCTCACCGCGCGTCGCGAGAGGTTTCTCCTCGACGCCGAGCATGTGGCCCCACGTAGGCCGCCCATAGTGCTCACCGTTGCCGCCGTGGACCGCATCACGCGGGCGCGTGGCGCGGTTACGTTTACCGAGCTGCTCGGTGGGGACGAATCGGCCGAGTCGGTGGTGGCTACGTTTTTGGCCATGCTCGAACTCTTTAAGCGCGGATCAATTACGGTGAGGCAGTCCCAGGCGTTCGGGGAGATCGACATCGTACGCGTGGAAGGCGCTCCTGCATTCGAATTCGACGAGGAGGAGCTTACCAGCGTGGGTGAGGAGGAGTTGTAATGCGTGAGGTTACCCCTGTGGACCAAGGGTCGCTTCCGGCGCTCATCGAGGCGTTGCTGCTGGTGTCGAGCGATGCCGTGTCCCTGCGCGAGCTTGCGGCCGCGGCAGGTGTCGAGGAAGCGGCGGCGCACGATGCCTTGGAATGGCTGGCGTCGTCGTATGCCGACGCCAATCGCGGCATCCAGCTGCGCGAGGTGGCAGGGGGGTGGCGGCTCTTCACCCACCCGGCATTCCACGACCAGATCGAGGCCTACGTGCGTTCGTGGGACAAGCGCAAGCTGTCGCAGGCTGCGCTCGAGACGCTTGCGGTCATCGCTTACCATCAGCCGGTGTCTCGTGAGGGTGTCCGTGCCGTTCGTGGGGTGAACTCCGATGGCGTCATATCCTCGCTGCGCGAGAAGGGCCTTGTGAGGGAGGTGGGCAAGGACGCGCGACAGGCCGTGCTCTTTGGCACGACCACCAAGTTTTTGGAGAGCTTTGGTTTGCGCACGGTGCAGGACCTTCCTCCTTTGGAGGACTTCGCCCCCGACGAGGAGTCGCGTGCCTTCATTCGCGAGCGCCTTTCGGGACGGGCCATGGAGTCGACGCTCGAGGAGACGGTGAGCGACCTCGACGAGGAGCAAGAGCTCATGGGCGCCTACAACGAGGAGGACGATGCCCGTGCCGACGGGGGAGCATAGGGAAGAGCGTGTCGTGCCCATGCGCCTGCAGCGCTTTCTGGCACGTGCGGGCGTGGCCAGCAGGCGTGGATCCGAGAACCTCATGACTGCGGGGCGCGTGTGCGTGAACGGCGTGGTTACCACCGAGCTGGGCAGCAAGGTCGACCCTTCCAGGGATGTGGTGACGGTCGACGGACGCGAGGTGCGCATGTTCGAGCGACCTGCGTACCTCATGCTCAACAAGCCATCGGGATATCTCACGACCATGAGCGACCCGTACCATCGTCCCTGCGTGGCGACGCTTGTGCCCACCAATCGCTATCCGGGCCTCTTTCCGGTGGGTCGACTCGACAGGGACACGACGGGTCTGCTGCTGTTCACCACCAATGGCAATGCCGCCCAGGCGCTGTTGCATCCCTCGCGTCATGTGACCAAGCACTACGTGGCCTTGGTGGAGGGGGTGCCAAGCGCAAGGGAGCTCGCGAAGCTCGAGAGCGGTGTGGTACTCGACGACGGCCCGGCCCAGCCTGCGCGGGCAATACTACTTACTCCAAGCGACGAGCTGTACGGACGAGTTGCGCCCAGGCGCGCGCCGAATGGCACGAGCGTTGTGGGGATATCCGTACAAGAGGGAAGAAAGCATCAGGTTAAGCGTATGCTTGCTGCTGTGGGGCATAAGGTGGTAAGGCTTCATCGCGATTCCTTTGGTCCCTTGGAGCTTTCGCGATGCCGAGAAGGGGCATGGCGTGAGCTCGACGCAAACGAGATTGCGGCCATAGAGCGTATTGTGGCCAACGGCTAGAAGGGCGCGCCGGAAATGTGGTCGGTGCGCGAAGGACGAGGGTTGCCTTGGGCAGCCGCTATGTTTTGGAGGAAGTCATGAAGGTCGCCATAGATGGCCCAGCAGGTTCGGGTAAGTCCACGGTCGCGCATGCGCTGTCCGATCGTCTGGGTTTCGTGATGCTCGATACGGGTGCGATGTATCGCGCCGTGACGCTCGCGTGCCTGCGGGAGGAGATCGATGTCACCAATGAGGAAGATGTCGCTCGCATTGCCGGTGAGATGGCCATATCGTTTGGCAAGGCGCAGGACGGGACTCAGACGGTAAGCGCCAATGGAGAGGACGTTACACGCGACATCAGGACGCCCGAGGTCGACGCCAACGTCTCGGCTGTCTCGGCCATCCCGGCCGTAAGGGAGGCGATGGTCGCCCAGCAGCGCGCGATCGGAGAGGCCGGGGACGTGGTCGCCGAGGGACGTGACATCGGTACGGTGGTGTTCCCGGACGCCGAGGTAAAGGTGTTCCTCACTGCGTCGGCAGAGGCGCGCGCACATCGCCGTGCCCTGCAGAGAACGGGCGGGGATGCGGCCACCGACCCAAACGCCACCGCCGGTGCCGAGGCCGAGAGCGAGGTGCTCGACGAGCTCGTGCGCAGGGACGAGGCGGACTCCACGCGTGCGGTGTCCCCGTTGCGTCCTGCCGACGACGCCCACTTGGTGGACTCGTCCGACATGACCCTAAGCGAGGTGGTGGACTGCATCGTGGCATTGGTGAACCAAGCGCGCGACGGCGAGGCGAACGACACCCCAACGACCGCCGAGACGGCACATACGTCCGAGGCGGACAAACCGGTCGAGGCGGAGCAGTCTCGGCAAACAGAGTCCGATGCCGACGGTGCCACAGCGGGGGAACAACAATCCGAGGACGCCGGCGACAAGCCCAACAGGAAGGGGCTGTTCAAGTTGCGCGGCATAAGGCGCAAGAAGAAGCGCGAGTCCGGGGTGGAGGACGAGCAGAAGGAACCCAAGGACGAGCAGGACCGAGAGGCGGATGACGACAAGCAGAGCTTCAAGACGCTCGAAGAGTACTACGAGGCTCCCATACGCGAGTTCCCGCGCTATGCGCGTACGCTGCTGGGTGCCTCGGTGGGCGTTTGCGGAGCGCTGAGCAAGACGCTGTGGCATTGGAGCGTCGAAGGTGGCGAGAAACTGTGGAAGGCCGACGGCGGTCGCGTGGTGGTTATGAACCACGTCTCGATGCTCGATCCGGTGCTCGCGGTGGTAACCGATTGGGCCCACGGAAGGCGCATGCGACCCATCTACAAGAGTGAGTTCGACAGCAACAAGCTCGTTATGTGGTTCTTTGCGCGCATCGGTGCGATTCCGGTGAAGCGTGGCACCGCGGACATCAAGGCGGTGCGCCGTGCGCAGCGTGCCCTGCAGCGCGGTGAGGACGTGCTGGTGTTTCCCGAGGGCACTCGCATCAAGTCAGACGACCAGGAGGTGACGCTGCACGGCGGCTTCGCCCTCATGGCACAGCTCGCCAAGGTGCCCGTCATTCCCATGGCCATTGTGGGAGCGCGCGATGGTGCTCCGGGCGGCAACAAGCCGCTGCGTCCCGGGCGCGTGTGGATACGCGTGGGTGACGAGATTACTTTCGACGAGCTGGATGTCAAGGGAAGGAAGCAGCAGGCCAAGGAGATGGAGCGCGTCGCCATGGAGCGCGTCTATGCCATGCGTGACGAGCTTCGCGAAGAGCATCCGGGAAAGATGTAGGTGCCCATGGCTCGCATTTTGGTGGCAGAGCATGCCGGCGCCTGCTATGGCGTCGAGCGTGCCTTGGACATTACAAGAAGGACCTTGGACAACGCCGATGGCACCGTGTGCACACTGGGTCCGCTCATACACAACCCGCTTGTCGTCGAGGAGCTGGAGGCACGAGGTGCGAGGGTCGTGGACGCGCCAGAGGGCGTTGAGCCTGGCGCAACCTTGGTGATGCGCACGCATGGCGTGCCGCCAAGCGTTGAGTCGCGCGCGCGTGAGGCGGGCGCCCTGGTGGTCGATGCCACCTGTCCCTACGTCAAGAAGGTGCATGCACACGCCGAGCGCCTTGCCCGTGCGGGCTACCAGGTGGTGGTTGTGGGCGAGACGGGCCATCCCGAAGTCGAGGGGACCGTCGGTCACGTGTTGGACGCACTGGTTATTGGCTCGGCAGACGAAGCCAGGTCGGCGGCGGTCGGACGCCGCGTGGGGCTCGTCGTGCAGACGACGCTCGCGCGATCCGTCCTTCACGAGGTGGTGGACGTGCTTCTGGACCGATGCGAGGAGCTTTGTGTGGTGGACACCATCTGCAAGGCGACTCGGGACCGTCAGCTTGCGGCCCGAGAGCTTGCCGGTCACGTTGACGTGATGGTGGTTGTGGGCGGACGCAACTCGGCGAACACGACGCACCTGTTCCAAATCTGCGAGGATGAGTGTCCTCGCACGTTCTACGTTGAGTCCGCATCCGAGCTTAGGCGGGAATGGTTTTGCAAGGCATCGGTCGTCGGGGTCACCGCCGGAGCCTCCACACCGGCTGCTCACATAGAGAGTGTGGTGGGCGAGATTGATAGCCTTTGCGATGCTTGCGAGCCATAACATGGAATCTACTGTGCCGGATCGCCGTACCGCGCAGCGCCGTGCGGACTACGCGAGCACGCGCGAGCGGACAACGGGCGCATGGATATCGCAAGTGGAGGACGGAAGCCCCGCATGGGCAGCTGGGCTGGAACCTGGCATGCGAATCGACTCGGTAAACGACGTGCCGCTCAAAGACATCATCGACTGGCGCTGGGAGGCAGACGGCAACTACGCGGAGCTGGAGGTGTTTAATCCCGCGGACGGCGAGCTTTATGAATGCGAGCTCATCCGCGATTCCGGCGAGGAATGGGGGGTGCAGTTCACGGACGTGCTGTTCGACGGCATACGCACGTGCGTCAATGCGTGTCAGTTCTGCTTTATGAGCATGCTTCCCAAAGACGCGCGTTCCTCTCTCATGCTGCGCGATGACGACTACCGCCTCTCGTTTTTGCAGGGCAACTTCGTGACGCTCACCAACCTCACCGACGACGACGTGAGCCGAATCGTTGAGTGCCGGCTCGAGCCCATGAACGTCTCCATCCACGCGGTGAGCCCCGAGGTCCGCATACCCCTCATCGGCAAGAGGGCCATGCGTGGGCTGGAGGTTCTTGAACGGCTGTGCGAGGCGAACATCGAGGTACACGGCCAGATCGTCCTGTGCATGGGCATCAACGACGGCGAAGAGCTCGAGAAGACGCTTCGTTGGGTTGAGATGCGACCGCAGATAACGTCTCTCGCCATTGTTCCCCTGGGGTATACCAAGTACTCCAAGCGCTTCTCGTCGTCGTTCTCGGAGGACGAGGAGGCGAGTCGCAAGGTTGTTGGGTTGGTTGAGCCCTACCAGCGCCGTGCCCGGAAGACCATTGGCATCACGCGCTTTCAGCTCTCGGACGAGTTCTACATCGACGCGAACCTACCGGTTCCCGCTGCCGATTGCTATGACGGCTACCCTCAGTTCTACGACGGCATTGGTATGTTGCGTTCGTATTTGGACGAGGTAAGCCTACTGGTGAGAGACAGGGCAGAGGATTTGCTCAGAGTGGGCAAGCAGCTGCGCGCGAATCGGCTGAGGGTGCTACTTGTGTGCGGAGAGGCTGCCCACACCGTGTTTGGGGCATTCTGCTCGCGGTGGGACGCCCCGGTCGAGCCCTATGTGATTCGAAACGACTACTTTGGTGGGGACGTAAACGTGACGGGACTCATTGTGGGGGAGGATCTGCTGGCCCAGCTGCCGTCGAGCCTGAGGGACACTGTCGTCGTGCTGCCGGAAGTCATGTTCAACTTCGACATGATGACGCTCGACGGAATGACCTTGGAATACATTACAGATCATATCGTCGGGCGTGGGGGAATAGGAGTTGCGGCAATGCCCAATCCCACCGACCAGCTCGACGCCGTATCCCGCAATGCCCTGCGCTAGTGCCGTGGCGTAGGCCGTGGTGCCCTGTCCAATGATGTGGGTTGAACGTGTTGTGCGAATGACGTGCTACCATGGTAGCTCGACATGGAAACAAGGAGGTCGAAGGCATGGCCAAACCTATAGTTGCAGTGGTGGGCAGGCCAAACGTGGGCAAGTCCACACTGGTGAACCGCCTCGCAGAGCAGCGGGAGGCGATCGTCCACGAGTCCAGAGGTGTTACCCGCGACCGCTCGTATCACGAGACCGACTGGAACGGTCGCGAGTTCGTGCTGGTGGATACCGGAGGCATCGAGTCCATTCACTCCAAGGACACCTTTGCTCCCCGCATTCGCGAGCAGGCACTCATCGCCTGCGAGGAGTCCGACGTCATCGTGTTCGTGGTCGACGGCACCGTGGGCCTCACCGACGAGGACGAGGAGGTCGCTCGCGTGGTGCGGCGTTCCAAGAAGCCGGTGTTCCTCGTCGTGAACAAGATCGACGACCCCGGCCAGGAGCTGGCCACGTGGGACTTCTACACGCTGGGCGTCGGGGAGCCCCGCCCCATCTCGGCGGGTCACGGGCATGGTACCGGCGACTTGCTGGACGACGTGGTCGCAGCACTTCCTGCCGAGGGGGAGAGCGCGCCAAACGATGCCGACGATACCCTGAACGTGGCCATCATCGGCAGGCCCAACGTGGGCAAGTCGTCGCTAACCAACAGGCTCGTGGGCCACGACCGCTCCATCGTGAGCGATGTCGCCGGCACGACGCGCGATGCGGTGGATGTGGTGGTTACGCAGGACGACCAGCGGTACCGGTTGGTGGACACGGCCGGCATGCGAAAGAAGTCGCAGGTACACGAGGACGTCGAGTACTACAGCATGGTCCGCGGCCTCATGGCCATGGACAGGGCCGAGGTTTGCGTCCTCGTGGTGGATTGTTCCGTGGGCGCGACCGAACAGGATCAGAAGCTCGCCACGATGGCCATCGAGCGCGGCTGCGCGTTGGTGGTCTGCCTCAACAAGTGGGATCTGGTGGATACCGAGCAAAAGCGAGAGAGGGTGGAGGAGTCGATCAGCCGTAGGCTTGGCTTTGCGAGTTGGGCACCGCTCGTACGTATATCGGCACTTACGGGTCGTTCGTGCAACCGCGTGCTCGAATTCGCCCGTAAGGCGGCGGAGACGCGCGCCAGTCGCGTGCAAACGTCCAAGCTCAACGCCATAATGGACGAGATCCGTCAGAGTGGGCATACCGTGGTGCACAAGGCTCGCCGACTCAAGGTGAACTACGCGACGCAGGCGAGCACCTGCCCGCCCACCTTCGCGCTCTTCTGCAACGCCCCCGACCTGGTGGACGACAACTACGAGCGCTTTGTCGAGAACCGCCTGAGGGAGCGGCTTGACTTGGAGGGAACCCCCATCAGGCTCAAATTCAGGAGAAAGGACTAGCGTGGACACATTGCAAATTGCGACAATTGTTGGATCGATCGTCTGCTACCTGATCTGAGGTATCCCCTTTGGCCGCATCATCGCATCCATTATGGGTGGGGTCGACGTGCGCAAGGAGGGAGCGGGAAACATCGGCATGACCAATGTTGCCCGTTCGGTAGGCGGAAAAGCCGCGGCCCTCACGTTCGCGTGCGACGTGGGCAAGGGAGTGCTCTGCATGGTGCTCGTGCGATTTGTCATCGCGCAGATCTGCTTTGGCGGCGATGTGGGGATGCTTGTTCACAACGGTCCGTTTGGATGGGTCGTCACGACGCTCTTCGCCGCTTGCGTTATGGGTCACGTCTTTAGTCCCTATTTGGGCTTTCATGGCGGCAAGGGCATCGCCGTGGGACTTGGTGCTTCCCTGGGACTCTACTGGCCGCTGGGCCTTGGCATGCTCGCCCTGTTCCTTCTCCTGGTTATTCCCACGCACTATATCTCCCTGGGCTCCATCGCCGCTGCGGCGAGCCTTCCCTTCCTTGGGAGGTTCTTTGGTGTCTCGGGCTTCGCGCTCATACCCATGGCGCTCGTGGCCGTAGTCGTAATATGGTCGCATCGCGAGAACATCGGCAGGCTCATACGTGGTGAGGAGCACGGCTTCTCGATAAAGCACAAAGGGGATGGCAAATGAGCGCGGCTAAGACGTTGGTAGCCCGCAAGGTGGCCGTCATCGGCTCGGGTTCCTGGGGCACTGCGGTCACGGGATTGCTGGCCCCCCATGTTGAGTTGGTTTCCTTGTGGTCATTCGAGCCAGAGGTCGTGCGGCAGATCAACGCGTCCAGGCACAATCCACATCAGCTCACGAAGTACGAGGTGGATCCGTGCGTGTGTGCCACCAGCTCGCTGAGTGAGGCGACCGACGACGCCGATGCCATACTCCTCGTGGTGCCCTCGGCATTCCTAAGGGGGGTGTGCGAGCAACTTGTCGGTTGCGTTGACCCAACCACGCCCATACTCGTGCTCACCAAGGGCGTCGAGCGAACCACGGGGTGCCTCATGGTCGATGTGGTCGCGCAGACCTTGGGTTTTGCCGAGCGCATCGCAGTGCTCAGCGGACCCAACCACGCCGAGGAGATAAGCGAGGGGACGATCTCGGCCGCGGTCGTGGCGGCCCACGACGAGCGCATTGCCCGCTACTTCCAGCAGATGGTGGTAAGCACCACGTTTAGGGCCTACGTGAGCGACGATGTCTGCGGAGTCGAGGTATGTGCTGCCGTAAAGAACGTCATTGCCTTGGCCTGCGGCGTGGCGAGTGCCATGGGTGCCGGTGACAACACGCTGGCTGCGCTCATGACGCGTGGACTCGCGGAGATGAACCGCATTGCCGTGTCGCTGGGCGCCGATCCGCTCACGTGCATGGGACTCGCCGGCATGGGCGACTTGGTGGTAACGTGCACGTCGCATCACTCACGTAATCGCACGTTCGGCGAGGCGTATGTGGCCGGTGAGTCGCTCGCGCAGTATCAGGCGCGCACGGGCATGGTCGTGGAGGGTGCCGAGGCCGCCGCAAGCATCCACGAACTCGCTCGCGAGAAGCACGTGGATGCACCCATCACCAATGCGGTCTATCAAATACTGTATGAGGACTGCGACCTGGGCGATGCCATGGGGATGCTGCTGGGCAGACATCCGCGCGATGAGTTCTACGGGGTTGTGCCCGGGGCGCGATCGGGCGAGGAAGAGGAAGAGTAGGTGTAGCCATGCGAGAGGACGTGCAAATCGCCCCATCGATTCTGTCCGCCGACTTTCTGAATCTGGGAAGCGAGCTAGAGAGCGTCTCGAACGCGGACTTCATTCATTACGACGTCATGGACGGGCACTACGTGCCGAACATCTCGTTTGGCCCCGGCATGCTGCGCGCCGTAAAGCGTGGGACGGAGCTGCCCGTGGACGTGCATCTCATGGTGACGAATCCCGACGAGACCTGCAGGGACTATCTGGAGGCCGGTGCCGATCTCGTTACGTTCCACATGGAGGCGGCACGTCACCCACGTCGGATCGTGGACCAGATCCACGAGTTCGGACGTCGTGCTGGTGTGGCCATTAACCCGGGGACGCCGGTCTCGGCCCTCGAATCGATGGTCGATTGCGTGGACATGGTGCTCATCATGTCGGTAAACCCGGGATTCTCGGGACAACGCTTTATCGAACACACCTTCGATCAGCTCCATGCGCTCCAGAAGCTCTGCTCCCGAACGCACGCGCACCCGTTGGTCGAGATTGATGGTGGCGTTTCTGCGGCAAATGCCGAGCGGGTCGTTTCCGCAGGTGCGCGCATTCTGGTGGGGGGAAGTGCAGTGTTCGACGCACAGGACCACGCGCGTGCCGTGGAGGAGATTCGGACTGCCGGGCGCCGCGGCTTGTCACGCTGGGCGTGACGTCGCATGATGCCGTACCTCTATTTGGATTACGCTGCCTCCGCACCGCTGCGCGACGTTGCCCGCGAGGCGGAGATGGCGTACGAATCCTCCTCATTTGCGGGCGCCAATCCCAACTCGCTGCATAGCCTGGGCCGTGCGGCCGCTCGCGCGCTCGAT
Organism: uncultured Coriobacteriaceae bacterium; assembly: GCA_902793195.1. Classification (GTDB taxonomy): domain Bacteria; phylum Actinomycetota; class Coriobacteriia; order Coriobacteriales; family Atopobiaceae; genus RUG440. Next base: position 49,177 of record CADBCS010000023.1, on the reverse strand, counting down.
GACGCCAGGCGTGAACTTGCCCGCTGCGTTGGCGGCGGGTTTCGCTCGTCGGACGTTGTATTCACCTCCGGTGGCACCGAGAACAACAACCTTGCCGTCATGGGAATGGCATATGGTGCCAAGGGACGCAACCGAACGAGGACGCGGGTCCTGTTGTCGGCCATAGAGCACGACTCCGGGCTCGATCTTGCGCCCGCACTGCGCGAGCAGGGATTTGACGTGGAGTTCCTGCGTCCGGGACGTGACGGTGTGGTGGCTCCCAAAACGCTCGAGCAGGCGCTCGACAATACGGTGGGCTTGGTGTCGGTGATGCTGGCCAACAACGAGACCGGTGTCATACAGCCCATCGAGCAGCTTGGCTCCCTTGCTCACGATGCCGGCGCGCTCTTCTACACGGATGCAGCCCAGGGGTTCGCAAAGGTCCGTGCGGACTTCTCGCAGTGTGACGGCGTGGGAATCGTAGGTCACAAGATCGGTGCTCCCGTGGGCACAGGCGCGTTGCTGGTGCGTTCTCGCTGCCCGATTCGACCTAGGTTCTTTGGCGGTGGGCAGGAACGAGGAGTGCGTCCTGGAACGCAGGACGTTCGTGGTGCAATGGCGCTCTCGGCGACCGCGCGATTCTGCATGCGCGACCTCGACCATACCCGAAGTCTCGTGGCCGGCAATGCGTCGGGTCTGTACGAGCTGCTGTGTGGACCGAATACCGGCATCGTGCCCACGACGAGTGCGGTGGTGGACGACACAAAGCTTCCTGGCATCGTGAGCATCATGGTGCCGGGGGTCGACTCGGAATCGCTGGTGCTCCAAATGGACGCGCGCGGTTTTGGCGTGTCCGCTGCCTCGGCATGCGCGAGCGGGTCGCTTGACCCCAGCCACGTGCTGGCCGCCATGGGAATCGCGCGAGCGGAGTCGCTTGGGTCCCTGCGCATATCGTTTGACGAACGCGTGGTATGGGATGACCTCGAGCGATTTGGCAGCGAGCTCGTGGACGTGGTGCAGGTACTCAAGCGCCGCGGATAGGAGCCTCTCACGCAACTGAAGAATGGACTTTGGTCCCAGCTCTAAGACCTCTCGCGATGTCTGGTCCTGTGCCCTTTGTGGCGAGATTGACGCTTGGTATCGTGTAACATGGAACAAGATGATGGACATGCGGCTTTGGAGGCGCGTGATGAAGGAGACGGATGCACTGGTACGCATTCAGGAGATTGATCTGGCGCTCATGCGCCATAAGCGTACGTTGAGCGACATGCCGCAGACCAAGAAGCTTCAGGCCATACGCGCCGCGCGCAAGAAGCTCGGGTCCGAGCTATCCAAGATCGTGGGCCAACGCAAGGACGCGGAGATGGACCTCGAGGAGAACGAGCGCGCCCACACGCGACTCGAGGAGATCGTGACCGAGACCCAAGAGAAGTTCGACGCGGAAGGAACGGGATATCGCGAGATTGCCAATCTGGAATCCCAGCTCACGATCCTTGCCAAGAAGATCGAGAAGCGTGAGTTCCAACGCAAGGAGCTTACCAAGCGATTCGAGAAGATTCAGCAGGCGGAGCGCAACGCGCGAGCCATGGACGCCCGCCTGGTGGAAGAGGCCGAGGCGCAGACGGCCTCGTTCAAGGAGCAGACAGCCGACATCGAGCGCGACGTGCGCATGCTCATGCACGAGCGCGAAGAGGTCGCAAAGAGCGTAAGCGAGGACGTGATGAGCCGATACGCCAAGGCGGCCAAGCGCTTTGGTGGCCTCGCCGTGGAGACGCTTTCCGGCAACAAGCCATCGGTGTGTCGCGTGTCCATTCCGCCAAGCTCGTTTGGCGACATCCGCAGGGGGCCCGACATCACCGAGTGCCCCTACTGCCACCGTCTTTTGGTGTGTGACGGAATGTTCAATCCCGGAAACTAGGTGGGTCGCGTGGAACAAGGAACAGAGCTCCGCATGCCACGGGTGTTGCTCGTCGTGTGCGGTGGTATTGCTGCGTACAAGGCGGTCGAGGTGTTGCGCGGGCTGCAGCGTGCGCAGTGCGACGTGCGTGTTCTGTGCACACGCGATGCGCTCGAGTTTGTGGGCGCCGCCACGTGGGAGGGTCTCGTGCACCACCGTGTGTCGACGTCGCTGTATGAGGACGCTCATTCGACCATACCCCACATCGAGCTGGCAACGTGGGCGGAGGCAGTGCTGGTTGTGCCCGCCACTGCCAACATCCTGGCAAAGATGGCCTGTGGGCTGGTAGATGACCTCGCGAGCACGGCATTGCTTGCCGTACCCAAGACTACGCCGGTGGTCGTTGCTCCGGCCATGAATACGCACATGTGGCTCGCAGACGCCACGCAGCGCAACGTCGCCACCATCGCAAGCCGCGGTGTGGAGTTCGTTTTGCCTGTGGAAGGGCACCTCGCCTGCAACGAGGTGGGCACGGGCAAGCTGGCTCCCGTCGAGTCCATCGTGGAGTGTACGCTGCGTGCGCTCAAGGGCAGAACGTGCCAGAGCTTAAGTGGGCGGCACGTGCTCGTTACGGCAGGTCCCACCCACGAGGCGATCGACCCGGTGCGCTATCTGGCCAACGCATCCAGCGGAAAGATGGGGTATGCCATCGCCCGCGAGGCGGCGCTTCGCGGGGCGCGAGTCACGCTCGTATCTGGACCGGTGTCGCTGAGCGAGCCTCGTGGTGTGCAGCGCGTGAGCGTGGTGAGCGCCTCTCAGATGCGCGATGCCGTTATGGAGGCGTTTCCCCAATGCGACGTCGCCATTTGTGCGGCTGCCGTTGCCGACTACACGCCCGCAAACCCTGCAGACCACAAGCTCAAGAAGGCATCCGAGCACATGGACTGCATCCGTCTTGTCGAGACAACCGACATATTGGCCGCCCTGGGCGCCGCCAAGGAGGAGGGAGGCAGGCGGCGCGTCGTGGTTGGATTCGCCGCAGAGACAAACGACCTCGTCGTGCACGCGCAGGACAAGCTCGCGCGCAAGGGGTGCGACCTCGTGGTCGCAAACGACGTGAGCAGGCAGGACTCGGGCTTTGGAACCGACACCAATCGCGTGACGCTGGTAGCCCCCAACGGCGTGGACGAGCTTCCCACGCTCTCCAAGGACGAGGTTGCCGAGCGCATCCTCGATCGCGTCGAGGAGCTGCTGGCAAAGGCTGAGGGAGGCATGCGATGAGCGTCCATGCAAACGCACATGCAGCCGACGAGCTTGCCATTGGCTGTCACCTCTCGGTGGCGCAGGGCTATGCCGCCATGGGGGAGGTCGCCCTCTCCATTGGCGCCAACACCTTCTCGTTCTTTACGCGCAACCCTCGCGGCGGCAACGTGCGCCCATTGGACGTGGACGACATGCGACGGCTTCGCATGCTGATGGAGGCCAATGGGTTCGGTCGCCTGGTCGCCCATGCCCCCTATACCATGAACCTCTGCTCGAAGAAGGAGGATGTGGTCGTCTTTGCCCGCCGCGCCATGGCGCAGGACCTCGAGCGAATGGAATTCCTTCCTGGCAATTACTACAACTTCCATCCCGGGAGCCATGTGGGTCAGGGTAGCGACAGGGGAGTGGAGCTCATATGCGACGCCCTCAACGAGGTGCTGTTCGAGGGACAGGCCACAACGGTGTTGCTCGAGACCATGGCGGGCAAGGGCACGGAGGTGGGCCGCACCTTCGAGGAGCTGGCCAAGATTCTGGACGGTTGCGTTCACGACGAGCTGCTTGGCGTGTGCCTGGACACCTGCCATGTGTGGGACGGCGGATACGATGTGCAAGGAGACCTCGACGGCGTGCTCGACGAGTTCGATCGCGTGCTTGGTTTGGAGCGGCTCAAGGCACTTCATCTCAACGACTCGAAGAACTCCCTCGGCGCGCACAAGGACCGGCACGAGCGACTGGGTGAGGGCCACATTGGTTTGGAGGCGTTTGCAAGAATCGTTACCGACGACCGTCTGAGGTCCCTCCCCATGATTCTCGAGACACCCAACGAGCTCGAGGGATACGCGCGCGAGATCTCCCTGCTTCGTCGCCTGGCTCGTGGTGGAGAGGCGTAGGTATGGGCATTCTCATAGGCACGGAAGCCCTTGGGCACGAATGGCCGGGAAAGCGCGTGCTGCGCAATCAGTCCATTGGCATATATGAGGGAGACCGAATTGGCATCGTAGGTCGCAACGGAGACGGAAAGTCGACGCTGTTGTCCCTGCTCGCAAAGGCATACGAGCCCGACGAGGGAAGCATCACCTGGCGCGGTGGCATTGCTGTTGGCGTGTTGGGCCAGGGAGATGCCCTGGACGATGCCGATACCCTGGGGCACGCCATCGTGGGGGAGCGTCCCGTCTATGAGTGGGCAGCCGATTCCAGGACGCGCGATATCATCGACGAGTTGGTGGGGGACCTCGACTGGGACGGTCTGGTGGGGAACCTCTCGGGTGGGCAGCGTCGACGGGCCGACTTGGCGCGGTTGCTCGTGGGCAACTGGGATGTGCTCATGCTCGACGAGCCAACGAACCACCTTGACCTTCACGCCATTCGCTGGCTGGCCCATCACCTACGCAACCGCTGGCCGTCTGGCACTGGCGCATTGCTCGTGATAACCCACGACCGCTGGTTCCTCGACGAGGTGTGCCTGCGCATGTGGGAGGTGCACGATGGGGAGGTTGAGCCGTTTGAGGGCGGCTACTCCGCATATGTGCAGCAGCGTGTCGAGCGAGAGCGAGTCGCGGCAGTCATCGAGGAGCGTCGACAGAACATGCTGCGCAAGGAGCTCAACTGGCTTGCGCACGGTGCCAAGGCGCGTACGAGCAAGCCACGCTTTAGGGTCGAGGCTGCCATGGCCCTCGTGGAGAATGACCCTCCGCTGAGAAACCCCGTCGAGCTGCATCGGATGGCCGTGAGCCGACTGGGCAAGCAAGTCGTCGAGTTGCGAAACGTGTCGGTTTGGTACCAAGATCAAGATGTGGGTATCGGCGACCACGTTTTGGAGGACATCTCCTGGATACTCGGCCCAGGAGATCGCGTGGGCATCCTCGGAGCGAATGGTGCAGGCAAGTCCACACTGCTTCGCGTGCTCAGTGGCGCGCAGCGACCCCAGCGCGGGTGGGTGAAGATTGGCAAGACGGTTCGGTTTGGCTGGCTCGACCAGCGCCTCGAGCTGCTCATGGAGCATGAGGACTGGCGTGTGAGGGACCTGCTTGGCCGTTACAAGCGCTACTATGTGGTTGAGGGCAAGACGCAGAGTCCCGAGCAGCTTGCGGAGCGATTGGGCTTTGAGCACAACGAGCTGATGAGCTACGTCCGCGACCTCTCGGGTGGGCAGCGTCGCAGAATCGCCCTTCTTTGCGTGCTCATGGAAGAGCCCAACGTTCTGATTCTGGACGAACCGGGCAACGACCTGGATACCGATATGCTCGCGGTGGTGGAAGACCTTCTGGACACCTGGCCCGGCACGCTCGTTATGGTGAGCCACGACCGTTCCCTGCTGGAGCGCGTAACCGACGACCAGTACTCGCTCATCCGTGGCGAGCTCCTGCATTGTCCCGGTGGCGTCGACGAGTATCTGGACCGGTTGGATCAGGCGCGCACGGCGCACAACACCAAGACAGAGCGGGCCAAGCCAAGCAAAACGGCCCCCCAAGCGGGGAGCCTAACAAACAGCAAGCGACGCGAACTCAAGAAGCGTCTCGATTCGGTTGCGCGCAGGATGGATAAGCAAAGCCTCGTCCCCAACCGACTTCGTGAGGAGATGCAGGCGGTTGATCCCACTGACTACGAGGCCCTCATTGCGAAGCAGGCCCAGATTGAAGAGGCGGAGTCGTTGCTGGAGGATCTGGAGATGGAGTGGCTCGAGCTGTCGGAGCAGCTTGGGGAGTGATGCCGACGTGCGGCGTTAGCCGAGCTTGTCCTCCAGTTTTTTGAACGCGTCGTTTTCCTCGATACGCTTTGTTACGTGACGGATGAGGAGGATCGGCACGCAAAGCAACACAAGCGTCGCAACGCCACCAACGATGTTCTTGAGATGAACCGAGATCGGCGCGTCGTCGTCTTCGAAGTCGTCGATGTCGTCGTACTGCTCGTCTGTGGACATGGGGATGCCTTCCTATGGGTATGGTCAAACTGTAATGATTCTAACAGAGTGGACATGGCGTTCAAGTGCGCAGGGCATGGTCCCCATAAGCGGACCGTTGCTTGGATGCCCGCCTCGCCCCCCGCATCTCCGTCGCGGCCGGCTCACGTTTTAGAAATTGAAAAAGTGGAGCGTCACCTCAAAGGCGTAGAACCCGCAAAGACCTATGAACAGGGCATCTGCATAGCTGCGGGGGATTATTCTGAGGGCGCGATCCATGAGGGGGTAGACGATCCAAACGATGATCGTTGCCGCTATGGAGTACACCATGGAGTTCTGCAGGCAAACCTGACCCATAAAGTTGAAAGGCATGTCGCGGTAGTCCCACAACTCGTAGTGCTGGTTGGCCACCATGCCGGTCATAAAGTCGATGCTTGTGCACACGGCCGCGTTGGCGAGAAACGACAGCAGGAGCGTGAGTATCCTCTTGCCACCCGTCTTGCGCAGAATGCGCTCCTTGAGCGGGTGCAAGAAGAGAACCACCATGGCAAGCGCCGTCCCCTCGGCCGAGAAGGGAAAGAGCCATTGGTCCCACAGCATGGCGTTCGTGGGGTCGTAGCCACCCATGAAGACGCCCGCGATGATGAGTCGGCAAAAGAGGATCTCGGCCCAGTGGCCCAAAAACGAGAACACGATGAAGTACATGATCGTGTCTCGCCAGAACACCCATGTCCTAATGCGCTTGCGGTAGGGCAGAACGTGCCAGCTGTTGCCGGGACCCTCGGGTTCCATGTCCAGCTCGACTACGAGGATGCGCTTGGCGCTATGCGACAACGCGAGGTAGACCACGACCAGTGCTGCGAGGACGTATTCGACGATCACAAACGATACGGTGGTGAATCTGCCCATGAGGTTGTATGCCAAGATGTTCGCGCCCATCCCAAACACGTCGATCGCCGAGAGCACGGCACACGCGATCGTCGAAATAATGCAAAAGGGGACGGCGATCCTAAAGCGCCTTTGGAGCATCCAAATCGCCTGTGCGGAAGTCCACATCTGTACGATCGCGCGAATCATGGACAGGTCGTACACGAACCCCAAGTCACCCTCGGGATTAATAAAGGCCCCATAGAGCAGGCCAACAAGAAGGACGACGGCATAGTAGATCTGGACCAAGCGAATCTTGACTCCCAGAGGCTTGACATCCGGCGCGGCATGTACGTCTTTTGCTGCCTGGGCTCCCTGCACGATGCACCCCTCTCGCTCGCTCACCTACATGGTATGTATGGTACGTATCTTTTTTGCCTTGCACGCCTAATCCATACATCGACCTCGCAGGTAGTGGCGCGTGCCCCGTGCTTTTTGGCTACAATACGTTTTGGGTTGTCGTTACGACTACGGAGCAGGGGTGTCACGTGGATGCGAGGACAGCGAATACCTACAAGGCCTTTGCCGAATCATGCAGGCTCGTGGCAAGCTCGCAGAGCCTATACGAGGCAATCGGGCGATGCATGCGCGTGTGCGTCGAGCGTTTGAGTGCCTCGATTACGGTGCTCTGGTCATTTGACGAGTCCACAGGGATGCTTCGACCGATTCGCTGGATTGCTCCATACGAGTTCACGAGCGTCTGGTGCCCGTGCGAGGGCAACGATGTGGGGGAGGCGTATGCTACGGGCAAGGCGGTTCGCGCCCTTGCTGCGCCTTCCGTAACGCAACCGCTCTTTCAGTCCGAGTACGCGGACGTGGTGGTGGGCAGCTCCCTGTGCGTGCCGCTTGAGGTGAGGGATAGCGAGACGTGCGTTCTGCAGCTCATGAGCCTTGGTGAGGATGGTCCGATCACGGACGAGGAGTGCGACATCGTGGAGATGATGACGATGCTCGCATGCATGACCAAGGGAGGCGACGAGTGTAGTTGGCGCGCACGCGAGCCAACGCGCGCGATCATGAGGGCGCGCGGCATCACGCGCGAGTACAAGAGCGGAGACAGTGTCGTGCAGGTGCTGGGAGGCGTCAACCTCGACGTGAACGAGGGCGAGTTCCTGGTGCTGCTCGGTGAGTCGGGATGTGGCAAGAGCACCTTGCTCGACATCTTGGGCGGCATGGACGACCCCACCACAGGTTCGCTGGTGTTTGATGGCCAGGAGCACTTTGGGGTGAGGGAGCACGACCTAGCGGTCTACCGTCGCGATCAGGTGGGGTTTGTCTTCCAGAGCTACAATCTCATCCCCAACCTGCGCATCAGGCAGAATCTGGACCTCATCGGCGAGCTTGCCTCAGATCCCATGCCCACCCAGGAGGCGCTCGAGCTTGTTGGGCTTGCCGACCGAGCCAACAACCGCCCGTATCAGCTGTCTGGCGGACAGCAGCAGCGGGTGTCGATTGCACGTGCCCTCATAAAGCGGCCGCGCGTAATCTTTGCCGACGAGCCAACGGCCGCACTCGATTACGAGACGTCCGTTGGGGTGCTCGAGGCGATTGACCGCGTGGTGGCAACGGGCACGACCTTGGTGATGGTCACGCACAACGAGGAGATCTGCCGCATGGCTCACCGTGTCGTGCGCATACGCGGCGGGCTCGTCTACGAGGTCTTCGTAAACGCCGAGCGCGCGCAGGCATCGGATTTGGAGTGGTAGGGATTCGGATGAAAAAGACGCAGATAATCGAAATCTTCGCGGACATCCGCTCGACGTTCGTGTCGTTCTTCTCCATCCTGATGTTCGTTGCCCTGGGAGTTAGCGTGTTCCTGGGACTGAGGTGGGGTGCCTTTGCCCTGGGCGGTGAGTTCGATGCGAGGCTCGAGTCCGAGAACTTTCACGACATAGAGGTTCTGCTTCCCCATGGCATAACCGATGATCTGGAAAAGAAGATTCTCGGTGTCGATGGCGTGCATGACGCCGAGGGCGTGTACGTCTCGTACGAGGAGTGCAAGATGCCGTCCGGCACGCAGACCATTATGGTGAGGTCCCTTACGGAGCGCATAGACGTTCCCACGGTTTTGGAGGGCAGGCTTCCCAACAAGGAGGGCGAGATTGCGGTCCTCGAGGTGTGGGCACGCAACAACGACGTAGAGGTGGGAGACAAGATTACCATTGCCCAAAACGACCCCAAGGACATTGCCAATACCCTCGATACGAACACGCTCACCGTTACGGGGTTGGTGGAGTATGGGGGGTGCCTCGCCCGGAACACACAGACCTATGGCCTGTCTCCCATGGGTTCGGGAACCATATCGTGCGTGGCGTTCGTGGACGCGACCACGTTCAACATTCTGAGATTCTTGGGTGCCAGTCCCGTCATCCTGGTTACGTGTGATGGCGTGGATGGCTTGTCGACGTTCTCGGACGAGTACAGGGACGAGGTCGATGGCGTTGCGGACAGGCTGCTGGAACTGGGGTCAACAGTCGTGCCACCACGAATCGCCGAGGTGGACGAGCTCGTGGACAATGGGCAGGCGCTGCTCGCCGAGCTGTCTTCCGAAGACAACAAGGCGGCAATCGACGCGGCAAGGCAGTCGGTGAAGCACACAAAGAACCAGGTCGACTCCTTGGGCCTTAAGAATTGGATCGTTACGACAAGGGCCTCGAACGGCGGGGTGATGATGGCCAGGATGTTCGTGGACATCTTGGGACGGCTCTGCTTCTCGATGGCTTCCCTCTTCGTGATCGTGGGACTGTTGGTGTGCTACTCGGCCATCTCGCGCATAGTTCACGAGCAGGTGGTGCTGATCGGCACCAAGAAGGCGTTGGGGCTCTTTAAGTGGGAAATCACGGCAAGCTATCTGGCATATGCCGCATGTGCGGTGATCCTCGGCATTGCGATAGGCTCTGCAGCGGCCATCATCATCGTGCAGCGGATACTCAACGTGGCCATCTCGTCGCCGTTCATCATGGGGGTGGTGAGGCCCTACGGCTCACTTGTCGACGCATGCGCGGCCGGCGGCGTGGAGCTGGCACTCATCCTGCTCGTCACGTGGATCTCGTGCCACGGGGTCCTGAGGCGTCGTGCCAAGGAACTGCTTGCTGGCGTGGCCCCGCCCGTCACGACGCAGAGGTTCTACGAGCGATGGGGCTTGTGGAAGCGCCTTCCGCTGCTCACCCAAACGGTTGTCAACAACTGCGTCGCCGACAAGCGTCGCGTGTTTGGCACCGTGGTTGGCGTTGCCGGATGCACTGCGCTCGTGGTGTGTGCACTCACGCTCAACAACAACGTTCTCAACAGCTTCTCCGAACACTACAGGGACGTTTACGGGTTCGATACCGTTGCAAAGATGAACGTGAGGACAAATGACGGAGCGAAGAAGGTCACCAAGCGGGTTAGGGACGCCGGGTACGTTTGTGCGCCGGTCGTGCGGCGAACGCTCGGCGCGATTGAGACGGACAGCTCCATAACGCCTCTCACCCTCACCGTTCCCCAAGCCAACGAGATGGACGCCTTCAACTCCCTCTACATGCTCAAGGGAACGCAGGGCGAGGTTGACCTGTCCAAGGACGGGGTATGGCTGAGTGCGGGGTATGGCAAGAGCGGCAACGTCAAGCCGGGCGATACCATCACCATCGTCGATTCGTCCAACGTGAGCCGTACGGCCACCGTTCTGGGATATTACGACTTCTACCTCATGAACGTCGACATGGTAATGGGGCAAGAGGCGTACGAGAAGCTGTTTGGCGTCAAGCTCGTTCCCAACGCGTTGCTCATAGACAGTAAGGGGACCCGCGCGGGAGCAGTGGAGAAGAAGCTCAACAAGGTCTCGGCAATCACGAGCGTCATTGACGACTACGACCGTGCCATGGGTGTCTTTGGGCAGTTTAGGAAGATATCCAAGACCGTCGTGCTCGTCTACGTGGGCCTTGCGGCGCTCATGGCCATAGTCGTGCTCTACAACCTCGATGTTATGTACATTATGGAGAAGCGTCGCGAGCTCATCGTGCTCATGATATGCGGGTTCTCCGCAAGGCAGGCAAAGCGATACGTGCGAAACGACACCATAGTGCTCACCATAGTGGGAATCCTGGTGGGAGTCGTGCTGGGTACGGTCGTGGGTCTGTACTCGGTGTCTGCCGTCGAGCCATCGAACGTGCTCTTCCTCCACGAGATGAACCTTGCGTCCTGTGGCATAGGAGCGGGTGTGTGCGCGGCGTTTGCCATAGTGGTTGGGTTCGTCGCGTTGCGGCGAATTCCCAAGTTCGACCTGACGGAGATCAACCGCTTCTAGCCACATGATCGTCCAAAAGGGACGGTCCCTTCCGGGTGGTGTTCCAAAAGGGACGGTCCCTTTTGGGCGGTTTGACCGTCTGCGGAAGCAAGTGGCGGTATCGGTCGGCGTTGCGCTATGGTCAAAAGGTCCTATGCGTTGGCAAGGGGGTCCCTATGTACGATGTGGTGATAATCGGAGCCGGCGTGTCCGGCTGTGCCGTGGCGCGCGAGCTCTCCAAGCTCGATGTCCATGCGTGCGTGATCGAGCGCGAGGAGGATGTGTGCTGCGGAACGTCCAAGGCAAACTCCGCCATTGTGCACGCAGGCTTTGACGCCCAGACGGGCACGCTCATGGCCAAGCTCAATGTGGAAGGCAACGAGCTCATGTGGCAGCTGGCCCAAGACCTCGACTTTAAGGTGAGCAAATGCGGCTCGCTCGTGGTGTGCACGGACGAGGAGAGCATGCCGGGATTGCAGACGCTGCTCGAGCGGGGCATCGCCAATGGCGTACCCGACCTGCGCATCATCGATAGGGAAGAGCTCGTTCGCATGGAGCCAAACATCTCGGACGCCTCGGTAGCGGCGCTTTGGGCCCCGAGCGCGGGCATCGTCGACCCGTTTGGGCTCAACATCGCGCTCGCCGAGAACGCGGCGCAAAACGGCGTCGAGTTTAGGTTCAACGCGCAGGTTACGGACATACGGCGGGGCGAGGATGGCAACTGGGTCATTCGCACGGCATCTGGCGACGAGCTGCGCACCCGTTGCGTGGTAAATGCGGCGGGGGTCTTTGCGGATGCGATTCACAACATGGTGAGCGAGGACAAGATCAAGATAATCCCACGCAAGGGCGAGTATCTCCTGCTCGACACGACTGCGGGAGACCACGTACGCCATACCGTGTTCATGCTTCCCACAAAGATGGGCAAGGGCATCCTCGTGAGCCCTACCGTCCACGGCAACCTCCTCGTGGGACCGACGGCCAGCGACGTGGACGATCCCGAATCTACCGACACGACCCCACAGGGACTCGAAGAGGTGGCGACGAAGTGTGCCCTCACGGTGGCCAACGTGCCGCTTCGCGAGGTGATCACGAGCTTTGCCGGCCTGCGTGCACACCAAGAGGGACACGAGTTCCTCATCGGTGAGCTCAAAGACGCGCCCGGCTTTGTGGACTGCGCAGCCATCGAGTCGCCGGGACTCACGTCATGTCCGGCCATCGGGCGCATGGTGGCAAATATCGTGCAGGAGATTCTCTCCCTCGACGAGCGACCAGCTGGCACATGGGTTTCCACCCGCAAGGGCATACCGCTGCTGGAGGACGAGCCTCTGGAGAAGTGGGCTCAGCTGGCGAGAGAAGACCCGTCATATGGCAACGTGGTCTGTCGTTGCCGCCATGTCACCGAGGCCCAGATCGTGGCCGCCATCAACCGGCCGCTGGGTGCCCGTTCGCTTGACGGGGTCAAGCGGCGCGTGACGGCGGGAATGGGTCGGTGCCAGGGTGGCTTTTGCTCCCCAAAGGTCATGGAGATTCTCGAGCGCGAGCTCAACATGGCGCCCACGGAGGTAACCAAGTGCGGTCCGGGTTCGGAACTGCTAACAGGCGAGGGGGACGAGTAACATGCCCGAGAGACACGACATCGTAATCATTGGCGGTGGACCCGCTGGCCTCGCGGCAGCAATCGGGGCATACGAGGCGGGCTGCACGGACGTGCTCATCCTCGAGCGCGACACGCATCTGGGAGGCATCCTCAACCAATGCATTCACAACGGCTTTGGTTTGCATACCTTTGGAGAGGAGCTCACGGGTCCCGAGTACGCGACGCGCTACATGGATAAGGTGGCCGAGCTCGGAATTGAGTGCCGCCTGGATACCATGGTCATAGACATTTCGGACAGCCGTATCGTGACTGCGGTGAGCGAGGATCGCGGGGTCCACGCGATCGAGGCCGGAGCAGTGGTGCTTGCCATGGGATGTCGCGAACGCCCGCGCGGCGCCCTCAACAGGGAACGGCTCAGCGGTTGGTGAACATAGAGGGACAGATGCCGGGACGCGATGTGGTTGTGTTGGGCTCTGGCGACATCGGGCTCATCATGGCGCGTCGCATGACGCTCGAGGGCGCGCGCGTGCATTGCGTGGCCGAGCTCATGCCCTATTCGGGCGGGCTCAAGCGCAACATCGTCCAATGCCTGGATGACTATGGCATTCCGCTATTGCTGAGCCACACCGTTACGCGCGTCGAGGGAAAGAAGCGCGTGGAGGCAGTCTGGGTTGGTGAGGTCGACGAGAGCCTGCGGCCCATGCCGGGGACCGAGGTCCGCTATCCCTGCGACACGCTGCTCCTTTCGGTGGGACTGCTGCCCGAGAACGAGCTTTCGCGCGCGGCCAACGTGAGCCTGTCGGGCGTTACGCGTGGCCCTGTGGTCGATGACGCCCTGCAGACGAACGTCGACGGGATCTTTGCCTGCGGAAACGTTCTGCACGTGCACGACCTCGTGGACTACGTGAGCGAGGAGGCCGAGCTGGCCGGCCGATCTGCGGCACACTTCGTGCGTGGCGAGCGCGTGCCCGAGGACGGCACGCTCGTCTCCGTTGAGGTTGGGGACGGGGTTCGCTATACCGTTCCCACGACGGTGTGCCCGCAGCGCATGGACCAGAAGGTCACCGTGCGCTTCCGCGTGGGAAACGTATATCGCGACCGTTACGTGAGCATGTACGTGGGTGAGGACCGTGTGCTTCATCGCAAGAAGCGTGTCCTGGCTCCCGGCGAGATGGAGGAGGTCGTCCTCAAGCGGGCTGACCTTGAGGCCCGGCCCGACGCATCGCGCATTACGATTACGCTTGAGGAGGAGTAGGCCATGACGGCAGAGACAAGAGAGCTCACGTGCATCAATTGCCCCTTGGGATGCATGCTCACGGTCGAGCTGGAAGACGGCGCCGTTACTTCGGTGACGGGCAACACGTGCAAGCGTGGCGACCTGTACGCCCGCAAGGAGGTAACCGACCCAACGCGCATCGTTACCACCTCGGTGCCAGTGATTGGCAGTGACGTTGAGCGCATGGTGTCAGTAAAGACTGCCACAGACGTGCCCAAGGACAAGATCTTCCCCGTAATGGAGGCACTGCGCGGCGTGCAGGTCTTGGCACCCGTACAGGTAGGCGACGTCATCGTGGCCAACGTGTGCGATACCGGCGTGGACGTCGTTGCGACTAAGCGCGCATAGGAGCCGTGCGTTCGAACGGGTCTCATATGCGGTAAGATACCTGCGTAACAGGCGCTAGTGCCCATAAGCCCACGAGAGGAACAGTCATGAAGATCGATGCCAAGACGACCGCGGTTCTCGTCATTGACGTGTTGGTGACCGAAGGTGACGATTCGCTGTACAATCCCAGCCCCGAGGAGCAGCGTGTGGTGGAGAACTCCAAGCGCGTCGTGGATGCGGCGCGTGCCGCGGGGATGCCCGTCGTCTTTTGCGACGACGCGCACATACCGGGCGTGGACAAGGAGCTAGAGCTGTGGGGTGAGCATGGAATAGAGGGCAAGGCTGTTCCCAATCCCGTGTTGGCGGCAGGCTCCGGCAAGAGGGACTTTATCGTCCCGAAGCGTCGTTACTCCGGGTTCTTTGGAACCAACTTGGACCTGCTCCTGCGCGAGCTTGGCGTTCGCACCGTCATTGCGGTGGGAGAGGACACCAACATCTGCGTGCTGCACACGCTTGCCGATGCCTACTACCTCGGTTACGAGTCCATCGTGGTGGAGGATGCCACGCGGACGTTTTTGTGCGGAACGCAGGAGGCGGGCATCGAGCACTTCCAAAAGTGCTACGGCTCCGCCATCGTCACGGCAAACGACGTTGTGAGCGCCCTCGCATAACAAACGCGTCCAGGCAGGAACCTCGACGACCGCGTGGTCTACTGACTCGTCACATGGTGCGGGGCTATAGTAAAAGGCCCTGCTTGATTACAAGGCATATCAAATATGGCCACCACATCTTTCTTAAACAAAAGATGTGGTGGTCATTGCTTATGCCGTTCATCGCCAACTGGGCTGTGTGAAAAAATGATGATGATAGAATGAGATGGGGGCGGCGACGGGCATCGTTGAATGCTATCAAGTTCACATGGATTTCCAACGTTGATCGAGAGGCATCTCGATGGTGGAGGCAGAAGGCTGAATCGTCTATGCCTAGGCACAGTCATGCAGGTTTTTGGGGATATGAACCCTTGCACGCAGCGCGTGCAGCGGGTCACACGGCGTCAAGCCTGCGTACCGGCTCGAAGCCGAGCCTCTTGAGCGTCTCGAGGTCCCTCTTCCTCGAGTTGGCGAGGACCCACGAGCCGCCCCTCCTGACGAGCTTGAGCCTGCGAGCCATGAGCGGCACGTCGCGCACCGACGTCGTCGAGTCGCCGAGCGACCTCACGGCGGCCATGACGCGCGCGTGGATCCTGCCGCACACGAGCATCACGAAGGCCATGCCCTGCTCCTTGTAGTAGTCCTCGACCTTCAGGTTCTCGAACCCGCCCACGTTCGCGACGTACTGGCAGAGGGTCTCTATGCCCCACCTGCGCTTGTGTACGCCGAGAACACCTCGGCGGCCCTGAGCTTGGACGAGGTCCTGAGGACGTACACCCCGAACACCTCCTTCTCCTCCTCGAGCCCCTCGGGGGTGTAGCCGGGCCTCCCAAGGTTGAGCACCGCTGGTAGTTGGAGCGGCAGCGCTCGTTCTCCTCGACGTCGCGGAAGACGATGACGCGGTCCCCGCCCTCGGGCCTGGTCTGCCTCCACTGTATCCTGGAGTGCTTGCGCCCGCCCCTCCACTGGAAGTCGCGCGAGAAACCCTTCGCCCACACCTCGGCCATCGCGTCCCCGAACGCCCTGCGGCTCGACGGCACCGGCATTATGTAGGAGTTGCCGTTGGCGGAGAAGAGCCTCATGTTCGCCTCCGAGTAGAACCCCCGGTCGGCGATGCGCTTGCGTATCGCCGCCTGCGTCGGCAGCAGCTTCGACTCGCCTGCGGCGAACCCGAAGCGCTTGGCGCAGAAGTCGGCGACGGCGGCCTCATCGACGTCGCCGACCTCCACCTCGTGGCAGTAATCTGCGAACCAGCCGAGCACCCACTTGGCGGTGCCCATGGTCGTCCTGGCGTACCCGTCCGCGCGCATGCGCTCCAAGACGCTAGGCACGAACTCCTCGAATTCCCGTATGTCCATCTGAACCCCCTTAGTCTCGTGGAGGACACACGGGAAAGATTGTGGAAGCTGCGTCACGTTATGCGAAGCCGCCGGGCACTGAAAAAAAGCCCGCGACCTGCGGGCTTCCCTGGCGGCTTCTGATAGCATCTGGCTTCCGATAACACCGCGACTATTCCGAGATCGGCTGCTCGACGCCGGTGTTTCTGGACCTCTATCGCGATCGGCTGGAGGTCATTAACCCTGGTGGTCTATATGGGACGGTGACCATATCGACCATGCAGAGCGCGCTGGGTGGCTCGAGCAGAAACATGCGCCTGGCCACGCTGCTGGAGAGCACGCCGACCGAGTTTGGGTATGTCGCGGAGAATCGTGGGACTGGGTATCGGGCGATCGTGCGCGAGCTGTCTCTCGCCGGTATGCCGGAACCCCGACCAGAGGATTTGGTGAGCTACTTCAAGCTGGTGGTTAGGGCGAGACGCGATTCGGTGGAGTCTGCAGGCCTAGGCCAACGGCCAAATGCGAGTGGGGCGACAGCGGCCCTCGTTCCCCGCGGCGATGCCCAGAGGAAGATAGTGGAGTACGTAACGTCCGTGGGTTCAGCAAGCATCTCCGAGCTTGCCGCGCGGGCGGGAGTCTCGCGCTCGACGATGGCAAAGCGCGTGGCACGCCTCGTAGGACAGGGGGTGCTCTTGCCAACGGAGCCGGGCAGCAGCCCTCGCCAGCGATATCGCGTGGGGTGATACACTTTCCTACGGAGAGTGTATCACCCGTTGTGCTACAGGTCGTCGAGGAGCGGGCCGCCCTCGCCTCGACGCCAGTACATCCAGCCGCTCTGGCCGGTGGGCGTGGCGCCCTGCGAGGTGAGGAAGCGCTCGTAGGCGGCGGTGGGGTCCTCGAACATCTGGCCGTTTGCGAGCATGATCTTTCCCGTGGAGGTGACCGTGGCCTTGCCGGGATGTAGCGGGCTGACGCCCACGAGCGCATCGTCCATCTCGACCAGCCCCGCGTCAAAGAGGTCCTGGAAGCTCACGTCCTTGGTGGCCGCTGCGCGCTTGGACAGGCGATGACAACGGGGACGTAGGGTGTTGTCACTAACGAGTGGGTTGACAACGCCCTACGTCCCCGTTGTCGCCTGAACGGCTTCCGGCACATGGTCCTGGACTTCTATCGCTCCTGGCTCTCCGGCGCACTGAAGGGCGCGGTCGACCTGTACTGCGCCGCGCTCACGGGAGTGCTGCGCGTGAGCCAGGAGTCCATGTTCAGCGAGCTCAACAACGTGCGCATCGACACGACGCTCGACGACGACCACGCCGAGGCCATCGGCTTCACCTTTGACGAGGTCGCCGCGCTGGCCGAAGACATGGGGCGGGCCGAGAAGGTCGCCCAGATGGCGGAGTGGTACGACGGCTACCGCTTCGGGCAGACGAACGTGTACAGTCCCTGGTCGGTGCTCAACTACCTGTACGGCGGCGAGGCGCAGCCGTACTGGACCAATACTAGCCGCAACGGCATCGTGGTCGACCTCATCCGCCATGCGGGAGAGGCGCAGACGGTCGAGCTAGCGACCCTCGCAGGCGACGGCACGGTCACGAAGCCGCTCGACTGCGCACCGTGTTCGACGACCTTTCTCACAACCCCGAGGCCGTGTGGGCGCAGCTCTACCAGGCGGGCTACGTGACGACCAGCGACACGGGGTACCCCAACGACAGCCGCAGGCCCCGCGAGCTGAACATTCCCAACCTGGAGGTGTGGGAGCTGTACGAGGGCGAGCTGCTCGCCCGCGCTACCCGCCTGGCTTGCTCGGCGGAGCGCCTGCGCGCGCTGCACCGGGCGGTGGCGGCCTGCGACGCGCCCGCGGCCCAGGACCGCAACCGTCCGAGGCGGGGCGGCTGCCCGCCCACGCGATGGAGCTCAAGTTGGACAGGTCGGCCAAGGACGACGACGCCCTCGCCGCGCGCGCCCGCGACGTGGAACTCGGCCAGGCCGAGCGCCTGGGCTATGGCCACGGCCTCGAAGGCGTGGGCCTCGTACGCTGGGGTGTCGCCTTCTGCGGCAAGCGCGTTGCCGTTACGTGCGAGCGCATGCCCTAGCGAAACACGTTCTTCGGGGGAGGAGGTGTTTCACGTCAGGTGCCAGGCCGCCCGCGCGTGAGACGTGTCTCTAGCAAGTCGATCCCAGCCCATCGGCGCAGGAAACCGCCCGCTTATTGCGGTATTACCCGGATGAACCGCTCGCACCACGAAATCGACCGCTCGCGGAAGCAGGGGTTTGACACTCTGGAAAACCCCCTTGGCCCACGCGTCGCGGAACGCTTATGGTATGAGGGCGGGTGCGTGCGGATACGAGCATGAAAGGGGAAGCAATGACAAATAAGAATATGTTGTGTGGGGTCGCGCTCAGATGCGCGCTTAGCCTGTTCGTGACCCTGGCGATGGTGCTGGGCATGTTCCCAGCCGTGGGCCTGGCCGACGAGGTGACGGTGGAGCCCGACGACGGGGTCGTCGCCGAGGTCCAGGGTGATGATGACGAGGGCCTTGCCGAGGCACAAGGCGTGAGCGACGAGGATGTCGTCGAGGTGCAGGATGCCACCAGCTACAACCTCTGGGTTGGCGGGGTGCAGGTTACGGACGCTAACAAGGGCAATGTTCTTGAAGGCGACCCGATGAATAATGGCAAGGTGACATTCACCCCCGCCGTCATCGAAGGCGGTGTGGTCAAAACCCCAGCCACCCTCACGCTGAACGGTGCTGACATCAAGCAGGGTATTGACAATTGTGGAATCTATTACACAGATTCTTCAACTGACCTGAGGATCGAGTTGTCACCTGGGTCCACAAACAGTGTCGGAGTTGGCGCTAGTTTGGAGTGTGGCATCTACAGTTACAGTGGGACCCTTACCATCACAGGAAAGGGCAGTCTGACTGCGATTGGAGCACATTATCCTGGCATCTATATGTATTTTCCGAGTGGCAATGTGACCATCGGAGGGGGCGCTTCCGTCGTCGCAGAGGGGAATCACGGGATTTATACATCCAGTGGACAAGTTACTATCGAAGATGGAGCTTCTGTCATTGCAACAGGGACAGGGGACGGAGATGCGTTTTCTGCGAGGGGAAGCGTCAAGAACGCCATCCCCGGCATCGGCTGGACGGACGCGGCAGGCACCAAGGGCAAGTCGGATATTGCGATCAGCACCGAAGGGCAGCAACTGACTTATAAGAAGGTACAGTTCCCGGCAGAGGCATACAAGTACACCGTTACCCTCACCGGCGGCGCGAACGCGACCACGAGCGGCGCGACAGAGCAGACCGTCGAGAAAGGCGCCGCGATGGCCGCCGTCACCTACGCGGCGAAAGACGGGTACCACTTCGAGGACTTCAAGGCAATCGAGTCCAACGGCGTCACAGCGAAGCTCGAGGGCGGCAAGGTCGTCGTGTCCGGCAAGCCGACCGCTGACGTCAAGATCGTGATCCCCGACGCGGTGAAGGACGCCGATCCGGCGCCAGCACCCGCTAAGGTACCGTCCGCAACCGTCACCGCCCACGTGCAGAAGAAGGGCTGGCTGGTCTCCGTCAGCGGCGGCGCCGTGGCGGGCACCACCGGCAAGTCGCGCCGTCTCGAGGCGCTGACCCTCGCCGTCCCCGACGCCGACGTCTCCGGCGGCATAGAGTACCGCAGCCACGTGCAGAGGACCGGCTGGGAGAAGAGCTGGAAGCGCGACGGCAAGCGCTCCGGCACCACCGGCAAGTCGCGCCGCCTCGAGGCCGTGCAGATCCGCCTCTACGGACAGATGGAGAAGAAGTACGACGTCTACTACCGCGTCCACAGCCAGAGGTACGGCTGGATGGCCTGGGCGAAGAACGGCGAGAGGGCCGGCACCCAGGGCAAGTCGCGCCGCCTCGAGGCCGTTCAGGTCGTGATCGTTCCCAAGGGCGACCCCGCCCCGCCGAAGACCTACCAGGGCGCCACCCAGACCTACGGCAAGGCCTTCGTGAAGGGGTAGGACACTTGATATAGGTGCCAGCCTGGCTGAACAGATCTACCTGGTAGGGCGTTCGGCCGGGATGGCTGCCTTCTATTTCGACCCCACGGGTGGAACGCTTTCTCCCCAGGAAGAAGTGTTTCAGTTCCCACGCTTGCGCGGGGAATGAAACACTTCTTCCTGGGGAGAAAGCGTTCCACCGCCTGTGACGACGGGGACGCTAGAATGGGTGTAGACGAGGAGGCGCACCATGTGCAACGGGTCTGTACGCGCGAAGGGCGAGCCGCGCATCGTGGACAGGAGCGGTCGGCGCCAGCTTCCCATCGGCATCGAGAGCTTCGAGGACGTGCTGCGACGGTTCACCTACGTGGACAAGTCGCTCGCCGTGCGCGACCTCGTGGACCGCGGCGGCGTCACGCTCTACTGTCGGCCCAGGAGATTCGGCAAGTCCACGTTCCTTCGGATGCTGCAGTGCTTCTTCGAGGTGCCGGTGGTCACTCGGCGGGAGCTACATCATCGCCCAGGGATTCGCGTTCATACAAGGCTCGATCCTTAACAGGCTCACCGCCAGTTCTCATAACACCTCTCGTCAATAGTTCGCGCCGCCGTGGGGCTGAGCCTCGCGGCGGCGCGTTTCTATTTACAGATCCTTCTTCCTTGCCAGTGACGGAATGTCGTTAGCGTGTGACCAGATAGTTTACGGTGACCTCGTCCATGGGGTACCAGACCTGGCTCTTTGCCGCGAGGTTGTGGCTCACCGTGAGCTCGTCGGGCTCGTCGAAGAAGCGGGTGCCAAAGACATAGGCGCCATCATTCACGAAGATCTCCAGAACGGAGGTGTCCACGAGTATGCGAACGTTGCGCACGGAGTCGATGGGGGCCTGGCGCAGCTTGCGGTCGCCGCTCTTGCTCATGTCGCTAAACTCGAGCTTTGCGATGCCATCTTCCTCGAAGCGGAGCTCCAGGAAGTCGCCAAACGATATGGTGCCCGTGCCCTCGATGCCATCGAGCACGATGTCGGCGCATTTCTTGGGCAACGTGACCGTGCCGTCGAAGGTCTGGGCCTCACCGCGCAGGGCGTCGATCTCGGCGGGAGGTGCCTGCAGGATGCGGTTGCACTTCTCGCAATAGGTGAGCACGCGTGGTATGGTGAGGACGCCACGCCACGTGTCGGTGGGGTTGTCGTACGCGCGTACGTCATCCTCGTCGTGGGGCAGGCTCATCCAGCCCACGAGCATCGTGCGTCCCTTCTCGTCCACGAGGGTCTGACACGCATAGAAGTCGAAGCCATAGTCCCAGTCGACGAAGGTGTGCTCGTCCATTGCGGCATGCGGCGCCTTGGCGTCCATGAGCTCGGTGTCCTGGGCGAGGAGGTCGACGATGGTGCCGTCTATGGGGAAGTAGCCGGCGGCATGGACGTTTTGGCAGGTCGTGCGCGTGGAGTCCTGGGAGGCGATGGCCTTCATCATGCCCTGGGGGCACGTGCTGAGGAACTCCCTGCCATCGAGCACCAGGCGGTCGGGGCACTCCCACATGTAGCCAAAGGGCTTCTCCTCAAGGTTGGTTATGGAACCCGACATCGTCCATTTGTAACCGTCATCGGAGTCGTACATCATAATGGCACCACGCGAGTCCTCGCGTGTGCGGGCACCCAGGAGCATGTGAAGCTTGCCGTTCTGCTTCCACACCTTGGGGTCGCGCACGTGGCAGCTGCAGTATGCGGGATAGCCGGAGTTGTCGAGCACGACCTCCTTGCCCTCCATGTTGATGCCGTTGTAGGAGCGCATGAGGGTCTGGTTGGCCAGGCGACCCGCGTAGGTGCCGTCTCCCTCCTCCTCGCGGATGTTGCCGGTGTAGTAGAACCACACCTCGTCGACGTCCTCGTTTATGTAGGCGCCGCCGGAATACGAGCCGTCGCGGTCGGCGGGGGAGCCGGGGAAGATGTGGCACCCAAGGAACGTGTAGTTCACGAGGTCCCTGGTCGCGAAGTGGCCCCACCCGTGTGGGGAGTCATAGTCGCCGGGATACGTGGGGGCGTTCTGGCAGAAGAAGTGATAGGTACCCTTGAACTGGCAGAGGCCGTTGGGGTCGGAGATGGATCCGTTGTACGGTGCCACGTGAAGCTTGGGACGCCAGGAGTCGTTGCTCATGTTGATCCTTTCGTTTGGGTGCATGACGCATTTGCCACGTATCATCACAATTCTACGTGAGAACGATTCCGTAGGCGCGACGTATTGGCGAGCGGTTACGTATGCCGACCGCAAGCAGTTTTTCGGCTTCATCGGCACATGATGCGAGTAAAGTAGAGGTACGGACTCATCGGGGAAAGGACAGACATGAACAAGTCGGTAGCCTTTAGGTCATGTGCCGTCGGCATGGCGCTGGCATTGTCCCTCGTCGGTTGCTCTCAGGGTCAGCCCGAGCAGGCGAGTCAGGAGAACGCTCCTGCGCAAACCACGCAACAGGATGCTGGCAACGCGACGCCAAGCCAGCAGGCGGTCCCCCAATCGTGGACGGAGGTCAAGAGCGTGATGGATGCCGCCCAAGGTGCGGGAATCGATGGGTTTGGCGTTCCGGAGAACGTGAGCGTTGGGGGGGCTCCCTTCAGCAATCCCCAGTACGCATATGGCGAAGGGGTCGCCCAAGTAACCTATGCCCAGGACTATGCCTCGCTGATCGTTCGCAAGGCAGATGGGAGCCATGCGTCATCCGTCTCCGATCGCAATCCATCGGAGTTTGAGCACACGTGGAAGCAGAACGTGTCCGACGTGGACGTTACGTGCTACGGTGCGTTCGAAGGCCTCGCGACTCTCGTAACATGGAACGACTCCGGCAGTGAGTATGGCATCACCTATCGAGAGGCCGATGGGGAAGAGGGCGGAGGCATGTACGAGGAGGATGTGGAGTCGCTCGTGGACTCCGTCATGCGCGCAAACTACACCGGTGCCTAATCGGAGGAACGTCCGAACGCACATGGATTGAAGATGGGCGCCGGCGAGGTACCAATGCCCCGGCGGCGCCTCTCGCATCCGTGCTACAGCCCGAGGGCAGGCAGCGTTCCCTCGTTCGCGAGTCGCTCGAGGGTCTTTCTCACACCGTCGTCGTCGCAGCTCTCGCACACGATATCTGCTACGTCCTTTGCCTCGTCGGTGCCGTTCTGCGGAACGACGGCGCATCCTGCCGCCCGCAGCATTGCCAGGTCGTTTGCCGCATCCCCAAAGGCGATACTTTCCTCCATGGGGATGCCCACGTGCTCGCACAGGAGCCCAAGAGCCCTTCCCTTGTCGATGCCAGATGCGTTGACCTCCACGTAGATGGGCCCGGAAGTGGTTATTCGAAGCTCGGGAAACTCGTTTCGCAGCTCGGCCACGATAAGCGGAGTGAGCTTCTCGTCCTTTGAGTACAGGAAGGCCTTTTGAAGACCGTCTGCCGTCTCTTGCAGGGTGGCGACGAGGTCGGTGCTGCGGTGCGACTTCTCCACGATTCCGGGGGCCGCCTTCGCAATTACGTAGTCCGAGACCTTGCCCCGTGCGTCCGTGAGGATGTGGCGATTTCCGTTGCATACGATCGTGGGATATACGGGAAGGGACGCGCATGCCTTAAGCACCCGCACCCCGAGCGCCTTGTCAATCGTGAAGCTGTAGATGTAGCGCTGCTCATCGAAGTCGTATACCCCTCCGCCGTTGCAGGTGATCGCATACCGCAGTTGTGCGACCCGCATAATGGGGTCCGGCAGTTCCATGTGGGTTCTTCCCGTGGAAGGAACAAACAGGACGCCCCTTTCGCACATCGACGAGAGCATCTGCTCCGTTTCCCCAGAAATCGTCTTGTCAGACCTCAACAGCGTGCCGTCGAGGTCTGTTGCAACCAGTCGGAACACTACCTTCCTCCTTACCCGTCGCCTTTGCGCGCATCCGCTTGCCGAGCTTGTCTACCTTTCGTAACGAGTATCCCTCATGTGGCGGTACCGCACTACCCACTTCGCCGTCTGGGCACGGTTTCTCTGGTAATATCGTTGATGATGGAGACATACCCTCGGGCGCGAAGGAGAGTGAACGTTGTTCTATACCATACGTGGCCTGCTGGAGGAGAGGGGCGTGCCACTCGCCCAGACGGCCTATGCGGCCTGTGCGAGCGAGATGCTCGACTTCCGCATCGCTTCGGGTGACTTCTACGAGATGCCCAACCTGGCTGAGGGAGTGCTTCGGTTTAAGAACACCGCAAACATCTGCAGCTTCGACCAGCTTGCCGCCATACTGCCCGGTCTCAAGAACATCGACCTTCGGCGCCACGAGATCTATCCCTTCTGCGTTGCGAACCTGGACCTTATCGCAAAGGCACTCGAGGAGACGCCGGAGGACGTGTGCGTCGAGGGAGGTCCGTGTCTCTTTGGCGACCACGAGGTCACCGGCGTTGTGACGCTCACGAGCGGCAGGGTGTGCCGCTTCGACTACGCCTGTGGAAAGCGTTACGTCGACGGGTCGTCGGACGTCTATGGCGAAGGACTCGACGACAGCGAGGCCGACCTGGCGTCATTTGTCTGTGCCCATGCGGATGAGGTGTCGGACATCAGGTTTGAGTCGTACAAGACGGGGCTCACCCGACAGGAGTACCTGCACGTGATTCTGCCCTTTGCGTTTGCCTCCGCGCTCGACGTGCCGCTCGTCATGACCCTGCCCGACATGTCCTACCGAAGGTACCTGGAATATGCGTCTCGGTTCCTGCCCGACCGAATGGCGCAAAACGTCATGGCTTCCTTCGATGAGGTGCTCTACGGAATCTCCGACCTCTACCTAGAGCAGATCGAGCTATTGAGGGAGCACTACAAGCCGCGACGGTTGGCCGTAGTCCACAACCGAAACACGGAGCTGGTACGTGCGTTCGAGGAGAAGAGGCGTCCCCATATCGAGCGCAACAAGGTCCTGCGCTACCTCACCACAAACGCAGCCAAGCTCGAGTCTATAAAGGACTACATCTCCATGCCGGCGCTGCCCCTCTATCTTTTTGGCACTCAGACAATCCTTGAGATAAACAGCATGGACGAGACGGACTCCTACCGCAAGTGCCGCAGGGCCCACAAGGGGTCGGCGACCTTTGGGTGCGTCCTCTTTCCCGAGATGCTTTCGGCCGATGGCGAGAACACGCTCTACTGCGCACCGGTGCAGTACAAGGAGTATGGTGATTACAAGTACATCGTGGGATGGGAAACGCCATGAGAAGGCCAAAGAGCCCCCTGTTCTCCCGTGACCTGCATTGGACCGACGCGCTGCTGGTGATGGTATGCGTGGCCTTGGGCTTCGCGTGCGCCAACCTGCAAGTGCCGCTATCGCAGATCTTCTCGAACACGACAGAGATCAGCTATGCATACATCGGCCGGACATCGGATGGCGTGCGCTACGTGATCGATGATGGACATGCACGCCTCCTCGCGTTTGACGAAAGCGGTCAAGAGCTCTTCGAGATCGTTGACCCGTCCGACGACGGCGAGTCCGTTCTCTACATAGATGACGTCTTCGCCGACGGCGACGTTGTATACCTCTGCGCCTCCGAATGGAGCGGCATGCTACTCAGCCGCGAGCTCATCCTCTCCTACGACACAAGAGGCGACTATCTAGATACCATCCACGAGATAACCTACGACCTCGACCGCAATGCCACCAACAAGCACCGTATATATGGTCTGCACCGTGAGGGAGATACCCTCGTCTGGGCAGAGTGTGACGCGAATGCCGTAAGGGTGCTCTACCAGGGTCTCGATGGGCAGACGTCCCCGACCTTATGGACGTACTCGTATAAGAATGCCTTCAACGCGGTTTCGGACATTGTCTTTGAGGGGGGCGACCCCATTATTCTCAACAAGGACGGTCGCATCGAGCGATACATCCGCAACGCAGACCCCCAGCTGATCTATACCACCACCTGGAAGGGGGAGGAGGAGCGTGTGCCCTTCCGCATGGCGATTGCGGGAGGCGAGGTGTACTTCACCGACATACGCGCCGGATCGGTGCAGAAGGTGGTCGCGGGCCGACATGGGTCCCAGACAGTGCAAGAGGCGACCGACAGCCAGACGGTGACCTTCTCGGAGAACGGTGAGGAGATGATCCTCGCAGAGTCCGAAGGACTGCTTGCGAAGAGTGGGGAGAGCGAGACTCGCTATGACTCGCTGCGGATGGCTCGTTCGTTGGTGTCGCAGCATATGACCTTCTTCTCGTGCCTCGTGCTGTTCGCCATTGCCGCCCTGCTCGCCCTCTTGCGACTGATCAGCATCTTTTGGGGCAGGTTTTTCGAGTCTATCAACGTGGGTCCCATCATCGTGGTTTCCGTTGCGTTTGTCGTGTGCTCCGTCGTGAGCTATCTGCTCATAGATTCGTTCCGTGGACTGTATCTGGGCAAGATTAGTGAACAGCTGCAGATGACGGCGTCTCAGGTGGCTTCTCGCATCACGAGCGAGGACCTCGACGGGGTGAATCTGGCCCAGGACTACGATACAGAATCCTACGAGCACCTCGTGCAGGTGATGGACCAGGCGATGCCGCTCGACGTCGAATTCTTCCACACGACCTACTGCAACATCCTGCGTCTGGACGATGGAGGTGAGAGCGGGTATGCCATCGCCTATCGCGATCAGTCCGTAGGAACCTTCTTCCCGCTCGACGAGGTGGAAACCAGCGAGGTCCGTGAGGTCTATGAGTCGGGAAAGGCGGTTTGGAACGAAGCCGTCCAGGACGTCTCGGGTACCTATGTATCGATAAAGTCCCCCATTTGGGGCGGTGTGAACAACGTCGTGGGAGTTGTGGCGGTTGGCGCCGACACCTCCGTGGTCTCCGAGATCATCATGGACATGCAGAAGAAGGTCCTTCTCTCCATCGTGCTCGTCCTGCTCCTGTTTTGGATCATAGCCACCGAGGCAATTTCGTTGACCGCATTGCGGGCGGCGCGCAAGAAGCGTGATGACTCCGACGAGGACGTGCCAATCTATCTCGTGCGGGTACTTGTGTTCTCGGTATTCGCCGCATTCAACCTCGTTTCCTCCTTTTTGCCCGTGTACGTGTTGCATCACTCCGAGGCCGTGGAGGGACCGCTTCGAGACATCGCGCCTTCGCTACCGCTTACGATCAACATATTTGCCATGGGCATCATGTCGCTGTTCTGCGCCACCGCCATGCGTCGCTTTGGCACGAGGCGAGTGTTCGTGGGATCCATGGCATGCTCGATTGCCGGCAACGCCATGCTCTTCCTTGCGCCGGGCTATCCACTCGTCGTATTTGGGCTCCTCCTAGACGGCATTGGCGTCGGCATGATAACGAACGCTATCTACGTGGCGCTCACCTATCTACCCGATGAGTCAGAGCGGCAGGGCGCCTTTGCGACCTACAACGGGGCCAGCATCTCGGGCATCAACTTTGGCATGATTCTGGGTTCCGTGCTTGCCGTGAGCGTTGGCCAGCGTGCGGTGTTCATCGTGGTGGCGGTAACGTGGGCCGCCCTCATGATCATGGGAATCTACTTGGGAGTGCGCATCGATAGGCTTATGAGCCCTGCCGACGAGGAGGAGGAGGTACGGAAGAGCGGCAAGATCTCGCCCGCCCGCTTCCTGAGAGCCCGACCCATCTGGAGTTTCATCTTGCTCGTGCAGAACCCCTACATCGTATTCAACAGCTTCGCCTTCTACTTTGTTCCCCTCTTCTGCGAGGGCGCGGGTCTTGCGGAGACCATTGCATCCGTACTCCTTATGGTCTACTCGCAGACTGCGGTCATGCTTGGCGATGCGCTCACGTTGCGCATGGAGAAGAGCTTTGGTGGCCGTTCGGTGTATGTGGCGTTGGGACTCAACATTGTGGCGGTGGCCCTGTATGTGAGTACGCAGACACTCTGGTCGCTCGTGGGCGCACTGATAATACTGGGTGTGAGCGCCGCGTTCGCAAAGCCGTGCCAACAGGCGCTCTATCTTCGTCAGGATGCGTCCAGGCAGCTTGGCGAAGACCAGGCGATGGGCATTTACAACTTTAGCGAGAACATAGGCGAGTCATTGGGACCAATCGTGTTCGGCGGCCTGATGGCTGGTCCCGTGGGATATGTTTGGGCGTTCTTGGGGGCGGTCGCCTGTGCTGGCGCGACGCACTTCACATTGAACAGAAAGGGGATGCGGCGTGGAGAGTAAGAAGACGAAGTCCATTGGAAAGAGCCTGTTGGTCAGCATCACCATTGCGGTGATTGCCATCTGCGCAGTGCTGGGCGTGGTGGGATATCGCATGTTCTCCAATGGCATGGACGAACGATACCGGACGTATCTGAATGATCTTCTAACCATGACACAAACACAGATTGACGGCGACGACATCGCCGCCTGCATCGAGTCGGGCAGAGAGTCCGCTGCCTTCAAAGAGATCCAGACATATCTCGACACGGTGAAGGAGAGCTACGACATAGAGTACATCTACATCGTAAAGCCGCTCAACGCCGAGGCAACCGACAACATGATGGACGTGATGAGTGCCGTTACCGCCAAAGAGCGCGCGGAGGACGAGGAGTTCTACTCCGTGAAGCTCGGCGAGCTCACCGGCAACGCCTATCCAGCCGATGTTGCCGCCAAGTATCTTGCCGGAATGGACTCCAATGGGACCACCTACTTCATTAACAAGACTGAGTATGGATACGACTACACCGGCATGGTTCCCATAAGGGATAGCGCGGGCAATGCCGTGGCCGTGCTCGCTGCCGACGTATCTATGAGCGCCATACAAAAGACACTCACGGCCTATCTTACGTTCGTGATCATCTTTACGTTGGCCTTGGCGGGAGTTGTCGAGTTTTCCCTGTATCGCTGGCTGAGCAATCGCGTGGTGTCCCCGCTCGCGCGTCTAAAGGACGTCTCCGAGGAGTTCGTTGAGTCGAGCCGAACGGCAAACGGTCCCGACGAGCTCGTGGTGGCAGATCCCGACATCCACACCGGCGACGAGATGGAGGCCCTCTCGGGATCTTTGTCCGACATGTTCGATGGCATGAAGCGCTACATGAGCGACCTGCTCGTTACCACCAAGGAAAAGGAGCGCATGGGTACCGAGCTGTCCATGGCCATGGAGATTCAGGCAAGCCAGCTGCCCAGGCTTTTCCCGGCGTTCCCCGAGCGTCCCGAGTTCGACATATTCGCATCCATGACCCCCGCGAAGGAGGTCGGTGGCGACTTCTACGACTTCTTTATGGTTGACGACGATCACATTGCCCTCGTCATGGCAGACGTGAGCGGCAAGGGCGTGCCCGCGGCGTTGTTCATGATGGTTTCGCGCGTGCTTATAAAGTCACATCTGCAGGCTGGGGAGAGTCCTGCCCGTGCCCTCATGAGCGTAAATGACCAGCTATGCGAGAACAATGACGCTGATCTCTTCGTAACGGTGTGGATTGGCGTGATGCAGATTTCCACAGGGATGGGCATTGCTGCCAATGCGGGCCACGAGCACCCGGCGGTGCGTCGCGCCGGCGGCGAATACAATCTGCGCGTGTATCGCCATTCTCCCGCAATCGGCATGATGGAGGGAATACTTTATCGCGAACACGAGTTTATTATGTCTCCTGGCGATTCCTTGTTCGTGTACACGGACGGAGTGCCAGAGGCCACAGACAAGCACGACAAGCTGTATGGCACCGACCGCATGCTTGAAGCTCTGAACAAGGATCCCGGTGCCTCTCCCGAGCAGACACTCGCGAACGTTACGGCGGGCATTGCTGAGTTCGTAGGAGACGAGGAGCAATTCGACGACACCACCATGCTCTGCTTGCGCTACGAGGGTCCGCAGGCATAGGCAGGCGATATAGCCTGGTCTGCCACACCGGGGATATTCCCCGGCGTGGCAGACCCACGCTTCTCTCACTGCGCCAGGATGATGTCTGTAAACACCTTGTTGAACGATTCCCACGCCATCGTGGCTGGGGCGGCCGCGTTGCGTGCGGCCCCTTGCAACGTCGCGTCCTCCTGTGCAATCCATTGGTCAAGAGCGTTGATGTGCGAAATCTGCGCTTTCTCCTTGCCAGAGGCCCTAACTTCCCGAAGCTCGTCCGTTGCGCAACGCAGCTCGGCCGGAAGCTTGGCCTCAATGAGGTCGCCGATTAGCATTGGGGTGGGGGATTGCTCTTCCAGACACCAACGAGCGGCGAGCAGCGCGCGTATGGTATAGAGATATCTCTTCGCCCCGACCGTGTCCTTTTGCCGCATGTTATGTGAGTTGCTCCTTGCGATCCCCAGATAGTGGAAAGCGCATGCCTTGGGCGAGAAGCAACCTGTTGAGAGGTCACGCACGGAAGCCAGCTCAGGAGACTCGGCGTACACAATGGGGGAGGAGAGCCACTCGAATACCGTTGGGTTGGAGTTCCTCATGAGGGTGAGGAACTTGGATAGGTCCCACCCCACCACGTCGTACACCTCGTCAAGGCGCCACTCTATAGTGTCGCGCACCTTCTCCAAGCGCAGATAGTCGCGAACTCCCCGCACGTACACGAATCGCACGTCGTAGTCAC
Organism: uncultured Coriobacteriaceae bacterium; assembly: GCA_902793195.1. Taxonomy (GTDB): domain Bacteria; phylum Actinomycetota; class Coriobacteriia; order Coriobacteriales; family Atopobiaceae; genus RUG440. Next base: position 18,261 of record CADBCS010000023.1, on the reverse strand, counting down.
TGTCCTTTGATCCCATTCCCCAGGCGCGGCTGCCCGACTCCACTGCAAGGAGGGAGCGTACCCCACATGCCTGCTCGGCAGCATCGATCTCGGCGAGAATCCTCGACTCCATGAAGTCATCCATAGCCAACTCCATATCTCCCAAGGTAAACGAACGTGAAGATTACGTACCATAGTTATAGAACAAATGACCGCCAAGGGTATCGATTGTGCCACTAACCGAAAAGGTCGTTGTGGGGCGATTGCATGGACATAGCAAAGGCGACAGTCAAAGAGGCTGTGACAGACATGGGCTATACCATTAACGATGCCGATATGAAGGTAGGAACCATAGAGCTTGAGGGCGTTACCCTACCAACGCTCGAGTTTGGTTACGATTACGAAGAAGGCTCAAAGGTCTATCAGAAGCAAGCGTATGCAACGGGTGACAATGGCAACTATATCTTAACGTTTACGGCAACGTCCGCTGATCAGGCGATGCTCGATACCATGCTCAAGGGAATCAAGGCACAGTAGTGCTTCTGTGACTGACGCGCGTCGGGCTATTCGTTTCTGGTTGAAGCGCTCTCTGCCACGTTGGGTGTTATGACTTATGACAGGCACGGCTTGGGTTGGCCAAAGGGGGCAGTCCCCTTTGGCCAATATTTAACACGAACGTGCGATGACGCGGAATATACTAGGCTTGCGATTGCAAATGGGTGGACATGAGGAATGGGGGAGCCATGTACTGTCTTATCTCCTTCACATGCGAGTGCGAGGAATGCGGCAATGAGTTCGACGGGGTGTTCTGGCGTCTGGTACCAGAGGACGAGACCTCTCCACTCGCGGACGTCATGTCCGACGGCATGGTTGGTCTCGCGCACATGGTGGACGCCCGCAACGCACTCAAGAAGCTTCAGAGCCAGCTGCGTGACCATCGGTGGACGGGGTTGTCGAGTGGGGGAATCTCGTCGAACGTCTCGTACGGCACACCCACCGGACATGCGTGCCCACACTGCGGGGCCAGACAGTCGTGGGACCCCGTGCCGGAGCCTGTGAAACCTAAGGAGTCAGGCGGAGGACTGATGGGCTGCTCCGTGCTTGTGTGCGCTGGGGCAGGCAGCCTACTTGGATGTGTGCTCTTGACGTGGGAACCATTCGAGTTGCCGGGAGGCATTATTTCGTGGCTGTTCGTGGGCATCATCATTGGCGTGATTGTGGGCATAATGATAGGTCGGCTCATGAACCAGTCCGATGACGCGGAGGCGCGCGCGAGCTATCCCGATCGTCTTGCGGCTTATGAGAGGGACGTGGCGGCCTACAACGCCTATCAGGAAAGTGTTGCCGCACGTCAAAGGCGTAACGAGCCAGTTCCCGACATCGAGAACTATTGCTTTGCTCCCAACATAATCTTTGCCAAGGACTTTAACAAGCATCGCAAGGGGTACTGTACGTCTTGCGGCAGGAAACTCGAAGGGTATGCGCCAAAAGGATCGAAGCAGCTCGGTCGTGCGGCTGCAAACTGCTGCCCATGGTGTGGCGCTCCACTTCCCGCCGGCATTCGTATGAAGATTGGCTCGGAGTAAAGCGCGCCAGCGGAAACCGCGACACTTGCTTCCTGCTCTTTAGAAATAAGGTATTGACAAAGGTGGCGAATCGCTCCATAATTGCTTCTGCAAACGGGTGGTGGCGCAGTTTGGTAGCGCACTTGACTGGGGGTCAAGGGGTCGCTGGTTCGAATCCAGTCCACCCGACCAGAAAACACGAGGTCACACATTGTGTGGCCTTTTTTGTTAGTTAAGATATTTTCGGCTTGTGGCATAAGATGGCATAAGCCCTTTTTCAAAGCTGCACGTTAACGTTTTATTGGGCCTTCAAATTCCTACTGGCACGCAGAATTGCGGTGAATGTTACACCGTGTTTATGCATAATGCCCTACCGCAAAGAAATACGCGTTCCAACCTCAAGAAAGATCGGAACGCGTATCTTGATACGTGCTTTGATCGACTGACTATCTTATCGTTTACGTGCGGAAACGATGAAGATTGTGGGATGCTGTGGGATAAAAGCTCTTAGCATGCGGCAGAAATGTACTCTTCGAGCGTAAGTGCGGCGCCGTCGATGGTCGCTTTCGTCGGTGCTAGGTAATGGCGCTTGTCGGTTTGCACGTCGGTGTGCCCGTGGAAGTCCGCGATCACGGAGTCCTCCACCTGCGCGTCACGCATGAGCGTAGAGTTCGTATGACGCAGACGGCTTATTGGAATGAACGGCACCTTATCCAAAGCCTTGCCCTCCTCAAACAGATGCTTCCAGTGCTTGGGGACCTGCGACGTGGACATGCGGCGCTTGTGACGAGACATACACACCGGTCCGGTACTCTTGGCGACGTTGTGCAAGGGGTTCGCGAAAGTTGGCCCGAGCGTCACTATACGGTAGCTGGCATCGTTCTTCGTTCCCTTCTCACCCTCTACGTCGGTGATGGCCGAGAAGACCTTTACGCGCGCGATGTAACGTACGGGGACGATAGCCTGTTCTTCCTCTGCGTCGTTACCATCGTTGTCATCGCTATCGTCATCACTCTTTTCGGGCTGTATAACGGGAAGCTCTTCGAAGGTGATGTCCTCCCAGTCGAGGGCGATGCCCTCTTCGCGACGGAGACCGCCACCGCACATGCATAGGAAGATTGCGTACATGGAGTCACCGCGCAGGTGTTCTATTACATAGAGGATGTTCTCGACTCCCCATACCTGCAGCTTGGGCTTCTTGCTGCGTGGATAGCGAAACGGCTTCTGTAGAGGTTCCTTGGGAAGAAGATCGTCGTACCAAGCTGCGCGTAAAACCGCTCGATAAGTACGCATTGCATGATGAGCCACGCCAGGCGCCAACGAGGATATCCACCGCTGTATGGCAGCGTGCGACTGTTCCTTCAGCTCGCCTTCTTTCCAGGCGTCGGGCACGTGCTTCCACATGTTCTGGTGGAAGTCCAAGGTTGTCTTTGTGAGGTCAGACCTATCGGGAATGAATCGGTTGTTAAAGAATTCGTCAAGCGTGTATCCGGACGCCATTGTGGGGTTTGCCCCCATCTCGTCTTTTAGTGCGCGAATTGCCGCGTCGGCATCTGCTTCGGTGCCGTAGACAGTTTTCCTGATTTGGCGAATCTTTCCGTCCGCTTTGTACCCAACGCCGACTCGTATGGCCCATTTGTTGGGACCTATCTGTTTTTTATAGCCATAGTTGGACCTCTTGTGAGAAGATGCCATAGGTGCCGTCCTTTCTGCCGGTGCCTTCGCTCCGCATGGCTTGCTGCCAGGCTCCCATGCGGGGCTTTCTCTTTTTTCTGGTTTAGTTCACAACGATGGTTCCTCGTCTCCCAAACCTCCTCTCCGAACTTGGGTCTCTATATGTTGTGGTAACTAGGTAGCCATCGTCATCACGTCGTGTGACATTTAGAACATCTGTCAGACACAGTAGCCAGTTGCCGTTTGTGTCGTATGCGCGCGCTGCGTCATATAACAGTTTGGCCTTAATAGTGCGATCGCCCTTTTCGTACTTATACAGAGCCTGTGTCGACACGTTAAGCCGTTTTGCCGCCTCCTCAATGCTCAGTTCGGCAATTGCACGTGCCTTGCTTAATCGCTGACCCGCCTTTCGATCGAAGTCTGAGCCATCGGCTTTTGACCTACTGCCCGGTTCAAACCCATCTCGATAAATCTCTCGTTCGTCACTTTCTGCATCTGCAACTGCTACGGCCTCGGACGCAATCATGGGATGTACCTGATCCCTCTGATTTGATACTGAACCAATGAACTGCATCAGCATTCTATGATTAAAGTCGTCACCCACAGCTTCCCTATCTTTGAGATAGGTGCAATACTGCATGGTGAGTGCACGCAAGGCATCTAGGAAATAGTCGTATGCCAGACGCCTGTCTGAGGATTGTCTATTGCTCTTATCCGCGAGGCCAATTACGCCCACTAACAAATCGAGCGTTGCACGAGCGCGAGGGTCAAACTGCGACAAATCAAGTACGTCGCCACTGCTTCTGACTCCCTCTGCCTGCCTTCGTGGACAGTTCGGTGGATATCTCTTGCTCTCCATGATTCCTCCACAATCTTTGTTTTTTCCAATGGTGACGTTGAGTGCAGAAGATTATACACACTGTACGTACGTTCTTCCACATTTTTTGGAAGAAATTTACGTCGCTAGATATAGGGCGCTATCGCACCGTCCGTCACCGTCCGTCACTGTCCAACATTGTAAAAATTCGTCGCTAGCTAGCAACGACGCAGGTTAATAGCCTTACATCAGCATTAAGCATGAGTGGCAAAAACATCATTTTTCGGACAGCGACTTTCTATTTTCAGTTGCAAAGCCATTCGTCGTAGGGTATGGTACTTCCCGCCACAAGGGAACCCAATCTGTACAACCTTGTGGACAAACGTGAGGAGCCTGGCCGCAAGCTCGCGTTTGTAAGGCTGGTTACCGGCAGAAAGGACGGAGGCCCCATATGACGTAGCGCCAACGCTTAGGTCTCGCGCGACCGGACCCCATGAGTGAGCCAGAATCGTCATCTGGTTGGGTTCGAATAGGAGCGCCAGTAATGGGAGGTATACGGTAACGAGCCTCCCGCACAAGAGACGCGCGGTAAAGATGCAGGTCATTGTGCCCCTGCGCGTGGGAGTGGCGACCCGAACGGCATCCGCCGAAGGAAGAACGACGACCACCGTATCTGTAAACGATGCCCCCAGGAAGGCTGCCACCAACCTGGGAGCGGTCCAACTATTTGCTTCGGAGGCAATATTATGGACAAAGAGCAGTGTAACACCTACTCGAAAGGAACGCCTTGGGCAACCTTTCGAGAGGCGGAACGCCACGCTCGCGTGGGCGATGGCGTCATACGTGCCGCAGCGGAACGCGGCGAGATTCCCGCATACCGTCGCAAAGGCGGCAAGGGTGCAATCGTAAACCTCAATGACGTAGATGAATGGATCAGGTCCACCTGGCCTCAGGTCAAGGGCGTGCTTGCGTAATGGAGATCCTCGATAGCGGGCGCCTCTTATATCTTTATCGGTGACCCTCCATGCCAAGGATTATGTTTTATGCTTCCTTGGTGATGGGCAAGGCTAGGCCACGAATACTGAAGAATGGGCGCGCATATACGCCGGCGAAGACTGCCAAGGCAGAACGCACAATCCGTGATGCATATTGCGCCGCCTCGCGTGAGGCATACGGCAAGGTCTTGATCGCCGAGTCCCACGAGCCCGTACATCTAACCATCTACACATTTCGGCCGCTTCCGAATAGTCGGCCAAAATCAATTATTTCTGAGCCCGATACCTATAAATATGATTGGGACAATATCGGGAAGCTCGTCAGTGATGCCCTCAATGGATGCGCCTATATAGACGACGCGCAGGTAACGCGGGCCACCGTCAGCAAAATGTCCCGTTTGCGCAACCAAAAAGAGCAAACGTTCGTCACGGTTGCGTGGGGTGACGATATTGTCCTCCTTGGAGGAACGGATACACCCAATGGAATCTAAACAGTTAACTGATCGAGAGCGCCTGACTCTTGCCCAGGCCGCTCAAAACGTTATTGGCAAGATTGTCTCGACCAAGGATCCGGACAGTCTTCGGAGCAAGGTGGATGACGAAATGCTGGCTCTTTACGAGGACACCGGCGCTAAAAGCTTTGACCTGAAGCTCTGTAACATGAAGGTTGGCACGTACTCCGTACGTGTGTCCAAGCCAATCCATCGTATCGACCTCGTTGTAAATGATCGCGAGAAGCTTTCTCGATGGTGCGCTGATAACGGCCTCGCAGAAACCGAAACTACCTACGAGATTGACCTAGACGGAGTAACTCTCGATGTTGTGCAGGAAACAGCATTTAACATGCTACTGGACACTGGCATCATTCGCAAACGCGAGGTTGTCCACATGACGGACATCGTCTTGCACGATGTCAAGCAGTACTTTGCGAACACAGGCGAAGTGCCTGATGGATGCAAAACAGTAGCGGTTGACGAGCAGGAGCGCCCTCTGGGTACAACCCTCAAAGTCGACCCACTGCTTGTTGCTAAGGCTATGGGCGAGGATTTGCCCGGAGCCGTAGTCGGCCTTCTTGCCGAAGGCGGCGACGCACGATGAGGTACGACCTCACCTGTGGCGTCATTCAACGGCCCATCCGCTGCGTGGTGTACGGGCCGGAGGGCATCGGCAAGACTACGTTCGCGGCCATGTCGCCCGACGCCATCATCATTGACACGGAGGAGGGCTCGCACCAACTTCCCGTCGCGCGCCTCCCAAAGCCCCCGACGTGGGACGTTCTGCTTGACGAGGTGAGGGCCGTCGCCGAGGACCCGTCCAAGTGCGCCACGCTCGTGGTGGACACGCTGGACGCGGCGGAGACCCTGTGCGTGGAACACGTATGCTCCCACGCGACTCCCAAGCGGACTTCCATCGAGGGCTTCGGGTACGGCAAGGGCTACGTGCTGCTCAAGGAGGAGTTCGCCAAACTCCTGCGCGAGCTCGACCGTGTTATCGCCTCTGGCGTAAACGTCGTGTGCACCTCCCACTCGCAGCTCAAGAAGTTCGAGAGACCCGACGAGTTGGGCCAGTTCGATCGTTTCGAGATGAAGCTGACCAAACATGTCGCGCCCATCGTCAAGGAGTGGAGCGACATGCTCCTCTTTGCGGACTACCAGACCTTCGTCACCACCGATGAGCAGGGCAACCATGCCAAGGCATCGGGCGGAAAGCGCGTGCTGCGCACCACACACTCTCCGTCTTGGGACGCGAAGAACCGCGTAGGCCTCCCGGAGGTCATGGACCTCGACATGGAGCCACTACTTCCGCACTTCACCAACCACCTTACCGCACGACCCACTGTCATGACTGTGCCGGCCGACGGCGTAGCCATGCCGACGCCGGACCAGGACGAGCTCGCCTCACTTATGGAGCGCGACGGCGTCGCCGCCGACGAGCTCGTCGCCGTAGTCTGTGCTAGGGGCTACCAACCTGCGGGGACGCCGTTCGAGGCGTACCCGGATGACTTGCGCGCGTGGCTCGCAGAGCAGTGGGCCAACGTCCGCGAGGCCATAGAGATCAATCGCATCGAGGTGCCTTTCGACACCGGAGAAGAGGTATAAGGATGAATGCCAATCCAACAAACGACAGCTTCGGCTGGGACGACAGCGTTGAGACGTCGGATGCCAGCGCGTTCACGCTCCTAACCGAGGGACCATGTACCTTCAATGTAAAGGAGTTCAAGCGCGGCCGCCACGAGGGGTCAGCCCGCATGGCCGCGTGCTATCAGGCAGAGCTCAAGCTCACGGTGACCGACCAGGACGGCAACGTGTCTGAGGTAAGTTGTAACCTGCCGCTCAACCGCAAGATGGCGTGGAAGATCACTTCTTGCTTCAAGGCCACCGGCCTCATCGACCCCTCCACGCCCAGTGGCACCACCGTACGCTACCCGTGGGACAAGCTCATGGGCGCGCGCGGGATCTGCGAGATCGAGCATTATACCTGGACCGGCGACGACGGGCAGGAGCGCACTGGCAACTCCGTCAAGGGCTTCCTGTACGGCGATAGGGCCGATGAGGCTGCAATCAAGCTTGGCGTCCGGCCGTTGCAGACGCCGCAGCCGCCCGTCCAGCGCCCGTACGGCGGGACGTTCTAGGGTGGCCCTGGAGCTGCGTCCGTACCAGCAGGAGGCTGTCGAAGCCATAGAGGCACAGTGGGGTGCGTCCGACAACAACGGGCGCACCCTTTTGGTTCAGGCAACCGGTACGGGCAAGACCATCGTCATGGACGCCGTCACCGCGCGCGTCCTCGCAAGGGGCGGCCGCGTGCTGCTCCTAGCCCACCGCGACGAGCTCATCACCCAGGCGCAGAACAAGTTCAAGGCGTTTTCCGGGCTCGACTGCGCGATCGAGAAGGCGTCGTCTCACGCCTTCGGCTCCATGTTCCCGGTAACGCTGCTAGCGGACAGCTACCGTTCCGTCATCGACCACCTCGACGGGGCGAAGGTGCTAGGCGTCACCGCCACGCCAGACCGCGCGGACAAGCGCGGGCTTGCCGAGGTGTACGACTCGATAGCATACGAGTACCCGCTCGACAGGGCCATACGCGAGGGCTACCTATCGCGGATCGTGGCACAGCTCATTCCCTTGGAGATCGACATTTCCGATGTGAAGGTTCAGGCGGGCGACTTCCAGGCGAGCGGCCTTGACGAGTCGCTCGACCCCTACCTTCCCGAGATTGCGGCCAGGATGCTCGAGGCGGGCTGTGACGGACGTCACACCGTGGTGTTCCTCCCGTTGGTGGACACCGCCCGCCGCATGGCCGACGAGCTCAACGCCGTCGGCATACCCACCGAGGAGATAGACGGCAACAGCGCAGACCGCGCCGAGATCATCGCACGCTTCGAGCGCGGTGAGACGAGGTGCCTCACCTGCTCCATGCTGCTCACCGAGGGATGGGACTGTCCCATATGCGACTGCGTGGTCGTGCTCAGGCCGACCAAAAGCCGCTCCCTCTTCGCACAGATGGTGGGCAGGGGCACGCGCCTGTACCCGGGCAAGGATCACCTGCTGCTGCTCGACTTCCTCTGGAATACGGCACGCCACGACCTGTGCCGCCCGGCCTCGCTCGTCGCCAAGTCGGCTGAGGTCGCCGCACGCATGACCGACATCGAGGAGGCCGGCGGCTGCGACCTCCTGGACGCGGAGGAGCAGGCGGCACGCGACATCATTGCTGAGCGTGAGGCGTCGCTCGCACGAGAGCTCGCCGCGCAGCGCAAGAAGACGTCTAGGCTCGTCGACCCGCTGCTGTTCTCCATATCCATCGAGGACGAGGACCTAGCGGACTACGAGCCCATCATGCCGCACGACATGCTGCCGCCTACCCAGAGGCAGCTTGTGGCCATCGAGCACTTCGGCCTCTCCACGGAGACCATCGACTGCTTCGGCAAGGCGTCCATGGTGCTCGACCGCCTCGTCAGGCGGGCGGACGCGAACATGGCGACGCCCAAGCAGATCCGTCAGCTGGAACGCTGCGGCTTCCCGCATCCCGGCACGTGGACCTTCGCCCAGGCGTCGCGGATGATGTCGATGCTGTCGCACAACCACTGGCGCGTGCCTTACTGGATCGACCCCATGACATACGACCCGAACATGGAGGTGGCATAACGATGCCATACAGCGACCACTCCGACCTTCTGGGCATCATCGCCCAGATGCCGGCGTCGTCGTGCTCCTACACCGAGTGGACCAAGGTGGGGATGGCCCTCAAAGCCGAGGGCTATCCCCTTTCCGCTTGGGAGGACTGGAGCCGCGACACCGACCCCGCCCGCTACCACGAGGGCGAGTGCGCCCGCAAGTGGGCGGGCTTCACTGACACCAAGGCTGACGGCGTTGGTGCCGGCACGATCTGCGACCTTGCGAGGTCGCGCGGCGCGAGCCTGTCGCACGCGGAGCCCGACGAGGGCTTCGGCTGGCACGAGGACGTCCCCGTAGTGGACCCAGCCTACGTGGAGCCGATGGAGCTTCCCGACAGCGCCACCGGCGGCGACTGGGACCCGACGCGCCAGATCATAGAGTACCTGCGTGCCGTCTTCGAGGAGGACGAGCACGTGTGCTACGTCACGCAGTCGTGGAAGGGTGACGATGGCAAGTACCACCCCCGCAAGGGCTCTTGGGACCGGACCGCCGGTGAGCTGATCGTCGAACTTGAGCGCTATGGCGACGTGTCAAAGGTGCTGGGCGACTGGGACCCGGACGCGGGGGTGTGGATCTGCCACAACCCCGTCGACGGAACGGGACGCGCCAACGCCAACGTCACCAGCCTGCGCCACGTGCTCATCGAGAGCGACGAGGACGACCCCGAGCGCCAGCTCGCCACCATGCGCGCCCTCAACCTGCCGCTCGCGGCGATTGTCAGCAGCGGGAACAAGAGCATGCACGGAATCGTGCGCGTGGACGCCCAGACAATGGACGAGTACCGCAAGCGCGTGGGACGCCTCTACGAGGAGTGCTCCCGCTCCGGCCTCCGCGTGGACGGCCAGAACCGCAACCCCTCGCGTCTCTCCAGGATGCCGGGGGTGACGCGTGCCGGACGGCGACAGGCCCTCATCGCCACCAACGTCGGCGCCCGCACCTACGAGGAGTGGGAGGACTGGATAGCCGAGGAGCGCGACGACCTTCCTGAGGCCACCAACCTCGCGGACGCGTTGGTTAACCTGCCTCCGCTCGCGGACCCGCTCATCGAGGGGATCCTCCGCAAGGGCCACAAGATGCTGCTAGCAGGGCCGTCGAAGGCCGGCAAGAGCTTCGCGCTCATGGAGCTCGCCATCGCCGTCGCGGAGGGCGGCACGTGGATGGGAAGGCGCTGCAGCCAGGGGCACGTCCTGTACGTCAACCTGGAGATAGACGCCGCCTCGTCGATGCACCGGTTCGCCGCGATCTACGGGGCCCTCGGCATGCGGCCGTCCTGTGCCGCCAACATCGACGTTTGGAACCTGAGGGGCAAGGCGTGCCCCATGGACCGCCTGGCACCCAGGCTCATACACCGCGCCGCCAAGAAGGGACGCGACCCCGAGCACGGCGGCTACAGCGTCGTGATCATCGACCCGATCTACAAGGTGCTCGTCGGCGACGAGAACTCCGCGTCCGACATGGGCGCCTTCTGCAACCAGTTCGACAAAGTGTGCGCCGAGCTGGGGTGCTCCGTCGTCTACTGCCACCACCACAGCAAGGGCTACCAAGGCCTCAAGAGCAGCATGGACCGGATGAGCGGGTCCGGCGTGTTTGCCCGCGACCCCGACGCGATACTGGACATGACGCCGCTCGCGGCCACCACCGACGAGCTCAAGGCAGCACGCGACAGCATAGCCATGGAGGAGATCCTGTCCACCCTGGCAGAGCGCGGGCTCGTTCCCCCTACATACTCCGAGGCGGCACCGCTCGCCGTGTGGGCCATAGAGCACCTGTACAAGAGGGACGGCGACGCGCTCAACGAGCGGCTTGCCGCCATCCTGGAGGGATCGTCGTCCATAACGGCGTGGCGCGTGTCGTTCACCCTGCGCGAGTTCGAGAACGCGCAGAGCATGGACGTGTGGTTCGACTACCCGCTCCACGTGCCTGACCACAGGCGCGTCCTCGCACAGTGTCCCTACGACGGCGACTCTCGCTCCCACGACGGGAGCGGCAGGAGCCGAGCGCAGGCCCGCGAGGAGAAGCAACGTACCCTGGAGGAGGCATTCGAGGCCGTCTCTATGGGTGAGGACACCGTCCGCATCGACGACATGGCGGAGTATCTGGGCGTCAGCCCCAAGACCGTGAAGCGCCGCATCGACGAGTCTAGGAGCCTCGAGCGCAACGACGGCTACGTGAGGAGGAAAGCATGAGAGAAGGCGGACAAACCAGTATGTCCACCTGTCCACATGACGGACAATGTGGCTTGTCCGACTGTCTAGACACTGGACAGAAGACCGTGTCCAACCAGGTGGACAAACGGACAGGTACCCTTAAACATGAGATTCATGTCCAACGTGAACCATCCAAATCGGGTGAGGCGAAAGCACGCCTCACCAACCCGAATGAAACAACGCAAGCGGCAGATCGGACAGCACCCCCTCGCGGGGGCTGTCCGCCCAGCCTCCGGAGAGGTGAGGGTCCAATGGGAAGCCAGAGCGCCTGGGCACGCGACTGGCTGAGGTCGGTCGCAGAGGCGCGCGTCGCGCTTGAGCGTGCGCTCGCCCTCGTGGAGGTCAGGCGAGAGCGGGCGCTGTGCGTGGGAAGCGCAGGCGACGGCCCGCATTCGAGCAGTGGCACCAACGTCGCAGAGGCAAACCTCGTCGCCCTCGTCGAGTCCGAGGACGATCTCGCGACCACACACGCGTGGGCCACGGCCGAGCTCAAGGCGTTCGACTCCATGGCCGAGGCCAACAGGAGATGCCTGCGCGGCGCCGTGCTCAACGGCCTGGATGTGGCGGAGATGAAGTACCGCATAGGGTGCTCCGACAAGAAGATCGCCAAAACGTTCGACGTGTCGCGCTCCAAACTCCACCATGACCTCGCCGCGTTCGTGGACTACCTGGACTTTATTGGACGCGAGCGCGCTTTCAATCCATCCAGCGAATCCTAATCTGGGGCGACCGTGCCTATCGTGGTGCGGCCGCCCTTTCTGCAATTTGGCTATTCACGGTTACGGGACGGCGCGATGAGCTCGTCAACCTCGCGCAGCATCGCCTGGCCGTCGGCGCCATACCGCTTCAGCATGGCGAGTGCGACGATTGCATCCGCGCTCCTCTCGCCGGCCTCCCATGCCTCAAGCTCGCCCGCGTCGACACCAAACGCCTTTGCCGCCTCGGTGACACTGACACCAGCGGCCACGCGTGCGTCTCGGAGGTGTCGAGCGGCTATCTGGTCTGCCTGGTGCAGCGTGTCTTCGTCAATAATCACGTTTGCTCCGATTCCCCGCGTCCGGTTTACCGCGCATTCCTGTCGACCCAGAATTGCCGACCGTCGTACCACAAGTGAGTCGACCTGCGAGCGCCGTTCGGTAACGGCACCTCGACGGTGTAATCGACAATCGATGTGCGCGTCTTGCGGTCGTAGTGGCGTTCGCGATGCGCAACCTGGACCTCGAAGCGCCGGCCATCAGGCCACAAGACCCGAATCGGCGTCACGTTGCCGTCAGCATCGATGCGCGCTATCACCTCGACTGGCACGTGCTCCGTCTCGGGCTTGCCACCGTACACGACCATCAAGATCACCTCCATGCGCACGATGATACGCCATAGATAGGACGGTTATACAATGAGGGACGGGTAAAGACATGCAACCGCCGATTGATCTCTTGAATACGGGTAATAAGAGGCAATACTTAATTGGAGTAGGATGCTGCATGTAAGGATGAGAGATGTCGTCGAAATACTCAGAACAGCCGGAGTTTGGAACAGATCCGTATTCATACGTCATCGGGCAGCCACTTCCAAAACGAGAATCGCACAAGCCAATGGAGTCGTGGTCTGACTCACATTATCACCCGAGTTATGGCACGACGACCGTCAGTCTCCACAATTGGGAACGTTCATATCGTTCCGTGTCGTTTGGCGACTACGACGAAGACGGGGTATACAAGCTCAGCACAACGTACATCGACAAAGGATCCGGCGTCGTCGAAGACGTGCACGGTCACTACATACTTGGCGGGTCTCTACTCGAGAGAGTCAAGCGTGACTTTGATCGATATGTGATAGGCGCGTGGCAAACGGCTCGTTCGTATCATAAAGAGTTTCCCCACCACACGATAGTAAAGCTGAGTAGGGTTCTCGATCCGACTAAGGACCCCCAGCCCAAATACATGAATACTGGAGCCTATATCGAAGTGAAAGATTCAGACATCAGCGGCTATTCAGACATGTGCCTGTTTAGTACGAGAACGCCAAAGGGCACGTCCTCTTTTCAAGGGAAGATCTACTACTTCTTTGATGGGCGAGTTGGACGAACTGAGTCCTATATAACACGCAATACGTACAGAGACTTCGTTGTGAAGACGTTTGTCGGAGGTCGGTTTGACACCGAGCAAATCGAGTACATTTACGATTCAAAGTACGGAGTAATCCAAGAGATGAGCAAGGCCGAACGACGCCGGCTCATGACGGAGAAGAGTCGGTGGGAAAAGAAGCAACGCGAGGAAAAGGAGCGCCTCGAAAAGCTGAAGAGACGTGAGGAGAAAGCAAGAGAGGCCGCAGCGAGGAAGAGGGTCGAAGAGGCCGAGAGAGCAAAGCGTGCGGCAGTTGCGGAAGAGAAGAAAAGACAGTCCGATCAAGTCAATCAGTATATCGTTGACCACTATGGAGATTGCACTCAGCCTGAGATGGCGAGGGCGTTGGGAATTTCGACCAAGGCTGTTGAACACAGGGTAAGCAGGCTAAGGAATAAGGGCCTTATACCGTTAACGAAGGGATCCAACGTTTATAGGGACAAGTCCGAGATAGAGCAAGAAGAACGACTAAAGCAAGAGAAACAGCAGAAACAGGCTGAAGAGCGAGCTGCCGAACGTAAGAAGAGACGCGACGAAGAGAAAGCATCTCGCGACGCTATAGCGCGTGAGAGGAAAGAGCACCAAGAACGTATAGATCAATACATTATCGACAACTGCCAGAAGTACGTATACTGGTCGCTTGCAATGGAGCTTGGGATATCGACGAAGGCCTTACAGGGAAAGATTAGGCGCTTACGAAAAGCAGGAAAAATCCCGCCGGCAAAACGATACGATGCTTTTGACTGGCAATTTGGTAACCCGTATACGCAAGGAAAGGGGTATCACCCACCGCACTTCGAGGGATAGCGAGTTCTTAACTGACTGCGTGCAAGGAGGCTCATGTTAGCGTGGACAACAACGGACAAAATTGGACACGTTCGGACACCCAAGCACGGGACACATGTGGTTTCATTAGGGTGTGAGAATTGAGGCTTGGGCCTCGGACGCAGCTCCTTTCTGTGACAAGCCCCTGGGGTGGTTCGGAAACCGCCCTGGGGGCTTTCGCATGCCCCGGGATGCCTTCCAACTGGATAGGGCTCCCGCGAAGAGGATGCCACGTCCAATCCCCAGGCCACACATGCGAGGTGAGACCGTGCCCAGCAGCAACCCGCGCTACCGCAAGTACCACGCCCGCGTGAGCCTGAGGAGGCGCGTGGCCAGGCGCGGGGACCCGTGCGCGATATGCGGCAAGTCCATCGACTACAGCCTTCCCAGGGGTCACCCCATGGCATACGAGCTGGACGAGATAGTGCCCATATCGAGGGGCGGGTCGCCGACGGATCCCGACAACGTCCAGCCAACGCACGCGATCTGCAACAGGAAGAAGGGCAACAAGCTCATCGACGAACGCGATGCGATCGACTTGGGAATTCCGACTTCGCGCGATTGGTGGAGCGAGTGACGGGCGACGCAGCGTCGCTACTCGTCGTGTGGCAAGGCGTAGGGAGCCGCGTTTCTGCAGGTGGGTGGGGGCATCCCCTCCCCACGGACGTCGCCTGACGCTTACGCGGGTAGCGGAATCTCTCCCCGATTGCGTTTTTCATGTCCTAGCAGCGGAAACGAGGTGTGGGCTTTTGGACGGGATGGACTTCGACTTCGCGCTCAACGGCGCGTGGGCGACCGACTCCGACGGGTTCGACTTCGACATAACCAAGATGGCCTCCGCCAAGGGCGACGACGGCGTCTTCGAGGACTTCGCAAGCGAGCGATACCTCATGCCGAGGATGTACGAGGCCGTCGCCAAGAAGCCCGTGCTGTACGACAAGGCGCTGGACTTCGCCGACTCCTTCTCGTTCCGCCCAGGATACCGCGCCATGTGCTTCGTGAGCGGCAACTTCATCCTCGGGGACCTCATAGAGGCGCTGGTGGAGCGCGGCAAGCTGGACGTGCGCCGCATGACCATCCAGACGCTCTCGATGAGCGAGGAGAACATCGACTCGCTGTGGAACGTGTGCGACATGAGCCCCGGCCTGGAGAGCCTGAGGATAGCCCTCTCCGGCTACTTCTGGGCCACCGAGCACAGGAAGGGCAACCTGGTCGAGTACCTCTACGAGCAGCTTGACCAGGGCGACGTGCTGGACGTGGCGTTCGCAGACATACACACCAAGATCGTGAGCATCGAGACGACGCGCGGAAACCACATGGTCATGCACGGCAGCGCCAACCTTCGCAGCAGCAGGTCGATAGAGCAGCTGATGGTGGAGTGCGACGACGAACTCTACGCGTGCGTGGAGGACTTCGCCGACAGGGTGTTCGCGTCCTATTCGACCATAGACAAGTCAGGCTCCAAGTCCGCGGCACGCGGCATGCGCGCCGCCAAGCTGTGGAGATGGATCAAGGAGGCCGACGATGGCCAACTACACGAGGCAACGTAGGAAGAACGGTCGCGGCGGCCAGACGGCGGCCAAGTCCAGGCGGCGCAACAACCGCAGTCCAAAGGTTAACAAGAGCACCTACACCGACCGCTGGGGCAACCGCCGCACGGTGACCGACATCTACGACGACCTGCCCTTCTAGCCGCCATGTGGGACGAGAAACAGCAGAGGAACGTCGCCGAGCTCCTGCGCCAGTTCAACGGCGCGGACGAGGTGTGCGCGGTCACGGGCTGTTCCCCCGACGAGCTGGACGCCCTCTCAGAGGACGCGTTCAAGTGCTCCTTCGAGGAGGCGCGCTCCGTGTTCGCCGCGCAGGGCCGCGCCATGGTTAGGCAGGCCCTCATGCAGCAGGCGCTCGACGGCAACATGAAGGCGATAGACATGATCTGCCGCGACCAGATGGGCATGGGACCCGTCGAGTCGCGAGCCAAGACGATAGCGAGGGAAGATGACGCAGGCGGCGAAGAGGACGACACCTTCCTTGCCGTCATCCGAGGGCGCGCAAGAAGGCCGGCGTGACGAGACCATCCGCCAGCTGAGGGCGAGCCGAAGGCCGCGCATCCGCGTGGAGCCTACCGGCGCCGCCTTCACGGACGGGCCCGACGCGGCCGCGCTCTGCGAGCACTACTGGTTCGACCCCGACCCATGGCAGCGCGACATCCTTGACTGCTGGCTCTCGCGCGACGCCGAGGGCAGGCTGCTGGTCATATCGGCCGGCCTCAGCTGCCCGCGCCAGAACGGCAAGAACGGCGTGATCGAGTGCCTGGAGTTCTACCTCCTGGTCACCGACCCGAATACGCATATTCTTCACACCGCGCACAGCACGAAGACAGCCCAGAAGGCCTTCGAGCGCATGGTGAGGGTGTTCACGGGCAAGGTCCCCGGCAAGGGGCGCCAGTCGAAGGCCATATGCAAGCTCGTGGACAAGAGGGAGGGCGGCCGCATCCGCTACACCAACGGAGAATGGGCCATCTACCTGTCCAACGGCGCGAGCATCGAGTACTGCACCCGCACCAACAGCGGAGGGCGCGGATTCGATGCGATAACGCTCCTCGTCTACGACGAGTGCCAGCAGCTCACCGACGAGCAGGTGCAGGCGGTCATGGCGACCTTGGCAGCCTCGCGCGGCGACCAGATGATAATCTACGCCGGCACACCCCCAAACGAGACGGCGCCAGGCGACGTGTTTGCCCGGCGCAGGAGCGCTGCGATAAACGACCCAGGCAAGCGTGTGTCGTGGCACGAGTGGTCGGTGGAGTCGCTTCCGCCCGAGGGCTCGACCTTCGAGGACGTCCTTCCGCTCGTCTACGAGACCAACCCGAGCATGGAGCTGCCGCGCCCGGGGCACCTCCGCCAGGAGTTCACCGAGCAGGAGTTCATCGACATGGACTTCGAGGGCTTCTGCAGGGAGCGCCTGGGATGGTGGTGCGAGGCGGCGGTTCTCAACCCGGCCATCGAGCCCGCAGCGTGGAAGGCGTGCGCAATCGACAACCCGACGAGGGCCAGGACCCACATCCGCCGGGCCATCGGCGTCAAGTTCTCCAACGACGGGGCGCACGTCGCCGTCTCGGTGGCGGTTCAGGCGAGGGGCAGGAAGCCCCACGTGGAGCTGATGGGGTTCTCCAACATATCCGCCAGCGGCGTCGAGCCGCTCGCGAACAGGCTACACAGGATGAGGTCCAACGTGGCCTACGTGCTCGTGGACGGCATGAGCAACGCCGACGCGCTGATGTCCGCGCTCAAAGAGAGGCGCTACCCCGCGAAGGGGTACGGACGTTCCGCCCCCAAGGACATGGTCGCCGCGTCCTCGATGCTCGTGGACGGCATACGGGGGCGTACGGTCACCCACTTCGGACAGGAGGCGCTGGACGACTCGGCGCTCACTTCCACCAGGCGCGACATCGGGTCGTATGGCGGCTTCGGCTTCGGGGGCGCCAACCCGGAGCCGATCGAGAGCGCCGCGCTCGCGATCTATGCGCTCAAGACTACCAAGAGGGACCCGACGAGGAGGATGAGGCTGCTGTGACGATCGCTAACGACGGCACGCTCTCGCTCGCGCTGGCAAGGCGAACTCCCGACGCGACAGGCCTCACGTCCACGCTCGCGGGCGACCTGCGATCGCTCTTCCGCGTGTGGAACGCCAAGGCGCGCCGCAACGTCGAGCGCAGCCGCTACTACCACGGTCACAACGCGCTGAGGGACCTCGGGATCGCGATCCCGCCCTCCCTCACGAGCATCGAGACGGTGGTCAGCTGGCCGCAGCGGATGCGATGGCGGTCCCAGTCCCAGAGCATGGCGCAGGTCGTTGCGCTGTGGGCCCTTATCACGGGCGTGCCGTCCGCGCCCCTCGTCAC
>CADBCS010000022.1 GCA_902793195.1 uncultured Coriobacteriaceae bacterium | reverse complement strand
AAGCTCTCGATGCCTATGGGCAGGATGCCGATACCGAGCCTGTCCACGACGCGGGCGTCCCCCGTCGCGCTCGCCGAACCGTTGCACATGCTGGCCTCCTCCCGGTTGGGTTGGTGTGGCCCCATTCTAGCACGCGCGTCTAGGCGACCTGCCGGTCGGAGAGCCGATCGAAAGGGACCGCCCCCTACGGATGGTGCCGCCCGAAAGGGACCTTCCCTCTGCGGTCCCTATGGTCGATTGCGGCGACGGGAAATGGTAGTGTGTCCTTGTCTACATATGTATGTATGCGGGAGCGGTTCCGCGGGAAGGGGGAGGAGCATGGCGAGGGGAAGACAAGCGCTCGGCGGAGGGTCGCTTCTCAGGCTCGCGTTGAGTCTGGCTGCCTTGGTGCTGGTGCTGGGGGTCTGCCCGGCGCTCGCCCTGGCCGACGAGGTCGAGGTCGAGCCCGAGGGGCACGGCGAGGAGACGGTCTTCGTGCAGGACGAAGGATCTAAGGGCGAGGGAGCCGGCGCGCTGCTGGCGCAGGACTTGGAGTCCGTCACGTACCTTGACGACAAGGGTGCTGAGCGGACGTGCACGGCTTACGTCCCAATCGAGAGTGGCGACAACGGCGCAACCTGGACTGCTGGCTGGTACGTCGTCAAAGGCGTAGTGGGCATCACCGGCACGGTAAAGCTCGCTGGCGACGTGAACCTCATCCTCGCCGACGACGCGGCTCTTACCATTGACGGCGATATCACAACGGATAGTGACGCAGGCCGCCTTAGCGTCTACGGGCAGCGAGCTAGCGCAGGTAAGTTGAGCGTTACCCCCACCGATAACAGCAGCGCCATATACTGCAGGGGAGACGTGACGGTAAACGGGGGCACCGTGGAGGTCACCGCCGCCAAGGGCAGGAATGCTGACGGAATCTATGCCTTCGCCGGTGACGTGACGGTAAACGGGGGCACCGTGATCGCTTCGGGCGATGACCGCGGCATCATCTCGTATGCCTCCAGCGGAGCCGGCGGCAACGTGACGGTCAACGATGGCACCGTGACCGCCTTTGGCAATAGGTCCGGCGTCTACGCATACGGAGCCGTCACCATCGAGGGCGGCACCGTAACCGCGCGCGGAAACTCCGGCATAACCACCTACGCGTCTGATAGCGTTGCCATCAACGGTGGTGTGGTCGAGGCCAAGGGCACGAATGGCTTCGGCGTGAACTCAGCGAACGGAGATCTTCTCGTTGGAGGGGACGTCGGATCGTTTACCGCCTCGGGCACTAGCGGTGCCTGGGTGGCATCGTCCGGCACGAAGTTGAAAAACGACGTCGTCGGCCTCAGCTGGGCTGATGTGGATGGCACCGAGGACGAGAAGGTCATTGCGATAGGAGAGCACGCATGGGATGACATCCAGGCCTACAAGAAGGTCCAGTTTCCCGTAAAATACACCGTTACCGTCTTGGCCGAGCCCGCCGCGGGCGGCGTTGCCAAGGCGAGTGCTTCCGAGGCCGCCGAGGGCAAGACCGTGGACCTTGTCGCCACGCCCGAGGTCGGCTACGAGTTCGCGGGCTGGACGGTCGCGGGCGAGGGGGCGACGATCGACGACGCGGCCAAGCTCAAGGCAAAGCTGACGATGGGCACCACAGATGTCACCATCACTGCCGCCTTCAAGAAGGTAGAGCCCGCGCCCATACCTGATGCATCCGTCACCGCCCACGTCCAGCGCGTCGGCTGGATGGCCGCCGTGGCCGACGGCGGCGCGGCTGGCACCGTGGGCAAGTCGCGCAGGCTCGAGGCCCTCACCCTCAAGCTGCCCGCCGGCGTCTCCGGTGGCATAGAGTACCGCGCCCACGTGCAGCGCTCCGGATGGGAGAAGTCGTGGAAGGCCGACGGCAAGGTTGCCGGTACCGTGGGCAAGTCCCGGCGCGTGGAGGCCGTGCAGGTGAGGCTGACCGGCGCCGCGAAGGACGCATACGACGTCTACTACCGCGTGCACGTGCAGCGCTTGGGCTGGATGGCTTGGGCCAAGAACGGGGCGTCGGCCGGCACCCAGGGGATGAGCCGCCGCGCCGAGGCGATCCAGGTCGTTCTCGTCGCCAAGGGCTCGTCCGCGCTCGGCGCCACCCACAAGGGCGTTACCCAGCAGTACGCCAAGGCGTTCGTCAAGAGGTGAGGCGGGGTCAGGGTCCCTATTCCCAGACCGGGGGGCTCGTCCGCTTGCGCGGGCGGGCCCCTGCTTGCTTTCCGGTTTTGCTACCAAGGATGCGCGCATGGTAGCAGAACCGACCGCATTGTGGCCCTGAGAGCCGCCCAAACGTCCAGTGGGACTACCAAGGTCGAGCGCATGGTAGCAGAACCGGCCACAAGGCGGCCCCTTTGCTCAGAGGATCCCTCGGGCCTCTTACTCTGCTAGCTCGAACCAGGGGCTTTGTCGGTCGAGGTTGGGGTTGACGGCGTCGTCGGCTTGGGCCAGATACGCCGCGTGCCGGCTGGCAAAGCGCTCCCGGTCGTCTCGCTCCTCACGCGCGGGCGACGCGGGGGCGTAGTGCCAGACAAGGGCATCGGGGGCGAGCGTCGTTGCCCACCCGCGTTCGCGGGCACGCAGGCACAGGTCGGCGCCGGCGTAGTCCATGCCCAATCGCTCGTCGAAGCCACCCAGTTCCAGGAAGAGCGAGCGGCGCACCATCATGCATGCGCCCGAGGTCATGGGCACGTCCCATCCCAGCGCGTTGGCATAGGCGTAGCCAGGCTCGGCCGGACTGAGGTTTTGTCCCAGGCGGCATAGCTCGCCCTGCGGTCCGGCGATAAGGCCGGCCTGCTGAACGAGTCCGTCGTCAAAGAGCAGCCGGGCTCCCGCCACGCCCACGTCGTGGTGTGCGCAGCAGTCCGCCAGCCGGTCGAGCCAGTAGGGCGTCTGGGGCATCGTGCAATCGTCCACGAACGCCAGCAGCTCTCCGTTGGCCTGCCGTGCGCCAAGGTTTGCCCGCGCCGCAACCGAAGGCTCGTCGGACGCGACCAGGCGCACGGGCACGTCTCCTCCGTCCAAGGCACCGCCCACGGCATTGGCACCGCCCACAACGACCATCTCGAGGTTGGGATATGTGGTGCGGGCGAGCGTCGCGTCCACGCGCGATTGCAGATCCTCTCTGTTGCCTTCCACGCACACGATGACGCTTGCGAGCGGTGCGGGAGATGCGGCCTCTGGCCTCACGCGATAGGTGCAGGCAAAAGGACCGTCCTCGACGTGCGCGGCCAGTCCCGTGCGCGCGAGATGTCCCTCCAGGGCCTTGCGTCCCGCGAAGTGCGCATAGGGCTTTTGGCCGGCGCCGCCTGCCGTCGATGCCTCGTGTTCGCGCCAGTGGTACAGCACGCGGGGGATGTGTGCCGTCTCGCGGGCCACCTCCAGGGCACGCAGCGTGAGGTCGTAGTCCTGCGCGCCTGCGACCTCGGCGTCGGATCTGCGGGTCCGGTCGAGGGCGTGGCGACTCACGCACAGCAGGTGCGTAACGTAGTTGTAGCCCAACAGGAGCCGGTGGTTGGGACCGGGCTTGAAGGCGGGCATGCAGGGGTTGCCGTTCGGGTCGATGCGGTCCTCGTCACAATAGAGCAGGTCGGTCTTTGGGTGCTCGCGCAGGTACTCTACGTAGCACCACAGGGCATCGGGCTCGAGCAGGTCGTCGTGGTCCAAAAAGCACACGTAGTCGCCCGTGGCGCAGGCGATGCCGGCATTGGTGTTTTGGGCGATGGAGCGGTTGTCTATGTTGAGCAGCCGCACGCGCGGATCGGCCAACGCGCTGGCGAGCACGCCCGTGAGCTGCGGCCAGTCGCCGCTCGCGTTGGCGAGGACGAGCTCCCAGCGCGGATAGCTCTGCGCCGCGACGGACGCTATGGCCTCCTCCAGGAAGGGCTCGGGCGTGCGATATACCGGTACGACGATGCTCATGAGCGGGGTACTGTCGGCCAATGCGCCGGCGCTCTGGCGCTGCTCGGTGAGCTCCTTCGCCGTGGCGCGATGCTGTGCGAGCCATTGCGGGTAGCGGGCGTCCCATGCAGCTCCGGCCAGATGCCGTGCGCTCTCGTCACGCAGCCTGCCGACCTGCCAGGGCAACAGGCAGCGAAATGCGGTGAGCTCTGGCTTGCCGTCGACGAAGCAGGCCAGGCACATGTGGTCGACGCGCTGGGGAACGCGTGCCGACAGCTCGACCGTGCGCTCGATCTCGTCCTGATCGTCCGACGACGATACCACGCGGTCTTCGAGCGCGTACGTCTGTACCGGCAAGCGCTCGGCATGCGAGCCAAAGGCGCACAGCTCGAGCGGGCTGTCATTGGCGGGCAGGCTCACCCGCATGTGCCAGATGAGGCATGGCTCCTGCTCGGGCGCGTCTTCGCTGGAGGCAAGGCCATCCGGCCAGATGCCCGTCACCCGCATGCGGGCATGGCCCTCTCCGGCGTCGTCCTCCACCTCGCGCAGACGCGCCGCGAGCCGTGGCCTCAAGGTGCTGAGCAGGCGTGACGAGAGCTTGGACGACCATACCGAGAGGACCTTGGTCCATGCGGGCCGACCCTTTCGCGTGGCGCCGAGCCACAGCTCCAGCGCAAGGTCGCAGAGAAGCAACGGTACGACGACCGCCACGCGACGCGTCCCGTTGGCAGGGGAGTCTGCAAGCGGCAGTGCCTTCGCAGGCAGCTCGCTCCCGTTGGGCGCCTTCGCCCTGAGGCACAGCGGCCCATCGTAGCCATGGATGGCGAGCGCGACGTAGCCATGGCCCTCGCCGCGACAAATCCCCTCGGTTACAATGCGTGGCATGAGTGCCCCCTCCGCTCGATAAGTTGCGTTATTGCTAGCATACACGTATGTCGTGCGTGGCGATGCGGGAGGCAGGCGACGGCCCGCGGCAAAGTCGTTTGGAAAATACGTCCGAAAAACCCTTCCCATATGGGTTGTTCCCTTGTCGAAACGCATACGCGCAAGCGGGTTAGTCTATACTCAAGTGGTTGCACCACGACGAACAACACATGGAGGGCAGTTCCATGCAAATAGACTACCGACTCTGCAACGTGATCTTTGCCGACGGGTCCCGCTCGGACGAGTTCCCCGACCTCTATGTCCGCAAGGTCGACGTCATACCTCAGGCACAGGATGGTGCGAGCGTCCTGGGTGACGCGACGTACGCCACCTACGACTTCGCCACGTACTTCAACGCGCTCTCGTGGGAGAAGTGGCGCACCTACACCATGGCGGACAACGCGGTCCTGCACCTGGAGGCCAAGGGCAGCTTCGACGTCACGCTTGTGGCCTACGAGCGAACCATGGTTCGTCCCAAGCGCGTGGTGCTCTCTCGCGAGCACTTCGACTGCGCGTCCCACGAGCACATCGACTTGGAATATCCCCAGATAGACGCGCTGTTCCTCACCTTTGAGCTCACGACCCACGATGCGGTGGACGTGCGCGAGGCGTACTACTACACGCGCATCGACAGCGAGCTCATCCGTCCCGTGGAGCTGGCGGTGGCGACGACGACCTTCAACAAGGAGGACTACGTCATCCCCAACATCGAGCTGTTCCGCGACGGCGTGCTGGGCTGCGACGAGCCCATTGCAGGGCACTTTACCCTGCACGTGGTGGACAACGGTCGCACGCTCGACCCGGCTTCCATCGAGGGTCCGCACATCCACGTGCATCCCAACCCCAACACCGGTGGTGCCGGCGGCTTTACGCGCGGCATGCTTGAGGCCATGGAGCAGGATCCCAAGGCGACGCACGTGCTGCTCATGGACGACGACGTGCAGATCTCGCCGGAGAGCCTCAAGCGCACGTACAACCTCCTCGCGATCGTGCGCGACGAGTACCTCGACGCCTTCGTGAGCGGTGCCATGCTGTCGTTCGAGCAGCAGGACGAGTTCCACGAGGACACCGGCTGGGTGCGTCCCGACGGCACGTACGCCCCCTACAAGGAGCCGGGCGAGGAGGAGGATCGCTACCGCATAACCACGCTCGAGGGAATTACGCACGTGGAGACCGACTCCCCCCATCACGAGAACCGCTATGCGGGCTGGTGGTACTGCTGCATCCCCATGAGCTGCATCGAACGCAGCGGTCTGCCCCTGCCCCTGTTCATCCGTGGCGACGACGCGGAGTACGGCAACCGTGCCGCGCGCGGCTTCATCACCATGAACGGCATCTGCCTGTGGCACATGACCTTCTTCGACAAGTTCAGTGCCTCCCTCGACCGCTACCAGTTCCAGCGCAACTCCTTTATTGCGCAGGCGACCACGGGCGTGTATCCACACGTGGACTTCCTCATCAACTTCCACTACAGCGTCCTGCTCGACCTCAAGACCTTCAACTACGGCGGCGCCGAGATGTCCCTCCAGGCGATGGAGGACTTCCTCAAGGGTCCCGAGTTTCTCAAGAACGTTAAGGGCGAGGACCTCATCCGCGCGCATGCGGCATACAACGAGCAGCTGAGGGCCATAGAGGAGCTCGAGCGCGAGGAGCCCGCGGTGGTGGAGGCGACATTCAACCCCAACGATCCCTACGACACCGGTGAGCGCAGCATCGTTACCAAGCTGCTCGACTTTACCACCTACAACGGTCAGCGCGGGCCGGGCAGGTTGGCTCCCGGCGGGCTTGGCGTGATGCCCTACAACGGGTGGTTCTATCCCCCCAACGACATCCGCGGCAAGGACATGCTCATCGCCGTGTCGCGTGATGGCCGCACGGGCGTGTTGCGCCGCAAGGACCGCGCGCGTTTCGAGGAGCTCTATCGCAGGTACAAGGCGCTGCGCAAGGAGTTCGACAGGCGTCACGACGAGATATACGCGCAGTGGGCGGCGGCCAGGGACGAGCTCACGTCGGTCGAGTTCTGGAAGTGGTACCTGGAGGATCAGGCAAGACCCTCATGACAGGAGAGCACATGAACGCCGCCGTTCGACCGCGCATCTCCCTTGGCACCATGTGCCGGGGCGGCGGCAAGATATACGTGTCGCTGCGATGCGTGGGAACGGCGGGTCTGCGCCTGGAGGCTTCGGCGCGCGTCGCCGGAACGGCCGGCGCGCGCGTTCCGGCGCGCATGGTGCGCGTGGGAGAAGATGCGTTCGTGCTGGTGCTGTGCGTGTTGGATGCGGCACAGGTCGTGCGCGTGGTGGCGCTCGACTCGCAGGGTACGTGCGTGGCGCAGACGAGACGTCGCGTTGGGCGCCGTGCGGCACAGCTCGCGTCCAAGGCTAACTCGCTCATCCGTCCGGACGACGTGGAGCATCTGCGCGGCTGCGACGCCAGGCCCCGTCCCGGCGAGATGGCGCTCGAGCACTCATATGTGGTGCGCGGGCGCACGGCGGACCAGGACCGACTCCATGTGCGCATCTCGTATCCCGTGTTCGGGGTGGCAGGCCAGGGGGAGGAGCTGGAGGTCGAGGCGTTTGCGCAGCGCGGCGATGCCTTGCAAGCCGACGAGGTTTGTCTGCTCGGCTCGGCGCTCGTTCCGCATGCGAGCGTGGAGGGGGTGTGGGTTCGCCACGTGTGCCTCTCGGTTCCGGCGGCCCCATCGCAGGGTTCGCTCGCCGTGTGGGTTCGCTCCGCGGGCGATCGGCCGCACGAGGGGCTGTGGTGTTTCGAGCGCTTTGCCCTGGACGATCTTCGCTCGAGCGCGGCGAGGAACGCGGAGGTGCATGCGCGGCCGTTTGCCGAGCCGGGCAAGGAGGCTGCCGCACGCGGCAAGGCTGCCCTGCCGCGTGCGGCGGTCGTGGAGGTGGACGCAGCCGATGGTGTGGGTGCCATAAACGAGAAGGTCGCGGCATGCGATGCGGAGTACGTGGTGCTTGTCCCGGCAGGCGAGGGCACGCCCGACCAGGCAACGGTTCGCAAGCTGGTGGAGGTGGCATCGCGCGAGGGCGTGGGCCTAGCCGCAGGTTGCTGCCTGTTCGCCGATGGGACTCGGGCGCGTGGCGGCCTGCTGGTGGACCATCTCAACTGGCGGATAGAGGACTACCTGGTGCTCCACGACGAGGACGCACCCATGCACGAGGTAACCGCGGCCTGCGGTGAGCTGCTGGCGTTTGACAGGCGCACCTGGGATGCGGTGGGAGGCGCGTGCGAGGAGGCGGGTGAGCGTGCGTGGTTCGCCGACCTTAGCCTCAAGGTTCGCGAGCGGGGCCTTCGCGTGGTTGAGGTTCCTGGCGCCACCGCGCGCATCTCCATGACGGCACGAGACCTGGGCGTGATCGGCTGGAACGAGCGCATGTGCGACGTGGCGGCAGACGCGTGGCTCAAGCAACGGTGGCCCGAGGTGCTCGCCGTGCCCGACGCGTTCGCGGGTGCCCAAGAAGTGGTGGGCCAGAGGACAGACGACGCGGCCGAGGGCGTGCGCGTGCGAGTGACCAAGGCGATTCGCGACGGCGACTGCGACATCGTTCGCGGCGAGGTGGTGGCGCGTGGCGCCTGGGAGGACCTGCAAGACCACGAGCTCCGCCTTGAGGTGCGCGTCGATGTTGGGGACGCGGCCGGCGCCGGTGAGACCGCCACGGACGATTCTCGCGCAGCCGACCCCATCACGTCTTGGGTCTGCATGGGCGATCGCTCGCGCGCGTGCGAGGACGGTCGGGTGCTCAGGACGACGAGCTTCTCGGTGCGTGTGCCGACGCGTGCCAAGGCACTCAGCGTGCGTGCCGAGCTTGTTGGGTCGGCGCTGCCTGCGGAAACGCTGACGGTGCAGACGGATGAGCTCGACCGCATGCGCGAGGCGTGGCGGAATCAGACGACCCCGCCCGATGCCGATCCCTCCTACGACAGCTGGTTTCGCACGCGCCATCGTGCGACGGAGCGCGACCTGGCCTTGCAGCGCGAGGCGAGCGAGCTGCTGGTGAACCCGCCGCTTTTCTCGGTCGTCGTGGACGCTGCCAATGTGGACGAGCGGGACGAGTCCCTTGTGCGCACCAGGGAGTCGGTGGATGCCCAGACCTATGCGCATCACGAGCTGCTGGTGGGTTCGGTCGCCGAGCCTTCGGGCGCATATGTGCTGCGACTCGAGCCCGGAGACGTTCTTGAGCCCGACGCGCTGTTTTGGCTGGCGCGCGAGGCGACACGGCATCCCGGTGCGCGTGCCGTCTACGCCGACGAGGACAGCCTGTGCGAGGGGAGCTACGTCGCACCGCTGCTCAAGCCGGACTTCGATGCCGAGCGGCTACGCTGCCAGAAGTACCTGGGACGCATGGTTGCGACGAGGGCCGGCGACACGGGTGGGGGAGCGGTTCGTCACGTGCCGCGCGTGCTGCTCCATGCCGCCGTGCCGCACGCACCCGAACGCGTTGGTTCCCCCGATCGCGTGACGGAGCGCGAGCGGCCACTCGTCTCGATTGTCATTCCCAACAAGGACATGGCTCCGGTGCTCGAACGTTGCGCGCGCTCGGTCCTGGAGCGCACCTCCTATCAGAGCATCGAGGTCATCGTCGTGGAGAACAACAGCGAGCAACAGGAGACCTTCGCGCTCTATGACAGCCTGGTGGCCGCCGATCCCCGCGTGCGCGTGGTGACCTGCCGGCTGGAGGGCGGCTTCAACTTCTCGCGTCTCATCAACTTCGGGTTTGAGCATGCCAAGGGCTCGTACCTTCTCATGCTCAACAACGACACGGAGGTGCTCGACGGAGCCTGGCTCGATCACCTTGTGGCAACGTGCATGCGCGACGAGGTGGGCTGCGTGGGTGCCAAGCTGCTCTATCCCGACGACACGGTCCAGCATGCGGGCGTGCTGGTGGGAAGTCATCTTGGGCCGTGGCACGCGAACATGGACGTGCCGGCCGATGACGAGGGCTATCTGGGCATCAACGTCATCCCCCATGGCGTGCGGGCGGTTACGGGCGCATGCCTACTCACCAAACGCGAGGTGTGGGAGAGCGTGGGCGGCATGGACGAGGGGCTGCCGGTGGACTACAACGACGTGGACCTCTGCCTCAAGATAGGCGCCAAGGGGTTTGCGGTGGTGATGCGGCCCGACGTCACCCTGCGCCACTACGAGTCGGTGTCGCGCGGTGGCGAGCGCTCGCTGGCGGCCGCGGCGGGCTTCGTCCACGCCGAGGGCATCCTGCGCGCCCGGTGGGGAGACCTGATCTTTGGGGAGGATCCCTCGTTCAACCCGAATTTCCGTCACAATAGCGGACGCTACGTTTTGGACAGGTAGGAGGTACCTGTGTTTCTCAACGACTTTTATAAAACGCTCAACCCCATTGCGTTTTCCATTGGTCCCTTCGACGTGCGCTGGTACGGCATCGCGTATCTGGTGGGGTTTGTCGTGGGCGGCCTGTTGCTGTTCCGCTATGCGCGCCGATGGGGCCTTGGCATGAGCACCGACGACGCGCTCAACGTGGTTACGGGGATCTGCCTGGGCGCCGTGCTCGGCGGCCGCCTGGGATACGTGCTGTTCTATGGTGCCGGATACTATCTGGCAAACCCGCTGTCCATCTTTGCGCTCAACGAAGGCGGCATGAGCTTTCATGGTGGGCTGATCGGCGCGGTGGTGGGCGGTTCCATCGCGTGCCGCGTGTCCGGGATGTCGGTCCTCACGATGTGCGACCTGGGCGTGTGCGTCGCGCCGGTGGGCCTGTTCTTGGGACGCTGCGCGAACTTCGTGAACGGAGAGCTGTGGGGCAAGGAGACCGACCTGCCGTGGGGTGTGATGTTCGAGACGGGCGGAAACGTGTACCGGCATCCCACGCAGCTCTATGAGGCCGTCCTCGAGGGGCTCGTGATGTTCCTCATCCTGTGGGCGCTCTCGCGCAAGGTTCCGCCGCGTCCGCAGGGGACCTTTACGGGCGTGTTCCTGCTGTGGTATGGCATCAGCCGCATCCTCATCGAGTTCGTGCGCGTGCCCGACGCGCAGCTCGGGTACCTCTTTGGCGGGTTCGTGACCATGGGCCAGCTGCTCTCGCTGCCCCTGGTGGCCCTGGGCATCGGCATGCTGGTGTGGGCGCATCGCACGCAGCGCCCGCAGGTGGCGCATCTCCAAGCGTAACTTACCCGGAAGGGACGGTCCCTTCCGGACGGTCTACGGCAGACCAGCCGCAAGGGACGGTCCCTTCCGGGTAAGTCGTTCCCTACCTGCGGGCGAGTTCCTCGATGATTGCGATGCCGGCGGAGGTGCCAATGCGCTCGGCGCCCGCATCTACGAACGCGAGGAACTCGTCGGCCGTGCGGATGCCGCCGGCCGCCTTGACCTTTACCTCGTCGGGAACGTTGGCGCGCATGAGGCGGACGTCGTGAAGCGTGGCGCCGCCCGTGCCAAAGCCCGTGGAGGTCTTCACGAAGTTCGGCTTGACCTCGCTGGCAATCTGGCAGAGCGCGATCTTCTCGTCGTCCGTGAGGTAGCAGTTCTCGAAGATGACCTTGGAGACAACCGGCTCGCTCACGCCAACCACGCCGCCGCCCCGGCCCTCCCTGCACAGTGCGACGATGCACTCCATCTCCTCGCGCACGTAGTCCCAGTTGCCGTTCTTTACCTCGGTGAGGTTGACCACGTAGTCGATCTCGTCGGCGCCGCACTCGATGGCGTCGCGCGTGTCCTGCACCTTGGAGAAGATGCTGGTCTGTCCCAGCGGGAACGAGATGGCGGCACCCACGTGCACGTCGCTGTCCTTTAGCACCTCGTGGCATAGGTGTACCTGCACCTGGTTGACGGCCACCATGGCAAATCCGTGCGCCATGGCCTCGTTGCACAGAAGGCGGATGTCGTCTGCCGAGGCGTCGGCGTGAAGGTTGGTGTGGTCGATCATGCGGGCGAGCTGGTCGATCGTATGGGTGGTCATGGGGTCTCCTTGCCATTGACTCGTTTGTGACAAGTGCCTATTCTCGCGCCTTTGAGCTTTGCGTGTCAACGGGCACCGGTGACCCGATGCGGAGTTTTTACTCGCGTGACGTCCTTGCGCTCGGTCGCTCAGTGCGATGGGACGGCAATCTTGAGCAGCGAGAACACCCGGCGCGCGGCGAGCAGGTAGTTGCGCTCGGCGTGGTCGAGCGCGTCACGAAGCTCACCCACGTCTATGACGGTGGGGACCAGCGCGTCCACACCCACCTGGAGCAGCTCGCAGGCATCGGCGTCCATGCCGCCCACAATGGCGACGCAAGGAACGCCCACCCGGCTGCAGCGCGCTGCGATGCCGCTTATCACCTTGCCATGGGCAGACTGTGCGTCGGCGTGGCCCTCCCCGGTAACGCAGAGGTCGCATCCGTCGAGCAGTGCGTCAAAGCCGACGAGGTCGAGCACGCGCTCGATGCCAGGCTGCAGCGTGGCGCCCAAAAACGCCTGGCAAGCCGCCCCAAGGCCACCTGCCGCACCCATGCCCGGCGCTGTTGCGTCGAAGGTGTGGAAGGTCTTGGCAAGCATGCGGGCATAGTGGGCCATGCCGTGCTCGAGCTCGGCGACCACGGCGGCGCTGGCACCCTTTTGAGGACCAAACACGTGCGTGGCTCCACGGGCGCCCAGCAGGGGGTTGTCCACGTCGCACATTACGCAAAACGTCGCGCGTGCCACGCGTGCGTCCATGCCCGTAAGGTCGATGCGGGCCACGCGTGCCAGGTCGGCGCCCACCCCATCGAGCTCCGTGCCGTCATCGGCGAAAAACCGCACGCCCAGCGCGCGCATGCAACCCATACCGCCGTCGTTGGTGGCGGACCCACCTATCGCCAGCGTAATGTCGCGCGCACCGTCGTCGAGCGCGCGGGCGATGAGCTGCCCGGTCCCGTAGGTGCTCGTGAGGCGCGGATCGCGCTGTGCGTCCTCGAGCAGGGGCAGACCCGACGCCGCCGCCATCTCGATGAGCGCGCCGCCGTCGCCCAGGAGGCCGTACGTGGCGCTCACCTCACCCCCGCGCGGACCGCGTACGGTCGCGGTGCGCAGCGTCCCTCCAGTCGCTGCCACCACGGCCTCCACCGTGCCCTCGCCGCCGTCGGCAACCGCGAGCTCTACGGTCTGTGCCTGCGGAAACGACTCACGTGCGGCGGTCGTGAGCAGCTGGGCTGCCCGAGCCGACGAGATGGTGCCCTTAAACGAGTCGGATGCGAACAGAAAGCGCGTCACGATGTCCCCCTATCCGGCAATCAGGAAGTATGCGATCACCGCGATGCCCAAGGCGATGCGATACCACCCGAACGGCTTGAAGTCGTGCTTCTTCACGAATCCCATGAGGAATCGGATGGCAATCATGGACACCACGAACGCCACCACGCAACCCACGCCCAGCGTGGCGAGCTCAGGCGACGTAAACGAGTTGCCCTTGAGGAAGAACTTCACGAGGCGCAGTCCGCTTGCCCCCACCATAACGGGAATGGCGAGGTAGAAGGTGAACTCTGCGGCCACCGTGCGCGCACAGCCGAGCAGGAGGCCGCCGATGATGGTCGAGCCCGACCTCGACGTGCCGGGTACGATGGACAGGATCTGGAAGATGCCGATGCCGATCGCCGTGCCCCACCCCATTTGCGTCACGGACTGGATGGGGGCGTCCTCGTCGGGCCCGAGCCTGAACAGCCCCCCTTCCCGCGAGGCGAAGTGAGACCCGCGCGGCTTGCGCGTGCGGATGGTCTCGATGACGATGAAGGCGATACCGTAGACGATGAGGGCCGCCGCCACCACGAACGGGCTGCCCAGATGCTCCTCCATCCAGTCGTCGAGGGGAATGACGATGACCGCCGCCGGAATGCACGCGACGACAACCTGGGCCCACAGGCGCCAGGTGCCGCGGCGCTCCTCTGCGCTCTTCTTGCGCGAGAACGGGTTGAGCTGGCGGAAGAACAGCACGCACACGGCCAGGATCGCACCGAGCTGGATGACCACCAGGAACATGTCCCAAAAGTCCTTGCTCACGTTGAGGCGCACGAACTGGTCGAGCAGCAGCATGTGTCCCGTGCTGGACACGGGCAGCCACTCCGTTATGCCCTCGACGAGTCCGAACAGTGCGGCCTTGAGCAGTTCGACAAGATCCATGGTGGCCCCTTCGCCGTCTTTGTCGTATGTTTGCACCGACCATCATGAACCCGCAACGAGCCCGATGCGGAACCGCACACCAAACCAGCACAACCGCGCACACGATAGGTTGGCCAACTATCGCGTGGATGGGTCTAGACTACGATACAGCTAGCAACGGGAAGCGAACACGCGCTTTCGCCAAGGAGGTACCCATGAGCGTTCCTGCACCAAATTATCAGTCGCTGGGCTACGACCGAATCTTTGTGGCAGTCGATGGCACGCCCCAGCAGGAGCTGGTCATCCAGCGCGCGATCATCATCGCCGCCAACAACAACGCGGAGCTCTACATTGGGCACGTGGTCGACTCGACCTCGCTCGAGACTGGCGGATCGTACCCGCTCGAGCTGTTGGACACGCTGGAGAAGAGCTTCCGCAAGGGCATCGCCCCCCAGATCGCCGAGTGCGAGATGGAGCCCCAGATTCGCAAGGTCGAGCTTCTGGTGAGGATTGGCCGCGTGCGCGAGACGCTGCGCGACGAGATGATCAAGGTCGTCAAGCCCGACCTCATCATCTGCGGTGCCTTGGGTCTCTCGAACTTTAGGTACGCGCTCATGGGCTCGACGTCCACGTTCCTGTCGCGCATACCGGGTTGCGACACGCTGGTCGTAAAGTAGGGGTTCGACCCGCCGGTCGGTCCTTCGTGTCGCAGGGGGAGGGAGTATCCCCGACGTGGCACGAAGGATGGATATACGGTGACTTGCGCAAATGTGACCTAAAATAGTCGAATCTGTACCCGGACCACGGAGGTGACCTGTGGACCGTCGAAGATTGACTCATACCTGCGTCCTGCTTGTGGGATCGATCGCCCTCGTCGCATCGCTGCTCATGGGTGGCGTGTCTGCCTATGCCCAGTCGAACGACGAGTTGGCGGACCGCGTGGAACAGGCCACGCAGGAATATCGGGAGGCCGCCGACGAGGTGGAGCGCATCGAGGCCGAGATCGCCCAGAACGAGGAGAAGAGCGAGGACATCCAGTCGCGCCTCCCCGAGCAGCGCGAGCGCACGGCCGCGTCCATCAAGAACCTGTACCTCTTCCAGCAGAACTCGCCAGGGCTGCTCGACCTCGTGCTCTCGGCAGAGGACTTCAACGACTTCATCTCCACGCTGCGCTACATCGACACGATTCACAGCCACTACACCGAGGAGGTAACGGCGCTGGTTGACATGGCAAACGAGCTCGAGCAGGCCCAGGCCACGCTCAATGCCGACCGCGAGGCCGCCATCCAAAAGGAGGAGGAGGCGCGGGTAGCCCTCGAGGAGGCCCGTGCCGCCAAGCAGGAGGCGCGCAAGCAGGCGGATGCCATCGCGACCTCGGAGTCCCAGCAGCGTGCCGAGGCAATGGCCATCGTTCAGCAGACCATCGACAAGGGCGTCTCGAAGACTGCGGGGGACTCCAACAAGGACTCGAACAAGGAGAACAAGGCCGAGGAGAAGGCTGAGGAGGAGTCCGAGGACAAGGAGGCGACCATCACCACCAAGTCGGGCAACACCGTAAAGGTGGAGCTGGCCCCCGAGCCCGACGCCGACACCGAGCCCATAGTGGAGAACACCACGTCCTCCGAGGTCGACTCCTGGGCGGGGCGCATCGACGCCTACCTCGCGGGCTCGCCCCTCGAGGGATACGGTTCGGTCTTCGCCGAGGCGGCGGCCGAGTACGGCGTGGACCCGCGCATCTCGCCTGCCATCTCGTGCATCGAGAGCGGCAAGGGAGCGGTGTGCTTCCTCCCGCACAACGCATGGGGATGGGGCAGCTCGAGCTGGCCGGACTGGGAGTCCGCCATCCGCGACCACGTTGCCGGCTTCGCGCATATCTATGGCAGCACCATCACTCTCGAGGGTGCGCAGATGTACGCCAGCAACGACATCTATGCGGAATGGTATTCGCTCGTTCTCTCCGAGATGAGTTCCATATAGCATGGGAGCACCCATGCGGATTCCAAACGACTCGTTCAACAGGCTGGGTCGCACGGCGACGGACCGCCTGCGGAGGGACTCCGTCCCCACGTCCGCGGGCGGTCCCTCACGCTGCGCCCACAAGGCATGGAGGTAGCCATGAGTAGCGAAAGCACGTCATCGTATGCGGTAGCCAAGCCGGAGCTGGCGGTTGGGACGAGTCATGCGGGGTTCGTCGTGACCGACGTCCTGGCGCTCCCCGAGTTCTCGGGGTTCGCGTACGTCCTTCGTCACGAGCAAACGGGCGCCCGTGCCCTGTGGGTCGCCTGCGACGACGAGAACAAGGCCTTCTCCATCGCGTTCAAGACGCCTCCCGCCGACGACACGGGAGTGTTCCACATAATCGAGCACTCGGTGCTCTGCGGCTCTGAGCGCTTCCCGGTTAAGGAGCCCTTCGTCAACCTGCTCAAGACCTCCATGCAGACGTTCCTCAACGCCATGACCTTTGGGGACAAGACCATGTACCCGGTCGCCTCGACCAACACGGTTGACCTCGAGAACCTCATGGACGTATATCTGGACGCGGTGTTGCACCCCAACATCTACACCCGCCCGCGCATCTTCGAACAGGAAGGGTGGCACTACGAGCTTACCGACGATGGCCAGCTCGTGTACAACGGGGTCGTCTTCAACGAGATGAAGGGCGCGACGTCCGACCCCGACGACGTGCTGGGCCTTGGGCTCGACCGGGCGCTGTTCCCCGACACCGCCTACGGCTTCGAGTCGGGCGGAGACCCCCGCGCCATCCCCACGCTCTCCTACGAGCGGTTCATCGACGCCCATGCACGCCACTACGACCTCTCCAACAGCTACATCGTCCTGTATGGCAGCATGGATGTGGAGCGTGAGCTCGCCTTCGTGGACGAGCGCCTGAGCGCCGCCGCCGTGCGCGGCGCGGGAGCGCCCAATCCCCTGGAGCTACAGGCCCCCGTCGCGCCACAGCCCACAAGAGTGGAGATGGCAACGGCACCCGAGAACGCCTCGGTTGCCCTGGGTTACGTTATTGGAACTGCTGCCGACCGGGAGCGCGTGTTGGCATGCGACGTGCTGTTCGACGCTCTGGCCGGGTCCAACGAGGCGCCTCTCAAGCGTGCGCTCCTGGACGCCGACCTGGCGGACGACGTGGTGGTCTCGATGATGGATGGCGAGCTGCAGCCGCGTGTGGTGATCCAGCTCAAGGGCGCCAAGGAGGGCGTTGCGAGCCGTTTTGAGGAACTGGTCCAGACGACCTGTTCCAAGCTGGCCGACGAGGGCATCGGGCACGACCAGCTTGCGGCGTCGCTGGCCCAGGCTGAGTTCAACCTGCGCGAGCAGGACTTCGGCTCGTATCCCACCGGCGTCGCGGTTGCCGTGCTGGTGATGTCGGGCTGGCTCTACGACGACGAACGACCCATTGACTACCTGCGCTACGAGGATGCCCTCGCGCACATGAAGGCGCGGCTCGACGACGGCTACTTCGAGGAGCTGCTGCGCGAGGTGGTGTGCCAGAGCGTGCACCACGCGCGGGTCGAGCTGGTGCCCGTGGAGGAGGGGGCTGCCGCGCAGGAGGCGGCAGAGCTCGCCGCGCGAGCCGCCACGCTGAGCGACGAGGACCGTACGCGCATCAACGAGGAGGTTGCAACCCTGCGCGCCGAGCAGGAGGCACCAGACGACCCAACCGACGTCGCCAAGCTCCCGCGTCTTGCGTTGACCGACATCGACGACGCACGCGAGGATCCCGCCGGTGTCGAGGTAGAGGCTCCGCTGCCGTGCGTGTGGTACAACCTGGATACGCGCCACATCGACTACGTATACCAATACTTCGATCTGCGCGGCCTCGCCTTCGAGGACGTTCCCTACGTGGGCGTGTTGTGCGACCTCTTGGGCAAGCTGGGCACGAGCGAGCGCGATGCCGCGTCGCTCGACACGCTCATCGAGCTCAACCTGGGGTCCCTCAGCTTCTTTGCGGACGTCTACGCGTACGACGACAACCTGCTGGAGTGCGCGCCCTACCTCGTGGTGGGCGCCTCGGCCCTTTCCGAGAAGGTCGAGCGCCTGGCCCAGATTCCCTGCGAGGTATGGGGCAAGACGGACTTCGCCGACACCGACCGCATCCTTGCGATTCTGCAGCAGAAGCGCATCGTGTTGGAGCAGCAGTTCGTCAACGCCGGACACGCCGCAGCCTTGGCACGTCTGGGCACGCAGTACAGCGTTGCAGCCGTGCTGAGCGGATGGGTCTCGGGCGTCGACTACTATCGGTTCCTCAAGGAACTGCTGGCGAACTGGGACGCGAGGAAGGACGAGGTGTCGCGTCGCCTCGCGCAGGTGGCGGCACGCGTGTTTACGGCCAACAACGTGGCGGTGAGCTTCGTGGGGTCGGCACGGGACCTGGACGCCTACTGGGCGGCTGGCGGCGAGTTGGGGTTGCCCCATGTTGGGGAATCGGCCTGCAAGCTGGAGATTCCTGCGCCCGCGCCCGCAAACGAGGCGTTCGTGATTCCCTCGAACGTGTGCTTTGTGGGTGCCGGCACGGGCAAGTCGTGCCGTGACGTGGACAACTTTGGCCTATGGAGCGTGTGCCAGAGACTCCTCTCGTACGACTACCTGTGGAACGAGGTGCGCGTTAAGGGTGGTGCCTATGGCACGGGGTTCCGGCATACGCAGACGGGCCTGCAGCAGTTCTGGTCATATCGAGACCCAGGCATCGACGCCACGCTGGGGCGCTACGACGCGGCAAGCGACTGGCTGGCGAGCTGGAAGCCCACCGACGAAGAGTACGTGGGTTACGTGGTTTCGGCCGTCGCCTCACACGACTCGCCGGCCAAGCCGCGCCAGATTGCGCGTCGGCAGGACACGCTACGCCTTGCGGGCAAGCCCGAGGACTGGCGCGCGAAGGTGCGCGCGCAGCTGCTTGCCGCCACGCCCGAGGCCATACGCGACCTTGCGCGGCCGCTCCGGGACATGGCGACGAGCCGCTCCGTGTGCGTCTTTGCCCCGGCCGAGGCCATCGCGGCATCGGGAGTCGCGTTCGACTCGGTCGTGGAACTCATGGGCTAGGCTTGCCCACCGCGATTCGGTGACAAGAACGGTCCCTGCCGCGCACGATTTGCGGGCTGCGGGAGGGCACCGTGCACGATTTCTCGACAAAAGCGGCCCCTGCCGCGTACGATTTCGGCCGCAAATCGTACGCGGCAGGGGCCGAACCTGTTACCAAATCGTGCACGGCGGGCCATGCGCCGGAGGCGCGGTGCCGCGCAAGCGCGGGGACGGCCCGCGAGCGCTGTGCCCGCGGGCCGTCCCCGTCGTCCCTTGGCCGCCCTCGGGCGGCGTGCCCGCTAGTACCTGGCGATGCCGTCGACCTCGCGCCAGTGGCTGCTCGTGCCCTGGGGTCCCACGCCCTCCTCGGCGGTGCGCACCACCTGGACGGAGTTGCCGCCGTCGCTGACCCAGAAGGTCCAGCCGCCTCCCGAGGAGGGGTAGGCGTAGACGCGCGTCCAGTTGTAGGTCCAGAACGTCGCGGCCCACCGGCCTCCCACCTGGTGCCACTCGGCGTAGACGGGGCCTCCCGTGCCCGGGTAGATGGTCACCTTCTCGCCCTCGTAGTGCCCGGCGTCCTGGTTGTAGGCGCCCATGGCCTCGGGCGTGCCGTCGTTGGCGAGCGCGGGCTTGGGCGCGCCCATGGACACGGCGCCGACGATGGCGAGGGCGCAGGCGAGGCCGGCGACGATGGACTTGCGGGCGACGGTGGTCTTGGTGTTGGTCTTGGTCATGGCTCTTTCCTTTCTGTCGGGCCGCGCTCCCTGGCGGCCGCTTTCCTTTTTGCCTTACGCCCTTCACTACGCGCCCGCCGCGAGCCCGTCTCAGGGTTTTTTGAATCCGCATGGGAAGGTGTTCGGATGAGCCCGCAACTCAAACGATTTCTGGCTGCCGATCTTGGCCAACGAAAAGAAATCTTACAAACGACTAAAAATATTAAGTCGTTTGTGCTAGAATGCATAGGAAGGAGCAATTCGACCGTTATCCCACGAGTAGCGTTGGAGGTATCCATGGCGAGAAAGCTTGCATCCGTTCAGTATGTGCACGACATCTGGCCCATAGAGGGCGCGGACCGCATCGAGTGCATCGGAGTCCTCGGATGGCGCTGCGTGGCGAAGAAGGGCGAGTTCAAGGTTGGAGACCTCTGCGTGTACTTCGAGATAGACTCCTTTCTGCCCATGGACGAGCGGTTTGCCTTCCTTGGTTCTACGAGTCTCAAGCACAACGAACTCCTGGGCGACGGGTACCGCCTGCGTACCCAACGGTTTCGAGGGCAGATATCGCAAGGACTCGCGTTGCCGATCACGGTGCTGCCTGAGGGAGCATGGCAGATAGGGGACGACGTCACCGAGCTTTTGGGCGTGCGCAAGTGGGAGATAAGCCAGCGTGCGTCGAGCGGGGGCACAATCGTCGGAACGCTTCCGGCATGGGTGCCCAAAACCGACGAGACGCGCGTCCAGTCCGAGCCGGGGCTCATCAATGAGTTCGCAGGTCTTCCGTACTACATAACCACAAAGATGGATGGGACCAGCGTGACCATGTATCGTGTCGAGGGACATTTCGGAATTTGCGGGCACAACTACGAGCTGGCCGACGACGGCAAGTGCTCGTTTTGGAAGTGGGCGCACGAGCACGAGATCGAACAGCGTCTTGTGAGTGACGGTCTCGATAACGTGGTGCTGCAGGGGGAGTTCTGCGCTGCGGGAATCCAAGGCAACCCGCTCACGCTTAAGCGGCCGGAATGGTACGTCTTTACCGTGCGTGACGCCAACCGAGAGGAGCGGCTCGGACTGGACGAGACCAGATCGATATGCGAACGATTGGGCCTGACCATGGTTCCCGTCGAGGAGTGTGGGGACGATCTTCCGTATAGAAGCGTTGAGGAGCTGCTGGAGCGCGCCCGCGGGCTCTACGAGAATGGTCGCACAAAGGAGGGCATAGTCATCCGACCGCAGACGTCCGTCTACTCGCCGACGGTGGGAGCGAGCCTCTCCATGAAGGTAATCAACAACGATTACTTGGTAAGAAAGGCCAGGAAGGGCTAGCGAAGTTCCACTGCTTGGTGGTTCGAGTTCGGTACCATGTCCTGTTTGATGTGCCGCTCCACTATCCCTACCTGCCGTCGTACTCCACGACGATCCTGCCGGAGCCGTCCGCAAGATTGCCCGCGACGTCCTTGGGGACGATGACGATCTCGTAACCGCAGACCTCGGCCACCCTCGCTAGGGTGTCGGCTCGGGGACACACGCCTTGGGCGAGTGTGGAGCTCACGAAGGATTCCGACCTCCCGATTTCTCGTGCAACCTGTCGGCCCGACTTTCCGCTCGCCTCTATCATTGCGCGCATGGCGTCGTTCGCGTTCACGGGGTCTTCTCCTACGGACTTCTGCGTGCTACCTGTTTCCAGTGTAGCGCACATGGGCATTGGGGGTCGTTCGGACAGAATCCATGCCGACATCTTGGATACCCTGAGCCTCCGAGTTACCACCATTCCGCGACGCATCGTTTTGACAAGAAACGAACAATTGCATGTCTTAACATCAAATCTGAGTACATAAAGAGCATTAATGTTCGGTATAGGAAGGGGGTCAGAATGACGGACTACACTATTGAGGACAGGAATGTCTATACGGGGTTTCATCGCGGGGCGCTCGGCGGATTGGATGCCAACGAGCGCGAAGAAGCGAAGCTGAAGAGTTCTCGCTCTTATCCGTGGAGCTCTTACATACGGCTTCTGGACCGGATTCCCAACTTGGACGTTCGCAAACGAGAAGAGAGGCGGGTGTGCAAAGCAAGCCTAGGCTCGTCTTTGAGGGACTGCTTGCTGGGTGGTACCGTTTGCGATTTGCGGAGCATCGCGTATGGCGCAAGGATTGCGCTATCACGAGTAAGCAGAAAGGCCGATCTTGTAGAGATTCTCGTCAATGAACTGCCAAAGCAGGCAGAGAGGTTCGAAGAGGTTGTTTCGGGCCTTGAGTTGGATGCGCTTTCCATGGTTGAACACCTGCTCGAAGGAGAGTTCGTTGGGGAGCAACAATACCCATGTACTTACGGGATGGACTCGTTCCCCTTTGCGTTCTTATGCCAAAGGGAAGGCAATCCTACATGGTTTATGCCGCCAGAGCTTCGCGAAGCCTTCTCGGAGGTGGATGTGCACAAATACTCGAAACGTCGGAGGACGTACGCCGGTGTTGCAAGACTACTGTCGACCAGCGTGGTACTTGGCGGTATCGTGCCGGTACAGGAGGTGCTTGACGCATACCGGCAATCGATCCCAGAGGATTCGTTTAGCGAGGAAGAAGCCATTCAGGCCGTACGTGAGCTTACGCGTGACTTGCGCGGCCCGTTTTATCGGTGGGAACATGGAGGGGTTGCCTACGTTGCCTTGGCCGCGTATCCCATAAGTGCCAACGATCCCGGGTATTGCGACTTCGCAGATGGCTTTTCGCGAGATTATCGCTTGGAGTCAGTGGGGGATGACGGACTGTATGCCTCCCTGGTGTCGTGTCATCAACGCGCTTTGCCTCGAGCAGGGATGGATGACTTGCGATGCAAGTCAGCGGGTGAGTACGTGTATGGCTTGTCCTGCGTCCAGTCGCTCGTGAGCTATTTTGACTTGCATGTGCCCAGCGACCAGAATGAATACACGTTCGCCGATCGTATGGTGGACGAGCTGATTTGCAACTTCTTATTTAGGCGCCACACGTTGCTTGCGGAGCTCGGGCGACTCACCCGGCAGGGGTGGCATCTATGCGAGGGCTTCAACGCGGCGCCGATGCTCACATCGCTTGTCGTAGGGTTGTATAGGGGGCTTCCTCGCTGGGAGTTCAACGGCTGGTCGGAGCTGGAGTATCTAGATATGCAGGGATATCCCTATCTGATTGGGGAGACGTTGCTTGTCCCAAACGAGTTCGTGCTGGCATCGTAACACCGATGCCTTGGGAGAAGAACGGCGAGCCCATCGTTTTGAGAAAAGGGGCCAAACCCCTTTCCTCAAAACGGGTGACCCGCTGCGCGGTCTTAGCATGCTGCTCACGACCAAAGCTGCTGCTCTTGAAAAAAGTAAAAGCTATGTACAAGAATCCTCTTAAAAATGTAAAAAAGAGCAGGAGGCTCCATGCTTGAACGAGAGATCATGCGCGATCTGGAAGCTTGGAAGGACCGTCCACATCACCCGCTGGTCTTGAGCGGTTTGCGGCAAACGGGCAAAACGTTTATCGTGCGCGAGTTCGGCGCGCGCAGATATCCCAATGTCGCATACCTCGACCTTCGTGCCAATACGGCGGTGCACGCGGCCTTTGCGGGGTCGTTCGACGTCGATCACATGGTCCTCTCCATAACGGCGGCAGTCCCTGACGTTCGGTTTGTGCCCAACCAGACGCTCGTGGTTCTTGACGAGATCCAGGATTGTCCCAACGCCCGTAGCTCACTCAAGTACTGGGACCTTGACGGGCGCTACGATGTTGTCGCGACGGGCAGCTTCCTTGGCGTCAAGGGATTTCGGGACCCGTATCCACGCGGCATTCCGGTTGGCTACGAAGAGCGACTGACCATGCACCCACTTAGCTTTCGCGAGTTCGTGCGAAACGCCGGCATCTCCCAGGAGGTGCTCGAGTACGCGCAGCGGGCGCTGAGCGCCAAGGAGTCGCTCCTCCCTGCGGTGCATGAAGGCCTGAGGTCGCTCTACCTGCAGTATCTCGTGGTGGGCGGCATGCCCGAGGCCGTATGCACGTTCCTCGACACGCATGACGTGAATGCGGTCCGCGACGTTCAACAGAACATCCTGCAATCCATTCGGGACGACTTCGGTCGCTACAAGAACGCGAGGGGCGAGGAGGCCGTTAACGAAGTCCTCAAGCTGAGGGCCGAGGCCTGCTTGGAATCGCTTCCTGCTCAGCTCGCAAAGGAGTACAAGAAGTTCCAGTACAGCAAGGTCAACGCGCGCGGCAACAGCCCCCAGAAGGCCGATGGCCTGCAATACCTCGTGGACGTCGGTCTCGTAATGAGGGCATATAACCTACGAGAGATTTCGTCTCCGCTCGAGGGCGCGAAGATTCCCAGTGAGTTCAAGGCGTTTTTCGTCGACACGGGCCTACTTGCGTCGCAGCTTGAGCACGGTACGGTCTCGAGTATCCTCTCCGGGAACCTGAGCGCCTACAAGGGCGCCATGGCCGAAAACATGGTTGCGGCGGCCTTTGCAAACGACGGGTAGAACCTGTATTACTTCCACGCCCCGAGCGGGTCTCCCGAGCTCGACTTCGTTGCCAACCTCTTTGGAGAGCCGACCATCATGGAATGCAAATCCAACAACGGTCGCGCCACGAGCATGAGGTACTTCCTGGCCAACACAAAGAAGTATGGTGTGCACCCGGCGGTGAAGTTCGCGGATACGAACGTCGGGGGCGGAAAGGGATTCGTTACGCTGCCACTGTACGCGTTGGGTTTTTTGCCGACGCCTGAGGAGCGGCTGATCGTTCCGGAGGTGAGCATCGAGCTGCCATGCGAGGGGCTGCCGGTCGATTGAGGGGGTGCGGGCTCCCGATGCCGGCAACTGGTACCCGTCTTGGAGAAGTTCGTAATGCACCCGAGGCATAGACGTGTGCCACCCCCGCACCAAACTGGGGAAAGGCGCCAAACCCCTTTTCACGCTTTGCCGCGGCCTGCAAACGGCAAACGGCGCGCGGAGCCTCCCGTGTGCTTGTCTTGCGCGGGTGACAATTTGTCCCATGGGTTGGGTATGATGTACATTCCGCAATCTCGTAGCTTGGAGGCGTGCATGCCCATCGATCTGTCTGGACTCAACCCCGCCCAACAGGAGGCGGTGCAGTGCACCGAGGGACCCCTGCTCGTGCTTGCCGGCGCCGGTTCGGGCAAGACGCGCGTGCTTACCCAGCGCATCGCACACCTCGTGGGGGACTGCGACGTTCGTCCCTGGGAGGTGCTCGCCATCACCTTTACCAACAAGGCGGCGGCCGAGATGCGCGAGCGCATCTCGCAGATCGTGCCCAGCACGCGGGGCATGTGGATATGCACCTTCCACGCCATGTGCGTGCGCATGCTGCGCGAGGACGCCGAGTTCGTTGGGTTTACCCCCAATTTCTCGATTTACGACGACGACGACTCAAAGCGGCTGGTGCGCCAGATCATGTCGGACCTGGGCATCGACCAAAAGCGCTACCCCATGCCCGCCTTGCGGTCGCGCATCTCCACGGCAAAGAACGGACTCGTGAGCGCCGAGGAGATGTCGGCGGAGGCGGACAACCCGTTCGACCGCAAGGCCGCCCGCGTGTATCTCGAGCTGCAGCGTCGTCTGGCAAAGGCCAACGCCATGGACTTCGACGACCTGCTGGTAAAGGCATACGAGCTCCTGTCCAAGAACGAGGGCGTCCTCAGGGGCTACCAGGAGCGGTTTAGGTACGTGTGCGTGGACGAGTACCAGGACACCAACCACGTGCAGTACGCCATCACCAACCTGCTGGCCTCGCTCTACCAAAACATCATGGTGGTGGGCGACGACGATCAGTCCATCTACTCGTGGCGCGGTGCCGACATCAAGAACATCCTGGCCTTCGAGAAGGACTATCCCAATGCCCACGTGGTAAAGCTCGAGCAGAACTACCG
Organism: uncultured Coriobacteriaceae bacterium; assembly: GCA_902793195.1. Classification (GTDB taxonomy): domain Bacteria; phylum Actinomycetota; class Coriobacteriia; order Coriobacteriales; family Atopobiaceae; genus RUG440. The sequence goes on along the minus strand of CADBCS010000022.1, from coordinate 18,516 downwards.
GTCCACGGGACACATCCTTGCGGCCGCGAACGCGGTCGTGGCCAACAACAGCCGTCGCAAGTCCAAGCGCCTCTTTACCGACGCGGGCGACGGTGAGCTCATCCATGTGTTCCAGGCCTCCGACGAGCGTGACGAGGGGCGTTGGATTGGCTCCCAGATCGAGAAGCTGCACGACCGGGGCACCAGCTACGACGACATGGCGGTGTTCTATCGCACCAACGCCCAGTCGCGCGTCCTCGAGGACATGCTCCTGCGTGCCGGCGTGCCCTACAAGCTGGTTGGCGGGACGCGCTTCTTCGACCGCGCCGAGATTCGCGACGTTATGGCCTACCTCAAGCTCGTGCTCAACCCGGACGACGACGTGAGCGCGTATCGGGTGGTCAACACCCCCCGGCGCGGCATCGGTTCAACGAGCTTCGCGAAGGTTCAGTCGTATGCCGTGACCAACGGCCTCTCATTCTTCTCGGCGGCACAGGCGTGCGTGGCCGAGCAGGGACTTCTTGGCGGCAAGGCACGCAACGCGCTTGCCGAATGGGTGGGCATCATCGAGCAGGGGAGGCACTTCTCGGGACCGCTCGTCGAGGTGGTGCAGGCCATCGTGGACCGCTCGGGCCTCATGCAGGCGCTCGAGGCTCAGCATAGCGTGGAGGCCGAGAGCCGACTCGAGAACATCCGGGAGTTCTTTGCCGTGGCGGCGGAGTTCGACGAGACGCACGAGGATGTGGGGACCACGCTGGAGAGCCTGCGCCAGCTGAGAGAGGCGGGCGAGCTGGACGGGCCGGTCCCGGCACCCGCGATTGCAGACGAGGTGCCGCTGCCTCCCGTCGCGGCCGAGAAGCTGCCGGCCTTTCTGGAGTGGCTCGCCCTACGCAGCGACCTCGACACGCTCGCGGGCCAGACCCATGCGGTCACGCTCATGACGGTGCACTCCGCCAAGGGCTTGGAGTTTCCCGTGGTGTTCGTCGCCGGCCTGGAGGAGGGGCTCTTTCCCCACTCGAGCGGGCGGGACGACCCGGGGCACATGGAGGAGGAGCGTCGCCTGGCCTACGTGGCCATCACGCGCGCCCGCAAGAGCCTCTACCTTACCCATGCTGCGACGCGACGCATGTACAACTACACGCAGGCCAATCCGCGCAGCCGGTTCGTGGACGAGATTCCCACGGAGCATGTGGACGCAATCGGCGTTGGCTCCTCCGGCTTCTCGGGCGTGGGCTGGGAGAAGCGCGGAGACCGGCATGGCACCTTTGGCTCGGGTCGTGGTTCGGAGGTGTATGGCGGTCGCGTGTTCGGCCAGCACACGCGCTCGACTGGCGGCTCGGCAGGCTCGCGGCAGCAGGAGCGCCCCAAGCCCATCAGGCGCGACGTCGCCAAGGCGCGCGAGACGTTTGCGACGGGCGACAAGGTGTCGCACAAGACGTTTGGTCCCGGCACGGTCGTCGGCGTCGATGGAGACTGCATTACGGTGCAGTTCAGCCGCACCGGTGCGCGCAAGAAGCTCATGAAGGGCTTTGCTCCCATCGTCAAGATCGAGTAGGGTCCGCGGCCAGCTCCAGGGAAACCCCCTGTGACTGGACCGAGGGACCGTCCCTTCTGGACTAGTCCTGGGGGGACGGTCCCTTTTGGTCCAGTTCGTGACGTCAGGCGGGTTGGATGCCCAGGCCCACCAGGTCGGGACCGGTGTGGACGATGAGGTCGGGCGTCAGGCCCGAGCGGACGACCTCCACGATGTTCGAGGCATGGGTGCGCAGGTCACTCTCGAGCTGCTCGAAGAGAGCCTGGTTCTCCGTGCAGCATATCCCAATGCGCACGCGGTCGAACCCTGCGGCCAGGTCGCGAATCAGGCGGATCTCGGCGTCGATGGCACGCTTCCATCCGCGCGTCTTCCTCGCCACGACATAGCGCCCCTCCTCGTTGCACGTAATCACGGGATTGATGTTGAGGATGCTGCCCAGGCGGTAGGTCACCATGTTGATGCGTCCGCCGCGGTAGAGGTAGTCGAGGGTCTTGGTGGCAAAGAACACGTCACTCTCGCGCGAGAGGTCGTTGAGCCTGGTCTTAAGCTCGCCAAACGGCACGCCGTCCTCCACCATGCGAACCGCCTGCATAACCACCATACCGGACACGACGCCAATGCTTCTGGTGTCAATGACTACCAGCGGGAAGTCGTCGACCATGCGGGCGACCATGCACACCGTCTGGTAGGTGGCCGAGAGGGTCCCCGATATGGTCACGAACACGCCGCGCTGGTAGCCGTCGTCGCGGGCGCGCTCGACGGCGTCTAGTATCTGTTGGGGAGCGGGAAGCGACGTGGTGGGAATCTCCTGCTCAAAGCGGTCGATCACCTCCTGCGTGGTAATGTCCACGCCGCTTCTGTAGGTGCTCCCGTCCTTGTAGTTGATGAGGAGGGGAACGATGCGCACGTCGTGCTGACGGGCGAACTCGGGCGGCGTGTTGGTTCCCGAGTCGGTGAGTACCGCGATTCGTTGGTCGTTCATGTTTCCTCCGTTCCCGTGTCCGTTTCTGTCTTGAGTCTGAACGCTCTTTCGGCTGCGTGTGGACACAAACAGGGTAGTATAGCTGTTGCGGTACTATGATGACATTGAGGAGGTGCCCATGGGATTGTTGAACACAGAGAAGGTCGAGGAGGAGATTCCCGACGTTTCCGAGCTTGACGACACCGCGAGCATGCGCCGGTTCATCTTTGACGAGCCGGCGGTCATACGCCGAATCGAGCAGCGGTCGGTGTTCGAGGGCATCACCTCCAACGGCACCATCGCGGCCTTTGCCATGGTGTTTGCGGCGATCCTTGCCGTGATCGTGGCCAACTCGCCCGTCCATCACGTGGTGGAGGAGGTCCTGGAGTACCAGGTGGGCTTCCACATTGGCCCCATCGTCGCGAGCATGAGCATCGAGGCGTTTGTCAACGACGGCCTCATGTCGGTCTTCTTCCTCCTGGTGGGCATAGAGCTCAAGTACGAGATGACGGTCGGCCAGCTTCGGCGCCCCCGGCAGGCGGCGCTGCCCATGCTCGCCGCCGTGGGCGGGGTGGCGGTCCCCGCACTCATATTCCTTCTCTTCAACCATGGCGAGACGGCAAGCGGATGGGCGATCCCCATCGCCACCGACATCGCCTTCGCCTTGGGCGTCATGTCGCTTTTGGGAGACAGGATCGCCCCCGAGACCAAGGTGTTCTTCCAGACGCTCGCCATCGCCGACGACATCCTCGCCATCGTCGTGCTTGCGATCTGCTATGGCCAGACGCCGCACATCTCGTGGTGTGCGGCCTCGCTCGGTGCGATCCTCGTGCTCGCGATGATCAACGGGGCAAAGGTCTACTCGCTCAAGCCCTACATGGTGGTGGGCCTGTTGCTGTGGTTCTGCATGCTCATGTCGGGCATCCATGCGACGCTTGCCGGCGTCATCCTGGCGTTCTTCCTGCCGGCTCGTACCGACATTCGCCTCTCGTCACTGCACGACTGGCTGGACGTGTGGGCCACCGAGTTGGACGACCGCTACGACGACGAGTCGCACGTGCTGGGCCAGCACGACTTTACCGACGACGCGCAGGTCGTGGAGCGCGTCATGCACCACGTCACACCGCCCCTGCTCCGCTGCGAGGAATACATTGCGGTGTTCGTAAACTTCTTCGTGCTGCCCCTGTTCGCCTTCGCAAACGCGCAGGTGCGTCTGGTGGGAGTCAACATCCTCGACATCGTTGGCAACTCGATCACCCAAGGAGCCTTCTTCGGCGCGGTCATCGGCAAGCCCGTCGGCATCATCCTCGTTACGGTCCTCTTGGTGCGCATTGGGTTTGCCAAGCTGCCGCGACACGTCGACTGGATGCAGGTGATCGCCGTGGGCATCATGGGTGGGCTGGGATTCACCATGTCCATCCTCATCGCAGGCCTTGCATTCGTCGACCCCGGCCAGGTGATGGCGGCAAAGTGCGCCATTCTGGTGGGGTCTGTGACGTCTGCAGTCATCGGCGTGGCGTTCGTGCGCATTGCCGACGTGGTAATTGCCAACCGCAACCATCGCGAAAGGATCAAGTCGTGATTTCTCCCTCAAACCCGGCAGAGGAATACGGCGAGCTGCAGCGGCTCGTGGAGGACTTGTACAAAACCAATCCCTCGCAGGCCGTGCCGCGCATGGACGTGCTGGTGAGGGCTGAGGTCAACGACCTCTCGCCCGACCTCATGGAGGTGGTGGAGCTGCTTCCCGCGGGAACGTACAAGCGCTACCGCCTGTGCGATCAGCTCAACTCCATCATCACCGCGCACGGATGGGCCTATCTGTACGGCACGGTGGAATAGCACGGACCGCCCAACGGACATAAGTGAAGCGACAGTCTTAGGAGGTAACAGTTATGTCTGCATACACAACCATGGGAGCCGAGGCGCTCGATGCGCTCATTGCCCAGCTCGAGCAGGAGGCCGATGCGGTTCGCGCCCGCGGGCTCAAGTTGGACATGGCGCGCGGAAAGCCGAGCGTGGAGCAGACCGACCTCGCGCGTCCCATGCTCGACATGCTCACGAGCACCTCGTCGCTCGTGGACGAGGGCGTGCCCGCCGACAACTACGGCTTTCCCGACGGTCTTCCCTCGGCCCGTCGCCTCGCCGCGGAGCTTCTGGGCGTGGACGCGGCCAACGTGGTGGTGAGCGGCTCCTCGAGCCTCAACCTCATGCACGACACGGTGGTCAACGCCTACACCCACGGCATCGGGGGCAACGTACCGTGGTGTGTGCAGGGCGAGGTCAAGTTCCTGTGCCCCTGCCCCGGATACGACCGACACTTTGCCGTGACCGAGCGCTACGGCATCACCAACGTCCCCATCGAGATGCGCGCGGACGGTCCCAACATGGACGAGGTGGAGCGGCTGGTTGAGGGTGATCCCACCGTCAAGGGCATCTGGTGCGTGCCCAAGTACGCCAACCCCACGGGCATCACCTACTCGGACGAGGTCGTTCGCCGGTTCGCGGCGCTCAAGCCCGCCGCCCCGGACTTCCGCATCTTCTGGGACAACGCGTACGTCGTCCACGACCTGGGAGAGCAGGCCGACGAGCTTCTCAACATCTTCGACGCGCTGGAGCAGGCGGGTGCGACCGACCTCGTGTACGAGTTCGCCTCGACCGCTAAGGTGACCTTCCCCAGCTCGGGCATGGCGTTCGTCACGGCCAGTCCGAGCGACATCGCCGAGCTGCGTGCCGCCTTTGCCATAGAGCGGGTGAGTCCCGAGAAGATCTCGCAGCTTGCGCACGTACGCTTCCTGCGCGACGTGGACGGGATTCGCGCACACATGGCGAAGCATGCCAAGATCTTGCGCCCGCGCTTCAACCTGGTGCAGAGAAAGCTCGAGGAGGGCCTGGGTGACCTGGGCATTGCCACATGGACCAAACCCCGCGGAGGGTACTTCGTCTCGTTTGACGGCCCAGAAGGTTCGGCCAAGGCCATCGTTGCGCTCATGGCCGACCTTGGCGTGACGCTCACCGGCGCCGGTGCCACGTGGCCCTATGGTAAGGACCCCAAAGACACGAACATCCGCATCGCCCCCACGTTCCCGTCGCTTGCCGACCTCGATGCCGCGCTCGACGTGTTCGTGCTGGTGGTAAAGCTCGTCTCGGCCCGCCTCGCCCGCGCGCAGGCGTAGGAACGGCGACCGTTGGACCGACTCGGTTAAGAACCGGCTCAGGGGTTGCCCGTGCCCGGACAGTCCTCACCTTGCTGCGTAGTGGCGCCACGATGGAGCCGGCGCAGAAGTTGTCCATGCTCAACAGTCCTCACCTCGCTGCGGAACTGCGCCGGACAAGCTTCTGCTCCGGCTATCTCCTTTGGGCAACCTGCTGGCGGTGGCCGCGTTATGCGAACGCGATGTGGTATTTGCCCCATGAGGTCACAAGTTATGTAGAATGGGCAAACGTGTCGCTCGTTGCTTGACGTCCGATACGTCAAGGGCATTACTAAGAAGGCCATATCGCACGGCGATGTGTATCAGTGTTTGGAAGGCGGGTAATCATGGCGAACAAGCCAAAGAAGGAGCTCGACGGCAGAAGTAACATGTCCACCGGCACGAAGGTGGTCATCGGTGTGTTTGCGGTGGTCATGGCACTGTCCATGATGCTTCCGTCGCTCACGTCGATCTTCGCTCAGCACGACACCGGCGAGCAGGAGAGCCAGGAGCAGACCGACGAGACCGCCTCAGACGAGAACAAGGACGGCGAGAAGTCCGACGAGAACAAGGACGGCGAGAAGAAGTCCGACGAGAAGAAGGACGAGGAGAAGGACGCCGACGAGTTCGCCAAGGTTCCGGACAACGAGCAGCTCAAGACTCTGGCCGAGGACAACAAGAAGGAGATCGAGTCACTCAACAAGCGCCTCAAGGAGGACCCGAAGAACCTCGCCACGCTGCTCAACCTGGCCAACAAGTATATGAACTGGGGCTATAGCGCCAAGTACAGCATCACGACCGACGAGGAGAAGGAATACTCCAAGAAGATTCTCGAGAAGGCGGTGTCGTACTTCGAGAGCTATCTCAATCTCAACGATTCCAAGGCTGCGCAGGTGGACCGTGCGCTGTGCCAGTACTACATGGACGATACCGACGAGGCGATTGCGTCCCTGGAGAAGATCGCAAAGGAGAACCCCGACTATCCGCTGGTCTGGGCCAACCTTGGCATGCTGTACGAGCAGCAGATGGAGACCGACAAGGCGAACGACGCCTACAAGAAGGCCATCGAGACCGACGAGAACAACGAGTATGGTGCGAAGTCATACGCGAACTCGCGCCTGATAGCGCTCAACTCCAAGGTCTCCTCGCCCAGCGATGCCGGTGACGCCGGTGCCGACAAGCTCAAGGGCACACCCGAGTCGGGGCTCACGAGCACGCTCAACAACCAGACCGGCCTGAGCTTGTAGAACGGAGGATGCCGTGTCCCTGCAGGTAAGCAAAATCACACAGGAGTCAACCACCGTGGTGTCCGTTGCGGGAGAGGTCGACGTCTCCAACGCGGACGAGCTTCGGTCGGCAATTGACGACGCCATTTCCAGCGGTGCCCAGCGCAACGTCCGCGTGGACCTCGCGCAGGTGCCCTACATCGACTCGACGGGCATCGGTGTGCTGGTCGGCGCGAAGAACCGCGCCAGCCAGGACGGCGTGTCGCTTGTCGTCGTCAACCCACAGCGCAACGTCGCCCGCGTGCTCTCCCTGCTCGGCGTCGACAAAGAGCTCGGCGCCTGCTAGCGATTGAGTCGTTGGGCGAGACGCACAGGGAAGGGATGACGCGTGTTTGGCATTGGAGAGACCGAGCTCGTAATCATAGTTGTCTTTGCGTTCCTGCTCTTTGGCCCGGACAAGCTTCCGGGCATGGGCAGGACGCTTGGTCGGGTGCTCAGGCAGTTCCGAGAGGCATCCGATGGGTTTACCGAGGTCGTGCAGACCAACATCATGGATCCCGCCTCGGAGGAGCTGGAGAAGTCCCCAAAGCAGCGGGCCCGCGATGCCGAGGCGCGCTTTGACGAGGACGCCGACAGGGAGCCGTCGTCGGAGCAGCAAGAGGCACCGCGTCGCGAGACCTTCGCCGAGCGTCGCGCACGCCTGAAGGCCGAGGCGGAGGCTGCCGAGGCCGCAGCTGTGGCGAGCGAGGCGCCCCAGGCGGACGAGTCCCAGGTGCAGGGTCCGGTTGTCGAGGATGTGCAGGCCAACGAGCCGGCCGCCGACGACCAGCCCCAGCATTCCAGCGCGGCGTCGCTCTATGCCATGACCTCGCGCAAGAGCTCGCGAACCCTGGCCGACGAGGCCAAGGAGTCGTTGGATGTCCAGACGGTTGGAGAGGAGGACGGGAGCGACGAGGCCTAAGCGCCGCGCACCCACACTGCCATGCCCATAGGTCCAGCACGCATGCCCCTGTTCGACCACCTGGCCGAATTCCGTCGTCGCCTCACCATCATCGTGGTCTCGGTGATCGTCGCGGCGATCGTGGTCTACTTCGCCTCGCCTACGCTCATCGACATCATGCTCGATCCCATAAAGACGATCCTTCCCGAGGGGTCGGAGCTTACGGTGCTCACCGCCCTGGGTGGCTTCTCGATTCGCTTTAAGGTGTCGCTGTTCTTTGGCATCATCGTGTGCACGCCCATCATCCTGTGGCAGGTGCTGGGATTCTTCCTGCCCGCCCTCACCGAGAAGGAGCGGCGTTGGGTCACGCCCACGCTCTTTGCCATGGTGGCGTTGTTCTTCCTGGGCATGGTCTTTTGCTACCTGGTCATCCAGCGCGCGGCGTTTGGCTGGCTCATCGAGCAGATAACGCAGTTCGCCACGGCAACGGTCAACGCGGAGGACTACCTGTCCATCGTGATGCTGCTCGAGGTGGGCTTTGGCATCGCGTTCCAGCTGCCACTCATCATCTTCTATCTCTCGATCCTGCACATCGTGCCCTACCGTGCCTTCCGCGGGCAGTGGCGCTACGTGTACGTGGGCCTGCTCGCGCTGTGCGGCATCGTGACGCCCGACGCGTCTCCCATCACCATGATTCTCATGTATGCCGTGATGCTCGCCCTGTACGAGGTGTCGCTTGCCGTGGCGCGCCGCGTGATCGTGATGAGGGACGGCAAGGAGGCCCTGTATTGGACGCGCGAGGAGTACTCCGAGCACCAGCTGGAAAAGGACTAGCGCGCAGATTCGCCGCGCTCCGCAACCATGGCGAAGACCATGAGGAGGTCACGTGAAGCTTGTCGTAACCGAGAAGAATGATGCGGCCACGCAAATTGGGCGCCTGCTGTGCGACGTCGGTCGTCCCAAGGCCGACAAGGTGTACAACACGCCCATCTATCGCTTCCAGCATGGCGGCGAGGAGTGGGTCACCATCGGTCTTCGGGGACATATCCTTGCGCCGGACTTTCCCAAGGAGCTCAAGTACGACGGGGAGCGGGGGTGGTATGGCATCTCCACCGATGGCGAGGTCATGCCCGTAAACGTCCCAGACACCTTGGCGCGCCCGCCCTACGACACCAAGCGGAAGCCCTTCCTGGCGGACGGCATCGACATCAAGGGCTGGAAGGTTCCAAGCCTGCCCTACCTAGTGTGGGCTCCCATCGAGAAGCTCCCCGCCGAGAAGGAGATCATCCGGGCGCTCAAGAACCTCGCGAAGAAGGCCGACGAGATCATCATCGGCACGGACTTCGACCGCGAGGGCGAGCTCATCGGCTCCGACGCGCTGCGCCAGATACGCATGGTGGCGCCGGATGCCCCGGTGAGCCGCGCCCGCTACTCCGCCTTCACCAAGGCCGAGATCGACCACGCGTTCAACAATCTGGTCGAGCTGGACCAGGACCTTGCCGATGCCGGCGAGAGCCGCCAGTTCATCGACCTGGTGTGGGGTGCGGTGCTCACGCGCTACCTCACCCTCGCGCGCAGGGGCGGCTTTGGCAACGTGCGCTCCGCCGGTCGCGTGCAGACGCCCACGCTCGCGCTTGTGGTGGAGAAGGAGGAGGAGCGCGAGCGCTTCGTGCCCGAGGACTACTGGGTCATATCGGGTGAGCTGACGCACAACGACTCCGACCCGTTCAAGACGACACATGCCACCGCTCGCTTCAAGGACAAGGGGGAGGCCGAGCTCGCGTTCTCGCACGTTCGCGACACCCAGACCGCGCGCGTTACCGACGTCGCGAAGAAGGCGCGCACCCAGCGTCCCCCCGCACCGTTCAACACCACGTCGCTGCAGGCCGCGGCGGCGAGCGAGGGCCTCTCGCCTGCGCGCACCATGCGCCTGGCCGAGTCGCTGTACATGAGCGGCCTCATCTCGTATCCGCGCGTGGACAACACGGTGTACCCGCGGTCGTTGGACCTGCGCGACTGCGTAAAGACGCTCTCGACCGTACCCGAGTACGCGCCGGTGTGTGGGCAGCTGCTCAAGCAGGACAAGCTCACGGCAACGCGCGGCAAGCAGGAGACGACCGACCATCCGCCCATCTATCCCACGGCGCCGGCCGACCCGCACAAGCTGCAGCCGGCCGAGTGGAAGCTGTACAATCTCGTCGCCAGGCGCTTTTTGGCGACGCTCATGGACGCATCGGTGAGCGAGGGCACAAAGGTGAGCCTCGACATTGGCGGCGAGCCGTTCGTGACGTCGGGCTCGGTGCTGGTCAAGCCCGGCTTTAGAGCCATCTACCCCTACGGCCTCAAGAAGGACGACCAGTTGCCCGCGCTCGAAGTCGGCGACGTGTGCGACGTACGGTCCATGAAGCTCGACGCCAAGCAGACCGAGCCCCCGGCGCGCTACAGTCAGGGCAGGCTCATCCAGGAGATGGAGCGTCGCGGGCTGGGGACCAAGTCCACGCGGGCGAGCATCATCCAGCGCCTCTACGACGTGAAGTACCTCAAGAACGACCCAGTTGAGCCCAGCCAGCTGGGGATGGCCGTAATCAAGGCGCTTCACGAGTACGCGCCGCCCATCACCACCCCCGAGATGACGGCGGAGCTCGAGCAGAGCATGACGCGGGTGAGCGAGGGCGCCGACACGCAGGAACATGTGGTGGAGCGCTCGCGGGCGGTTCTTTCGGAGTGGATCGACAAGCTCATCGATCACAAGGACGACCTGGGCAACGAGATCGCCGACGCCGTGACGGCCGACGCCAAGGTGGGCGTGTGTCCCAAGTGCGGCAAGGACCTCGTTATGAAGTCCTCCGCCAAGACGCGCGGCTCGTTTGTGGGCTGCATGGGCTGGCCGGACTGCGACGTGACCTATCCGGTGCCCCAGGGTCGCATTTCTCCTCTGGACGCCGTCTGTCCCGAGTGCGGGGCGCCGCGTGTCAAGGTGCAGCCGTTCCGCCAGAGGGCCTACGAGCTCTGCATCAACCCCGCCTGCCCCACCAACTACGAGCCCGACCTTAGGGTGGGCGAGTGCCAAGCCTGTGCCGAGGCAGGCAGGACGGGCAGCCTCATCGCGCACAAGAGCGAGCGCACCGGCAAGCGGTTCATACGCTGCGAGAACTACGACGAGTGCGGGACCAGCTATCCGCTACCTGCCCGTGGCGAGCTGCATGCGCTGGGCGAGACGTGCCCGGATTGCGGCGCCCCCATGGTGGAGGTCACGACCCAGCGCGGTCCCTGGCGCCTGTGCGTCAACATGGAGTGCCCGGGCAAGGAGAAGAAGCCCAAGGCCAACGGACGCGGGCGCGCACGCAGGAAGTGAGAAAAGGGGTTTGCCCCCTTCTCTCGGCAGAGTAGCGTGTGACATAATTGTTGAAAAACGGCGAGAGGGGAGAGGTCGATGTCGAATCCAGGGCTGTTGATCACGCTCGAGGGCGTGGACGGGGGTGGCAAGACCACGCAGGCGTCGCTGCTCGTGGAAGATCTTGAGGCCGCGGGGCACGAGGTCGTCCGACTTCGCGAGCCCGGTGGCACGCGCCTTTCCGAGAAGCTTCGCCTCTTGGTGCTCGACCCTCAGTACGAGGAGATGTGCGACGAGTGCGAGCTTCTTTTGTACGAGGCCGCACGGGCGCAGCTCGTCCATCAGATCATTCGTCCGGCGCTCGAGCGCGGTGCGGTGATCGTGTGCGACCGCTTCTTCGACTCCACCTATGCCTACCAGGCAGGCGGCCGCGGACTGCCGCGCGACCTGGTGAAGACCGCAAACGACCTGGGTCGCTGCGGAATCGTGCCCAACGCCACCCTCGTCTTCGACATCGACCCCAAGGAGGCGCTCACGCGCGCGACCCACGAGGGTGCCGACCGCCTGGAAAGCGAGGGCATGGAGTTCCAGCAGCGGGTGCGCGACGAGTACCTGCGCCTGGCTCGGGAGGAGCCTGATCGCGTCCACATTGTAGACGCGATTGGCACCGTCGAGGTGGTGCACGCCAGAGTACGCGAGGCACTCAGGGGCGTCGTCTCTCTGTAGCGCCAGCGCCAGAAAGGAAGGCGCCTGTGGCAAACGTTCCCATCGTGCCGGATGCGCTCGAGCGAATATCACACCAGCCGCGCGTGCGCGACTTCTTTGCCGCGGCGCTCGTGGAGGATCGGCTCTCGCATGCATACCTGTTCCTGGGCGTGCCCGGGTCCGGCATGCTCGAGGCTGCCGACGCGCTCGCGCAGTGCGTCGTGTGTCCGCATGGTGGCGATGGCTCGTGTGACGAGTGCATACGGGTGGCGCACCACACCCATCCCGACGTGAGGCACCTCGCGCCGGGTGGGGTCTCGGGCTATCTGGTGGACCAGATTCGCGAGCTCATAGAGGACGTCGCGTTGGCGCCCATCCGCTCCACGCACAAGGTCTACATTCTGGACGGGGCCGACCGCCTGAGGGGCAGGTCGGCAAACGCCCTGCTCAAGACCATAGAGGAGCCGCCGCCAAACGTCATGTTCATCCTTCTGGCGCGTTCCGCCGACGCCGTGCTCTCTACCATCGTCTCGCGTTGCCAGCAGGTCCCGTTTCGCGTGGTCCCGCCCGACGTAGCCCTGTTGGCCATCGAGCGCAAGGCCGGCGCCAACAGGACGGAGGCCGCCATCGCGCTCTCCATCACGGGCACGCCCGAGCGCGCCGCGGAGTTTCTGGCCTCGCCTGGGCGACGCGCGGTGCGTCGCTCCGTGGTGCGCGTGCTTGGTGAGCTGAGGAACGACGACCAATGGGACGTCCTTCTGGCGGCGCGGCAGCTATGCGAGGAGATTCGCTCGCCGCTCGAAGAGGTCAAGGAGCGTCAGGAGCGCGCCGCGACCGACGACGAGGAGTTCCTCTCGCCCAAGGCTCTTCGACAGATTGAGGAGATGCACAAGCGCGAACTCACCGCGCGGGAGCGTTCGGGTATCATGGAGGCTCTTGCAGCCGCGGAGTCGTTTTTGCGTGACGTGCTCATGCGCTGCGAGGGGGCAGCGGAACCCATCGTGAACGCCGACGTGTCCGACGCCGTGGAGCGCATCGCGCAGGCGTCCACGACCGCGGGCGTGCTTGGGGCCCTGGAGGCGTGCCGAGCCGCCGCGAGCGACGTTGCCCGAAACGTAACACCACAGCTGGCCATCGAGGTCATGCTCTTTGCCATCAAGGAGGCACTTGTATGCCCACCGTCATATCGGTGAAATTCACCTATGCCGCGCGTGACCTCTGGTTCGACGCGGGCGCAACGGGAGCCCAGGAGGGAGACCATCTCATCTGCTCCACCGAGCGCGGAACCGAGATCGGCCTTGCCACCTCCGGGCCGCGCGAGGTGAGCAATGCGGAGCTCGGCAGGATGATTGGCAACGCCACGCTCAAGCCGGTGCTGCGCGTTGCCACCGTGGCGGACCTGGACCTGGCGGACTCGCTCGCCCGCAAGGGCGAGGAGGCGTTTCCCGTCTTTAGGCAGCTCGTCGCACAGAGCGGGCTGGACATGAAGCCCGTTGGCGTGGAGTACCTGTTTGGTGGCGAGAAGGTCGTGTGCTACTTCGCCGCCGAGGAGCGCGTCGACTTTAGGCAGCTGGTGCGCGACATCTCCCACGAGCTGCACGAGCGCATAGACATGCGCCAGATCGGCGTGCGCGAGGAGGCGGCTGTCGTGGGTGGCTACGGTCACTGCGGCCAGGAGCTCTGCTGCGCACGCTTTGGCCTCTCGTTCGAGCCGGTCTCCATCCGCATGGCCAAGGAGCAGGACCTGCCGCTCACCTCCAACAAGATCAGTGGCGCGTGCGGCAGGCTCATGTGCTGCCTGCGTTACGAGTTCGAGGCATATCGCGACTTCAAGGGTCGCGCACCCAAGCGCAACGCCGTTATCGACACGCCGCTGGGCAAGGCGAAGATCGTGGAATACGACACGCCCAAGGAAGAGATCTGCATGCGCATCGAGAACGGCAAGGTCGTGAGGATCCCGCTCGCGGAGATGGAGACCTCGGAGGCCGCGGTAAAGAAGTCGGAGGAGCTGCATTGTCCCTGCAGGCCCGACACCGTGGTGCGCGCGTCGCTGGAGAAGCTCAGCTCGCCCGACGTGCAGATGGCGCTGGCCGAGCTCGATCGCAAGAACGGCGTGCTTCCCGACGACACATTCGACGAGGCCGACCTGTTCGTGGATACCAAGCCACGCAAGCGCCGCAAGCGCAAGGGCGGACAGTCGCAGGAGCAGAATGCGCAGGCCGCGTCGGCTCGCGACGATCAGGGTCAGCCGAGTCGCCGACGCCGTCGTCGCAAGAAGGCGGTCGAGGCCGACAAGGGCAAGGCAAACAACGTCGAGTCCCGCAACGCCGCACAGGCCAGCGACGCAGATGCGGCTCCCGAGGCACCCGAGAAGCGTACGCGACGCCGTCGTCGCAGGCGTGCGGGCTCGGGAGGCACCGGCGAGCAGACGGCGGCTGCGCAGGCTCCCGCCAAGGGCAACGACGCCGAGCAGCCCAAGGAAGGCAGGCGTCGTCGGCACCACCAGACATCGGGCACCAATGCCGCCGCAACCCAGCAGCAGGGCGAGAAGGCACAGAAGCGGCAGCGCCGTCGTCCGGGCGACCGTGCCGGACAGAAGGCACAGCAGCAGCCCAAGCCACAGCAACAGCCCAAGCCACAGCAGCAGGCGGCCGCAGACGGGGCGCCCAAGCGCAGGCGTCGCCGTCGCAGGAGTCGCAAGCCCAGCGGCACAGAGGGTCAGTCCGGCTCCTAGGGCTCAGGCGTCGTGCGGGGGCATCGGCTTACCATACGTGGTGCGAGCAGCATGTTCAGGATGCTTTCTATTTGATGGACGTTTTGGTCCGTGCGGGAGGCTATACTAAATGTGCGCGCAATGCGCGGTGGCTCGTGGCGCAAGGAGGTCCGCATGGCATATCGTGACACCCTTCATGGGGTCAATCTCACAGGTTGGTTGAGCCTCAAGTCGTGGGTGACGCCAGACCTGTTTGCCGGCACCGGTGCGTTGGGGGAGCGCGGCGTCGCCGAGACGCTCGGTCGCGGACTCTATCGCGATCTCGTCCGCGAGCATCGCAGCACGTTTATCACCTGCGACGACTTCGAGCAGATCGCGCGCCGTGGATTCAACGCCGTGCGCCTGCCCGTCCCCTGGTACGTCTTTGGCAAGAGGGGACCCGAGCCCAGCTTTAACGTGGGCTGCGTGGAGTACGTGGACGATGCCATGGACTGGGCGCACGACAACAACCTCAGCGTCCTGTTGGTGCTCGACATCTGTCCCGGGAGGCAAAACGAGGAGGACGAGCTCTCCAGCACCGGACGAAACAAGCGCGAGGGCATGCTCAGCGTGCTGGCCGGACTGGCCAGTCGCTATGGCCAGTCCTCCGCCCTCATGGGCATCGAGGTGGCAGACGAGCCGCTTGTCCAGCATCGCAAGGGGCTGCTGGGCATTACCGAGGGCGTCTCCCCACATGCGTTGCGCAACTACTATCGAGAGGCGTATGCCGTAATACGCGAGGCGGCCGGCGACGAGACGTGCGTGGTGCTGCCCGATGGGGGACTTCCCAACGCATGGCGTGGCTTCATGTCGTCGAGTCGCTATCGCAACGTGTGGCTGGACTGCCATCTGTACCACTACACCGACCAGCTCGATGCCACGGGACCGGCGGGCGCCTCAAAGCTGGTCTCCCGGTCGCGCGACGTGTTGGCGCGCGCAAAGAGGTGTGGCATGCCGGTGATGGTGGGTGCATGGAGCGCGGCGCTGCCGTTTGCCGACTCCCTCATGACCCCGGAGGGTCGCATCGCGCTTGAGCGCGTGTACTGCTCGGAGCAGATCGCGGCGTTCGACGATCTGCCGGCATGGTTCTTCCAAACGTGGAAGACGGGCGCCCAGCTCTCGGGGTGGGACTCTCGCGTCGCCCTGGCCAGCTTCGAGCGAAGCATGTTGGAGTGAGTGCGGGCGGTTCGGGCATGCTCTCCATGGTGGGCACGCCCATCGGCAATCTGAGTGACATTTCCGAGCGCGTGCTGAACACCTTGCGTGCCGCCGACATCGTGCTGTGCGAGGACACGCGCGTAACATCCAAGCTCCTTGCGCGCTTCGAGGTGCGCGTTCCCCTCATGCGCTGCGACGAGAACGTCATCGCCTCGCGCGTGGACGGCGTGATGGATCGCGTGCGAGGCGGCGAGCGCGTGGCGTTTGTCTCGGATGCCGGCATGCCGGGAGTGTCGGATCCCGGCAGGCATCTGGTGGACGCGGCGCTCGACGCAGGGCTGCCCACGGAGGTGATACCGGGACCAAGTGCCGTGACCTGCGCGTTGGTGGCCTCCGGCCTGCCCATGGACCACTTCTTCTTTGAGGGCTTCCTTCCCCGCAAGGCCGGTGCGCGCGAGCGGCGTCTTCGCGAGCTTGCCGTCGTGCCGGGTGCGCTGGTGTTCTACGAGTCGCCGCATCGTGTGGCGGCGACGCTCCTGTCGGTGGCCCAGACGATGCCGCTGCGCCGCGTGGCGCTGTTGCGCGAGCTCACCAAGTTGCACGAGGAGGTCGTGCGCGACGTCGCGCCTGCTCTGGCCGAGCGGGTTTGTGCCGGTCCCGAGGTGCGTGGCGAGTGCGTGGTGGTGGTCGAGGGGCCGGTTTTGGGCGAGGAGCGCGACGGGCCCGCGGCCGCCGTCTCCCTTGAGGACGCCATTGCCGAGGGACTTGCTGCCGGCGAGTCCAAGAGCCGGCTCGCCAAGCGTCTGGCCCGCGAGTATGGGCTTGCCCGCTCCCAGGTGTACGACGCCATCCTAGGCGCCAACCGGGAATAGGGCTTTCCCTTTCTCAGTCATCGGGCGTGGCGTCTAACTGCTAAGATACTGTCCAATCGACAATGCCTTCGAGAGGACTCACGATGCTCACAGACAACAAGCTTTGGATCGCGCAAGGCGACAACCCCTGCTACCTGCTGCTCAACCAAGCCAACCGCCACGGCCTCATTGCGGGCGCAAGCGGCACGGGCAAGACGGTGACGCTCAAGGTCATGGCCGAGGGCTTCTCGGACGCGGGCGTCCCCGTGTTCATGGCCGACGTGAAGGGCGACGTTACGGGCATGGCCCAGGCGGGCGACCTCACCGACTCCCTGCGCGAGCGCATGGCCACCTTCGGCATCGACGAGCGGCAGTTCGCGTTCCGTGGCACCCCCTGCCGCATCTGGGACATGCTCGGTGACGCAGGTTGCCCCGTGCGCATAACCATCTCGGACATGGGACCGCAACTGCTCAGCCGCCTGCTCGGCCTCACCGAGGTGCAGCAGGGCGTCCTCAACATCGTGTTCCGCGTGGCAGACGACCAGCAGATGCTTCTGCTCGATCTCAAGGACCTGCGCTCCATGCTCGCATATGTGGCCGAGCACGCCAAGGAGTACGAGACGACCTACGGCCGCGTGTCCTCTCAGTCGGTGGGTGCCATCCAACGCGCGCTCATCGCGCTGGAGGACCAGGGCGGCAACATCTTCTTTGGTGAGCCCAGCCTCGACATCATGGACTGGTTCGCCTGCGACGCAAGCGGCCGCGGCTACGTGAACATCCTCAATGCCCAGCAGCTCATGAGCATGCCACTCATATACTCCATGTTCCTGCTGTGGATGCTCTCCACCCTGTTCGAGCGCCTGCCCGAGGTGGGTGACCTCGATCAGCCCAAGTTCGTGTTCTTCTTCGACGAGGCGCACCTGCTGTTCAACGGCATGCCCAAGACCCTCACCGAGAAGGTCGTCCAGGTGGTCAAGCTTATCCGCTCCAAGGGCGTGGGCGTGTACTTTATCACCCAAAGCCCGTCGGACGTCCCCAACGAGGTGCTGGCCCAGCTCTCCAACCGCGTGCAGCACGGGCTGCGCGCCTACACGCCGGCCGAGCAGAAGGCGGTCAAGGCCGCCGCGGCCAGCTTCCGCGCCAACCCCGCCTTCGACTCGGTGCAGGCTCTGCAAGACGTGGGCACGGGCGAGGCGCTGGTGAGCTTTTTGGACGAGGGAGGTCGTCCCAGCGTGGTGGAGCGCGCCCGCGTGCTCTTCCCAGCCTGTCGCATGGCAGCTGCCGACCCTGGCATCATCTCGAGCGTGCTTGCCAACCAGAACGACCTTATGTCCAAGTACGAGGAGGCGGTGGACCGCGAGAGCGCGTACGAGCTCATAGAGCAGGCGCGTGCAGAGGCCGACGAGGCCGCAAAGCTCGCTGCCGAGCGCGCCGCCTTCGAGAAGGAGAAGGCCGAATTCGAGGCTCGCAAGGCCAAAGAGGAGGCCGCAGCGGCGGCGAAGGCCGAGAAGGAGGAGGCCGCGGCCGCAGCCAAGGCCGAGAAGGAGGCCGAGCGCCTGCGCCTGAAGGCCGAGAAGGAGGAGGACCGCCTGCGCCTGAAGGCCGAGAAGGAAGCGGACCGCCTGCGCCTCAAGGAGGAGAAGGAGGCCGAGCGGCGTGAGGCCGAGGCCAAGCGCGCCCGCGACCGCGTTGTGGGCAATATCTTTAACAGCGTGGTGGGCACCATCGGCCGCGAGGCCGGCAGGCAGATCACCCGCGGCATCTTTGGCACCAGGCGATAGCACAGGGGGCTGTAACATAAGGTGCCTTACGAATCGGGCGGACTTCCCATGCGTCCGCCCGATTCTTGATGCCGCGAGGCATGGAGGCAGACCTCCCGAAAACG
>CADBCS010000021.1 GCA_902793195.1 uncultured Coriobacteriaceae bacterium | reverse complement strand
TCGACGTTTGTTCGCGCTGTATGGGAGAAGTTGGCACAGAGAGGCGAACAACTCGAAGCATTGTTGGATGCAGTCTTTGACAAAACCGAGCAGCACATCGGCCAGAGCCCCGTCGTCCACGGACAAACGTTGTTCACGACGTTTGTGCACGATGCTGGCCTAGAAGACCGCACACTCAGCGCAACAGTCGAAGAACGACCATTCGAGGAAATGATGGAGGATTCTCTCATCGAGCGTTGGCAGGAAAGAGGTCTCACCCGTGGATGAGTCCGTACGAATTCTTGTCGACTCGTGCGTGTGGGTCGATAACTACTTGGGCAACCATCCCAAACACGACGACTCGTTTGAGTTCTTGAATAGGGCATATGCGACCGGAGCCACATTGTTGTATGGCGCATCAAAGCTCGAGACCGTTTTCTATGTGCTTGTCGCCGAAGCTAAGCGGATGGTGCGCGCAGAGAAGGGCGTTGTGAGCGAGACAGACGCCGCGTCCGCACGTGCGTTTGCGTGGGGATGCCTGGAAAACATCCGCAGCTTCGCGACAGCCGTGGGCACAGACGAGGCAGACCTATGGCTCGCGTCCAAATACCGCTCCGTGAGTCCAGACTTTGAGGACAACGTACTTCTGGCCGCTGCACAACGTGCGAACGCAGACTATCTCGTTACCTGGGATGCTGCCCTTCTACGCACGCCAACCGTACGCACGGCAACCCCCACAGAGATGCTCGCCTTAATCGAGCTTTAGCGCATCGATAAGCTACACCGCGCTCTCAAAGAGCGTGCGCTCGCCATGGATATCCGCGGCGGCCATCTCGCTACATCAATGTTTATGGTCGCATGCGGACGCCCGACGTACGCCGCGCCAGGAAGCCGCCCGCCCGCCGCTATGCATGGCGCTTACTTGCAGACGCGCCCCTCTTCCGGCGCACGAGAACGCCAACGAGGATCGTGGCCGCAACGAGGGCCAGCGCCACGTATATGGGTACGTTGCGCGACGACACGTGCGCCGGCATGGCAGACTCGGTTCCGGTATGGTAGTCGCAGCGCCGGGCATGCACCAGCAGGCGGTGCGAGTTCACCCCGTACGGCGTACACGTGACCAGCGTGCACAGGTCCTCTCCCGCAACCACGTGCAAGGACGACAGCTCGTCCGGCAGCACGACCTCGCTTCCCGTCACCTCGTACGCGTACGGGTCGCCCAGCGTCCACAGCACAAACACGTCGCCTGGCACGAGCATGCGAATGTCGTCGAACATGCGTGAGGCCGCCACCCCGGAGTGCGCCGTCAGCACGCAGTGCGTGGACGCACCGCCAACCGGGAGGCTCGACTGTTCCAGATGCCCCACGCCCGCCGAGAGCCCCTCGATGCTCGTTCCATGGTACACGGGCAGCTTGACCTTGATGCTCGATATGTCCACCCAGCCCATCATGGTGGTGGCATCCGCGCTCAGCTGCTCCTCGTAGGGCAACAGCTCCTCGCCCGCACCCTTGTCTTCATAGCCCGCCAGACGCGCATTGTATCGGCGCGCCTGGTCGAGCAGCCGCTGCTTCTGGTTTGCTGGCAACACGTCCACCGTCGACGAGAGGGTCGAGATCTGCGAGCTCGCGCGCCATGCGTCGATGAGGTCGGAGATGGAGGGCGAGGCAAGGATGGCTATGGCCACGAGCACGCCAACGTAGGGCGGCACCCGCACGACACGAGCGCCCAACGACGTACCGCGCGCCCGCTCCCCGCGCGCCATCATGACCCCGCCGCCCTTCGACGCCGCATCCGGATGACGTACCATGACGTGAGCGCCAGCGCCCCGCCGGCCAGCACAAGGCCCGCCACCAGCGGCCACACGCGCGGGCTCAGGTACATGGCGGGATGCTCCTCCCCCGCCGCCTCCTCGTACGCACAGCGCTCCCCATGTACGAGCAGGCGCTGCGAGTTGACCCCGTAGGGCGTACACGTTACGAGCGTACACAGGTCCTTGTTTGGCTGGATCTCCAAGTTCCCCACGTTGTCGGGCTCCACGGTCTCGCTTCCCGTCACCCGATATGCGTACGGATCGCCCAGCGTCCACAGCACGAACAGGTCGCCTGGAACAAGGTCGTGAATGTCATCGAACATACGCGCCGTGGGCATGCCCGAATGGGCCGAAAGCACGCAGTGCGCAGACGTTCCGCCCACTGGCAAGGACGTCCCCTCCAAATGTCCCGCACCTGCGGCAAGCGAGGCCTCATCCGTCCCATGATGCACGCTCAGCCTCACGTCGATGCGCGGAATCTGCACCCAGCACATGGCCTCCGACCCGTCCGTGGCGAGCTGCTGCTCGTAGGGCCAAATCCCCGAGCTTCTTGCATGCGTGGCAAGCTGGTCGTTATAGGCGTGAGCCTGCGCAAGCAGCGCCTCCTTCTTGTCGGCGTTTATAAGCTCAACGGCGGTGGTCGCCTGGCTTATGGTTCGGTCGGCACGCCAGCTCTCGATGAAGTCGGCAATCACGGGAGACGCGAGCACCAGGATTCCCACCACCACGCCCACGTACGGCGCAACCCTGCGCCATCCCGTTAGATGGCCCCTGTTGCTCGCGTCTTTTCCCACCGCTACGACTTGCTTTCGTCGCGCATGCGCCGGCGCATGCGACGGGCCGCCTCGGCCGTGGCCACAATCGCCGCGGCAGCAATGGGAACCGCCAGTCCGCTACCGCCGGTCGTAGGCATCTCGATGGGATGCAGCAGCGTGTTGGCAAACGTCTCTGGTGTGTGGTTGGGACTGCCGGACGCGTGGTCGTACGTGGCCTGGACCGTAAGCTCGCCCTCGCCCTCGTCCCACACGCTCACGTCGAGCCAACCGGAGTGGGCGTCGTAGGCAATGTGCTCCTGGTGGTCGTTGACCTCGGCAATCTTGTAGGTGTACTTCCTGGGGTTGTCGCGAGTCCCCGCATCCGCCGCGCTAAAGCCCAGCTCGTCGAAGGTAACCATGCCCGAGGCGTTGTTGGTCTTGGTCTGCAGTAGCTTGTTGGCCTCGTCGTACAGCTGGAAGGTAAAGGTGTAGTCGGCAATGTTGCCGTCCGCGAGCGTCTTGTTGGCCCGTAGCACCACGGTTCCCGCGGCCTCGTACGCGTTGGTAAAGCTCGCCTCTGACTTCTGTCCCGCCTCGATGGTGCCCGTCGCGCCGGACGCCGCAGTCTGCTTGAACCCAGCGGGAACGCCAAACTCCGACACCTCGTAGGCGGCATCCTTGGCAATGCCCTCAATGCGGAAGGACTCGCCGGCGCCGATGCCCGCAATAGCGGCTGTGCCCTCAACGAACTGCACGCCGTTTGGATCCGGAGTCTCGGTACCGTCGGCGGCAATTCGCACGAGGTTATAGGTGCGATTCACGGCAGCGCCCTGCGCGTCGGTGAGCTTTACCGAGAACGTGAACTTTGTATTTGCGCTGGACTCGTTCGTGCCGGTCGTGGTCTTGGAGACCTCGAGCGAGCCAGGCTCGTAGTCGTTAACGAAGGCGATTGGGGTGGCGGTGGTGGACGGGGTGACCGTAAGCCTGCCCGTGCCGGCGTCCTCGACCTCCACCGTTACCGTGTGCGTGCGCACGCCATCGGCGCCATAGATAACCCCGCCCGACGTGTAGACCGTGTTGTTGTCGATCGTCTGCTCCTCGGCACCCTCGGGCACGACCTCGGCAATCGTGTAGGTGTAGGTCTTCTTGCCTGTGTATGTGCCGTCCTGGAAGAGGTCGCTCAGCTGGTACTCAAGCGGATCAAACAGAATCTGACCCGTAGCCGTGCCCTCCGCAGGTTCGAGGTTCGTTACCGTTTGCAGCACGGTGTCGCTATCCTTGAGCTGGAAGCTAAACTGCCCCGCGGCAAGCGAGCCAGAACGCATCGTCTTGGACGCCTCCAGAGAAACCACGCCCGTGGCATCGTAGGTGTTGGTTACGCTCGCCGCGGCAACGTCGTTTGCCGGCACGGTGCCCGTGACGTTGTCCGTTGCCGTTTGCGTCCAGCCGTTGGGCAGTTCCGCGCTCTCCACCACGCTGTAGCGGGTGCCTGCGGGCACGTTCGCAAAGTGCACCGTCTGGCCGGGCTTGAGCGTAACGTGATAGGTTCCCGTGGAGGAGGACGAGCTGCTGCCCGCAGCCCACTGCGCATGGAGCGTTACGGTCTCGCCGTTTGCGGCGAGATTCTTAATCTGTGCCTGATCGGTGTAGGGGGTGCCCGAACCATCCGCAGCCGTGTTCCAGCCAAGGAAGGTGTGGCCCTCCCACGCAAAGGCGTTCGCCGGAAGCCTGCGGGCCACGCCAACCGCCACGGGCATGGAATCCATCGTGCCCGAGGTTCCCGTGGCACCGGCGTCGTAGTTGGAGTCGAAGGCGACGGTGTATGCCTGACGGTTGTAGTAGAAGCGCAGGGTCGCCCCGTTGGTCGGGGTAACGGTGTACGTTGATGCGGTCGCATCGTAGGTGGGCGTGCCGCTGCCGGTGTACTCAAACTTGCTTGGATCGTAGACAAACCCGTCCGGTGCGGCCGGCACGTTAACGACGCCTGTGGCGTCAAACTCGATGGGATCCGAGCTCACCAGGTCGTAGTTGTCGCTCAGGTTCGTCTTCTGGTGGTACACCTCGATCGTGCCCGTGGTTGTTGAGTTGCTATCCCACTTGGCGTAGAGGGTAATATAGGCACTTGTGCTCGTTCCAAACAGCTGGTCCTTGGTATACGTGCTCCCGCCGTCGAACCGCGTACCCGAGAAATCACTTGCGGCATACCAGCCGGCAAAGGTCTTGCTATCGTTATCCCACTTAGGCGTTGGCAATGTAATGGACTCGTTTGCCGCCTTTGTTACCGAACCCGGAACGGCGTTGTTGTCCGTATCGTAGTACGCGCCATTGGTCTGGAAATTAACGACGTACTTGTATGTCGGGTCGACTTCCCATACCCATGTGCCAGCGTCCGTACGACCGTCTGAAGCCATGAGCTCCGTGTACGTCTTCGCCGGCTTCGACGTATCTTCGACCATGACCCACTTGCCGGTATAGCCACCAGTATCTGGTGGAGTGTTGTCTGGGTAGTTGTTGAAACCCTTCGTCGTCAAGTCTCTGAATTCGCTGCCAATCACAATCTTTGAAAGCTTGGTGTCTTCCCGAAGCATACTTTTTGCGCCATCGTGGCCGCTGTCGAGCTTTATGTTGCCAAATCCCAAAGTACTGATATCTAGAGATTGCAAATTCGCGCATCCCCAAAACGCACAGTTTACCTGCTCAAGCGCCGTAGCTTTTATATCGGTGAGATCAAGGTCAGTAAGCGCGGTGCACCCCCGGAACATATATGACATTGTCTGGAGATTGGACGCATCAAACCCATTAAAGTTAATTGTCTTAAGAGACACACATCCTTGGAACATGCGAGACGTATCGGTCAGCAATGAAGAGCTACCAGATGAGTAAACGAGCCTAGACAAATCTGCGTTTACCAAACTCGTACAATCCCTAAACATCGACGACACGTCTCTGATGTTCTCAGCCCCCTTCATACCAAATACAACGCTCTGCAGGTTGCCACACCCCTCAAACATGGAAGCCATGATTAGGCCTGAGTTGTCATGACTTGCATGTGGGTCTGCCTGCACCGTAATACCGCTAAGGTCAATTGAGGTCAGTGACGAGCACTTGTAGAACATATGGAAGTGGTTAGCTCCCGGAAGACCTCCGTATTGCCAAAGCGTCATAGCAGGAATAGAGACGATTCTTAAGCTTGTGCAATTCTCGAACATACGGCCAGTGTTTACAGGCACAACCGACTGAGTTGAATCTGGCGTGGAAAACGAAGGAAGATAAACCTCTTCGAGCATGCTACAGCCACTGAACACGTACTGGAGGAGAGCTCCCGTACTGTGATTCCGCATGTAGTCACGCACATCCAATTCTCTCATGTCAACATATTTAAGCGAAGAGAAATCTTTAAAACGTTCAGAGTAATTCACGCTTTGATTCACGTATATAGCGCCATTGGAACCGTCCACTACGAAACGCTGCATAGAGCTTTTGTATGAAGCTATAGGAGGTGCAGTGCCTTCTGTTCCCTCTGCCCAAATCGCATCCACACTTGAATCTGTTGCCTTAACAGTAAAGGTACCGGTGGCCCCATCCCACTCCCAGGTGCAGGAGCCGTCGACGCCAAAGGTACCGCTGTCGGTTACGGCGGCATACGCTACGCGGGGCACGAACAGGTGCACCAGCGCGTCGCGCGCGCCCGACAAAAGGGCGGTCATGCCCGCGGCTGGGTTCGTGCCCCCACCGGACTGCGTGCCAGCGTTCTGGTCCACGATGTTGCCATCGGCATCGGTAATGTAGAAGCTTGCCTTATCCACCGGCTGGCCATCGTTCTGCAGCTGGACGGTAAAGTCGAACTCGGCATCCTTGTTCTTGGGCGTAATGTTCTGGCCCACCTTCTCTACCGTCAGCTCGCCGGGCTTGGTCGTGTTGGCAAACGTCGGCGGCGTCGCAGAAGGCTCGTCCGCTCCGTTGGAGTAGCTCATGGCAGCCGAAAGAACTGGGTCCGCATCGGTACCAGTATTGGTCACCGTAACGGTTGCCGTCCACTCGGTGGCATCGTACTCGATGGTGTTGTCGGCACCAACCTTCTCGGTAATGGTGTACGTATACGTGCCCGGCGTGTCGTATGCAATGCTTCCAAAGTCCACCAAGCCCGTGGTGGTGTCGTTGATTGCCGTAATGGTCCCCTCGGTTGCGCCATCCGGCATGGGCGCACCGGCGGCGCCCGCCAAAACAAACTCGAACTCCCTGCTCGCCGACGCGCCGTCGAGCGTCTTGGTGGCAAAGAGCTGGACCTTTGCCTTACTCGGTGCGTACTGGTTGGTAATGGTAGCCGTGCTCGCAGCGTTCGGCGCAATCGTGCCGCTCGTGCCAGACTGACTTACCAGCTGCCAACCGGCAACCGAATCCTCAAACACCGCGTAGGTGGTTCCGGCGGGAATGTCCGCAATCTCTGCCTCCTGGCCGGGCCTTATCTTTACCTCAAACACGCCGTCCTGCGCCTCAGCCTCCACTGGTGTGCCGGAACCATCCACGGAGTACATGTACGAGCTCGCGAGGCCCGATCCGGTAAGGCGCACACGGAAGGTGAATTCCTGGTCCTCGTGACCAGTCGCCGCACCATCCACCAGCTTGGCGATTTTTAGGCTACCCGGCTTGAGCGTATTGATGATGGTGGGCGACGCCTCGGTGGGCTCGAACGCATCCAGGTCGCCCGCCTCGATGGCCGCATTACTCGCATTCGCCTTTGGTGCCACGACCGTTTGCGTGCTCGACATGGTTCCGTCACCATTGTCCGTAACGTCCACGCGATAGTACACGGCTGCGTCGCTGTACACCACGCCCGTATCGTCGCCCGCGTCTTCGGTAATCTTGTAGATAAAGGACTTGTCACCATGCGCGCCGGTGAGCGGAATGCCGGGAAACGCAACCACACCGCTCGCGTCGTTTGTTGCCGTGGAGGTCGCAGCCGTTGGCGCACCCTCCGTGAGACCCGTCAGCCGCAAGGTGAACTCATCGGCCGCAAGCGCACGTCCCTTGAGGACCTTGAGCGCCGTGAGGTTTAGGGTGCCGCTGGCCTCATACGTGTTGGTAAAGGTCGCGTTGCCGTTGGAGACGAATTCGCTGTCCGTCGTGGTGCTCCCGTCAAGCGAGCGTATGTGGGAGGTTCCGCTCTTCGCCTCCGGCGTCTGCGTTGCCGTGATCGTCCCGTTGCCCGCATCCGTTAGCGTTACGCGCACCTGCTCGACGTTGGTCGCGTAGGTGTAGCCCTGCTTCCCCACGTTCACCTCGCGAATGCGGTACAGCAACTCGAGCGTGCCATCGGGTCCCAAGTCCTCACCCGAAACGTTTACGCGCGCAAAGGTAACCTCGCCCGTGCTCACGCTGCTGGCATCCATCTCGCCACCGGCGCCATTGGACACCGACCGCTCCACCTGCTCGTACTCGTTGGCCTCGCCCTCGTTGAACACGCGATACGCCTGGAAGCGGAACCCGTAGAGCGCGAGCTTCTGGTTTTGGAGCTGCTTGGTGGCCTTGAGCTGGAACGAGCCCGAGGTGCGGTAGGTGTTGGTAAAGCGCACGTCCGCAGCATGGCTGGGGTTGACACCAGCCACAATGGTGCCCGTGGTGTTTGCCGACGCGCTCTGGTAGAAGCCGGTTGTGGACTGCTCCGTTACCCGGTAGGTGCTGCCCACGGGAATGCCTGCGACAATCACACGCTGCCCGGCCTTGCAGCTCACGGTGCCACCGGTGGACACGGTGCCGTCCGACCCCTCGACCTTGTTGCCCGTGGCGGCATCTATCACGTAGCACGGATACGCGTCGGCAAGGGGCACGTCGTGTCCGGCGTCGTCCTTCTGTGCATCAAAGAGCTCGACCTTAAAGGTAAACGTCGCGTCGCGTCCCGCCTCCGAGATAACCCCTTCGGTGGTCTTGCCAATGCCCAGCAGACCCGTGGTGGAGTAGGTGTTGGTAATGTTGGTACTGCCCTGGATGGTGCCGTCGACCACGACCGATCCCGACCCCTCCGTCGATGCCGCGTAGTCGGTTGCGTAGTGGTCGATAGGCTCCTCAACCACCGTGTAGACGATCTTCTTCCCGTCCTTGTAGGCTGGCAGATCGTTGAACGAATAGGACCAAGTGCCGTCGGTGGCCTCCCCGATGCGCTTGGTGTCCTTGTGGACGCCGTCTGCGTAGAGGCGAACCTGAATGGTGGAGGGCCGCGCACCGGCCGCGTCGCCGTTGTCCTCCCAGGTCTTGGTGCCGCTCACGTCCACCGTCTCGGGCGTGCGCTTGTTCACGATCTGCAGGTGGGCGTCATCGGTGTGCAGGTAGGACGGCGCATACAGGCGCACGGTGGTGCCGTCGCCCAGATCCTCGGTAATAGCGTCCTCGGTTACGGTGTAGTGGATGGGCTTGTTGTTGCCGTCTGTGTAGGGGATGTCCTCGAAGGTGTGGGTCCACTCATTGCCGTCGTTCAGCGTTGCAGCCGCAACGTCGGCGCCGTTCTCGTCCTTGGCCGTCTGCCCGTTGGCCAGAAGGTGCACGGTCACGGAATCGGGTCGCTTGCCGTCGTTGTTGTTCGCGTCGTCCCAAATCTTGCTCACGCGCAGCTTAAAGGGCACGATACCCACCTTAACGTAGTCGGGGTGGTAGAACTCGGTTACCGTGCCAGTGCTAGATCCCCCCGTTACGGCGCTGCTAATGTACACGTTGTTGAACGCGTGCGAGTTGTCGTTGGGCTCGTCCTCGCTGCCGCCGGGATTGACGGTCTTGAACAGGTTGCTCGCGCCGGACTCGACGACTTCGGTCGGCGCCTTCATGTGGATAAAGGCCACCAGCGAGCGCTCCGCAGGCAGAATAAAGTTGGTGCCGTCTGTTGCCTTGGAGCAGTCGATGGCCACGGCCTTAACGGCCGAGAGCGAACCCGTATAGCTATCCGCCGGAGTCCATTTACTCGTGTCCTGCAGGTCCGTGTTCTGGGCGTTGCCTGCGTCCACATACCCGGACTCCGCGCTGGACGCTGGGTTCGAGTCGAAGGCATCGACCGTAGTGCTGTAGTACACCACCGGCGCCACGCCCGCCGCCTCAAGGTGCGAGGTGTCCACCGAGACGAACGTGCCCTTCCAGCGATGGTCCTTTATTGGCCAGTCCGAGTTGCCATCGTTGAGCTGGTAGTTCTCCAGCGCGTCGTAGAGCACGATGTTGCTCGTCTCGCCCGTGGCGTGCGCCACCTCAATGCGGTAGCTGTACCCGTGACCCTCGTACACGTTTACCTGGTTGTCGTGGTTTTTCCACTGCTGCGACGCATCCGTTTCGCTCGTACCAGAACGATAGATGCCCTCGGCGTCGGACGCCACGGTCTTTCGGATGGAGCTTATGGAGCTGCGATCAATGGTGATGCTGGTTTCGTCGCGCGCATACACAAAGGTGGGCTTCTTCTCGCCAGCACCAAGTGAGCTGTCCAGGTTGGACATCACCTGCGCTGCGCGACCGTCCGTGAGGTCCGGGGTATCCTCCACGGCAACCGACGTCTCCTTGTTGCGGTAGACCTTCGTGTCGCCCGAACCGCCGGTGGCGTCGTCGTACTCGCCCATCATGCCCTCTTGGTTGCCAAGCTCCTCGTTGCCCGACTCAAAGGCAATGAGGTTAACGAGCTCGTCCACCTCGGCGCCATGCTCGTCTATTGTGGCCTCGTAGTCCTCGTAGTTGTACACGGCGTCAAAGCTCAGCCGGAGTTCATCGTACATGCCCTGCGACCAGTAGCCCTCGCCGGCACTTGCCCCCTCCACAACGTCGTTGTACTTGAGCTGGGGAACGAGCTCGGCCTGCACGACCAGCATCGTACGGCCCGTGCCTTGGTAGTCCTCGATGGTATAGGCATCCAGCACGGAGTCCTCGTCGCGAAGGCGCACGGTAGAGAGGTCCGGATGCACACCAAGCGGCAGCAGGTCGTACCACGTACCGGAGGTCTCGGGCGCTATGGCGCCGTTGTCGACATACTCCTGGTAAATCTCCTCGCTCAGCACGTTGGATTGCTCGTGCACGGTGGCGGTGTAGTGCAGCGTGGCCTGCATCGTCGAGTTGTTGAGGTCGGTTTGGGGGTCGTACTTCATCGCCTTGGTGCTCGTAACACCAATGCGCGGTACGGCTCCGCGCAGGTACGCGTGCGAGGCGTAGTGCCACATGGGCTGCCCGTAGCGTGGCGTGTCCATGGCAATCGTCCTAGAGAAGCCCACAGACTGGTTGGCATCGGCCCTAATCGCAAAGATGCCCGCGCCCTGGCCGCTCACAAGCGAGGCGTTGGCCGGGTCGACCGTGGGCGCATCCGCGCTATCGTCACCAAAGGTGCCGTTTACGCCGTCGCCGTTGTAGGCTGCAAGCGTAACGTCGTTTCGCATGGTGGCGGTGGGGCTGTCGGTCTCGGCAAACAGCTGACTGATGAGCGCCTTCACCCGCGGCCCGTCCGCACGCAGCGTAACGTAGGGGTTGTACTGCAACCGCATGGCGTCGTAGGTCTTTGAGGAGGCAGCCATCTTTACGCGGGTGATGCCCAGGCTCTTGTCGATGTTCACGTTGAGGCCATTGGCGGTAACGCCATATGCTACAGCCGTTACGTGATGGACGTTATGCTCGTCGTACGTTACGGTTGCGAGCTTGGTCCAGGTTTGAGCGGTGCCACCCGCACTCTCGGAGAGGCCCCACAGCACCACGTTGGGCAACGGGGCCGCCTCGTAGTTGCGAATGTACTCCCACTCCTTGTTGACGTCGCCACCCCTGTGCCCATAGGTGTACACGCTCGGATCGTGCAGGTGCACGCGCGAGATGTAGTAGTCGGCAGACGTCAGCTCGCTGCCGTAGTTTCCGTTGAGGTAGATGGCGTCGTCTGTGGCCTCCATGGTCACGAAGCGCTGGTGTAGGTTGGGGTCGGTGGCGGGATCCGTTACGTTTGCGAAGCTCGCGTCCTCGGCCAGGGTCCTCTCCATAATCTCGCCGTAGGCGGTTACGGTAAAGCCGATGGTGGTGTCCTTGGGAGCGATGGCGTTCGCACCCGTGCCCAAGCCCCTGAGGTCGGTGAGCGCGGTGTTGCTGGAGGTCACGTAGCGATGCGGCTCGAGGGTCTCCTTCTCGATGTGATAGTGCCCCGGAGTTGGGACGAACTCCACCGGCGCCGGGTTGCGGTAGAAAATTCTGGCCTCTGCGTCCTTGTGGGTGGCGCTTTCGGGATTGTCGGTGGGCGTTACGGTCCAGGTTACGTCGTTGGTAATCTCGTAGTCCGTCTCATCTTTAAACAGGCTCTTTGGGTAGGCGGTCCACACGTTCTCGTAGCGAGACTCGCCGGCTTCCAGATAGGACTTGTTGGGGAGCACGGTCTTGTTGTAGGTGGTGCCGGGGTTGGCGGCAGCCGCGGTGGAGGTGCCCAATACCACGCTGCCCTCGTTGGAAACCGGGGTGCCGTTGACCTTAATGGCGCCAATCCTGTCCTGCATTGAAAACTCGAAGGCTTGGTTGCCCTTTACGTTTGCGTAGGTGTTCCAGCGCACGAGCACATAGTCATCCGCACCACCGGGAAGCTCGTTCAACGCTTCCTGAATCACGTCTTCCGCGTCTGCCGCATCCACGACCCTGCCGCCGTTCTTGTAGGCGTTGTCAATCTGCTCGGACGTGACGACCTGTGCCGTAATGGGGTCGGTTCCCACCACAATGTCGTTTCCGCGGGCGGTGGTGAGCGTGAGCTCGGCCTGCAAGTCGGGGCTGATGGCACCGCTTCTCATCTCGTGCGGGACGATGCCATGGATGGAGAACTGGATAACGCCGGTGGTGGCCGACTGCAGCGTGCGCGTGTTGGTAATTACGTAGTACGGAGCAGAGCCATCTGTTGGCGTGACCAACCGGTACGCAAAGGACTGCGAAGTGTCCGGCTCCTCGGGGACGCCAAAGGTCATGGAGCCAACGAGCTGCCCCTCGCGGTTCGTGATCATCTGCGCGGGAACGACCATTTGGATGGAGCCCGCCGGATAGTTCTTCTCGCCCGAGAGGGCAAACTGCAGATGCGCCTGCATGTTGAGCGAGTTGTCGTCGGAGGGCTCCAAGTGGAGGTTTGAGGCAATATGGTCATCGGCGCCTTCCGTGTCGTGCGTGTTCCACGAAAGTGAGAATTGCTCTACGGTGGTACCATCCTTGACTTGCCCCGGAGGCGCACGCACTTCCGTAACGTTTCCGATCGACTGCGCCTTGAGCGAGAACGTACCGAACGCAGGTGCAGCCGTGGAGGAGGTCGCGCGCGTTTGCAGGGGGTTTGCCAGCAGGTTGCGCACACGTGAGTTCTGCTCGGCCTTGTCCAGCACGGACGCGGCCTGCGGGTCGCCAGCGGAGGAGTCCAGAACAACCTCGGGGTCGGCCAGAAGCGCATCGATGCCGGTAGGCGAGGCGGCCACGGGCTCGGCACTTGCAGGCAGCTCCGCGTTGGGGTCGATGCCACCCGTGTCCTCCTTCGGCGATGCCGGGCTCTGCTGGGCGGGCTGGCTGGGAGTCGTTTCGCGCGCCGTCTGCCCACTCTGTTGGCCAGACTCCCGCCCGGAAGTATTGTCGGCTGTCGAGCCCTCTGTGCCGGTGGAGTTGGCTGTCTCCTCGGGCGAGACCTCCTCTGCCGACTCCTTCGCGTCCGGCTCGTCCTTCTTCCACTGGGCGTAGAGCGTGAGGCTTCCATCGCGCACGCGACCGCGCAGGTCGCAGGTACGCACCTCGCGACCCTCCTCGTCGTAGCCCTGTGCGCGGGCAACGTCGCTCACCTGGCGCATGGCGCCATCGTCCAGAACCACGTACCCAAAGGAGAGGTTGTACAGGCTCGCACCCGCCGGAACCGCCAAGGGCGTGTCCTCGGGCTCGGGTGCGTCGGGGCTCTGCGCCTCCAGCTCCTCGCGTGCCTTGCGCCAAGCTGCCGGATCGGCCACCGTGGACCACCCGGTAAGCACATACCCCTCGCGCTCGTACACGTTTGGCAGCGCAACGGGGTCGCCGTTCTCGAGCGACTCGACCGTGACGTCCTTTGCCGTGGCCTCGCGTCGCAAGGCGCCGCCGTTCGCGTCCAGCACGATGTTCCACCGCTGGGGCTCACGCACTGTGTCCCCGGCTTGCTCGATGTCCGGCGCACTGTTCGTTGTGTCATCCTCGCCGCTGGCATCACCTTCCTGGGTGTTGCCAGTTGGAACGTCGTCCACGTTGACCTCGTCGTCGCCCATGCCGTCCGCATCCTGCTCAGGCTGGTCCATGGTTGTGACAGGATCCGTTGCCACCTCATCGACGGCCTCGGCAAGCGCCTGCACGCTCACCCCACTGAGCACAAGCAGCAGGGAGAGCATGCCCGCAAGCACGACTCGCACAGGTGTTGGCAGCTTCCAAAAATCCATGGGCGTTTCCTCGGTCGCTCGAATGTCGGCCTTCTCTTACTCCTTCTCGGTCACGCGACGCCGCACGATAACGGCCAGCGACGCCACCAGAATCACACCGCCAACCACATAGACCATCGTGATGCCGGGAAGACCGGTAACGGGCAGCTGCTCCTGCTTCTGATTGGTGGCAATAACGGTGACCGTACCCGTGGAGGCGTCGTAGCTGGCGCGGGTACCCTTGTTGGGCGGGGCCGTCTGATCCTGGGTGGTGTTTACGCCATCGCCTTCGCCACCACTCAGGGTGGTCGACACACTTGCGGGCTCCAGCGTCGAACTGTCCTTGTTGACCGTCAGCGTGAGCGTCAGATCGGCAGCCAGCGCCTTGTAGTCGGTGGGAGGCGTCACCTCATGCAGGACGTATGTGCCTGCATCGATGCCCTTGACGGTAAAGCTGCCATCGGAGCCCGTGGTAAAGACGTAGTTGGTGTCGGTTGCGGCCGGCTGTGTGGTAACACCAAACGTTCCGTCGGTCTTGAGGTACTTGCCGTTGTTGGCAGTACCCTCATCGGTCGCGGTGGCCTGGATGGTGAACTTGGCGCCCGCGAGATTGGTGTTGGTGCTCGCATTGGCGTCGAGCTCGTGGCTCTTGTCGACCTTCTTGAGCTTGAGGGCGAACTCGTACACCTTTGCGATCGCAGGCGTGGTCGTACCCTCATCTTCACGGTTGGGATACGTGTAGTAGGTGAGCGTCGCGGAGTTCTCGTTGCCATGCGTCAGGCCCGTAACCGCTTCGGCATTTAACTTGGCGGTGTAGGTGACCGTAACCACGGACGAGCTGTCGATGGGCACGGTTGTTGCCTGCGCATCCGCACTCGTCTTTCCCTTTACGGTTGACACCTTAAGGTCCGCAAATTCCACAGTGAGCGTCTTGGTGCCGGCCGGGCTGTTCGTCACATAGTCCACCGTATAGCCTTCGGTTATCGTGTAGGTTGCCTTCGTGTTCGTGGTGCTCTTCGTGTTGTCAACCTTCACGACGACGTCAGTTATGGCAACGTTCGTACCGGCTTTCTTGAGGTCCATGCCCTTAGGCAAGACGTCGGTGAACTTGTAGAGATAGTGCTCAAAGCCCGCGACGTTTCCCGCTACGGTGCCCGTAAGGGTGAACTGCAACTCTTGCCCAACCTGCGCGTCGGCAAAGCTTGTCTCGACCTCTGGACTAGAGTCCTCGACGACCGTCTTCTTGATCGTGGGCACGGTGACCTTCTCGGTAATGGTCAGGTTTTGTCCTTGGGCGAGCAGCATGAGGATAGGTGAGGTGGCAGAGGCCGAAGTCGCGGTCCCGAGCTCTGTAGGTGTCGAGATCACGAGGTAGTAGCCCTCGGTCAGCTCTTTTTGCACACCGGCAGAAAGCTGCTCTGCGGTGACCGTGTGGTCCTCTATTACCGCTCCCGCCAACTTGTTGGCCAGCACGTTTGCAAAGGAATCGGGCGTAACGATGGCCTTGTAATCCGATCCGTTGATGTACGTGACCATAAAGTCGGCGGCATTCTGCGGGTCTTCGTACGTCGTGGCGTTATATGTAATGCTGTGCGCCGTGCAGTATTCCTGGATGGCTGCGAGCACCGCCGTCTTAACCCTATCGCTTGCCCAGGTGAGTCCCTCGGCCACGCACTTCGGTTCGGTATCTATCCCCGTGTTGGTCACGTCTGCCGAGAAGATCTTTATCGCCTCGTAGCCTGTGGCAGTATTGCCTTCCGAGCGCGCAATGGTGACGACGCCTTTGCCCGTGCCGTTCTCCCCTGCAGCCCACGCCGTGTTGGGAGCCGTACCACCTACCGCAAGCGTTGTCGCGAGGACGGCGCTCGCCACCAGACTTGCCACGATCTTCCTTGTTCGCCTCATGCCGTTCTTCCTTTCACGCTCTCGGGCCTTAAGCCCGCAATTCCCAACTCTTGCCGCCACGCTATACGTCGTCTGGTCGTGCCCGCTGCCATTTGCCCGCCACGCCCACGGCCACCAGCACCACAGCCACGACCAGCATCCCACCCCATGCGGGCAGCTCGTCTGCCGTAGTCGCCAGCGACGAGCCCGATGCTCCCGTGGTGGTCGTAGACGTCGTTGTGCCGCTGTTGCTCGTCGTTGGATTTCTGGTCGTCGTGGTATTAGACGTGTTCGAGCCGTTCGACGAGTCGGACTTGGGATCTTCCACCTGCACCGTCGCAACGCCCGTCCCCGCATCCACCGAGACGACCTTCGCGTCGCCCCCCGAGGCCGATGCCGTGAGGGTACGTTCGTCCGTTTGGATGTTAGAGGCCGCAAGCGTCACGACGACCGGCTGGGTGAGGAGGCTGTAGCCAGTGGGGGCCGTGGTCTCCACGAGGGTGTACGTTCCCTCGCCCAGCCCGGCAAAACCAGCGACGCCACTCTCGTCCGTAGACACCACCTGAGCTTCCGCCTGATCCGTTGCCCACGAGCCCGTTTTGGTGCGATACATGCCCTGCGCGTTCTTAACAACAAAGCGCGCACCCGCCAGGTCCGCGCCATTGTCCTTTGCGATCTTGTGTAGATTGATCTGGAAGGCGTACACCTTGGCGCTCGGCTTGATGGTGTGCTCTGCCAGACCCTCCTGCGTGGGGCTGCTGCTGTACTGGAGCGTGACCGTGTTGGCGTTTCCCACACCAAGCCCGCACACCGCGTTGGCGCCCACCGTGCAGTCGTACTCCACAACGATTACGTCGGTCGGCGAGAGGCCGGGGGCAACCGCCAGCACGTCTTGTGATCCCACGCGCATGGTCTGCCCGCTTATGGTGATGGACAGGTTGATGTCCTCGGACTTGTCGTCCTTGTGTAACACACGCGCATGCACGCTGTTCTCGACGTACGACAGACCGTCGTCCATCTGGTCGTTGAACCACAGGCTGTAGGACTTGTACGTGGCCAGGTCCTCCGGAAGGGTCGCCGCCAGGCGATAGGACACCACATCCCCCACTCCGGCACAGGCCTGCGCCGACAAGCCGTCGGCGGAGGATGAGCCAGCGGTGCTCACGCTCTTGGATGGGACGGGGACGGTGCGCTTTTGAACGGCTTCCTCCGCACATGCCGTGCGTATTGGCACACACCAAGCCACCGCCATGCCCACAACGAGCACGAGCGCAACCCAGCAGCTGAGGCGGGTTGTCGTGGAACTGGTTCGTTTCGACGCGCAGGTGCTGCGCGTACGTGGTGCCATCGATATGTCCCCCGTCTTGCACGGTATTGTTAAGCGCAAATATTACAATACGTAATATATTTGAAAGCAATTTATACGATGATATCATGGCCGGACCGTTTCGTCGTATGGGAATTTGTCAGACGGAGCACTTTGCCCAAGGAATCGGCCTCCCTGGGAAAAGGGCCCAGCCGCAAGGGGACGGCCCACCACGTACGATTTGCTGACAAAATCGGCCCCTACCGCGCACGATCTGCGCCACGTCGCCCGCCACCGCGTACGATTCTGTGACAAAAACGGCCCCTACCGTGCACGATAATCGGCCGAAATCGTACGCGGTGGGGCCCGTTTTGGACGGAAATCGTACGCGCCGTCCCGAGCTTCTTCCAAATACGCGGTAGGGACCTATTTGGGGCAGAAATCGTGCGCGCCGGGCGGCCGCCACGCCGGCGGACAAGGGGGCACGCGCATGCGGTTGTCTCACGGCGGTCAATTCGTCAACGGCTAGGCACGGGCACCCAGTTCGTCGGTGCCCTTCATCTGCGCCTTATGCTTGTACATATAACGATCCGCCCGATCAAAGACGACCTCTGCCGACTCATCGGCGTCGAACCGCGCCGCGCCATAGGCAATCTGAATCCCGCCAACGTCTTTGCTGTGCGCGTTGTGCTCCTCGATTTCCGCCACAAGCTCGTCGAGGTGGTCGTAGTCGTGGCCACGGCAGATGACCGCGAACTCGTCTCCGCCAATCCTGAACACAGGGCTGTGCTTGAAGGCGTCGCAGATAACGGCGCAGGCATCGCGGATGTACTGATCGCCGGCCTTGTGCCCCTGCGTGTCGTTGACCCACTTTAAGTCGTTGACGTCGCAGACCACGATCGCGAATGCGGGATCCTCGGTCTCTTCAATCAGATCGTCGAGGTCCCGTTCCACATCCGCGTACGCGTGCTTGTTCCTCACTCCGGTAAGGCTGTCCCGCGTCGCCCGCCGTTGCGCCACCGAGAGGCTACGCGCAAACTCCTGCTCACGGCGCACCTGCGCGTCCTCGTCGAGCACGCCGACGATGAGCATCGGCCTGCCGTGCTCCACAATCTGCGCCGCCTTAAACCTCACGTAGGTGGGAAGTGCGCCGCCAACCAGGCGGTAGTCCAGCATAAACACGCCATCCTGCTCGATGACGCGCATAACATTTTCCTTCGTAATGCGCGCTTGGAACAGCTCCTGGTCCTCCGGATGCACCACACGACGGCTGTTCACGAGCGTCTCGGCAAAGAAGTCGTCTCCATGCTTGGATATGCCCAGCCCCTCGAACTCGCTCGTGGCGCTGTACTCCGTGTAGTGGTCGTTCTGGGGGTTCACGAAGTAGAGGACCATCATGTTGCCGTTGAGGGCGCTCAGGCGGGCGAACACGTCGCGCTCCTCGCTCGCCTTGCGCGCCGCCGCGCGCTCCCGTACCTGCGCGTCTATGTTGTTCACGCCCACGATCATAAAACGCTCGTTGCCAGCTATCGTGGTCGCCTTTAGGTTGACGTACGTGGGCGTGCCGTCGATCATCAGTCGGTACTGCATGATGAAGGTTCCGTGGGTGCGTATCTCGTCCCGCATTCTCTCCTTGTGCATGGTAGCAATGAAATCGTCTTGGTCCTCCTCGTAGAGGTAGCTCTTGGCATTCTGTCGAGCAACGGCAAAGAAGTCGGTCCCCCTGGTCTCCACCATTCGGTCCGAAGCCTCGGTCCGCGACCCATACTCTATGTAGGCATCGGTCTCCAAGTCCACGTAGAAGAGGTTGAAGTAATCCCCGGCCAAGGAGTCGACGATGCTCTCGTAAATCGTGCTGTTCGAGAGGGCCTCCTGATACGCGGCCAAATACCGTTCGCTCTCCCGCTTGGCTTTCTCCATCTCCGTAATGTCCACCGACATGCCAAGGATGCACAGGCGGCCGTTCGCGTCGTAGAACTTGAGCTTCGTCGTCTGGAAGCTCCGCGGTCTGCCCGCGGCGTCTGCGACCTCCTCGAAGAACACGAGGGACGTGTCCATCGCAAATGCCTTATGATCGTCCTGCACGAAATGCTTGGCAACCTCTGGCCCAAATATTTCGTAGTCCGTAAGGCCCACGACCTCCTCGGGAGTCTTCTTGCACGCGTACTCCGCAAACGCCTGATTGCAGACGACATACGCCCCGGTCTCGGCGTCCTTCGAATAGCTCATGAGCGGCATGTTGTCGAACAGTGAATTGATGGATTCCTTGAGCTCCGCGATCTCCTTGGCAGCCTGCGCCTCGCGCTCGGCGACAGAGAGCTGCTGCCCGAGCTCGCGGTTCTCCCGAAGCCCATCTACCATAATTACGAGGGAGAGCAGAAACATTCCCAGCGACATTGCCGAGTACATGGTGTTGGTGTGGCTAATCTGCCCCGCCTGTTCTTGAAGATACTCCTCCCGATGGCGGACCGCGTCATCGCTTGTGTCATGTTCCGGATGGTCCTGATGATACTGATAAATGTGCTCGACAGCCTGGTTTGCCGCGTGCTCGGTCGCTCGGGAAACCCACATCTCGGAGGCAAACAGCACCAGCACGAGGAGCGCAATCCAAACTATGGCACTTCTCCCGTAATCTCGGCTCCGCTTGCGTCGCAGCTGCCTAAAGTAAGCGAGCCCGAGCAGCGCCCAAACGATAAACAGGAAGTAGGACTCGGTCGCCATTGCGTCGAACGGCAGCAGGCCCGGAACGAGCAGGAGCAGTGCGAAGCAGGTCATCAGGACTATGCCCGCAATGCCGGTACGCGTACCCACACGATCGCCGTCCCGCTTGGAGCATACCCATACGGCGTGGGAGATAAGCCCGTAGACGATGGTCGCGCAAAGCGTCGTCACGTCCACGATCCACCCGATTGCCGTCCTCCCCAAGAACGGGACGATTACCGAGATTGCAACGATGGCGATAATGGCATTCACGGGTATCCCGCGATCGCTCAACCGCGAGAGGGCATGCGGGGCCTCGCCCTCCCGCCCCGCCGCATACAGCAGCCGGCTCAGCGCAAGCATGTTGCCTATGAGGCTGGTTAGTATCACGCCAAAGAGCGCCAGCATAAGCGCTGCGACCCCGGCGTCGCCCAGATAGTGCTGCGCAACATAGAACGCCGGCACCGCCTTGATGCCGCTCAGGTTGCCCATGTCCTGAATGTAGGCCAGCCAGCTCTCGTACTCTGGCGGGTACGCCGAGATGGACAGTGCGGAGACGAGCAGATAAAACAGCGTGGTGGCCACCACGGAGCAGACCAGGATGCCGCGAATCCTCTTGATGGGGAACGCGTACTCCTCCGAGAAGTGCGAGACGTTCTCGAAGCCAATAAAGGCCCACGGCGATATTGCCGCAATACGCACGATCTGGACAAAGGCACTCGAGCCCTCCGTGTAGAACGGAGAGAAGCTAAAGGCGCTCTCGTGCCGGAACAGCACGATAACGGCACACGCCGTAAAGCAGACCGCAAAGGCAAGGGCCGCGACGACCATTATTCTGTTGGGAAGGCGAGCACTCTTGGCGCACAGGAGGCCAATGAGCGCGGCGGAACAGGCAGAGAGCAACACCTCGCCAAACCATACCTCGTAGCCGAAAATCTGGTAATGGAAACCGAACCGGAAGGTGTCACCTAGGAAGAATCGGGCAAAGAGCGGAAGCGAGGTCATGTTTGCCCAAAGTATTGCCATGTATGTGAGCAAGACGAACCAGAACGCAAGAAACCCGAGGTCCCTGCCGCCAATCCGCTTCTCGAAGGTATATATTCCGCCGGCATCGGGGGACTTCAGAATCATGGCCTGCAGGTTCCAGGTAATCACGAGGACTACCGCCATGCCAACCAGTAGGCCGAAGACCGTCCCCAGGATGCCCGACTTCTGCAGGTACGTGTTGCACGTAACAATAAAGGAGCCCCAGCCGATGCTGGTGCCTATCGAGAAGGCCCAGACGGCGAGTGGGGTAAAGCGCCGCTCGAGACCAGTCTCCTTATGGTCTGCCTCCATGTATCGGCCCTTTCTTGTGTGGAGCGCACCTCACGTCTGTGTCCACAACATACGATGCCAAAGTATTCTAATTCAGTATTGTATCACCCTAACGAAGCGGGCACCAAGAATACGTGAGGGGACGGACACGAACGGGTCAGCGGTTTGAATGTAGGGGAAGAGAAGGACCCGGTCCCTTCTCGTTTGGGGAAGGAGGCCAAAGCCCTTTTCCCGGCCAGCTGCAGGGGGACGACCCCCCACGTACGATTCTGCGACAAAAGCGGTCCCTACCGCGCACGATCTGCGCCACGCCACCTGCCACCGCGTACGATTCTGTGACAGGCGCGGTCCCTACCGTGCACGATAATCGGCCGATATCGTACGCGGTAGGGTTCCGTTTGTGCCAGAAATCGTGCGCGCCGTCCCCAGGCGACCCCACGTACACGCCGTCCCGAGGCGCCCCCACGTGCGCGCCGGGCGGGTGTCACGCCGACGGGAAAAGACCACGGCCCTTTTCCCATTGCGGCGAGCCCACGCATTACGCCCTGGCATCGCGTACGAAGATGGTCATGCGCACCTGACGCTCGGGGTGACAGGTCCAATCCACCGACTGCACGCGGGCCTCAAAGATGCCGCCGTAGCCAAAGTGCGCGAGCTGGGCCAGCACCGCATTTTTCGCACGCGGGACGTAACCGATCTTCGTCTTGCCGCAATACACCGCCACGGCATTCGGATCGTATGGGTTATCGGGCTCCGGACGCAGCTTCAGCTTCTTTCCGGGCCTCAGCTTGTGCGCGACCTCCACGCCATACCAGTGCGCAAACCCTGCCACGTGAGTGGACACAAACTCCCTGGACATCTCGTACATTGCCGCTCCCCTCGTCTTGGTCGTGCCTTGCGGCCATGGTAGGGGACGCAGTGGACAGAAATCTGCACGACGATTG
The DNA here is from genome assembly GCA_902793195.1 of uncultured Coriobacteriaceae bacterium. Taxonomy (GTDB): domain Bacteria; phylum Actinomycetota; class Coriobacteriia; order Coriobacteriales; family Atopobiaceae; genus RUG440. Next base: position 22,130 of record CADBCS010000021.1, on the reverse strand, counting down.
AGGAACAAATACCAAGGCCAGGGATCATGGGCCATTATGCGACAAGCCGGCAGCGACATGCGTCCTGCCGGCTTGTTCGATACGACTGGCGCCTCAGCTATCGAAGCGACACTTTGGCCGAACCCTTACGGTAGCGAGATGGGAAGATGTCTTCCAGACCCTGCGCACCGTATCCGACGTCCACGGAATAGCCCCTCTTCGAGTATCCGTAGTGGTACTGCCGCGTGGGGCTGTTCTTGCTTCGCACTATGAGCGTACCACCATACACAAGATAGGAGTTCTTGCGCACGTTGGTGGAAAAGTGCCACAGTACTTCACCGCCAGTCCTGCGAATCAAGCCTAGGTAGAACTTCTTCCGCAGAAACTTGGGAAACGTTACTGTAAAGTCGTCGGTGCTAAAGGTGCTGGCTGTCTTGGCCGCATACGAGGTCATAGCGCTCTTGCCCACGCCCGCCGTACTGCCCTTAGGCACGATCTTGATCTGGATGGCTTCCAAACGGTACGACAGGCCCGCGGTGCCGGCGCTCGCGCCGTTCTTTGCCCAACCCATCCATCCGAGCTTCTGCGCGTGGACGCGGTAGTACACATCGTACTTTTGAGCCATCTGGCCCGTGAGCTTAATTTGGATGGCCTCCAGGCGGTAGCTTTTGCCCCGCGTGCCGCTCATGGCGCCGTTGGACCTCCAACCCTGCCAGCCGATCTTCTGCACGTGCGTGCGGTACTGTATGCCACCCGTGAAGGGCGTGTTCCTCAGGCGGATCCATATGGCCTCCAGGCGCTTGCCCTGACCGACGGTGCCGGACGTGGCGCCGTCGCGCTTGGACCACACCGACTCGTTGCCGTAGGTCTGGCGGTGCACATAGTACTGCACCGAGGGCGTAACGGAAGACGCATCCCACCGAATCCTGTAGCTCCCCTCGTCGGAGTTCGAGCTGTTGGCGGGGCTCTCGACACAGAGGAAGTACGTGCCGGCGTCAAGCGACTCGGTGTCCCACGTCTTGCTCGGCATGTTAGACATGCTCAACGTCTCGAGAATCTTTCCCCGCGCGTCGAGCACGCTCACAGAGTTCACGACCCTAAATTTGTCATCCATGCACTCGCATTTCACTTGGAGGCCGTTCGTCTTGTAGGGCACCTGTATGCGCCAGTAGTCCATGCGCCTGTTGCCGCCATAGGTCAAAAACGTTCCTCCGTCCCATGACTTCATGCGCAGCGTTCCCACCGGATTGGATGTGCCGCTCGCATCGCGAACGGGGTAGGAAATCGATTGGAGCGAGGCATACGTAATATTGAAATATGTCTCGACGTTGTTGTCCTTGCCCCAAAGGACCAGCCGGTAGTCCCCAGCCTTGAGGAAGTGGTCGAACTCGTAGTTTTCGTTAGCCCTTATAGTGTCGGAGAAGTACTCGGCCGCTGCCCCAAGATCCGACGTTCCGTCCACGAGCCTCCAGGAAATCCTGCCCTTCGTCGTGTTCTGGAGGTCTATGATAGCCCTGCCGTCTGAGGCAACACTAAAGGAGAAGACCGCCAGGGCATCGCTGTATGCGCGCACGCCGCGCTTGCTCCAGTTTTTGTTGAACTCTATGCGTCCCTCGTCGTTCACCCCCCAGTCCTGGGTCGTGAGCTGCTGCGACGGCATCGACTCGGACTGGGCAGTTAGTCCCTCGACGGGCTTCTCTGCGTCTGCGGCCTCCTCTGCGGTACCGGCCTCGGACTGCGACTCCATGGGTTGGGTCGCCTGCTCTTGAGGCGCGGCCTGCGGCGACGGCACCGCCTCGGGCTGGGCAGGCAGCTCCTCGGCGGGCCCCTCCGCGCCGGCGTCCAGCCCTGCGCCATCGGCGCCAACCTGCGACTCCATGGGTTGGGTCGCCTGCTCCTGGGGCGCGGCCTGTCCTGCTGGCGTGTCCCCGTCGTCTGACTGCGCAAGCACCGCGCACGGCGCCACGGAGCACATCAAGAGTGCGCAGAGCAGGCTACATAGGAATCTGCCGATCCCGCATTTGTTGCGTGACTCAACGTTCTTCATACCAATCCCCCTCACTTACATCAATAATGCACTGGGATCAGTATATATTCAGCTCCCCTACGCTCCCCCATCGTGCGCGTTCGCGTCCGCAAACGGCAAGGGCTATAGGCTATGAGCATGAGCTTGGAGGGTCCGGGAGGTGCCAGGGTCTTTTTCCCGGCAAGGCGCAGGGGGGATGGCCCACCGCGCACGATTTCGTGACAAAAGCGGTCCCTACCGCGCGCGATAATCGGCTGAAATCGTGCGCGGCAGGGACCCGTTTTGGACGGAAATCGTGCGCACCGTCCCCAGGCGCCCCCCTGCGTCGCGCGAGTTCGAGCACGGCGTCCATCTGCGGACCAAAGGCAGCACCATCAGCAACGACGAGGATGCGTTTGGAAGTACATGAGCGAAGCGCACTTAGCACGCTGCCCTTCCCGTGCGCCAACGAGGGTTGTCTTTCCTGTAGCACTCATGCCGCGTATGAGGGTGAGAGATCGCGTGAGCGTAAGCTTAAACTGCACACGCGCGTTCTCCACCCGGATGCTGTAAATGCCCTTCATCGCGGTGCCCCATTTATGGCAACGTCGTACTCTTCTATAAGACCCAACATGTCGTGAACGACGTTGCCCGAGTTCAACACCCTAATGCTGAACTTACCATTGCCAAATACCATAAGGTGCCGCAGGTTAATGGTGACGTCGCGCTTGGCGGCTATGCGCAAAATCCACCACGCGCAGTTGTTTCCGCAGGTAGAGGCGTTAAACACCATGTTTGGCCTAAAGTATATGAGGAGCAGGGTCTTTACTCCACCCGACAGCTGCGTGGGCGCAATCTTGCCCAGCACGGGACTTTGAATCAACCCGTCACCAAGAACCGTGGCCTTGTCGATGCTCTTTATCATGCGCTGAGCGAACTCATCCTCAAGCCACGAGTCCAAATAGGTGTTCTTAAAGTACACCGACGTATTGAAAATGGCATCTGGCATGTCGCCAAAGTACACGCTCAACATGCGGGCCTCCTCGCTGCTTTGCCAACCACGGCTTCATACTACCACGTGGCCTACGACGCGATTGCGAACCGCGAGAAACGAGAAAAAAGGCTCTGGCCCCTATTTTCACAGCAGCGTGACGTTGGCGTCCGCGCAGGCTGCGGCAAAGTCGCCGGACAGCTCGCCGTCGGACACCACGTGGCTCACCTGCGCGAGTCCGCACACCCTAAACGTGGACGGACGACCTTCCTTGCTCGAGTCCATGAGCACGATGCACTTGTGCGCGCGATCCACCAGCGTGGACTTGAACACCGCCTCGTCGTCGGAACCAACCGAGAACCCCTCGCCGCGCTGATAGCCCGTAACGCCCAAGAACACCTGGTCGAAGCTGAGCGATCGTACCGCCTCGACGGCGCGCGCACCTGTGGTGCTCTTGGAGTACCGATTGAGCCGACCCCCCACCACAAAGCTCTTTACGTGCTCGAGGCGCGCGAGCTCCGACGCCACGGTGAGCGAGTTGGTAAACACGAGAAGGTCCATGTCCTCCATTGCGTTGGCCAGCGCCGTGGTGGTGCTTCCCGAGTCGATGAAGATGGTGTGGCCCGGGCGGATGAGCTCCGCGGCCTTTTGCGCAATGGCGGTCTTCTCGGCAGAGCGACGTCCAACGCGGCGGGCCAAAAGGTCATCGGTGCCCACGGCATACCCCACCGACTTGGCTCCGCCATGAACGCGAATGATGAGACGCTGTTGGTCGAGCGTCTTGAGGTCGGTGCGCAGCGTCATGTCGCTTACGTCGGGGAGCATGGCCTTGAGCTGGGAAAACGTGACGTTTCCCTCTTGGTTTATGTAGTCTACAATGCGCTCGCGGCGCTCTGTCATGGTCATGTTCATGCCTTCCGGTTCTGCCATCGCCCCCTCCAATCTACCACATTAGCAAAACGCAAAGTCTCGCCGGGGGAGCACTCCCCCGGCGAGACATTCGATGCCAGATGATGCTACGCAGTCCAGTTCTCGAGCAGGAAGCGCTCGGCGGCCGGGCACCACAGGCCGTTGTTGGCCTCCACGATGTCGGCGAGCTTGGCATAGCGCTCGTCGTCGGCCGCATAGTCGCGCAGCTCGTCGAGAGCCACGAGCGGCATGGAGATGTGCGTGTAGATGAGCTTCTTGCCGCCGGGGATGCCGGGCAGGTTGCAGGTCGCCTCGGCAGCGGCGTCCAGGCCACCAACGTGGGTCACCATAACGGCGGGATCGATGCGACCCGACGCGGTGAGCTCGAGCGACTCGATCATGTCGGCCGTGTTGCCACCGGTGGTGCCCATCACGTGGGTCGAGTTGTAATGCACGTCGTAGAAGTTGATGGGTGCGCTAAACGCTGTGTCGGTGGGACCGGCAAAGAAGTTGAGGCAGCCGTCGCGACCCAGGATGGCGCTGGACTGCTCGATGACCGCAGCCACCGGAGCGTAGCACAGCACGTCGTCGTAGCCCTTGCCACCGGTGATGGCGCGCAGCTCGGCCACGGGGTCCTCCATGGTGCCGGTGTTCACAAAGTGCAGCTCGACACCCGTCTCCTCCTTGACCTGCTCGGGCGGGAACAGGCTCGCAGCACGGTCCAGGCGCTCCTGGTTGATGTCGGTCACCACGAGCAGACCGGGCTTGCGGTCGCGGTGAAGCGCGTACGTGAGTGCGCCCAAGCCCATCGGACCCGCACCGGCGGTAATGGCCAGGTTGCCACCCTCGCGAATGCCCATCTCGTGCGTGTACACGCCCATCTGCGTGTGGTACGCGGCGTTGAGTGCGCCGATCGAGCAGCTCAGCGGCTCGGCGAGCGACGCCTGGTAGTAGGCCTCCCCCTCATACACGAGGAAGCTGTCGGTGGCGAAGATCTCCTGCGGGAGGATGCAGTAGGTTGCGTCGCCGCCGCAGAACTCGTACGAATAGCCCGGCGAGTCCATGGAGCCCTTGTAGTTGATGGCGGGCTGGATGGTGAACTTCTGACCGGGGTGATACTTGTCGGCGTACTTTGCGCCCACCTCCACGATGTTGCCTGCGAACTCGTGGCCGGTGATGGGCGGGTGCTCGGCGGCATCTTCGTGCACGCGCTTGTGCTCGGTGCCCAGCTTGGCCATCTTGTACGTCGACATGCAGATGGAGTCCGACACGACCTCCACGAGCATCTCGTCGTCCTTGATGGGGGGCAGCTCGAACTCCTCCAGGCGCAGATCCATCGCTGCATGCAAACGCACTGCCTTAGCCTTCATCTCATTCCCTCACTTTCCTTCTCTTTCCTTATCCAACTGTCGTTTCAACACTTCTGTTTTGCATTGTAATCGTTGTTACAACAATGTCAAGAGGAATTTCGCAAACGGAGTAACTACTGCAAATAATGTGGCTTATCTGGCCATATTATATAGTTGTGATGCCACCTACCTGCCATTTTCTACCGTTTGTCTTGTTGTTTTTATGGCTACTTTACATTCGTTTCAAAAGGTTGTAGAGTCCGAATTGTCGTTTCAACACTTGTCGTATAGGTTATCTGCCTCAAGGAGGGTGAAAGAATGGCAGACGTGAGAGCGGCGGTATCGAAGTTCGGCAAAGCCCTAAGCGGCATGGTCATGCCGAATATCGGCGCCTTTATTGCGTGGGGTTTCCTCACGGCACTCTTTATCGAAACGGGATGGATTCCCAACGCACAGCTGGCCGAGATGGTCAGCCCGATCCTCAAGTACCTGATTCCTGTTATGATCGCCGGCCAGGGCGGCTACAACGTCGCTGGCCAGCGCGGACGCGTTATCGGCTCCATTGCCGTTATGGGCGCAATCGTCGGTTCCGAGTACACCATGCTCATGGGCGCCATGCTCATGGGTCCGCTCGCCGGCTTTGTTATCAAGATGTGGGACAAGTTCGCGAGCAAGTGGAAGCCCGCGGGCCTCGAGATGCTGATCGACAACTTCTCGCTAGGCATCTTGGGCATGCTGCTTGCCATCGCCGGCTTCTATGGCGTTGGTCCGTTTATGGGCGCCATCCTCACGGTGCTGCAGTCCGGCGTGGAGATGCTGGTCAACGCGCACCTGCTGCCCGCACTTGCCATCTTCATCGAGCCCGCCAAGGTGCTGTTCCTCAACAACGCCATCGGTAACGGCGTGTTCGTGCCCATCGCAACCGAGCAAGCCAAGACCGCCGGCCAGTCCATCATGTACATGCTCGAGTCCAACCCCGGACCTGGCCTCGGCGTCCTGCTGGCGTACTGCTTCTTCTGCAAGGACGAGACGACCAGGCAGTCCGCTCCCGGCGCCGTGATCATCCACTTCCTGGGCGGCATTCACGAGATCTACTTCCCCTACGTGCTCATGAACCCCAAGATCATCGTCGCTCCCATCGTGGGCAACTTCGTCTCCATCCTGCTGTTCAACCTCTTTGGCTGCGGCCTCGTCGGCCCCGCATCGCCCGGCTCGATCATCGCGTTTATGGCCATGGCACCCCAGGGCCAGCAGCTCATCATCCTGCTTGGTGTTCTTGCCGGTGCCGCCGTCTCGTTCCTCATCGCATCGCCCATCGTTCGCACCTCCGACGTGAGCGACCTCGCCTCCGCCAAGGACGCCGTTGCCAGCATGAAGGCCGGCGGCTCCGACGGCCCCACCGAAGCTGGCTTTGGCGACAAGATCATCTTCGCCTGCGACGCTGGCATGGGCTCCTCCGCCATGGGCGCAACCCGCTTCCGCAACCGCATCAAGCTTGACCGTCCCGACCTCATCGTCGAGCACGCCTCCGTGGACGAGGTCCCCGCCGACGCCAAGATCGTGGTCGTGCAGGCCAACCTGGCAGACCGCGCCCGCAAGAGCGCACCTCAGGCACAGTTCGTGGTCATCAACAACTTCCTCTCCGACCCCAACCTCGATACGCTGTACAACGACCTGGTTTCGGCCTCTGCCGCCGCCGGCGTGGGCGAGACCGACGTGGAGACCCTCACCGAGAAGATCGAGTCCGAAGATGCGCCAGCAATCGCCATCGACCGCGAGGGCATCAAGCTCGGCTGCCCGTCGGTCACCAAGGACGAGGCCATCCGCGCCTCCGGCGAGCTGCTCATGGCCCACGGATCCGTGGACGAGCGCTACATCGACGCCATGTTCGAACGCGAGAAGATCCAGAGCGTGTACATGGGCCTCGGCGTGGCCATCCCGCACGGGACCAACGACGCCAAGGACCTGGTCAAGAAGACCTGCGTCACGCTCCACCAGTATCCCGACGGCGTCGATTGGGGCGAGGAGAAGGCCTACCTGGTGTTTGGCATCGCCGGCGCCGGCGGAGAGCACCTTGCCGTGCTCGCCAACGTGGCACGCGCCCTCGAAGACGACAGCGTCGTTGCCAAGATGCGCACCACCGACGACGTGGATTGGCTGCTCAAGGTTCTGAGGTAGGTTCCTCCGGCAATTGAGCCCTCCCTTTCCAAGCCGGCCCCGCAACCCATGGTTGTGGGGCCGGTCTTCCGTGCTGAGGCAACAAACGACGTTCCGACCGACGTCGAGCACGTCCCGGCGATTCGTTGAGGCCTGTGCCGTAGGCTGCGGCACGCGTGCGAGCGCTATACATGCTCGCCGATCATCTTTTCCATCCAGACCGTGTTGTACCAATGGCCAAACTTATAACCGCACTTGTGGAACTCGCCGACCTTCCTAAACCCGAGTCTTGCGTGGAACTCCTCGCTGTCCCGCGTGAGGTACTCATCCGCCTCGACCGGAACTGCTATGCAGGCATACAGGTTGAGGATGCCCATCTTGGCCAGGCGCCTCTGCAGCTCGTCGTACAGGGCACGGCCATAGCCCTTCCTCCTTGCGCCGGAGTCAATGTAGATGGAGACCTCGCAAGAGCGGTTGTAGGCGGCACGATGATGGAAGGGCGCGGCGTAAGCGTAGCCCCTAACTTCACCGTCTTCCTCAACAACAAGATAGGGGTAGCGCTCCAACGTGCGCTCGATACGTGCGGAGAACTCCCCGATCGTGGGAACCTCGTACTCAAACGACACCGCAGTGCCCTGTACGTAGGGAGCGTATATGGCGAGTAACGCAGCGGCATCCCCCACGTCCGCCGTTCTAATTCGCATCCTTTCCTCCTCAGCCCGCCGGCTTGGAGCCTGCCATCTGGGGAAGACGGCAAGCTCGTATCCCTAGGATATGCGCAGCAGCATACCCGAGCAGGCCGAAAGACTTACGAGGACGGACCCCTCCTCGCATGCCACCTCCGAGCCGTCGGCGTTGGGAGAGGCGCCGCCAAAGCGCTCCCAGTCGGTGTCGAGCAGGACGGTGGCAGACTCCACGTTGGGCACCTCTATGCGTCGGTCCTCCAGCGCCTGCGACGAGAGGTTAAGCACGCACAACAGCCGCTCGCCCTCGTTGGAGATGCGCTCGAAGGCATAGACCACGTCTGCCTCCCCGCTCACCTCGCGCCAGATAAAGCCAAAGTCCTTTGCGTAGTCGCACTCCCACAGCGCCGGCTCCGCCCGGTAGAGGTGTCCCAGCTCGCAGAAGAAGTGGAAGAACGCGTCGTGAACGGGATACTCGCGCATAAACCAGTCCTGCTCGCGGCGCTCGTCCCACTCGCGAAGTTGGGCGATCTCGTTTCCCATAAAGTTGAGCTTTTTGCCGGGGTGGCAATACATGTACAGGTAGAGCGCACGGGCCTGGCCGAACTTCTGGTCGTAGCCGCCAAACATCTTGTTTGCGATGGTCCCCTTGCCGTGCACCACCTCGTCGTGCGAGAGCGGCAGCAGGTAATGCTCGCCACCGTAGTACGCCATGGAGAACGTGAGCTTGTGGTAGCTCTCCCCGCGCTCCTCGGCAGGCGTGGAGAACTGGTCCAGGGTATCGTGCATCCAGCCCATGTCCCACTTGTAGTCGAATCCCAGGCCGCCCTCCTCAACGGCCTTCGTGGTGCCGGGCACGTCGGTGGAGTCCTCGGCCACGGTGAGGATGCCGGGGTTGAGCGACTTGCAACCCGCGTTGAAGGTCTTTACAAAGTCCATGGCCATGCCGTTGATGCCGCGTGCAGCGTCGCCCTGCCAGTAGATGATGCGACTGATGGCGTCCAGGCGCAGGCCATCAAGGTGATACGCGCCCAGCCAGAAGTTGGCCGCGCTCTGCAAAAACGAGCAGGTCTCACCACGCGAGTGCATAAAGTTGTGGCTTCCCCACTCGCTCACGCCCACGGCGTCGTTGGGGTACTCATAGAGCGCCGTGCCATCGTAGTTGGCAAGGCCGTACGCGTCGGTGGCAAAGTGCACGGGCACAAAGTCCAAGATCGCGCCAATGCCCGCCTGGTGAAGCGTGTCAATGAGATACATGAGTTGCCGGGGCGTTCCAAAGCGGCTGGTGGCGGCAAAGAACCCCGTGGGTTGATAACCCCAGGATCCGTCGAAGGGGTACTCGTTGAGCGGCATAAACTCCACGTGCGTGCAGCCTAGCTCACGCACGTGCGCCACCAACGGCTCGGCGATCTCCTCGTAGGTGTACCAGTCGGCCGGATCGTCGGAGGGCTCCTCTCCCGAGCGCTTGCGCCAAGAGCCCAGGTTGAGCTCGTAGACGTTCATCGGGCCGTCGTGGCAGTCGTTGCGGGCGGCCATCCACTCGGCATCGTGCCATTCGTACGAGAGGTCGGCCACGATGGAGCGATGCGCCGGACGCAGCTCCATCTGCATGCCATAGGGATCGCAGTGGTCCACGTAGGATCCACCGTGCCAGATGCGGTACTCGTAGGGCGTGCCCGTCTCGACCCCCTCCACGCGCAACTCCCAGAAGTTGCCGTCCGCGACCTTCTCCATGGGACGCGACTCCCCATCGAGCAGCAGCTCGATGTTGTCGGCCGCAGGTGCGAAGGTGCGGAAGGTAACGCCGTCCTCATCACGCAAGGAGCCGAGCATCATGTGTGCATAGAATTCCTCGCCTGCATAAAAGTTCTTTGTGTCCATAGCGCACCTTTCCCCAAGATGAGAGTCGTTTGTTCCATACTACGGGCCCGTGCCCCAACAGTCCATCGAGAGCAGGCGGTGCGGAGACCTCTCAAAGGCGGACGGCATGCGATAATGCCGCCAACTATCATCTTTGCAACAAGGGAGAGAGACGATGACCACCAGCAAGCGCATGGCCGCAACGCAGATGATCGCACGGACCAAGGGACGCCTGTACGACGCCAACTTTGACCGCGCGATCCTCGAGGCGCTCGACGAGTGCAAGGAGCTCTGCTACGACTACAACCAGATGCGACCCACGGCGCGCAAGGAGCGCAGCGAATTCCTGCGCACCATCGTGGGCTCGATGGGTTCTGGCGCGACCATTGTCTCGCCCTTCTGGTGCGACTACGGCACCAACATCCACCTGGGCGAGAACTTCTATGCCAATCACGGGCTCGTTGTCCTCGACGGGGCGCCCGTGACCTTTGGCGACAATGTCTTTATTGCCCCCAACTGCGTCTTTTCCACGGCGGGGCATCCCATCGACGCGCCGCACCGAAACGAGGGACTGGAGTACGCGCTGCCCATTACCGTAGGCGACGACGTGTGGTTTGGCATGGGCGTGCTGGTGTGTCCCGGCGTGACCATTGGCTCAAACGTGGTCGTTGGCGCAGGCAGCGTGGTCACGCGCGACATCCCCTCGGGCGTCGTCGCCGTGGGCAACCCCTGCCGCGTGCTGCGACCCATCACCCACGAGGACGCACAACGCTACGAGCGCTGGGTCCGCGACTGAGAAAAGGGCCAAAGGTCTTTTTCCCAATCAGCCACAGGGGAGCGGCCAACCGCCCGAACCCCACGCTGCTACAATCAGGACATGCGCGTTTACTGGAATCAGGGGAGAAGGGAAAGAAGATGAGACGTAGCAAGCAGATGGCCGTGGCCGTATTGGCGTTGGTGCTGGCCTTCGTGCTCACCGCATGCGGAGGCAACGCAAACGGCCCGTCGGGCCAAGAAGCGGGTGCAAACGCAACACAGTCGGCGGAACTCGTCGGCAAGCCATGGGTCACATCCGTCCTGCAGGGCAACCTGCCGGCAGAGGTGCCCGAGGCAAAGAACGACCTGTACACGAACACCGCGTACGACTACCTTGCCGCGCACCAGACCGAGACGGGCGGCAACGCGATGGCGGACCATTCAACCGAGCTGCGCGATTCGGTTATAAGCGCCATCGGCGACGAATCGAAGACCGGTCACGACCTGGAACAGCTGCGCATCTTCTACAACCAGGCGGCTGACACCAACACACTTAAGGAAATCGGTACCTCCGAGATAAAGCCTTACCTCGACCGCATCGACGCCGTAACGTCGCTCGACGAGATGAACGAGCTGCTTGCCGACGAGGACTTCCCATTTAGCCCGTTCATCGTCGCCACGATCCGCGCAAACGACACGCAGGCAAACAACATCGTGGGCATCAATCCCAACTTCCTGTTTAGCGACGCCGCGCTTGTGGGTGGAACGTTCTACCAAGAGACCGACGACCCCATCGCCCAAAAGGCCGCGCAGGCCCAGATCGGCACTATGTCGATGTTCGTTGGCTACGACTTCCAGGCGCTGGGCATGGACTCGGAGGCCATGGGAGAACTGATTTCCAAGCTCACCGAGTTCGAGACGAAGCATGGCAAGTATCTGGAGGGCGCCGGCACGTTCGTAAAGCAGGAGTTCGGCGCCATGGCAGAGACCGCACGCGACAGCATCTTTACGCTCGACGAGGCATGCGAGACGTGTGCCAACTATCCCCTGAGGGAGACGCTGGCCAAGATGAAGAAGGACGGGGCCGAACACTACTACATATCGCGCGCCTGGCTCAAGGGCTTCAACGACGTGTGGACCGAAGACAACCTCGAAGCCATAAAGCTCATGGCAAAGGCCAAGGTGCTCGCTGAGGTCCGCCCCTACTTTGACCATTCGGCCGTGGGCGAGGACGCCGAGCAGCTTGACATGCTCATGGGCGGCACAGACTTCAAGCCCTACAAGGCATGCGACAGCCTCAATACGTTTGCGCAGGTTATGGCCAAGATCTACGTCGAGGACTACCTGCCCGCCAACGCGAAGGAGCGCCTGACCGACCTCTCCCAACAGCTCGTCAACACCTACAAGGACCTTGTTGGCAACACCGCATGGCTCAGCGACGAGTCGAGGCAGCGCGTTACCGAGAAGCTCGACAACCTTACGCTCAACGTGCTCGAACCCGATGGCGGCTACTTCGACTATAGCGAGCTGGAGCTTGTGCCCACCAACGAGGGCGGCACGTTGTTCTCTAACTACCTGCTCTGCAAGCAGTATCGCTACGACTGCGAGGCGCAGTTTATCGGCCAGCCAGCCACCAAGGCGGCCCCATGGTTCTACATCGAGCCCACCACCCTAAACGCCTTCTACGAGCCCGAGAGCAACTCCATCAACATCGTGCCCGGCTTCGTGACGAGCTTGGTCTATGCCGACGGGATGTCGGACGAAGACCTGCTCGCCGGCATTGGGTTTACCATTGCGCACGAGATCAGCCACGGCTTTGACTATCAGGGTGCGCAGATGGATGCCTACGGCCGACCCAACCCCATCTTCGCCGAGGAGGACGTGGAGAAGTTTACGGCCAAGACCACGGCGCTCGCCGACTACTACTCGTCCATCGAGCTACAGCCTGGCGTGATGGCCGACGGCCAGAACCTTGCTGCCGAGACCTGCGCCGACCTGTGCGGCATGCAGGCCGTCTTGGAAATCGCAGGTAAGTCCCAGAGCTTTGACTACGCCAAGCTCTATAAGACCATGGGCGACATTTGGGCCAGTGTAATACCGGCGCCCATGTTTGCAACGTACGCCGCCGACACCCACCCGCTGGCCAACCTACGCATAAACGTGAACGCGCAGATGTTCGACCCGCTCTACAGCAAGCTGGGCGTCGTGGAGGGGGACGGCATGTACCTCGCGCCCGACAAGCGCATTGCCGTTTGGGGCCCAACTGCGTAAGCGCGGGAGTATCGATGTGGGTTGCACACGGGGACATGCCTCAACGAGGTGTGTCCCCGTTTGCCACCGCGCGCGATTTGCGTCTCGTCCCGGGGCACCGCGTATGGGATTCCAAGGGAACGATGTACATCAGTTCCGGGACATTTACGGGAGGTTCGAGAGGTATCGCGAAAGGCAGTAACGCGACCGTGTCCATCACAAGTGGAACATTTAGTTCCAAACCCCAAGCGGCTATGCTTACGGATGGGTACGCGGCCTTCTACGACGGAGACGAAGCAAAAACATGGACCGTCCTTCCCGCTGCCACGGTTGCTTTTTACGCCAACTATGATGGCGCTGATCCAGCCACTTCCACTCAAGCGGTAAAGAAAGAGGTCGAAACTGCGTTAAACGCAAACAAGTTCACTGCACCGCAGTCGGATGGCGTCTTTGTTGGCTGGAACACCCAGGCCAATGGCTTGGGCACAGCCTACGCAGACGGCGCGTCGGTGACTCTTACCAACGACATAGCCCTCTACGCCCAGTGGACGACAATGCCTACTGGCCTCACGGCCAACTGCGGACAGACGTTGGCGAACGTGCAGCTTCCAGACAAGTGGGCATGGGTGGATTCGACGGCAAGCGTTGGTAACGTTGGCACCAATGCCTTTCCAGCCACGTTCATAGATGGCAGCAACAGAGTTACGTTAGCGTGCCCGTTGCGGTGAAGGCGGTCGTAACCTTTGTTAACTACAACGACGAAGTGTTGGATACGCAATACTTCGATTATGGTGACATGCCTCAATACACTGGCAATACCCCGACCAGGCCTGACTCTGGCAGCACGCATTACAGCTATAGCGGTTGGGACCCCGTGCTCAAGCCAGTGGTCGAGAACGCCACCTATAAGGCGCAGTTCTCTGAGAACACAGTCTCTTATCGTATCGACTTCCTCAACTATGACGGAACGCTGCTAAAGAGCGTGCTTACTGAGGCAAACCAAGCACCGGAATACGACGGCGACATGCCCAAACGCGAGGCCGTGACAATTGGTGAGAGTGATGACACGACAACCTATTCATTCGCATTTGATGGATGGGCTACCAGTTCAGATGGACCGAAGCTCGATTCTCTTCCCGTGGCAACAGGTCCTGCGCAATACTATGCGGTGTATACCTCGGCTTCAAAGTCCGTTACGGTGGAGAATAGCTCGACAAAGGAAACGGTAGAGAAGCCGGACGGCTCGGTGATAACGACGGAAACCGAAACCACCACGACCACTATTGAAGACACCACCACCAACACAACCACAGAGATTGAGCAAGAGGCCGAGACGATTGAGACCATATCACCCAACAACGTCGAGGGCACTGACGATACTAGGGTAGAGGATAAGGCGACGACCGAGGTTACCGTAACGACCACTGATGATGATCACACGACTGTGGTGATCACTTCTGAGACGACGAGCGTTATCGAGGAGGAGACATACGACAAAGAGGGCGATGGTGCTGCCGAGACCATAACGTACGAGGCCGTTACCACGACCATCGAAGAGTCAGAGAAGAAGACTCTTGTCGATGGTGTTCTGAAGGAGAATCCAATAACAAACGAAAACACGGTTACCGATACGACGAAGCTCCAGTTGAAGACTGTGGAAACAACTGCAGACGAGAATGCAACACTACCTCCTTCCAAGCTTAACGTGGCAGCAGTAGTCAGCGACCTTGTGGAAGACTACAAGCCCAATCAAAGCGCAACCACCCAGAGCAATGGTGAAACGACCACAAGCATCACGGCGGAGCTCTCCCTCAGGTACACAGACAAGAGTCCTGCGGCGGCCAACCGTAAGGTCATCGACGTTACTTCCCAGGCAAAGGTAACCGTGGTAAAGGATGGGAGCCAGGTCGTTAGTGGCTAGGCCACAAAGATTTCGAACGACCAGCTCGCGACCACGGAAGAGAATGGGCAGAGAATCAACGTTCCCATTACAAAGCCGGAAGGCTTCGCGGACAACTACCGAGTGACCCATAAGAGTAAGGATTATCCGACCGAGTACTTCTTCATGGGTTCGAGCGACGACCACGTTGACGTGTGGCACTTCAGCGAGTTTGTCATCGACAATACCGACGGTTACCTCGTTAACTACGACGCAAATGGTGGCGGGGGAACTACGGGATCCACCACGATAGACCGTACGAGCTTGCAGAGCACTCTAGCCGCTAACGCTTTCAGCCGGGAGGGCTACGGCTTCAAGGAGTGGAACGATAAGGCTGATGGTACTGGTACCGCTTACGCGCAAAAGCGTGAGTATGTGTTCGAAGGAGTTACCAGCGACATCACCCTCTACGCTCAGTGGACGCCTATCACCTATGACGTCGAGTTCGACGCCAACGGTGGCAAGGGTACCATGGCCAAGCAGCAGCATACCTACGACCAAACAAGGCAGCTCACCAAAAAACTCCTTCACCCGTGATGGCTATGCCTTCAAGGAGTGGAACACGAAGGCCGATGGTAAGGGCACCTCGTACAAGGACGAGCAGTCCGTGAAGAACCTCACGGCTACCGCCAACGGCACGGTAACCCTCTACGCCAGTGGCAGAAGAACGATGCCCCGTTCCGGTGGAGCTCTCTGTATCCTACTCTGCACACGTGCAGACCTACGGCGACCGGCCCGCGGTCAAGGACGGCGCAACAGCAGGTACCTCTGGAAAGTCCAAGAGACTAGAGTCCATTAAGATTAGTCTCTCCGACACGAGTAACGGTTCCATCGAGTACCGCAGCCACGTCCAGAGAGGCGGCTGGGAGTCTACGTGGGCCAAGGACGGCAAGATGTCCGGTACCTCTAATCAATCCAGACGCCTGGAGGGTATGCAGGTGCGCCTGACTGGTGACTTGCTCGTCAAGACCCACGACGTCTTCTATCGCGTGCACTCCCAGACCTTTGGTTGGCTAGGATGGGCGAGCAACGGCGAGCCGGCCGGCACTTCCGGGCAGTCCAAACGACTTGAGGCCTTTGAGGTCATGGTGCTTCCCAAAGGACAGGTGCCCAAGGGCTATGATGCCTCCGCCCCTGCGTTCGTGGGCGCGGTGACCGCAAACGCAAGCGTACAGACCTACGGATGGCTTGGTGCCAAATCGGTGTTCACCCTTGGCACTACGGGTGAGTCCAAGCGTTTGGAGGCAATCCGCGTGACCATACCCTCCCAACCCTACGCGGGTGGCATCGAATACCAGTCTCATGTACAGCGCGCTGGCTGGGAGACTAGCTGGAAGGCTGATGGCGCAATGAGTGGAACGACGGGCAAGTCCAGGAGACTTGAGGCCGTAAGAATGCGCCTTACCGGTGAGCTTGCCAATCACCTCTCCGTTTGGTACCGCGTGCATTCGCAGACCTATGGTTGGGGAGGTTGGACGCGTGACGGTGAGTCCGCAGGTACCAGTGGGCTGAGCCGACGCGTGGAGGCAATAGAGGTTCGAATTCTGCCAAAGACCGCTGCAGCCCCCGGATCCACCAAGAACGCAATGAGGACCAAGTAACGTATTTCAACGGCTGGGCGGACTGCACCTATGTGGACGAGGCGCTCTATGAGGACAAGCTGTCCGTCGTGTTCGAGGACCCGTCCGCGGCTCGCGAGACGCTCGACCGGGTGCGCGAGTTCGTCCGCGACCACCCGACGGTCTACTGTGGTACGCACACGCCGCAGGGCTATGAGAACCTCGAGGCGAAGCGGATAATGGACTTGGACAACCCGCCCAAGACGGTGCTTGCCGACGTGGACTTCTCCCAGGCCGAGCAGACGGGCAAATACGTCTGCTCCGTTTGCAGGTACGTGTACGACCCCGCCGAAAACGACGGAGTGGCATTTGAGGATTTGCCTGACGACTGGAAGTGCCCGAGGTGCAAGCGGCCGAAGAGTGCGTTCAACCCCGCATAGGGCGGGACAGCGTAACTATAGCGACGGAAAGGAAGACTAACATGGAGGCAACAGAGCTGGTACTCAACACGATGCGCGAGGCGGGAGTGCCGCTGAACGCGGGCAAGATCGCAGAGCTTAGCGGACTCGACCGCAAGGTCGTGGACAAGGCGATGAAGGAGCTCAAGAAGACGGGCGAAATCGTCTCTCCCGTGCGTTGCAAGTGGGAGCCGGCGGAGAAGTAAAGGCAAGGACCAAGGAAGTTCGAGATGGCAGACAAGACGGCGGAGATTAAGGCTTTGCAGTATCTCGTAACGGGGCTCTCGTCCCAGAGTTTCGCGCACCGCGTCCAGGGGCTCGTCTTTGGCTCGAAGGGACTCGCGGCGCTCGCAGACAAGTACGCGGCCCACGCAGACGAGGAGATGGCCTGGGTGGAGAAGTTCGCCAACCGCATCCTCGACCTGGGTGGCGAGATTAAGATCGAGGCGACCCCCGAGGCCACAGTCTACGACGACATTGTGGAGTACCTCAAGAGTGAGAAGAAAGTTTCCGAGGATGGCATCGCGATGGTGACCGAGATGATGCCCGTGTTCGCCTCAGACTTCGTTGCCTACGAGGACATGAAGGCCTACCTGCTCGACGAGGACGCCGACCTGCAGGAGACCAACCAGGACCTGGAGCTCATCGAGCTCATTGGCGTGCAGAACTGGCTCGTACAGAAGCTCAACGGCACGGGTGCCGCCGTATAGTTTTGAGGCACGCCTCACATGTTGCACAACGGCAAGCCTGATTGCTCATGTAACGTTAGCTGTGTGGTTGTGGACGATGTGAGCAACGAGGAGGCCCCATGTATTGCACGAATTGCGGTTCCAAGGTAGAGGATCACGACGTCTTATGTCGCGTGTGCGGAGCATCGTTGCGGGGCGATGCGACGAGCGGAACGAGTAGGCCGCCTGTTGCGCTTATGGCCATCACGGGAGTGTTGGCGCTCGTGGTGGCGGGCCTCCTCATCGTGTGGGGCTCACTCGACGGACGGTCCAATGCGACGCCGGCGTCACCGTCCTTGCAGGCAACTGCGCAGCAGCAAGGCGCAGCCAATAAGGATGCAACCAAGAAGGACGCAGCCAAGCAGGACACAGCCAAGCAGGACACAGCCAAGCAGGACACAGCCAAGCAGGAGGCGGAGGCCAAGAAGGCCCAACAGGCGGCCGCTGCAGCCCGTTGGAATGCCATTTCCGACGCCTACGAGCAGGTGCTCGACAATCCTTCTGCGTACTTTGCGGGGGAGTGGTACGGGTCGTATCCCGATGGAAACTACGAATACCTGCTCACCGACATGACTGGTGACGACGTACCCGAGTTGCTGGTATCGACTCACTACAGCAACGTGGGGTCTCATGGCTCTGGGGGCATGCGTTTTGTGCCGTTCGTATACGACGAGCAGGGCAAGACGGTAACGCAGGCCCAGGAGGAGAGCTTTGCCATCTTCGTTGAGCCATGGGTGGAGTATTGCATCTCGGCCGACCAGCACGCGCTGGTGAGCTACCAGCGTTCGCGCGGCCAGCAGACGGACTACGTGGACCGGGTGTATGTGGAAGACGGTGTAATCAAGCGTACCGAGACCGACGAGGAGCAGACGACTCCCATGGTAGAGCTGGTCACGGACACAAGCGATCGCTCTGCCATCAACGAGTTGCGGGCGCGTGGCGGTGAGGCGACTGGCGAGTCCGGCAAGTCCAGCACCACGAATGACGCCAAGGCGAACGCCACGGCTGCATCTGACGCCCAGCAGCAGCACGCCGACCTGCGCAACCAGGCGGAGTCGCAAGGTCGTCAGGTCTTTGAGGGCGTGGTACGCATGGTGGACGGTGAGGAGCTGTCCCAGCTCGACGGCGTGCCCATCGATGCCAATGGTGAGAAATGCGCTGAGGGCTGGCGCAAGTCCCGCTACGCGCTGCTCATGTTCGACGACGTGCAAACGGTAGAAGGCGTTCAACTTGCCGATGAGCAGGTCTCCACGGATGTGGACCACATCTGCCTAGGTGAGAAGAACTTCAACGTCTACAACGGGAGCTACGACCGCGACAACGCCTCGCAGTGGGAAGAATACGACGGCCGTCGTGTGTGCGTGAGCGCGACGGGCTTTAGTCAGAGTTCGGGGGTGAGCAACGTGGTGGTGCCAGTCCCGCAGGAGGCAGACCTGCTCTACATCGTTGACGAATAAACGCGCTCGTCACCGACGCTCGCTGCTTGTTTCGCCCTAAAGGCGCCGCGGGGGATGCCGCTCTAGAGCACCCCCCGCGCATGCCACAAACGGACTACTTCGACGGCTTGAGGGTGATCAAATCCCACGAGCAATGTACCTCGTTCCTAAATAGCACTGCCCAGCGCTGGGATTCCACGTACAATTTGGTGACAAGTCCGCACCCCCTACCGCGATTTCGTGACAAGATCGGTCGCTGCTGCGTACGATTTGCCGGCCCGGCGGGGGTACCGCGCACGATTTCGTGACATAATCGGTCCCTGCCGCGTACGATAATCGGCCCAGATCGTGCGCGGCAGGGACCCTTTTGGGACGGAAATTGTACGCGCCGTCCCGAGGGCGCCCCCAAATCGTACACGGCAAGGACCGTTTGGGCCGGAAATCGTGCGCGGTGGGCAGGCGCCGCGCCATCGAGCGCACCGGGGCACGTCACCGCCGCGCAGGAACCGCATGCCCTAGCGGTCGCGCCGCCAGAGCAGTACGGCCTTCGTCGCAAACAGCGCGAAGCAGGTGATTCCGGCGTAGGGCTGTCTCGCCAGGATGAAGACGGCCACGCTGACGGCGGAAAGCGCGACCCCCACCGCAAGAGCCGCCTTCCCCCAACGTCCGTCGATGCGGGATGCAGCGAGCTCGCAGAACCCGCAGAGTACGGTCGCCCCAACGCATGCGGCAAAGACCACCCTGATCCACATGCTGGTGCCGGTGAGCGCAAGAAGGCTGACCGTTGTCGGGTCCCCGGAACCGTTGCCGAACATCGGCACGACCAGGAGCAGCGCCGGCAGGACGTCCAGCAAGCCGCACACCAGCGACGCATACCCGTGCGCAAAGGACCTCTTCTCGGCCTGCGCGGCCGACACGATCTCGTCCGGGCTTATGAGCTCGTCTATCGTCACCGAGAAGAAGCGCGACACCTCCCTCAGAGAGTCGATGCTCGGGTAGCCCCTGCCGGACTCCCACTTGGACACGGCCGTTCTCGACACGTAGAGCGCCTCGGCAAGCTGCTCCTGCGTGAGCGAGCGCGCCTTCCTCAGCTCCCGTAGCTTCTCGCCAAACTCCATCGTCACCCCTCCGATCGTGCGGTGGCATGCCATGCGTCGGCTCGCTCGACGGCGTACCGGTACACCGCGAACAGACCTGCCGCAAGAAGGACCGAGCCGACGATGTCGGTGGCCCAGTGCACGCCAGAGACCAGCCTGCCAACGACCATCACCGCAGAGAACGCGACCACGGACGCGACGACGGCGCCCTTGACCGGCGTGTCCTTCGTCCTCCGCGCGACCTGGTAGGCCAACGTCGGCATGACGCCCAGGACCAGCAGCGTCGTCGAGGACGGATAGGATGCCTCCATAACGCCGTCGATGGGGATCGGCCGGTAGTTGACCGGGAACGTCTCGAAGGCCAGGTACGCGGCTGCGACCACAACGTAGTGGACACCGAGGAGCAGCAGGTCGGGGTCCACCTTGAGCAGGCTCCTTCGCCTGACGAGCTGCGCGGCGCCCAGCGCGCCGAACCCCAGGCAGACGGCCACCGGCACGAGGCCGAGCCAATCCGTGATTGAGTATATCCCCAAGTGCACGCCTGTGAGCTCGTGGAACCAGGTGTTGAAGGCCGCGAAGCCAACGTTCGTGCCATTCTGCCCGACCGGTCGCACGTCTACGAGCTGCACCAGCGCCGTCCAGAGCGCGAAGGCAGCGAGCAACGCCACCCCCATGACGAGGTCTCTTCTTGCCTTTGTCGTGTCATTCACTTTGATTCTCCCCTCCGTCGGTAGCCCCATGGCAAGGCGAAGGTACCCGCCATGGGGCCACCGGGAAAGAGCCGCGCCGCCACATCGACGACACGGCCCGTGTCATCGCCTTCTAGCTGGGGTTTTTCGCTACCGGCGCCTGAGCCTCACGGCGATGGTGCTGAGATGGTCGACCGCCCCGGCCTCGACGGCCACGCGGTCGCCTACGGCGTACTCGTTGTCGCACGCCACCCAGTCGGCCCACGCCTCGCGCGTGCAGGCCATCTCGCACATGTCCAAGATCTCGGCACCCTCGGTCTGCGCGATGTTGGCGCGCCACCAGCCGATGTCGTGAATAAACTCGAGCTGCTCGGGCGTCCAGGACGCGAGCAGGCACGCGGGCGGGTCGTCGTGGCAGTCGCGCACCATGCCGGGGATGGCGAACAGCAGCTCGCCGCCCCTCTTGACGAGCGGCAGCAGGTGCTCGCCCAGATACTCTGGGTCGCGGCCGAAGTAGTTGTAGGAGTCGACGCTCACCACCGCATCGAAGAACCCGCGCGCGAAGGGAAGCGCGGTCGCGTCCGCCTTGAGCGGCACGACCTGCCGGTTGGTGAGGCCGCACTCCTCGAAGAAACGCATGTTGTTGGAGGGGTCGCTCCAGAGGTCGGCGGCGTATACGACGAATCCGCACTCGCGCGCCATGAGGGCACTCGTGAGCCCAGCGCCGCTGCCGAGGTCGAGCACCACGGAGCCCGCGGGGATGCTCGCCAAACCGAGCAGCTCCTCGCATAGCTTGAGCGGGTTGGGTCCCATGCTGCGCTCGCGCATGACGGATATTGGGAAGGTGTCTGCCTTCGGGAAGTTCATGGTCTTATCCTGTTCTGTGAGAATCCGTTACCCGTGGATGGATTCGGAACACGACGAATCAAGGGCACCTTGTGCCCTCTCAAATCGTTAGGTTGTCGCGTTCCCTACAGAACAATGACCAAAAAGACATCCCCTTGGATGGCCGCTGCCGCGAGGCCCCACGCCCCGCGCATCACAAGCATCATATCATGCCGGCCACGGTTGTGGAGCACCACGGTATCTCACCGAAACCCTTGAGACTGCGAGACGTCTGGCCACTCATGGCATATTGGGAGAAACGTCCCCTAAGCACGCGCCCACCCGACGGCATTCATCGACATTCACAATGAGCTCGTAGTACACGCGTCCCAAGCCCTCCACGTCAACAAGGCGTCCGCTGCCAAGCACGTTGCGCACTTCCTTGTTCTTGGTAACGATG
>CADBCS010000020.1 GCA_902793195.1 uncultured Coriobacteriaceae bacterium | reverse complement strand
ACTCTTCTCCCAGATGTTCTCGCTCCCGCCGCTCACGTGGCTGGGCACCCGCTCATACGGCATCTACCTATGGCACTTTCCGCTCTTCCAGCTTCTCGGCGTCACCAGGAACGACACCTCACCGCTCGTCGTCGTGCTGGCGGTGGTCCTTTCGGTGCTCTTGGGCGAAATCTCGTTCCGTCTCGTCGACCAGAGAATCTCGAACCGGCAGCTCCCCCTCATCGTGGGCGAGGGCCCCAACCCACGCGCCGGTGCCGTGAGTTACCTCACCATGGCCCCCGCCGCGCTGCTTGCGCTTGCCATAGCGGGTGGCTCCGCAGGTCTTCTTATGATTGCCGACGAGACGGCCGTGCCCGAGGACGCGATCAAGAGCACCGGCGTGTCCGCGGGCGAGGCGATGGACCTCTCAAAGAAGGACGACACGACCAACAAGGGCCAAGATGCCAGCAAGCAGGGCGACTCTAAGACGGACTCCAAGGACAAGAACGCGACCCAGGAGAAGACGGCAAAGCAGGACCCCAACAACCTGCCCACCGGAGCCATAACGCTCAAGGCATCTTCCGACCTCACGTCCAAGGACATGTACTCCCCCGTCATCATTGCCGACTCCGTGGCCGGCGACGCCGACTGGTGCTTTGCCGAGCGTGCGCCCGACGCGCTTCTCGACAGCTACGTCGGCCGCCGGCCCGACCAGGCCCTCTCGGTCCTCAAGGGATACCTGGAGCAGGGCAAAGTGGGCAACATCGTGGTGCTCGACTCCTTCTCCAACGTGCCGGCAACCGACGACACCATGAAGCAGCTCATCGAGGCGTGCGGCAACCGTCGCGTGTACCTGGTCAACGTCCGCATCCCCGAGATCGAGCAGGAGCAGATAAACGCCTCCATAAAGAAGTTCGCGGACTCCTACGACAACGTGACGCTCATCGACTGGTACTCCTACAGCGAGGGCCACGCCGACTGGATCTACCCGGACGGCGAGCACCTTACGCCCGAAGGCCAGCCGTACTACGTGAACATGATCACCAACGCCATCGCCAAGGACTTCGTGGCCGAGGGAGGCACCGTGCTCGCCGAGGGTGAGTCGGCTGCGGGAGGCACCAACAGCACGACGTCGACGAGCTCTTCCACGTCCACGAACGGCACGACGACCACGGACTCGTCCTCCACCACGAGTGGGACGACCACAGGCGACTCCACGGCAACGGGAAGCTCCACGACCACGGGCGACGCCGCGTCGGGCGACACTGCGTCGGGCGGCACCACGTCCACGGGCGCAACCACGACCGACACCTCGACGTCGTCCACGACGACCTCGGGCGGATAGGCACCCGCGCACAGCAACATCGACCCACGTTGGAGCCGCACACGCCATCGCGCGTCGCGGCTCCAACCTTCTGGCACACCTTCCTTAACGGCAACGTGCCACCTGCTACCAGCCACCTAATTTCGCGGGCTTCAAAGCCCATCCACCCAAACAACGCGGTATCCTAATCGCGTCTGCGGTGTGATGGAAGGAAGTGTTGCCACAATGGATATGCTCGTGATGTTCGTACTTGCACTGACACCCATCCTCTGGCTCGTGCTCGCGCTGTGCGGCATGAAGATGGAGGCGTGGAAGGCCAGCTTCGGGGCGTTGGTGGTCTCGGCTGCCCTCGGCATCGGCGTATGGAAGATGACTCCCATCAACGCCGCAACTGCCGCCCTCGAAGGAATGGCCATGGCCATCTGGCCCATCGTCATCGTCATTATCGCTGCCGTCTTCACCTACAACCTCACGGTGCACACCGGCGCCATGGAGACCATCAAGGGCATGCTCACCTCGGTATCGAGCGACAAGCGCGTGCTCGTCCTGCTCATCGGCTGGTGCTTCGGTGGCTTCCTGGAGGGCATGGCGGGATTCGGCACGGCCGTCGCCATTCCGGCATCCATGCTCATGGCACTTGGCTTCGACCCCATCATGGCCATTCTGGCGTGCCTGCTTGCCAACGGCGTCCCCACGATGTTCGGCTCCATCGGCATCCCCACCACCACGCTTGCGAGCATCACCGGCCTCGACCCCGTAAACCTGGCCCTCACCCAGGCGCTGCAGGTAGCCCCGTTCGTCATTGCCACGCCGTTCCTCATGGTCATGCTCGTGGGCGGCGGCCCCAAGGCCCTCAAGGGCGTCATCCCCATCACGCTCATCACCGGCCTTGCGATTTCGCTCCCCGAGATCGCAGCCGCGGCATTCATCGGCGCCGACCTTCCCATGGTGGTGGCCGCCGTGGTCGCCCTCGTCGTAACGTTTGTGGTTGCACTCAAGATGAAGGGAGACGTGCCCGAGGAATACCGCCTCGAGACGCCCGAGAGCGAGGAGGAGCTCACGCCCAAGCGCGCCCTCACCGCATGGGCCCCGTTCATCCTCATCTTCGTACTCACCTCCAAGCTCGTGCCGTTCATCAACGGTCCGCTCTCCAGCATCAAGACCACGGTCAACATCTACCAGGGCGACCCCGAGGCAACGCTCTCCTTCTCGTGGATCAACACCCCCGGCGTCCTCATCCTCATCTGCGGCATCATTGGTGGCCTCATCCAGGGATGCCCGTTCGGTGAGATGATGGGTGTGCTGTGGGGCACCTGCAAGCAGATGTCCAAGACAATCCTCACCATGCTCGCCGTGCTTGGCTGCGCCAAGATCATGGGTTACTCGGGCATGATCGCCAGCATCGCGGCATTCTTCGTCAACACCCTTGGTGGCCTGTACCCGCTCATGGCACCGGTCCTCGGTGCGCTGGGCACCTTCGTAACCGGCTCCGGCACCTCCTCCGAGGTCCTGTTTGGCTCCGTGCAGCAGCAGGCCGCGCAGGCGATCGGTGCAAACGAGTACTGGCTCTGCGCAGCCAACTCGTTGGGCATCTCGGCGGGCAAGATGCTCAGCCCGCAATCCATTGCCATCGGTACCGCCGCGTGCGGCCTCGTGGGCAAGGACGGCGAGGTCCTGGGCAAGATCGCCATATATGCCTTTGCCTTCGTTATCGTAATGGCCCTGTTCATCCAAGCGGGCGTAATGCTGGGCTTGGGCATCTAGCGCACATCAAAAGCGAACTGAGAAAAGGGGCCAAACCCCTTTTCTCAGTTCTTGTTTTGGATTAGTGAGAAAAGGGGTTTGGCCCCTTTTCTCGTTTTTTTACAGGCGATCGGCGATTCCCATGATGAGGTGGCTGGTCTTCTCCCAACCCAGGCATGGGTCGGTTATCGACTTGCCGTACACGCCGCCGCCCACGTCTTGGGCGCCATCCTCCAGGTACGACTCGATCATGAACCCTCGGAACAGCCCCGCGATCACCTTGGAGCGGGCCACCGAGTCCAGCACCTCGTTGCAGATGCGCATCTGCTCGAGCGGTCGCTTGCCGGAGTTGTCGTGGTTGCAGTCGACGATGACGGCCGGGTTGGCAAAGTCGCTCGAGTTGTATGCGTTCGCCAGGTGCTCAAGGTGCTCGTAGTGGTAATTGGCGTGCGCGCGACCGTCGGACCCCACACGCCCGCGCAGAACGGCATGGGCCAGCTCGTTGCCGGTGGTCGCCACCTCCCAGTTGCGGTAGATGAAGGTCTGGGGCTGCTGGGCCGCATAGATAGAGTTAAGCATTACGTCCAGGCTGCCGCCGGTGGGGTTCTTCATACCCACCGGAACCGAAACGCCGCTCGCCACCAGACGATGACCCTGGTTCTCGGACGAGCGGGCTCCCACGGCCACGTAGGAGAGCAGGTCATAGAGGAACTGGTGGTTCTCGGGATAGAGCATCTCGTCGGCAGTGAACATCCCACTCGCCTCGATCACGCGCAGGTGCAGCTCACGCAGCGCCTTTATGCCCTCGAGCAGGTCGTCGGGCTTCGACGGGTCGGGGTTATGCAGGATGCCCTTGTAGCCCGTGCCCTTGGTTCGCGGCTTGTTGGTGTAGACGCGGGGCACGAGCACGATCTTGTCGCTCACGGACTCGCGCAGCTTCGCCAAGCGTGTCACGTACTCCAGCACGGCATCCTCGCGGTCGGCAGAGCACGGCCCCACCACAACCAGGATCTTGCCGCTCTTACCGGTAAGGGCGTCTGCGACCTCGGCATCAAACGCCGGCTTGAGTGCCTGCATCTCGGCAGAGAGGGCCAGCTCTTCCCGAATCTCCTTGGGAATGGGCAACCGACGCTTAAAGTTCATGGACATCTGCTTCACCTCGCAGAACCAGTCGACGCGGAGTCTGCACGTTTCCCGCCTCGAATAACCAATGCGTGCACGGTTTGCCATTATGCCACGAAAGGGGTCGTTCCTTGTGTTTCAACTTTGTCACGCCGTCCCCAGCTGCTCGCAGCCCACCGACTGCCGGGGCGCGCGGGGCGCGCGTTGCGTCCGAACGGCTTTGCGCGCTGTGCGAGTGGCATGTTGGACGCTAATAACGCCGCACGCTAAAGCTCTGCTCACCTGCCACGAGGCCGATGGCGCGCTCGTGGCCTACGCTCCAGTCGCTGCCGAACCCGGGGGCGATCTCGGTGAGGCGACGCACGAAGGCGAGTTGTGCGCTCTTGGTCCCCTGTGCCTCGGCGGTCACCGTGCCGTTCCGCTCGTTTCTCACCCAACCCGTGACCCCAGCACGCTCTGCCGCCATAACGCAGGCGAAGCGAAACCCACGGTGCTGCACGCGTCCCAAGAACCGATAGCGTATGCGTTCCTCCATCTTGAACGACCCCCACTGTCTCTTGTAGATTCGTCACCGGCACAACGCGGAATAACTGATACTATCTTACGGGAACGAACGACGACCAAGGGAGACCAATGCGCTGCCCGCACTGCGGACAATCACTGCCAAAGGGCACGCTCACGTGTCAGCGGTGCAATGCCGACCTGTCCCCCACGAGGCGCCGTAAGGATCTGCTCGTCACACTGCTCGTCGCGCTGATTGCCATCGCCGCCATCATGCTGCTCACGCATCTCGTACTCTGCTGGCACGACGCACAGATGCTCCTTGACTAGAGCCGCCCCACCTGCCGCTACTCCCTGCCTAGCTCTCGCAGCGTCGCCCGCAGCACATCCTGATAGCCAATCCCCTGCTCGCGCGCGATGGCAGCTACCGAATCGTGCTCAGGATACGCTCGCACGCACCCGTTTGGCAACGTGACGCGCTTGGTGCGCACCTCTCCATATGCAGTGCTCACGACACCTGGCTCGCGTACGAGGACGGTCCTTAGCAAGGGCATGCGCCGAATGCCGATAGTGGTGGTGTGTCGGAACAGCAGCTCCTCGAGCGCGGCAATGCGCTCCTCGTCGCAAAGTACCTCTATCTGGTAGCCCGGACGTCCCTTCTTCATAAAAACGGGCACAAAGTGGGCCTCTCTGGCACCGACCTCCAGGAGCAGGTCGAGCACGTATGCAAGCGCCTCGCCCGTGCAGTCGTCCACCTCCGTCTCGAGCTTCCACACAGGCGACGACTCCGTTTGCGCGCGCGTCGCACCAACCTCCTCCATGATGGTAGCCCTTACGGTGCTCGGCGGATCGTAGGCGCGCTTTCCCGCACCCACACCCGTCGACACGATTCTATATTGCTCGGGAAGCTCGTCCGTGGTTGCCGTGGCAGCCGCGATGGCGGCACCGGTGGGCGTTACCAGCTCCCCCGTCCGGTGCGTGCGCTTGAGTACGAGCCCGTGTGCCTCCACAATGTGTGCGACCGCGGGCACGGGAATGGGCAGCACGCCATGCGCGCAGCGCACGTGACCCTCCCCCTCGGCCAGCGGCGAGACCACCACGTCATCTATGCCCAAGTCGTCCAGACACCATGCCGCGGCGAACACGTCGACGATGGAGTCGATTGCGCCCACCTCGTGGAAATGGACCGTCTCGATGGTCTCTCCGTGTGCCTTTGCCTCCGCCTGGGCGATTATCTCGAAGATCTTGCGGGCCGTACGCTTGACCGACGGGGCCGCTTCCGCACGCTCGATAATGGCCATCACATCGGCGAGGCCACGGTGCGCGTGGTGGTGGCCATGCTCGTGGTGGTGGCCATGGGCGTGGTGGGAGCCATGGGCGTGGTGGTGGCCTGCCACAGAGGCCTCGGTCGCCTCCAACTCGCCATAGAGCCAGTCCATGTCGTGATCGTGGTTGGCATGCTCCTCGTCCACCACCACGTCGAAGTCGCATGCCGCAAAGGGACCGGCTAGCTTCTGGGAAATGCGTATCTCGTATCCCTTTAGCCCCAGGGTCTTGAGGGCCACCCTCAACCCCCGTTCGCTCGCACCGGCATCCAGAAGAGCGCCAACGACCATGTCGCCGCTAATGCCCGTGTCACACTGCAAGTAGAGCGTCCTGCCCATTGTCCTCTCCTATCCGCGCCGTACGCGTGCGTGGTCTATGAGTGCGGCCTGATACCCCGCTCCAAACCCATTGTCGATGTTCACCACCGATGTTCCGCTCGAACATGAGTTGAGCATGGCAAGAAGGGCCGACAGCCCCCCAAAGGATGCCCCGTAGCCCACGCTCGTGGGACATGCGATGACCGGGCACGCGCACAGGCCGCCAACGACGCTCGCCAGAGCCCCCTCCATACCGGCGATCGTAACCACGGCGCTCGCCCGTTGGAGCACGTCGCCATACGCGAGCAGCCTGTGGATGCCCGCCACCCCCACGTCGTAGATGCGCACGACCTCGCTGCCCATCATCTCGGCGGTAAGCGCGGCCTCTTCGGCACAGTACAAGTCGCTCGTCCCGGCGCACATAATCACGACGGTGCCGTTCCCGTCGCATGGGGGTCGTTCGCCCACCACCACAATACGCGCATCGCCGTTATACGTAACGGGCATGTCAGCGCATCCGTCCAGCTCACCAACGAGCCGCAGCACGTCACTCGCCTTTTGGTCATCCACGCGGGTCGCAATAACGCGACGCTGGCCCGAGTCCACCAAAGACGAGATTATGCGGGCAATCTGCTCTGCGGTCTTGCCCGCACCGTAAATCACTTCGGCAACACCGGTTCGCACGCCTCGATGCGTGTCGGGCTTCGCGTAGCCCAGCTCCTCGAAAGGCGCCATGCTCACCTTGCCAATGGCGTCTTCCACCGACACCTCGCCCGAGGCGACGTGCGTTAGCAACTCATGCAACTCGGCACGTTCCATTTCCACCTCCCAGGCCACTCGTTCTTGCCATATCCTAGCAGATATTAGTTGACAGAGAATATGTGACTCTCGCTCCGCGGATGGCCAGGATGGCCGGTCGAGAGCCACCGCGCGCGATTTCGTGACAAGTTCGGTCCCTACCGCGCGCGATTTCGGTCTGCGCGGAGGGTACCGCGCACGATTTCGTGACAAGTTCAATCCCTACCGCGCGCGATTTGAGCCGTAAATCGTGCACGGTAGGGACTGCTTTTTACCAGAAATCGTGCGTGGTGGTCCCGCATGGGTCCCAAATCGTACGCAGCAGGGACCGATGCTGTCGCATAATTGTGCGCGGTAGGCGTCCGGGGTCCCTCCGGGGCCCAAGACCGCACGCCGCAGGGACCGTCCTTGCTAGCTCAGCACGATGCCGTTGAGCCAGCCCCAGCGGGCGGGAACGGTCGCGCCGTAATACGAGCACCATTCGTCCACGCTTATGCTTCGAATGTATCCTATGTTGTCCATCATCATGCCGCCGCCCACGTACATGCCAATGTGACCGTAGATCTGCCCCATTACCGAGTGCGGGTGCGACGATACTGCCACCGCCATGCCCGGTTGCAGGTCTGCGCGGTTGGAGCTAAAGCAAAACTCCGCATACATGTCGTTGGCGTTGCCCCCCACATAGCCATATCCGGCATTGGCCATAACGTTGGAGCACCATCCGGCGCAGAGACCAGATCCAGGCGAGGGCGTGCTATAGCATGCCGCCACGACGGCCGCGGCAGAACCCGTGCCGTTGCCACCCCTGCCAACCGAACCGCCCGTCTCTTCCTGCTCCGGCTCCTCGGCCGGCGCGGTCTCCTGCGGCTCCTCCTGCTTGGACTCCTGCTTCGTCTCCTGCTTGCTCTCCTCGGTGGCGGGCTTGGAGTCGTTGCCCCCGTCGTTCGCAGACTCCTGCTTGTTGGACTCGCTGTCCTGCTTCTGGTTGCCGGAGGAGTCCTGCTTCTGTGTATTCGACGAGGTCTTTGCGGCCTCCTCGCGCTGCTTGCGCGCGGCCTCGGCCTCCTTTTGGGCGGCCAGCAACTCGGCGTCGCGCTTCTCCAAAAGGTCGCGCACTTCCTTGTCCAGGCCATCGATGACCTGCTGCGCCTCGAGCTGCTTGCCACGCATCGCCTCGAGCTGCTCCGCCTGTTCCTCGCTGACGGCCTTGAGCCTCTCTCGTTCGGTCTCCAGCTCGTCCTTCTCGCGCTGCAGCTCGTCGTGGGCGGTCTTCACCTCTTCGATAAGTCGTGCCTTCTCGGCCGAGACCTTGTCGAAGTAGTAGATGTTGGATATGAGCTCCTCGATGGTGGTCGCCGCAAGGATGAGGTCCACGACTCCGTGGTGACCGTCCTTGTACTCCTCGGAGATGTTCTTGCCCAGCTCCTGTCGCTTGGTGGCGAGCTTCTCCTCCAGGACGACGATGCGCTTGCCCGCCTCCTCGATGCGGTTCTCCACATTGTAGAGCTCGTCCATCGTCTTGGACTGAGCCTCACTGAGCGCCTGGTATTCGCTGGCAATTTCGCCGAGTCTGGACTCCGCCTCCTCGAGCTTCTTCTGCGCGTTGGCCAAGTCGGCGTTCGTATCCGCAAAGCCGGTTGCTGGGGTGGCAATGAGCCCGAGCCCCGCCACGACGGCGGTAAGGCGCAACGCGCTACGGCGAGAAAGATTGGGAGTGGTACGTTTCTGTGACATATGTATGCTCCTCGTGCAAGGCCGTAAGAGTGGTACTACTCTAGCACGTTTGCAAATGCGTTGCCAATTCCGTTTCGGACTACACCGATAAAACTCGCCCGTCGGGGACGGTCCCTTCCGGACTAGTCCGGAAGGGACCGTCCCCGACGGGCGAGTCGTGGCGGCCTAACGCCTACTTGTCCATGTACTGGCTCCAGTCGTTGCCCTCGGGGATGTTGTCCTCGGTCTTGGGTACCATATCGCCCGTGGGCTTCTCGAAGTACGTGAGCTGGAGGTTCACCACCACGGGCGCGTCGTTTGTGGTGTTGCCGGTCTTGGAGCTCGCCTTCGACGAATCGTCCACGACTCCCACGCCATCCACGCGGCAGGGATAGGGTCCGCGCGCGATGGCATCTATGACGCTGCGCGCATCCGAGTACGAGGCGGAGTTAAAGCTGATGGTCCCCGACCTGTGAACATATCCGTCCGAATCGTCCAACGCCGGGTCATCAAAGCTGATGTCGTATCCCTTCGTGCCTCCCAGCGCACCGTTAAGAAACGCCATGAGCGCCTGGGTGTTGTCGTAGTTGGGCATGGTGAGGGTCGCGGTACCCTTGGTCTTGTACTCCTCCACCATCTTTTCCATGTTGGCATACGCCGCCGACTGGGACTGGGCCGTAAGCAGCTGATCCTGCGCCGCCGCTATCTCGGAATCTATGGAGGCAATCTGCCCATGTATGTTTGAATACACGAAGAAGTACCAAAGGATACCAACGCCAACAAAGCCGAGTATGGCCAACAGCACCTTCTCGCGCATGGAGAACGTGTAGGTAAGCATGTTACTTTCCCTCCCCGGTCGAACTGCCAACCAGTTTGGCAACGATCACCGACTCCGATTCGCCCTCCGTCTTTTGGGTGCTCGCCGTCGAGACGTTGACCGAGGAAACCAAGGTCTTCTGCTTGCCAATCTCGTTGGCCAGCCTGCCAGCCGTCTCGAGCGAGGCACCCTTGAGGGTTAGGGTGAGCGTACCGTCGGCAATGACGATGTTCGAGATCTCGGCGGAGGGCCTCACGCGCTGGTCAACCATGTTGAGAACCGATACGACGTCGATGGAACCCGGGCCGTACTGGGCGAGATAGGCGTCGTAGGTGTCCTTCATCGCTCCGTAGTCGGTGGTGCCACTTGTCGCCGCGGTGATCAACGCGCGCTGCTGCGCGAGCTCCGAGGACTTTTGGTTGAGCAGCGCCAGCTGATCGAGCACGCCAAACTTAACGAACAGGCCAATGCCCAGAGCCAGCAGCACGCCAACGATCGCGACCTTGCGGATGTCGGTGGTCTGCGCGTCGCCCTGGTACAGGTTCATCGTGGTCTTGGTGGGGAATTCGCTCGTCCCCTTGGGACCTTTGGTGTTGGGTCTCACCAAGTCGAGAATTGTGGAGAGGCTCACTTCCTTGTTCCAGTCCAGTGCCATGCTACACCGCCTCTCCCTCTAGCAGTCCGGCAACGGAGAGTCCGTAGGACCCAACCTTTGGCAGGTCCTGGAAATCGGGAGGCATGACCATCGTCGCCAGCTCCAGCGGGATGGGGAACGAGCGAATGACGACGTCCATGAGCTGGGGTATCTCTGTGCCACCGCCCAAAAGGTACATGCGCTCCACGTCCTCGGCGTTCGAGAAGTTATAGAAGTTAATGACCTTATTGATCTCGAAGCAAAGCCTGTCGTAGAACGCCTCGCACTCTGGCTCGTCCAGGACGCCCTCGAAGTTCGTGTTCTTGTAGGTGCTCGCCACGTGACGGTCCACGCCCTTGATGTCGGCAATCGCCATGTCCAAGTCGCGGCAGCCAAAGTCAATCGTCTTCGACGCCTTGAACTTCGACCCCTGAAAGAGGTGGACGGTCACCTGCTCGTATCCGAGGTCGATGAACACCTGATGCAGATGGTCCTCGATTGGATTGCGATCCAGATAGTCGAGAAGCAGGCGGGTATAGGCCATCTGAGACGGTATGGCAATCTTGAGGCGGAAACCCGCCTTGCGCAGTATGGCCGCACGCTCGTCGAGTAGCTTCTTGCTCACCGCCGCGGCATAGAGCTCAAGACGCTCGGGTACGCCCTCTTCCGTAAGCGGAATCTCATCGACCGCATAGTCGTACACATAGGTTCCGGGGTCTTCGTCTATGTAGTCTCGGAACTCATAGGGAAGGTTTATCTTGAGCTCCGCGTCGCTCATGGGCGGCAACGTGACGTGGCGAAAGAACGTGGAGCTGTCGCCGAGCACCAACACCGCGTTGCGCACCTTTATGTGCTCCTGCTTGCGCATGTCAGCAATGATGCTCGTGAGGGTCTCGGGGGCAATCAGGTCGTCCTCGTCCATCATGTTTTCGGGAAGCGTGCGCATGGCAAGTTTCACTCCATGGCCGTCCCGATACGCGACCTTTACCGAACCCGATCCTATATCTATACCAACGTATGAAGCTGCCATACCAACCCCTTACGACGTACATAATCAGTCAACATAATACGCGATTGGAGGCGTAAATGTTTCCTAAAGAAAGAGTGTAAGGTACCAACGGAGCACTTGGTCGCCAAACAGCATGGTAATCCAGCACGCTGCCGCAATGGATGGGCCAAAGGGTATTAGGCGAGCATTGGACTCGCTGCCCGCATTGGTACCATGACGACCGATTGCGGCGAACACCAGCCCGATCACGCAGGCGACCATGAGGAGGAACAGACACTGCTGCCAGCCAAAATAGAGCCCGGCCACAAACAGGAGCTTAACGTCTCCCCCGCCCAGGCTCTCGCGACCCAGCACGTGGTCCATCACCAAGGCAAGAAGAAGCACCGGCACCGCCACCGCAATGCCTCCAATTGCGGCATCGCGCAGCATAATCAGCGCGTCACCGCTGCCAAGGATGCCCTCCGCCACGATGTAGGCCAGACGAATGACGATGGCCACAACAATGGTGACGTTGGGAATCACATACTCGTCCAAGTCCGTGAGGGAGAGGACGAGCAGGACGCTAGCAAACGCGATGAGTTCAATCGTTTGGAGCGTGAGGCCATAGCGCACGACAAGTGATGCATATACCACGGCACACAGCACCTCGGTCGCAGGGTATCGCCAGCTCACGCGCTCGCCACAGTAGCGGCACCGACCTCGCGAAAAGACCCAGCTCAGCACGGGAACGAGGTCGAGCGGCCCCAGCACGTGACCACAGCTCGTGCAGTGGCTGCGACCGTGCATCACCGACTCGCCATGGGTCATGCGCCATGCGAGGCAGTTTAGAAACGATCCCATCACCAGACCCACGAGCGTTGCCACCACCGTCGCATACGCGGCAAGCATTGGCGTCTCCAGCAACATGTTCCACCTCCAACGGCACGCGAGAACAGCATCCATAATACTCCACGTACCACGGACGGCGACGTCGCAGGCATATGAGAAAAGGGGCCGAAGCCCCTTTTCTCGCTAGAAGAGTTCTCCCGTAATGGGAATCCAATTTCCCAGGCCCTTGTCGGGTGTCTGTATCCATTCCGAGCTGCCGTGCACCATATAGTATGAGCCGTCATACAGGTACACGTCGCCCATTTGGACGTTGTGAAGCATATAGTTACCTCCACCGGCATCCGCAAGATCGTCGTCTCCAAGAACCCGACCTGTAAACGCTATGAAGTCGCCCTGCATCGCGCTCAACGGCGGACAATAGTATTTTGACAATTCGTATGTTTTCGTATTGGCACCAACATACTTGGTTCCACCCTGCTCATACACCTCTCCCGCCGCAACGGGAATATAAACTATTGAGCCATCCTCCGGCATTTCCGACATAAGAGGCCATTCACTCGTAGTTTGCTGCGGAGGCGTCTCCCCAGAAGACCCCGCCGTCTCATCGCCACGATTTCGCAGCGCACCAACGTAGGTGCCACGGGCATCAAGCCTCAGCTTGTTTCCATTGCTGTCCTCGGCATCGATCTGTTGATTGACGTCGCCAACATAAAGGTCGTAGTACCAGTAGGTGCTGGGGTCATCCGCATTGAACGTGCCATATCCCGCCGGAGCGTAGCCATCGGGGAATTCCGTCTCCACAAGACGGTAGACGCCATACGGCAACGTGTCCACAAAGTACACGCCGGTCGTGGAGTCGGACTCGTATTCCTTGTCCACGAGCTCGCGCCAGTCGGCACCATAGATGCGGAACTTTGCGCCTTCCAGCGCGGTGTACTTGTTGTTGTCCTCCGCCACCTTGCGGAGAATGACCTTGCGCATGAACGGCGAGACGTTCATGAACGTGTAGACCGGCACCGTCTCGTCTTGGGCACCCCCCACAACCGAAAGCTTCGTGGTGGGCGCATCCTTCCATGTTGGCCTGTTCTGTGCATTGAGCACCACCTCACCCTTTTCGTTGGTTACGGCGTACTCCATCTTCGTGGTCCCGTTTGCGTTGACGGTAACCTTGCGCATGACCATGTACCGGTACTCGTTCTTGATGTTGGCCTTGTTCGTGTCCTTATATTGGTCGAAGTAGCGGGCCGCATCCTGGGCCGTGTTCGTGGGATCGACCTTGGGGAAGACCGTCTCCTTAACGAAGTATGTTCCTGGCGGCACTTTCTCGAACGTCACAAGTCCGTCGCCGGCTATCGCCTTGGACACAACGCTCTCGCCTTCCAGCACCTTAACGATTGCGGGAGCATCCTGGCTCACTGTCCGTGACGTCCCAGTCACGTTCGTCGCGACTCCGTTCACCGCCCTCTGGTAGGCAACATCCGCACCGGTCGTTGTGTCTTTGAGAATATCGTCTCCGTTCGCATTGGCTCTGTACAGTGTAAACGTTGCGTCGTTGAGCGCCTTGGCCTCGGGGTCGGTCTTTACAAACGTAAAGTCGAAGCCACCCGTCCAGTAGATGTTGAGGTACTTCTCGCCCGACTGTCCCGTAAGATAGCTACCACCACAGCCCGTGAGCGTATCTGCCTGCGCGTTGCGGAAAGCTGCGAACGTCTTGGCCAGCTGCGCCTCCGTCATGCCGTTGCGAACGTTTTGCTCCTCCGTACCCTCAAACACGGCAAACTGCTCGAGCATCAGATAGTGCGAGTCCTCGCCCGCCCATATCCAAATAGAGCCAGCAGCACCGCTGAGCGGCCCCGTCACTACGAGCGAAGGCGCATCCACGTCTTTGTAGCCAGCGATAAAGATGTCCTGACGAACCTGGTCGCCCGTGTACACATCCTCCCCGCCGTTCTTGTTGCTAGAGTATCCACTCAGGGTGACCGTGTTGGCATTACCGCCCGAACCGAACGTCGGCTGCCCGGAAAGCCTTACGGTGCTGCCTGTTGCATCCACATAAATGGCCGCACCCTTGGCATAGCCGTCGGTCTTTGCAGTCGCAGTATTGTTGTTGAACGCACCACCCGTAAGCGTCAGCTGCGCCCCCTCAAGAACCGATACCGCACCGCCCAAGGCATCTTTGTTTGCCGCAGTGGTTTGCTGCAAACCGTTGTTCCTGATGGAACCACCCGAAATGCTTGCCGTCGCATTGGCGCCACGAACCGAAATCGCACCACCGTATACATTGCTGTTGGACGTGACAGCATTTCCGCTTATCGTGCCACCGGTAATGGACAGGTGGCCGTCGTCAGCCTTATCGCCCGTACCTGTTCCGCTTACGTGAATCGCTCCACCATAGCTCGGTTTTCCACTCGTCTCCACGCTGTTGTTGCTAATAGTGCCACCCGCTATGGTCATCGTTCCTTTTTTGATGCTAATCGCACCACCGTTCCTTTCGGCGTTATTCCCAGTCACCCGGTTGCCACTTATAAAGACGCCGCCCGATACCTTTGCCGTTGCTCCACCTTCCATACGAATCGCGCCGCCGCCCCAGCCCGTAGCCGTATTGCTGGTAATGGTGCCCGTGGATATCTGGGTTTCCGAGGTGCCACCGTTCAGGTAGATCGCACCGCCCACAGGTGCCGTGCATCCAGTGATGCTAGGAGTTCCCTCGGTCATCTTTATGTTTGCGGTATTCGCCGAGATTCCACCACCGCCATTCGTGGCAGTGCAGTTCTGGATGAGGACCTCACCCTTGAGCGTTAGCGTTCCACCGCCAATCCGTATGGCTCCACCATCCTTTGCATTGTCCTCTGTTTGCGACTGCAGCAGGTAATGCCCGTTGATAGTGACATTTGTAAGCGTGCCAGTGGTGCCCAGCATTATGCCGCCGCCGCTTTCAGTTGCCTTGCAGTCTGTTATGGTGACGTTCGAAATCTCGGAGCTTTGTTGCCGCGTGCAAATCGCACCGCCAGATTTGTTTGTAGTGCATCCGGTGAAGGTAGCGTAGCTGATCTTATCTGATCCGCTTCCGCCGTCGTCGTAGAACGCAATGCCTCCGCCGTTGTCGCCTTGAGCGACGCAGTTTGCAAAGCTGACCCTATTGCTCTCGGTGCCGGCGATCGTGCAGCCCCTCTGGTAGACGTTCATGCCACCACCGCGCTTTGCGCTGCAGTTCTGGAAACTGGACGGCTTATTGACCTCCTGCTCTACGCCGTTGTCATCCGTGTAGTAATACTGTGTGCCAAGTTTGGAGCCGCTGGTATAGAAGTAGATTCCACCACCCTTGTCGCCGTCGGCGTGGCAGTCTTGCACCGTTACGCAGTTGACGGTAGCCTTGCCCTCGAAGTACGCACCGCCACCGCTGATGCCCTTGTCACCGCTGCCTATCACACTGCAGTTGCTAAAGACAACATCGTTAATATCGATTTGTTTTACGTCAGCGTCTCCATAGATACCGCCACCATTCGCATCGCCCGAAGTAGTGGTGCGCTTGATATGACTATTGCGTATTGTGACGTTCTGAATGTAAAGCTTCGTTCCTTTCATGGCATTGACCACGCCACCAGACAGATTCTTGCCTGCGCCTTCAAGCACAAATCCCTGCTCGCTGCCTCCGTCCAAAATGAGGTCCCTGATCGTGAGGCTCGAGTCGGCAGAATTGAGGGTTAGCATGCTCTTGCCGCCGTAGCCATCGGTAACACGTGTAACGATGCTGTCGAAGTGACCCGTTCCCGTGGGGTTCCACAGCGGTTCCTGTGTGGTCCTTATGGACAGGTTCTGACCCGCCGCGACGCTTTGACCGGTGGGCAGGGCATAGCGATCCTGCGCCTCACCATCAATATGCGCGGTCTCGCACAGGGTCTCGATCCTCACGTCGCCGGTAAGACCACTAGCTTTGTTGAACGCGCCCTCTATGCTCTTCCGCTCGCCCTTGTCGTGCACCAGATACTCGTGGTAGGACCACGTGGCGCCATTGTCGTTGGACACGCGGGCAATGGCGATGGTGAGGTTGCCCGACCGGTAGTCGATTTCGTAATTGTCCTCTGCCCCCTCGGACGACTGCGCCTTGACCTCATAGACTCCTGGCACCTCGCTCTTGTTCTCCCTCGCAATCGTAAGGGAGAGGTTGTCGGTAAAGCCATGCTCGGCGTCGTTGAGCTTGAGGGTATACGCATCGCCCGACCAATGCGTGAGGGTGGCGGGAATCTCGACCTCGGTCGTCCCACCCTGCCCATCGTCAGCCTCATAGAAGGCCTTAACGGCAATGGCCGGATCAGGCATCTTGTAGGGCTTCACATCATCCTGAACCTTGATGATTATCTTGCGCCTCGTGACGTTCAGCGTCCCCAGTTCCTCAGTGATTGAGTAGTTCTCCGCCTTGTCCGAGCCCCAGTTGATGGTGTAGGTATTGCGGCTGGCGCCCGGCTTTGTTTGGCTGCCGCTTGTCTTGATGGTCACAACGTTGTCGGTGTTCGTGAGCTTGTATTGGTCGGTTGTCCCAGCTATTGGGTCAACGGTCTGCGTACCATCTGCAGTGGTAATCGTAACCGTAAGGTCAGAGCTCGTTAACGGTTTCCCGTCGTAGGGCTTCTCCGCAGCCGACGTTGCGATCTTAACGGGCAACGGCAGAATCTCGAGGTGACTCTCGCGTGCGTAGTGGACGACGTTGTAGTTTTCCAGGTTCAATTTCCCCAAGGCGTTAACGAGGGCCGTGCCAAAGGTACCCGCGGGCTCGTAGTAGTCACCCACATCCTTATTGTCCCGGATGACGGCTAGTCCGGGGTTACCGTCATTTAGCGTTCCGTACTCAATTGCGCCTTTTTCGGTCTTGAGATACTGCACTATCTCTGCCCATATTTGATCTTCATGATCATCCTTAAAATCATCGTCACTAATAAGGAGGTAGTTGTCTACCGACTTATCCGGATTGGTGAAGCCCGTCATCTTAACCGTGCCGTCGTAGTAGTTTCCCGTCCATCGATCCGGTTCCAGGCTCACAATCACGTTGATTGGCGTCACGGTAAGGTAGCCAGAGACATAGGTGCTGTCGCTTATGTTGTAGAAGTCACTCACGGACACGCCCTCTTTTAGCCCCGCGATCACCGCGTTGCTCGGTGTGCTGAGGCTGTACCCCGCGTTGGTCTGGCTGCCCTCAATGGTGATGCCCGTCAATCTGTGCGTACTCTTAAGACCGGTTACCTTGACTCCGCTTTGGGCCACCTCTTCTACGGTCTCATACGTTCCCTCGTCTGTGAGGGCCTCGCCGTTATAGGTCCTGGTTCGGCTTTGCGCCGAAACCTTAAGATCGTACTGATAGTAAACCTTTATGTCGAAGCTCTCGGTATTGCTCGTCGGCGTAAAGCTGGTATCCGTTGTCGTCTCGTTATTCTTCACGATACGCTTGAGGGTATACCCTGGCAAATTCGTATCGACCGTAAAGGTCTCACCCACCTCTTGGAAGGTCGTTATGCGGGACTTGCCAGGAATCGCGTCACCTTCCATGTCCAGGTAGGACACATTGACCCGTGCGCCCCTCGTGTAGTAGAACGTAATGACGTTTTGGGCTTCGTCTGTGCCGAGTGGGTAGGTTTTTGTGACTTCGATGGGATAGTAGTCTTTGAACTCTTCCTTTGGCGTGGCCGCGGTCTCGGTAACACTGGTATAACTACCAGGCACCGTTTTGGTAACCGAGTCAGCCACGCTTGTGCTGTGGTCGGATTCGAGGACATAATTTACGGTGTACTTTATCTCCTTCGGTTTCTTGCCATAGTAGAACACGATCAAGTTGTTCTCGTAGTCGAGGGTGATGGTCTGGCTGCCCACATCCGCCACCATGGTCACGCTCGGGTCCTCGTCGCTCAGGTGATAGCCCGTTACATATGGCGCCAATTCCGTTACTTCCTGACCAACAGTCAGGTTGCCCGTCACCGTCTTGGATGGGAGAATCGTCTCGGTAGTACCCGCCTTGTAGTAGTGGACGGTATAGCTGATGCCTTTCGGCTTCCAATTGGCGTACACGTCCGTGTCCTGCGTAATGGTCTTGCCGGCAGGATCGAATACTTCCCCATCTTCTGCTTGGGTATACCAGTCCGTAAATATGTGGTGCGCTGGCGCTGGAGTGGGCTCATCAAGCTTGTTCTGCACCTCCGACGAGATGCTCTCGCTCACAGTCTTGTACTTCTCCACGCTAATTGGATCGATATAGGGCTCGGGACTTGCGCCCTCGTAGTTGAGGTGGAAGGTAACCGCAAAGCTTGGAGCATGCCATTTGGTGTAAAGCGCAACGTTATGGCCCGGCATGGTCGTAAAATCAAAGGGCGTCGTACATGCGGAGTCGGTAAACCAACCATCCCATACATAGTCGTTTTCCACACCTGTGGGCCTACTCGGCTGGAAATTGTAGGTGGAACCGCTGATGTCGGAACCAAAGAGAATGTTTTCTTTTGTTGTTAGATTTGTAGTGCCGTAGTAGTAGTCAATTTTGTATGCCATGCGGTCGTAGTAGAAGCGGTAGACATATGTTGTAACTTGTGTCTGCTCGTAGTGGCCCGGTATTGTTGTCTTGTAGACGTAATGCCTCCAACCCCATGACGTATATGTGTAATCGAGAGTCCAAACATACCCATTGTATTGCCATGTCGGGCCATGATTAGTGGTTTCATCTCTTTCTTCCTCATGTGCTTCTATATACGTCTCAACTGTAGTGGTGGTATTGCCACTTCCCTGATATCCATACGGCGTCCCGTTGTGTTTGGTATAGCCGTCAATGTCTTTCGCGCCCAAGTTATTGGTGTTAAGGCCAATCTGTGTGTAGCTGTCCTCAACCTTGTAGGTTCCGTCTGGCTGCTGGAGCCAATATTCAGCATTGCGGTTGTAATTATCGCTCGTCCAGCTGGCCGTATATGTCATAACGTGATTGCTATTGGCATTAACCACGTTATCCCAAATAAGCTCGTAGCGCTTGGTCACGTAGTTTCCGCCGGCACCACTCCAATACCGGAAATACTGACCTCCAGTATCGTAAATCTCGCTGGATGTTGCCGGCCAGTAAGGGGATACATCCTGACCCAGCACGACATCTTCCACCCTGTAGTTGCTGCCAGTGTAGGTCTGCCCGTTCATGGTAATGCGGCCGGTATTCCTGTTGATGTTAAACACCAACGTGTACCTGATCAGCTTGTAGTACACCTTAAGAACGGCGCTACCATCAGCGGTAATGGTAATCTTGGAGCTCGCATTGCGATTGTCATCCCTCTCGTAGCCGTTTCTCGTGCCCGAGATGTTGGGTGCACTCGTGGCCACGACTTCCGTGCCAACCTGTCCAGTGCGAGTTATTGAATTGTCATACTCGAAGGTAGTCGTACCAGTCGCGTTGTTATACTTCTCCAGCATATACACGATGGTGTAATTGACCGTGTTCGCGGTCCATTTGGCATATAGAACAGTGTCGCGTTCCAAGGTCACCCTGGTAACACGCGAACCCGTATAGTTCGGGTTGTCGTACCAGCCATCAAAGGTGTAGCCATCTCTTGTGGGCGTTGGCAAAGGATTAGCAGTTGTACCAATTATGGTTCCATACAGACTTGTCACAGAATCTACGGCACGGCCACCCTTTGTATCGTAGCTCAGGGTGAAGTTCTTTCTTGTGTAATAGACGTTGAATATATCCCCGTCATTGTGCAAGAGTATGCCCGATTCCAAGCGCTCAAACTCGGCATGGTCGTACTCCTTCACCTCCGGCATCACGGATGCTCCTTTGATGCCTTCTTTACTCTCACTATCAAGCAGGGTGGAGTAGCCAGT
The DNA here is from genome assembly GCA_902793195.1 of uncultured Coriobacteriaceae bacterium. GTDB lineage: Bacteria > Actinomycetota > Coriobacteriia > Coriobacteriales > Atopobiaceae > RUG440. The sequence continues at coordinate 90,733 of CADBCS010000020.1, read as the reverse complement.
ACCGCTGAGGTCCTTCAACACATACCGTACCGTATAAGTCGAATCGGACAGCCTATACGGTACGTTGATGGTGATGTTCGCCACGGGGTCCTCAACAACAGTCACCTCGTTGTGTTTGTCCTTAACGCCCAGGGTGTTGCCTTCAGGCACAATCTGTACGGCCTGCATAACCGGATAGTAGATGCCATCGGATTTGCCAAACGAGGACGGCGAGGTAACGGTTTCCGGATTCTCTGCACTCAGAGCACCCTTGTTCAGGGTTAGGACTTTGGTGTCCTCCGAATTCCCATTGATTGTGTAGTTGATGGTAACCGTGTAGATGCTAAGCTCAGCGTAGTAACCGGTAACGGTGACATTCGAGTTAACGACATAGTCTGCGTCAATCACCTGGTCGCCGATCCGCCACTCCTTAAAGGTGTACCCCTCGCGATAGGGCGCAGTGGGAAGCCAACCCAAAGCGGTGTTTTCCTGTACTTCCCTGGTGGCCAACCGAATCTCAGGCTTATCCTCTGCGTAGAAGTCGACCGTGTAGCCAAACTGCGCGGTAACCTCCACGTTGGACAAGAGGTTGGTCTGTGCGTCGACCTTATGGTTGTCTGCATCGTACCAGCCAATAAAATGTGCGCCCGATCCCGTTGGATTGTCCGGATCAGCTGGCCAGGTCTTCCCCGATGCCTGCACCGATGTCCCCTTGTCCACGGAGAGCTTTCCGGCTTCTTGGTCGCCCACTTTAAACGTAATCGTGGCCTGCTCAATGTAGCGTGCATTGAACACCGCGTTGTCGTCGCTCTCCTTAACGACGTAGTCGCCAGAGGGCGTGTCATCTTCGTCGTCCTCCCTGTACCATTCCAGACGATAGCCGTCCTTCTCTGCGTCATCTGGCGTGTGGGCAGAGAGGGTCTCGCCAACCAGATACTCTTGGATTGACTGCTTCCCGTCGTACTGGAACGTGATTCTGAGCTTCTTGGCAAACTTTGCCACCACATCGGTTGACTCGGTGTAGGTCTTGTCGGCTTCCACCTTTGCCGTCTCGTCTAATACGTAGGGAACACCATCGACGTTCTTGTCCAGCACAAAGACGCCATTGGCATCCCTGTCTTCCGCGGGTACGTCGCTATACTTCTCGTATGTTTGATACCGCTTGATGCCATACCAACCTTGGAACTCATAGCCACTCATGGCAGGATCCACGGGGAAATCCTCAACCGGAAGTCCATCGCCTGTCTTGTCCAGGTCCGCATGCTTGTGCACATTGATCGACGGCAAACCTGTGCTCGTGCTTCTGTTGACAAAGTCCACTACCAGGAAGCGGACGGTGATTATCTCGACAAACCTTGGCAGCAGCTCCATGTTACGTGTCGCGACGATGGAGCGTACGGGGGTTGCACCTTCGGGTAAGACGTTTCCTTCCGCATCAATCAATTCGCCCTGAGGATTTGTAATACCCTTGCTATTTGTTATACGCGTGTCGCCCTCAAACCAGCCATCAAAGCGGTGACCGGATTTGTTTGGGTTGTCTATCAAATCGACCGACTGGCCCAGGTCCACCGTAAACGACTGACGGGTATCCGAACCCTCCCCCGAGGTGTCCACAAAGGTGATGGTTACCTGCTTGTCGAATCTCGCCACAAGCCTCGTGCTTGCGGAGAAGGAGCTTTCTTTTGTCGCCTGTTGATCGCTGGGCTTTCCGTCCGTGCCCTCGACGAACCAGCCCTTGAATTTGTAGGTGGAGTCTGGTGCGCTCGGCTCACCCATGAGTTCGTCACCGATTACCGCATCCTTGTCCAAGGTAACCTTGTTGGACGACGTCTCGGCCGTGTAGTCGGCGTTCTTTACCACAAAGGTGACGTCCACCGTATACTTTGCCGTGACCTCCGTGTCTTCTTTGAACTGCGTATTTGCAGATACCTCAGTATCGCCAGCGAACCAGCCCTTGAATGTGCAACCTTCCAATGCCGGTCCCTGCGGGAAGTCGGCACTGCCTATTGCGGTGCCTTTGTCAATCACTTTTGTCTCGGCGACCGAACCGTCGTCTTTCTTGAAGGTAACCGTAACCTGCTCAATAAGCGATCCGGTGGCAGTGGCGCTGGCATCGAAGGTGGTTTCTGCCGTTATGGGATCTTCCTTCCCCTCGACATGCCAGCCGTCAAAGCGATGCTTGTCGGGTACCTGCACAACTGGCAACTCGCCAATGGCGGTGCCCTTGTCGAAGGTCTTGGTGGTAAACGGTGTGTCCTCGCCATCGAGCATAAACGTTACCGTAACGTCGAACTGCGCATACAGGGTCACGCCGCCTTCGGGAACAACGTAGTCTGCGGTAATCGCCTCGGTCGAGTTCTCCAAACACCACTTGAGCGAGCATCCCTCCGGAATTAATTCGCTCGGCAAGCTTGGCAGCTCGCCAATGGGCTGGCCAACGACCTTCTCAACCGTCTGGAATACCTGATCCCCATTCATGAGAGTCACGTTTACCGCCTGCTCGTCCGTGACCCGAATCACCATGGTCGAGCCGGAGTTGAGCATAATGGAGAGGGTCTCCTCGGTGGCAAACGGCTTGAGGCTGCTGAGCAGCCAGTCGCCATCCTTCTTCTCCACCTGTATGAGCGTGGGGTCGGAGAACACCACATCGCTTACCTCATTGAGTGCGACCTCGGTGATCTTGAGCTCCTGGAAGAGCTTGGACAGCGTAACGCTGCTCTCCCCCGCAATGCTGTAGATGTACTCTCCCTGTTGGAAGTCCACGGTATAGCCCATCACCACGAACACCGAGAAGCCGTCCGTGGCAAACGTCACCGCGTCGCCCTGCACCACGGCATCTACCGATTCCACCTTGTCGCCAAAGTGAACGACGCCGAGTCCCTGCGTGTTGCTGATCTCGCCACCTAGCAGGTCGATGGTCACGAGGACGTCCTTGCTGGGCTGGTACTCCTTGCCAGAGATGGGATCCACAAACGATATGTCGAGCACCTTGGCAAAGCTCACCTCGTTGAGCTTTACGTCCAACGCCTTCGAGCTCTGGGTAAGGTACGACGCATACTCCGCGTTGCTCTTTGCGACCTCACGAACAACCAACTTCGCACTGTTGGGAATTCCGGCCGAACCCTCAAGCTGAGCTTTAACCCTATACGTCCTGCCATCGGAGGCGGTGTAGGTGTTCTCGTACACGACGGGAGTTGTCGACTCGGGCCTCTTGCCGTCTTCTGTAACGACGATGACGTCCTCGTCCTTTGCGGTCTGAGACGGCTTGTCCTGCTGCGTGTTGGAATCCGCATTCTTCGCGTCGTCGGCAGCCTTCTGGTCCGCAGACTTCTGGTCAGCCGAAGTCTGCTCGCTCCCCTGCTCGCCCTTGGCATCCTGCGTGACGTTCTCGTCCTCCACGATCTCGTCCTGCGTGTCCTCTGTTTGGGTAAGGTCCTGCTGGCTCTGGTCATCCCGAGGCTGCGACTCGTCCTGCACCTCTTCGCCGTCTTGCTCCTCGGCGTCCAGCAGGAACACGTACACGCCATCGGACGCTATGGCAACCGGCTTGTCGGTACCGGCCTTGCCAAACACCTCGTCGGTGGTGTGATCGTCCACCCAACGACGGCAGATCACGGCACCGTTTGCCGCATCGTACTCATCCTCAAAGCGCGATTCCGCCCAAAGGATTGGACGCCAGGCATGAACCGGATCGGTTTGGAACGTGACCGATCGCAACAGGGACATGTCGTCGATCTTCTCGTCCTGATACACAACGCTGCTGGCCATCACGGACTTCGTGCGAGGTCCGAGCAACGCAACCGTCTGACCGTCGTAGGTCCAAGAGTCAAAGGGGGTTATGGTCGTCACCAGTCCAAACACGCCAAACCTCATCGTGGTGAGCTGGAGCTTTGTGGTGGTCGGGCGCTCGTCCTCCTCGCCGTTCTCGCGCTTTCCCGTAAGGTTCTCCACCGGTACCACCACGCGCGGCTCGCTCAGGACGACCGCCTCCACCGCGTCGGAAGTGGCCGGAGCAATCTCCTTGGTCTCCACCACAACCTCGACGGGCGAGGTCGGCTGGATGATAAACCCACCCCAGTGGAGCGCTATGGAGAGGTAGGTCTCGGCAATCACATGCTCCTTGTCTTGGAGCCTCAGCTGCTCGCGCAGGGCAGCCTTGCCCTCGTCGGTCGCCTCGACCTCCGAGACCATGAGCTCGGTGCCCTCGGGAATGTTTGCACTCGAATCGTAGGTTACCTGCACGGAATACGTGCGGCGTCTGTCGGGCTCGCCCTCCGCGGGCTTCTCGCCAACGGTGATCTTCTTCTTGAGCACCTTAGACGTGGGCACAAAGCTGCTCGGCTGCTGCGTCGTCTCGACTTCTTCCTCGATCTCGACTTCCTGCTGAGTTGAATCGTTCTGCACCTGATCCAGCGGGGTTGGCAACGTGGAATCGCTTGGCTGCTGGCTCGGATCACTTGGTAGCAGGTCGCCATCTTGGGGGGTCGACTCCAACTCCGTGTCCTCACCGCCTTGTGCGTCTGCGCCTGGAGGCGCCTCCTGCACCGAATCGCCAGACGAGTCCCCCGATCCCACGGTCATCTGATCGGCCACGACCTTTGCCACCAAGGGCGCTCCCGTCACATGGCCGTCGACCGCCGATGTGCCAATTCGCGCACAACCATAGAGGTTTGGCATTAGCGCGGCGATTACCGTCGCCACTGCCAGGATGGCGGTAACGAGAAGCGCACGATTGCGCATGCGCGGATTGTGCTGTGTCTTGTTAGACATGGCCATCCCTCCTTTACGTCTAGCTCTTCGTGTTAACGACCAGTGTTTCTGCTATGGGCCAATCTCCATAGTGCGAAGTCGCGAGCTTGGGAAGATTGGTGTCGGTCGACCCGCTCAATTCCTTTATGTTCTTGAGCGAATACGCACCGTCGAACCGCTGTGTAAGATAGGTGTCGTATGGCTGGGCCTTGCTGGTGCCAACCATAAACGCCTTGTAGGAGTCCACGTTCGCATCGAGTGCCGTAGGCGCTTTCGAAGCCGTACCATTGCCAACCGCGGGCATCTCTTGCGTCGAACCCGTGCTGGTCGCGTTGCTGTAGTTCACGGCCGAGAAGTACTGGTTGTTGTCACCCAGGGTCCCGCCAGTAAGATTTCCGACGAACGCACCCTTGGTGGCCGTATCGTTCTTCCCCACCACGAGGCCGGTCGCATAGCTGTTGGAGACGGAGCCCGCGCCCATGGTGCCGATGAGGCCTCCTGCGGTCGGGCCGTATGCGGAGCTGGTCGAGTAGCACTGGCTCACGGCACCGGTTCCGTTGGCCTTGCCAATCAAGCCACCTGCCACAGAACCCTCACCCTCAGCTTGAACGTTAACCCTCGTCTCCCCGTCCTTTGTTTCCGTTGTGGACTGGTACAGGCCGTTCTTGGTGTGACCGCCGCTGTAGCTCTGGGAGATTGTCGCATCCGCAGAAGTCGATCCCACCAGACCTCCGGCGGCTCCGTTCGACCCGGTAGACTTTACATACACCGAGGCGGCGCTCAGTTCGACCTTGCCGCCCGTCATGGAACCCACGAGTCCGCCAACGGACCCAGAGCCCTCAACTCCATACGCGGAGTCATCGCTCGCCTTGTTGTACGCGGCCACGCCCGACACGTCCGTACCGTTGAGCTCAGCCGCGAGCGCTCCCGCATTCCCGTTCTTGGTGGAGGCGCTCATGTTGACCAGATCGACGTTCTTGATGGCGCCGCCCTGCACCGTGGCAAACAGACCCACGTTGGCAGCGCTGTCGCCGGTGTGCTTTGCAGACACGTTGGAGACCTTGAGACCCTTGCCATCGTACTCCACAAAGCCATATGTGCCCGTGACCTTGGTCGTTGGGGTAACCGGGGCATACTGGTTGGCTTCCGTAATGGCCTGGCCACTCTTGTCGTAAATGACCACCGACTCGTTGTAGCTCTCTTTGCTGGGTTTATACGTGGCCACGTCACTCGCGTGGTTCGCGTAGATAACGTTCTCCAGGAAGCCCTTCTCCTTCTCCTTAGCCTGCTCCGAGTTTGCATCAGCGGCCTGCTCGAACGATCCGCTTCTCCATACGATGTCTGCCGTTTGCTCGAAGTACTCTATGGCACTGTTGGCATCTTTGGCCTTGACCAAGTCCGCGGAGTCGAAGCCAGAGATGGCTTTGCTCAGGTTTTCCAGATGCCTAAAGTTAGAGATCCTCGCCACCTTAACGGTTTTGCCCGTTTCCTTGGTCTCGTCCGAGACAACCGAGTCGAACAGGCTGTTGGTGGTCTTCTTGGCGCTGCGTGCGATGCTCGAGAGTTCATCGTTGCTAAACACCTCAACGTACACGCTGATGTCCTCGCCCGGTATCAGTCCCTCGTTCGTGTTTAGCGTCATGGGGTCATCCACGAACAGCTGTGCGAAGTGCTCTCCCGAAGTGGTGATGCTGTCGAGCACTATGGGCGACGAGACGTATTCGCCCCCTACCTCTCTCAGCACGTTGCCCAGTCTCATGGTGTTGAGCGTGCCCTTGACGGCGCCGCTGGAAACCAAAACGGTATTGCCACTCGTCTTTCCCTCAACATAGACGCGCATGCTTACACCAGCAACGCCTTTCATTGACTCGTAGTCGGCCGCTGAGAACTTGATGGTGGCTGTGAGCATCTCGGCATTGCGGATCACGACCGTGGGCGCCGCAAGCTTTGCGGGCTCCCTCGACGGCAGGTCGCTGCCGTCATACCAGCCGATTATGTCGCCGTCGTAATCCCTTCGTGCGTCCTTCTTGTCCTCGCCACTGTAGTTGTCAAACAGATTGGCCGCCTCGCCCTCCACAAAAGGCGCGGTCTTTGCCGGGGCCTGCAGGTCGGTGTAGAACACCTCGAGCACCGCGGCGTTCTTGAGGTCGTATCTAATAACATAGCTACCGCCCGAGCGCACGGTCTCGTCGATCGCGTACTGCGGAAGCATGAGGTAGAGGACGCTGTCTCGGGATGCGGCATTCGAGGCTTGTAGCTCCGTGTTCGTGGCACCATCCACAACGTAATAGTAAATGTCTCCCGACAGTGGCTCGCCCGTTAGGCCCTTTCCCTTGAGGAGGTTCTGGCCCTTTGCCATGGTCAGGTGGTTTTGGGCGGCAACGTAGATTTCCTTTGCCGTCTCGTCCAACTCCAGTTGCTTGAGCGACCGTTGGTGCTGGAACAACGAGATAAAGCCAAACGCCATGAGTATCACGAGTATGGCGACTGCGATCAGTACCTCCATAAGCGTAAAGCCGCGCTCATTTTTGTTGTTCCTCATGCCTACCACCTAGCCCTTAGCCACGTGTTCGTATCTGGTAGTTGCTGGTTTGCGCCAGCTCCTGGTTGAGCTTATCCTTAACGACCACCTTGCCAATGGTCACGACATTCTTGCTCTCATCGAACGCTGGGTCCGAGAACTCGACACGCAGTCCGTTGGTAATGCTCTTGTCGGGGACGAGATCGTATAGCCCCGTGAGGCCACCCGCGCCCTCTTTGCCACCAGTCTTGTCCAGCTCCAAGCCATTGCCATCGACGCCGTACGTCGTGCCTGTGTAGTACTTCTTTTCGAGGCTGCTTTTGTTGTCGGTATCCCCGCTGTTGTTGGCAATCGACGCCCAATAGCTATCGCCCGAGAGGTAGTAGACCTCGTTGCCCTTAACATGGACCTCGCTCGCCATGCCCAGCTCGTTGCGAAGCGCCGCAAGCGTCGTGGAGAGCGCCGACTGCGCGTTGGATGCGTTGACCGTTTTGAGGTATGCGTCTTGCGCTGCCGGAATGCCCGTTGCGACCATGGTGGTGACCATCACCAGTATGAGCATCGTTGCAAGCATCTCGGTGAGGGAGAAGCCAGCGACCCCGCGCTCCCGCACACGAGCCAAGGCTCGACGAACCCGCAACGCAATACCGTGTTTGTTGTTGCTCATCCAGCCTCACCGCATTTCTCGTATCGAGAGGTTGCGTTCTCGCCCTCGGGATCCTCGGAATACACCGTTATCTTCTCTGCCAGCGTCGCCACCTTGCCTGCGCCCGATTCCGTAAGCTCTACCGTAAAGTCAGCGTCAGCATCGACCCTCTTCGCGTCGACGCCATCCACCACGTCGTTCTCGGCGGTGTAGTGCTCGTCCATCTTCTGTTTGCTCAAAGTAACGATGTTCTTTGCAGTCATGATGGCATTGGCGAGCATGATGAGTGCCAGCGTGCCCACGAGGATGGACACGAGGGTCTCGGTAAGCGTCTCTCCGGACTCGCTCGCAAGGCGACGGCACGTGCACGCATGCAATCTGCGCAGCTTGGCAAAAGCACTCATGATGTACCACTCCCCTTCTCAAGAGCGGTGGGATCCCAGCTCACGTATGTCGTGCAGGTAAGCCTAAACGTGTCGTCGGCGCCTATGCGCACGAGGTCTACGTCCTCGTCTATCTGGGCTTGTGCCCTAAACTGCATCCTGTAGGTGTCGCGGTCGTCAGGCGTGGCGCTCTCCAAGCTAATGGCAAGGTCCCCGTTGTCGGTGGGGGTAATGATGATGCTGGTCCTCAGGTTCTTGGAGAGGTTGCTTCCGGACGCATGCGTGCCGTTTGTGACGGTTGTGGTCACGCCGTTGTACGGGGTCCGTGCTTGTGGTGCCGTAACGAATTGGGGGTTGTTGGGATCGCTCAAATCGAAGGTGCCCTTGGCGCTCACCTCACGATTGGCGGCAAGCGACTGGCTGGCGCTGTCGGGAAACACCGTGTCGATGGCCAAGGTGTCGAGCAATGTGTAGCCACTGGGATTATAGAGCCCGCTGGCCAGCGGCTCACCGTGAAGTGACACTTGCCACGCCGGATCATCCGCCATAACGTAGCTGCCACTTGGCTGGCGCTTTATCACGCACGACCGCTGGATCTTGATTCGATTGTCGGTCCCACCGTTGTACGAGGTCCGGTTGAACTCGTCCCAAAGCAGTCCCTGGGCAGACATCACGTTGTAGTAGCGCTTGTCCATGGCCGCAAGCTCCGCCTGCCTGCCGGAGGTCGTGGTTGCGGCAGCCAGCACGATGGAACTCACCACCATGCACACCAGGAACAGCAAGAGCACCACAGACAGGGATGCCCCGCGCTCGGAACGCAGGCGTTCGGCGATCTGTTCGCGCATATACCTCACGTCAACACCCCCCGTTCAATGCCTCATACGAATGGCTCATGACTGAAAAATGGCATACTCCCCCATTCAGTCATACTTTGGTAAATTCTAGCATAAACGGGGTCTTCTTGCCATAATACGCTTGCCTTTTTCGCAGGTAGATGGGGTATTTTGGGGGTTCTGGCCCACGTGGCGATCGATGTGGAAACCGAAAAATTCATCGTACGATTACAATGCACTGTAAAGCTCAACTTGAGCTTTAATAATTTCGTTATGCATGTGCGCCCAAACCAGCCGTCGGGGACGGTCCCCGCTGGACTAGTCCGGAAGGGACCGTCCCCGACGGCTGGTTTTGGTTGGCAGCTACCATGGAAACCTGCTATCATATTCCCACCAATTTACTAGGAATTCACTTCGACCTACGAGAGGCTGGGTTGCCATGATCAACGAAACGCTTGACGCACGCATCGACGCCATCATGGAGGGTTACCAGGCCGAGAACATCTTCTTCACGGAGCACAAGCGCCACTTTCCCAACCGCGCAAGCGTCATTGGCCTCATCGGCGAGATGCGCATACTCCTGTTTCCCGGCTACTTCGACTACGAGACCGCCGCAGGCGACAGCACCCGGCTTTTGGTTGGCGAGCGTCTGCTACACATCAATCGCGTCCTCAGCACGCAGGTGCGCAAGGCCCTTCTGTATGAAAACGGCGACCTTCCCGAGGACGAGGCAGAGCTACGGGCCGAGCAGATCGCGGAGTCGTTTCTCAATCGCATACCCTACATCCAGAGCATCATGCTCAAGGATGCGCAGGCTGCCTTCGACGGAGACCCGGCGGCAAAGAGTCGCGAGGAGGTGGTACTCGCCTACCCCGGCGTGTACGCAATCTTCGTCCATCGCATCGCCCACGAGCTCTTTGAGCTGTCGGTGCCGCTCATCCCCCGCCTCATGAGCGAATATGCGCACAGCAAGACGGGCATCGACATACACCCGGGTGCCCAGATTGGCGAGCACTTCTTCATCGACCACGGGACCGGCGTCGTTATTGGCGAGACCACCAGCATCGGCCATCACGTCAAGATCTATCAGGGCGTGACCCTTGGCGCCACATCCACTCGCAAGGGCCAGCTGCTGTCTGGCGTCAAGCGCCACCCGACCCTGGGGGACTACGTTACGGTGTACTCGAACGCCAGCATCCTTGGCGGTGAGACCGTCATAGGGTCGCACTCCGTGATTGGCGGCAGTGCGTTTGTGTGCGAGTCTGTTCCCGAGTACGCGCGCGTGGGCGTAAAGAACCAGGAGGTAATAGTCCGGCGCTTCGACGACACCGAGCCGCCTTGGTGCTACCAAATCTAACCTGTCCCCACGCTCAAATGACCGAATGTACGTGGTGATACGCCAATTTGTTATAACTATGTGAAACCTAGTCGCGAGCTAGGGACTTATCGCGTTTTGCAGCGGGGCGCATGATATAACAGATATAAGGATTGTGTTGGCATCCACACACAGAAAGGCAATGACCATGGCTGCACAGAACGACGACCTTTTGGTCGAGGAAGAGGCTCTTGAGGAGCTTGACGTCGCCGAAGCGACCGAGGACCTCGAGGAAGAGCAGACCGCCGAGTCGGAGGAGACGTCCAACGAGGATACGGCTGCCGACGAGGACACTGAGGCGGATGCGACTCTGACCGACGATGAGATCGCCGAGCGCAAGGCGGCCCGTGCTGAGCGCCGTGCAGCTGCTCTGGACGCACTCAAGAAGGCACGCGACGCAGAGTTCCAAAACGCTCGCGAGCTCGCAGAGGAGTTTACCGGCTTCATCAAGCGCGAGGTTCCCGCAACGGTCGACAAGGCCCGCAAGACCGGCGGCGACCTGGTGGGTGGCGCACAGACGCGTGCGGCTCAGGTTGCGGCAGCCATTACGGATCGCTTTGCAAAGCGCCAAGACGAGCCGGACGAGGATGCGGACATGGTCGAGGACGCTCAGATTGACGAGGAGGTGGCACCCGTCGAGTATGTGGAGATCGTTGAGGAGACGGTAGTCACCGAGGAGGCTATCGAGGCCGAGGAAGCGGACGACATCGAGGCAGAGGCCGAGAAGTTCGTGGAGGAAGCCACCGAGTAGCCCGTTGCAAAGAGCACCTGGGTATACCACCAGCCTCTCGGGGGACGGTCCCCGAGAGGCTGGTTGCTTTTATTTGGCTGTTGGAGACGCGCCCCCTGCTACAATGTGAACAAGTAACACAACACACATGCAAGGCGGAACGACCATGGCAACTTCCAACGAGCACATGCCGCGCCTGGCGCTGCTCATCGATGCGGACAACGTCTCGTCCAAGTACCTCTCCACCATTCTGAGCGAGGTGCCCAAGCACGGCATCGCCACCTATCGGCGCATTTACGGCGACTTTACCGACCCACAGGCGGCTGGCTGGCGTGCCAAGCTGCTGGACAACTCCATCATGCCCGTTCAGCAATTCAGCAACGTTAAGAGCCATAAGCCAGGCGAGCATGCGGGCAAGAACGCCACAGACTCCGCCCTCATCATCGACGCGATGGACATCCTCTATGCCGGCAAGGTCGACGGCTTTGTAATAGTGAGCTCCGACAGCGACTTTACCCGGTTGGCTCAGCGCCTGCGCGAGAGCAACATGCTGGTGGTTGGCATGGGTAGAAACCATACCAGCATCTCGTTCCGTCATGCCTGCACCACCTTTGTAAACATCGAGTATCTGAGCAAGCTGGAGGAACGAGACGACTCCTCTGGCAACAAGGGAGACTCGGATTCCCAGGATTCGCTGGACGACGGCATTGCCACCACCGTCTCGCTGCGCGATGTGGAGAAGGTCGTTGCGGGTATCGTCCGCAACAACGACAGCCGTGGCGAGGAGACGCTGCTCGCCAACGTTGGCGAGGGCCTGCACAACAAGTTCCCCGACTTCGACGTGCGTACCCTCGGCTACACCAAGCTTTCCCGAATGATAGACGACATGGATCGCTTTGAGCTGAGCGAGGCAAGCGACGGAGTGCATCGCGTCTCCATCGCCGACACGGCCGACATACGGGAGCGCGTGATTGCATACATGCGCGAGCAGCTCTCCAAGGCACCAGGGCAGACCATGCGGCTCTCCATGCTGGCCGACGAGGTGTACGAGGCGTTTCCTGGCTTTAGGCTCAAGGACACCGGCTACTCTCAGTTTGGCAAGTTCGCCGACAGCATATCGGACATTAGGGTACAGGGCGCCAACAGGCAGCAGGTGTGCCTCGTAGGCCGCGGCAAGCAGGCGGGGTAACCACTCTCATTTCGAGACGGGCCCGCACTCCAGCGCCTTGGTCAGGTCGTCGCACGAGACTCCAAATACTCGCATGCGCCATTGATGTCGGTCAGCCCAGCGCGTATGGACCTGCGCGCAGATTCAAGCAAGGCTGCACGCTTGCCCTCGTCGCGTCCAAGCCTCATACCCTCCTCGAGCGTGGCCTTGCGCATCAGCTCAAGCGCCTCTTCCTCGGTGCAGCCAAAGAGGATCATGCTCTCCACCTCCGAAAACCTCGAACAGAAGTAATCCGCAAGCCTGTCCTCCTCGATGCAAGTTTCTACCGCCACACTCACCGCCTGCTACAGACCCACATTCCCATTGTTCGCCCTCACAAGCTCAACGAACAAACCTGCCAGCCAATCACGTCCCGCGTCAGCGGACAATTAGTCCACCACGCATATCCCTCTCCCACTCGCTGTGGGCGAGATGCCAATGGGTGCTGTGGCTGCCAAGCGCTCCGATCTGACGCGGATGTGCCAGTGGGAGAATCTCGAACTCCTCCCCGTCGATGCACACAAGACTTTTCGTGCCGTAAGGATGCTCGGAGCAGTATTCCCGTAGGCTAGCATACGGGACATCCGCCACGCGATTGAGGAACTGCGCGATGGGAATGTCACCCAGCAATACCAGAAGTTTAGCCTGCGAATCCACGAGTTCCTGCGCAATTTGCTCGGCGCGCTCCTGCGTGCAGAAGACCGACGGCCGCATTGGGACCGTCACCTCATTGAGACCGTATTCCTCAATGAGCGGATTGTACCGCCTCTTGATTGCCTTTACCTGACTTGGGTTGAGCCTCGCCTCCGGGAGGCAGTCGCACAGCCACGCATCATCGCGGTCGTGACCAAGTGTGGCGAGGATGTTCTCGTCCAACACCTTGGCAGACGGACCATTGAGATTTGCGCCTGCGGGTTCGAGCGTGCCCAGCTGGGAGGGTATGTCGATGCGCGAGATGATGTCGCGAGCCTCCTGGGCGTTTCCACCCCAGAAGATGCGGGGTTCACTTGCCACTGCAAGGGCCTGACACACGACCTTGCCGTCTCGCCTCCATCGCGCGTGTACCGCACTGGCGTACACACCCAGGACAAAGACTCGCTTGGGTCTGCGATCCCGCTGAACCACGGGCCTTAGTTCCTCACCAAAGGGAAATCGCATGTCACGCTCCTCTGAGTGCCACATAGGGGATGCTCCCATTTATGTCAAAAGTGGGAAAAGAGGTTTGCCCCTTTTCCCACTTTATCGTAAAACTGTCGTGGAACTGTTAAGCGATAGTCACACTTGTAATTTGTCCATCCGCGTTATAAGTGAAAGTAAGAGTACAATCCTTCTTCTGCTGGGCAGCATCACCATGGTTAGCATCGCTTCCACCGCCGAGCACATCGTAGAACGGAAGCTTCGAGCCTTCTTCACTCCAGTTATTCGCTACTTGGCTCTCAATATCAACGTTCTTAACTGTTACGGTAGCTGCACCGCCAGTACCAGCCGCATACGTTGCGTTCGCTGACGTCGACGTATCCTTTGTGATGTACGCAGTCTGAGCCTCTGCGTAGGCGGAACGGATATTTGCGACAGAGGTTGCGTCACGCGCCTTCTCCAGCTGGCTCGTGAAGATAGGAATTGCGATCGCGATGAGCACTGCGATGATGGCGACGACGATGAGCATCTCCATAAGGGTAAAGCCCTTGTCATTGCGCTTGCGCAGCTCCTCGCGGCGGACCTCAAGATACTTCATCATACCCCACCCCATTTTCTGGCACTCATGTGCCTGCCGGACGTCCCCTGTGGACGTATCCTTTTCTTACACTCGCGTCACCCTAACGCGAGTAGTTCCCTACAGAATTATTGTACATCATTCAATAAACCCACGCAGCTGTCTTGGCCCGAAATATTCAAAAAAGTCGCCGAACGAGCCGAACGATTGGCGAACAGACCACGCATCACCCGTCCTCCTACATGGCGCCGTAGATGCTAAACATGGGCAGGTACACGGCAAGAAGCACGAGACCCACCACGAACGCCAGCACCACGATGATGGCCGGCTCAATGAGCGCGATGGCGCGCGAGGTAGCCTCCTGGGTCTCGAAGTCGTAGTATTCGCTCACCACTTGCAGCGTGTGCTCCAGCTCACCGGTCTGCTCGCCCACGCCGGTCATCTCGGTCACCAGTTGGGGAAACGCGCCCGTGGAGGCCATGCACTCCGCAAGCGGTTTGCCCGCCTCCAGGTCCAGTACGATGGTTGATAGCGCGTGTCCCATGTAGAAGTTGGACAGCGTGCGTGACGTCACCTCCACGGCGCGTGGCGTGGGCAGGCCGGCTTCCATCATCACCGCCATTGTGGAGGCATATTGCGAGGACGACCCCATGGAGGTAATTTTGCCAATTACCGGCAGCTTGGTGCCCAGCTTGCTCCACTTGAGGTAGAAGCCCTCGTTCCGCTTTTTGAGCAACTGAATCCCTCCAAAAACGGCACCGACAAACAGGATGATAACCCACCAAAACTTGCTGAGGAAGTCGGACATCCCAATGAGAATCATCGTAGGCAGTGGCAACTCGCTGCCCATGCCCTCGAAGGTGGTCTTGAAGGTGGGCACCGCAAAAATCATAATGACGCCCACCACGATAACCGCCACGACCATAACGAACGCGGGATACATCATGGCGCTCTTTACCTTGCCCTTGGTCTCGGAGGTCTTGCGGTAGTAGTCCGCCAACCTGCTAAAGACGAGGCTGAGGTTTCCGGACTGCTCACCGGCACGTATGGACTCAATAAACGTGGTGGGCAGGTTGGGCCCATGCTTGAGGAAGCTGTCGGCAAGCTCGTAGCCGGCCGCCACCTCGCCCGCCACCTCGTGCAGGATCACCTTGAGGGTCTTGTCCTCCGTTTGCCCGCCAATGAGCTCGAGAGTGCGTACGATGGGCAGGCCCGCCTCCAGAATGATCGCAAACTGGTTGCACATTACTGCCAAGGTCTTCTCTTTGGTCTTGCGACTGCCCAGGCGCAGGTCGATGTCGTGTTCGCCACCCGCCGGCTCGATGGACTGGATAATCATCCCGTCGTCCTTGAGCATCGCGACGGCCTCTGCGCTGGTGTTCGCCTCGATTATTCCGTCGACGGGTGCACCATAGGACGAGCGTCCCGTATACCTAAACGCCTTCATCGCTAACGCACCATCTTACGCATCTGCTCGGGGTCGTGCGCGGCGGCAATCGCATCTGCCGCCGTGATGGTCCTGTTCCTCACCAGCATCATGAGCGCGCGGTCCATGGTGATGGAGCCGAGCTCGGCGGTCGTGGCAAGGGTGTTGGCGATCTGCGGCGTCTTGCCCTCGCGAATGAGGTTCTTTATGGCCGGGTTGACGATCATTACCTCGGCGGCAAGGACGCGCCCTCCCTCGCGTTTCTTGAGGAGCTGCTGGCTCACCACGGCCTTGAGCGTCATGGACAGCTGCAGGCGAATCTGGTGCTGGCGCTCCTCGGGGAACACGTCCACCAGACGGTCGATGGAGTCGGGGGCAGACTGCGTGTGGAGCGTGCCAAAGACCAGGTGGCCGGTCTCGGCCGCCGTGAGCGCCGTCTCGATGGTGGAGAGGTCACGCATCTCGCCCACCAGGATGACGTCGGGATCCTGACGCAGCACGGCACGCAAGCCCTCGGCGAAGCTCGCCGTGTCGCGGCCGATCTCGCGCTGGTCGATGGAGCAGCGATCCGGCTCGTACACGTACTCGATGGGGTCCTCGAGCGTCACGATGTGGTCGCGACGCGTGTGGTTGATGCGATCCACCAGTGCCGCGAGCGTGGTCGACTTGCCCGAGCCCGTCTCGCCCGTAACAATCACGATGCCACGCTGGTAGTTGGGGAAGTCGTGCGAGACCACCGGGGGCACGCCCAGCGCGTCCAGGTCGGGGATGGAGCTCGCGAGCAGACGGATGGCCAAACAGCAGTTGCCCATGGAGCGATACACGTTAAGACGGCAGCGCACGCCGTTGGAGAACGTGAGTGCCAGGTCCACCTCGATGCCGCGCTCGACCTTCTCGTAGTCGTCGCCGCAGGCTTCCCTGCCAAGCGCCGCCGTGTCCTCGGGGGTGAGGATCTCGTCGTTGGCGTCCACCAGCGAACCGTCCACCCTAAACCGAATGGGCACGCCCGCCGCAATGAGGATGTCCGAGGTACCCATGTTGCTTGCCGTGCAAATGATGGTGTCGAGGCTTGGCATGTTGTGCTCCCTCCTACCGATTCCCGTGTTACTCGTCTTCCGTAAAGATTACGCGCTGCATCTCTTCCACCGTCGTGATTCCGTTGAGGATGAGCCTGCGGCAGTTCTCTGCCATGGGCTCAAAGCCGCTGGCATCGATGGCCTTGAGCAGCTCCGCGCGCGGGGCCTGGTTGAGAATCGCCTGCCGAATCGGCTTGGTGAGCAGCAACGTCTCTACCACCACGATGCGGCCTCGGTACCCGCTCTGATAGCACTCGGCGCACCCGCGCCCGCGCGCAAACGTGACGTCCTTGAGCAGTGGGTCGCTTGGGTCGAGACCGATGAGCTCGATCTGTCCGCGCGTCGGCCGGTAGTACTCCTTGCAGTGCGGACAGATGCGGCGCACTAGACGCTGTGATATGACCCCCTTGAGCGCCGTAGTGATCATGTACGGCTCCACGCCAATGTCGTCCAGGCGGTCGAGGGTGGCAACGGCACTGTTGGTGTGCAACGTCGAGAGGACCAGGTGGCCCGTGACGGCCGAGCGGAACGCGATGTTTGCCGTCTCCTGGTCGCGAATCTCGCCGATGGAGATGATGTCGGGGTCCTGACGCAGGATGGAGCGCAGGCCAGCCGCAAAGGTGGTGCCGGTCTTCTCGTTGATCTGCACCTGGTTGACGCCCTCGATGTTGTACTCCACCGGGTCCTCGAGCGTCACGATGTTGACTTCCTCCACGTTGAGGTGGCTGATCATGGTAAAGAGCGTCGAGCTCTTGCCCGAACCGGTGGGACCCACCAGCAGAATGATGCCCTGCTTGAGGTCGAGCAGCTCCTTGTAGCGCTCGAGGTTGGTGCCCATAAAGCCGAGCTCCTCGGGCGTGTTGAGCTTTTGGTCGCGGTCCAGGATTCGCATGACGATCTTCTCGCCGTGGACCGTGGGCAGCGTGGAGACGCGCAGGTCGGCCTCGCGCATGCGCACGCGCACGATTGCGCGACCGTCCTGGGGGACGCGGCGCTCGGTTACGTCCATGTTGCACATGACCTTTACGCGCGAGGTGAGCGACTGCTGGAGCTCCTTGGGGATGTTGAACTCGGTGCGCAACAGGCCGTCCACGCGCATGCGCACGACGACCTCCCGCTCCATGGGCTCGATGTGGATGTCGGACGCGCGCGACGAGAGGCCGCGCTCGATGATGTTGTCCACCAGGCGGATGGAGGGTGCCGAGGACTCGTTCTCCACACCAACCTCGGCGACCTTGACGCCGGTGCGCTCGCGCGCAGACTCGCCCACCTCCTGCTGCATCTCTCGGATGGCGCGCTTTGCGCCCTCGGTGCCATAGAGCTGCGAGATGGCGTGGTCGATGCCCGACTGCATGGCGATCATGGGCACGATGCGCTTGCGCGAGGCGGCGCGCACCTCCTCGGTCGCAATGAAGTTGAGCGGGTCGCTCATGGCAAGGTAGAGCTCGTCTCCACGCGTGCGCACGGGAACCACGCTGTAGCGCTTGGCGAGGTTCTTGGGCACGAGCTTGGTCATGTCGGGGTTGATCTCGGTGGTGGTGAGGTCGATGAAGTCGATGCCCAGCTGCATGGTGAGGGCGTCGACCACCTGGCGCTCCGTGATGATCCCGGACTGCACCAGCTCGTCTCCCAGGCGGCGCTTGGTGATCTTTTGGTTTGCCAGCGCCTGGCCAAGCTGCTCTTGGGTAATGACGCCTGCGTCGATGAGCAGGTCGCCGAGTCGCGTAAACTTCATGAGGGGCACTCCCGTCGCGAAATCCGTGCATACGAAGTACATGTTACTACGAAGCGCGAGGTGTGTGCGCTAACCCGGCGAACGTGGGTGGAGCGGCGCCGTTCGCGTCTGCTTTTTGCCACGTCGGGGATATTCTCTATCGCAATAGATGCGGTCTCGGGAATCTGCTGGGCGCCCATTGGCGACACCCCACCCCGTTGGTACTACACCTTTGTATGACTCGTGTCATCTGCATAAATATATGTTACAACTATGTGGGGGGTGGTCACATGGCTCAAGTGGCAATGACTCGGGAGGAGCTGGAGCGCACCATGCGCGTGCTGGAACCCGTCTACGACGTGGTGCGCGTGGTGGACCCCAACCACATGGAGGGCAGCACGCTGGGGAGCGAGGGCGAGCTGGACCTTCCCCACCGATGCTACGACATCCTCAACAAGGGGCGGCGCTGCCAGAACTGCATCTCCGCGCGCACGGTCTCGTGCAAGCACTCGGTCTCGAAGTTCGAGTTCGTGGGCGACGATGCCTTCTATATATCCACGCGCTACGTGGAGGTGGATGGTGCGCCGCGCGCCATCGAGCTGGTCAAGGCGATCAACGAGGAGACGCTGGCCCCTCCCACAGACGATGAGGCGCAAGAGATGCGCAACATCATGGAACACGACGCCAATCACCGCTATCGCGACGACCGGACCGATGCGCTCGGCCGCGCGTACTTGGAGGACGGCATTAAGGACCTTGTTGCGAGCAGGCTCGCCATGCTGCGCGTGACGGGTGTGGAGGTCTCCGGGCAGGCGGGCCGCGACACAACGCTGTGCGCCATTGCCAACGCCATCACCGACGCCATCCGCAACACGGACACGCTGGTGCGCTACGAGCAGGCCACCTTCGTGGTTGTCTTCGAGAGCATCTCGCACCCGCGGCTACGCACCATGCTCGAGCAAATGCTTGCGAACGTAAAAAACGCCCTCGCGCTCGTCCTGGGTGCGGACAAGGCCGACGTGGCAATTGGCGCCGTGTTGCGGGACGGCACGATCTTGGAGCTTATGGAGAAGGCCCAAGACGCCCTTGAGCGCGCGGCAGCGACCGAGGGGCGCATTGTGCTGGAGGTGGCAGCGCCAGACGAGCGCGCCGAGGCACAGCACGCCGTGGGAGACGTGCCCTCGCTGGGTACCCATGCCCAGGACGTGGACGCGCTCACGGGCATGATGGTCCCCACGGCCTTTCGCGCAGAGCTTCAGGGCAGGTTGGACGAATATGACGCCTGGGGCCAGCCGCTGAGCATCGTGCACCTGGACATCGAGAACTTCAAGGCGTTCAACCGCACCTACGGCCTGCCCGAGGGCGATCTGTTGCTCGTCCGTCTGGCCGACCTCATACGCAGGGAGTTTGGTGGCGATCTTGTCACGCGCATGGGTGTGGACACCTTTGTGGTGGCAACCACACGCGGCAACACACGCTCACGTGCCGAGCGCATCTGTACAGAGGTGGACACGCTTCGTCGCGGGGCTCCCATCGCGCTCAAGGCGGGCATCTGCCGCATCGTCAACGACCGTCTGAGCGCCCTTCTTGCCATGGAGCGGGCCAAGATCGCCTGCGACAGCATCAAGGGAGCCTACAACGCGAGCGTCCGCCTGTTCGACAACAAGCTCAAGCACGAGGTGACCCTGCGCGACCATCTGGTAAAGTCCCTCGACGTCGCCATAGCGCAGGGAAGCATCCGACCCTACTATCAGGTGATCGTACGTTCGTTCACCGGCAAGGCATGCGCGGTCGAGGTGCTCTCGCGCTGGGTAGACCCCACCTACGGCATCATCTCGCCCGGAGAGGTCATCCCCACGCTGGAGCGGCATCACCTCATCCACAAGCACGACACGCATATCGTGCGCTGCGCCTGTAGCGACCTTCGCTCGATGATGGACCAGGGCCTCGACGTGGTGCCCCTGTCGCTCAACCTCTCGCGGCTCGACTTCGAACTGTGCGACATCTTTGCCGAGGTGGAGGCGAGTGCCCAAGAGTTCGACATCCCCCGCTCGCTCATTGGCATCGAGATCACCGAATCGACGCTCGAACAGGCCGGCGAGCGGTTTAACGCCCAGATCGACAAGTTCCGCGAGGCGGGATACGAGATCTGGATGGACGACTTTGGCAGCGGGTACAGCTCGCTCAACGTACTCAAGGACTATCAGTTCGACGTGCTCAAGATCGACATGGCGTTTTTGCGTGGCTTCGAGGAGAACCGCAACTCAAAGAAGATCATCCGCTCCATCGTGGACATGGCCAAGCGCCTCGGCGTGCGCACGCTCGCCGAGGGCGTGGAGAGCGACGAGCAGTTCCGGTTCCTGCGCAGCATAGGCTGCGAGATGATCCAGGGCTTCCTGTTCTCGCGTCCCGTCCCCATCGACGAGATGGAGCTCGGCGAGTTCGCGGGAGTGGAGGACGAGGCGGAGCGCTGCTTCCTGGACAAGGTGGGTCGCGTCAACCTGCTCTCGCAGCGCCCTGCGGAGGGCATCTCGCCCAATCGGCCAACCTCGTCGACTGCCGCGGACGCGCCTTTTGCCATCGTTGAGTGGAACGGCAATCACTTCCGCTACTTCACGACCAACGACGCATACCTGCGCAGTCTCCAGCAGCGGGGCTTTGCGGACCTGTGGGACGCCCATCGGCAGCTCAACCAAAGCCGAGACCTCAGGGACTGGCTCGCCGCGATGAATCACCAACGAGACGAGCGGGATGGCACCTATAGCTGGGCACGCAAGGTCGTGGACGTGGGCCACAGCATGGTGACGGTGGAGTTCATCGCAAGACACGAGGACTCCATCGCCCTGCTCGTAAGCCCACAGCCGGCCATGGTGGGCTAGCGGCTTGCGGAATCTCATACTGGGGGTGTGACCATGGACATTGGCTTCCTGCTATGGCTGCAAGGGCTGCGCGAAATCGCCCCCGAGCTTGTGAACCAGTTCTTCCTGCTCGTGTCGCAGGTTGGGGGCAGCAGCATCCTGTTCCTCGTCCCGGCACTCCTGTACTGGTGTCTCGACAAGCGCACCGGCACCCTTGTCATCCTTGGCGCCACCATGGGGTCGGTCGTCAACCAGCTCGTAAAGAACACCGTGTGCTGCTACCGGCCGTGGGTTCGCGACGCGAGCGTGCGCCCGTCACAGGCGGCGCTGCCCGACGCGACGGGATACTCGTTTCCCAGCGGGCACACGCAGATGACCGCGAACGTGGTGGGTGCCACGGGATGGTACTATCGCAGGCGTCGGCCCATCCTGTTGGTGGCGACCATCCTGTGGGTGCTGCTCATGGCGTTCTCTCGCAACTATCTGGGCGTGCATACGCCGCAGGACGTGCTGGTGGCCCTGGTGGAGAGCGTGCTCGTAATTGCGTTCGTGGACAAGCTGATCGCGTGGGTCGAGCGGCGGGACGGACGGGACTCGGTTGTGCTCGTGGCGTCGGTCGTTGGCACGGTCGCCTTTATTGCCTACGTCACGCTGCGGACATACCCCACAGACTACGACACCGCAGGCACTCTGGTGGTTGACCCCTATCTCATGCAGATCGACTGCTTCAAGTCGATTGGCATCTTTGCGGGCGCCATCGTCGGCTGGTATCTGGAGCGACGGTTCCTCCGCTTTGAGGTGCGGCCCCATGAGGCCGGCTGGAAGCGCATGGCCTTGCGTCTGCTGGTGGGTCTCGTCGTCGTGGGCGGGCTGCATCTGGCACCGCGCCTCGCCTCGGCCCTCATCGCCGACGCCCGCTGGTTCGAGTTTCTCAAGAACTCCCTCACGGGCGTCGCGGCGCTCTACCTCGCGCCACTGGTGTTCACCAAGCTCAACCTGTAGCGGCAAACTCGCCCGTCGGGGACCGCCCCCGCAGTCCGGAAGGGACCGTCCCCGACGGGCGAGTTGCGCTACACCAGGGCGATGCTGCCCTCGCGGCCCAGGATGTCGCATAGCCTTCCGTCCGATATACTTACCATATAATTATAGAATATGTACATTGGGGAGGTGAGTGCGTGAGGTTCGAGTGGGACCCAACACGGCGGCGAGGTGATCCGCATCATATCGGCGAGGAGGGCGACCAAGAGGGAGTCCGCACAGTATTGGAGGTACGTAAATGCGCAGTGAGTATGACTTCAGCGGCTCGGTCGAGAACCCCTATGTCAGGAAGCCGCACAGCCAGGTAACGATGAACCTTGACGACGACGTCATCCGCTATTTCAAGCGCCAAGCCGCCGAGTCCGGCATACCCTACCAACGACTCATCAACCTTTACCTCTCGCAGTGTGTCTCGGAGGGCAAGAGGATTGCCTTCGTCTGAGGATTCAAGCTCAACCTGTAGCGGCATACTCGCCCGTCGGGGACGGTCCCCGCTGGACTAATCCGGAAGGGACCGTCCCCGACGGGCGAGTTGCGCTACACCAGGGCGATGCTGCCCTCGCGGCCCAGGATGTCGCGGACCTGTTGCAGCATGATCTGGTTGTGCGCGTCGATGCGTGCGGGCAGTGTCATGCGCATGGTATGGCCCGTGCCGGAACGCACCAGTATCTCCACGCTGTCCAGGCCGGCATAGCGCGAGAACACCGACCCGAGCTTCTCCATGCGGCCGCGACTCAGCTTGTGGGAGGGAAGCGTGACCTCAACGATCTTGGGCTTGTTGGTGCGGTCGGATAGCTCGAGCGACGAGACCTTGGAGCAGATGATCTGGATGCCGCGGTCGCTACGCTCCAGCTTGCCGGTGACCTGCACAAAGATGTCTCCCTCCGACTCCCCCGTCTGGTCGTTCACGTTGCCCGCGAGCGTGGCCGCGCACTCTTCGTAGAGGTTGGGGAACACCACGCACGAGACCTCGCCCTCCATGTCCTCGATCGTGATGATGGCCATGGACTTGCCCGTTTTGGTCGACTTCTTGGCTACCGACGAGAGCATCCCGGCCAGGCGTATGCTCTTGCCGTCCTCGACGCGGGGGCGCGACGTGGTCGAGCCGGTTCGTGCGTCCACCACCTCGTCCGTTGCCTCCAGGTCCGATATCTGGAAGTCGCGCGCCTGCGAGAGGGCGTACTCGTACGGCCCCAGGGGATGGTCGCTCACGTAGCGGCCCAGCACCTCCTTCTCGAAGGCGAGCTTCATGCTGCGGTCCCACTCCACGCCGTCCGGCTCCGGCACGTCCTGGTCGAAGCCCGATCCCTCCACGTCGGCGAACATGTCGAACAGCGACACCTGGCCCGAGGCACGGTCGCGCTGCCTCTTTGCCGCCGCATCCAGGATGTTGGTGGGGTTGTTCTTGTCCACAAAGAACATGAGCTGGCGGCGCGTGTAGCCCGTGGCGTCGAAGGCTCCGCTCTTGATGAGCGCCTCCACCACGCGCCGGTTCGCGGTGCTGGTGTCCACGCGGTCCACGAAGTCGTGGAGGTTCTTAAACGGGCCACCCTTCTTTCGCTCGGCCAGGATCGCCTCGCCCACGCCCTCGCCCACTCCTCGGATGCCGGCGAAGCCAAAGCGTATGCCCTCGGGCACGGCCGTAAAGTCCTTTCCGCTCTCGTTGATGTCGGGAGGAAGTATCTCGATCCCCTCGTGCCGGCAGGCGCTGAGGTAGTGCACGATCTTCTCGGTCTTGCCCATGTAGCTCGTGAGTACCGAGGCCATGTACTCGCGGGGATAGTATGCCTTGAGCCAGGCCGTCGCACCGTTCATCCAGTGGTCGTAGGTGGTCTCGTCGCTGCCGTCCTCCCAGTGGAACACCGTGCTGGTAAGGAGCTTGATCTTCTTCTTTGCCACCGGCTTGCGAATGCGCGAGTCGCTCTAGCCGGCCGAGAAGCCGCACATCTTCATGGAGATCTGCATGACCTGCTCCTGGTAGACCATGGTGCCATAGGTCTCGGAGAGGATGTCGGCCAGTCGGTTGTCGTAGAACGCAACCTCCTTGCGGCCGTTCATGCGGTCGATGTAGTCGGCGACCATGCCCGCCCCCAAGGGACCCGGGCGGTACAGGGCGATGAGTGCGACCACGTGCTTGAACTCGCGGGGCTGCATGCCTTTGATGGTTGCCGTCATGCCCGACGACTCGATTTGGAAGACGCCGGCGGTGTGGCCGCGACCCATGAGCTCGAAGATGTGCGGGTCGCCAAAGGGAATCTTGTCCACGTCGATGTCCACGCCCGTGCTGTTGGGCTTGAGGGTGGAGCGCACGGCCTCGGGCGCGGAGGCGGCGTCGGCCGCCGTGCCATGGTTCGCGAGGATGTTGCGCAGCGCCTTGGTGATTACGGTAAGGGTGCGCAGACCCAAAAAGTCCATCTTGAGCAGGCCCATGTCCGCGACGGAGTGCCCCTCGTACTGGGTGATCTCGACCCCGCCCTTGGTGTCGAGCTTGGTGGGCACGTGGTCGTTCACCGGCGTGGGCGTAATGAGCACGGCGCAGGCGTGCACGCCCTCGCCACGCGTGAGGCCCTCGATGGAGAGGGCCGCGTCAATGATGCGGCGGTCCTCCTGGTCGTTTCGGTAGGCGTCCACGAAGTCCTGGCTGTACAGGTCCTCCTTGCCCTCCGTCTTGTTGAGCGTGAACTTGAGCTTGGCCGAGGGGCTGCTCGAGACCATCTTGGACAGGCGCTGGGCCTTGTACACCGGAAAGTCCAGCACGCGTGCCGCGTCGTTGATGGCGTTCTTCGCCTTGATGGTGGAGTAGGTAATAACGTGGCTCACGCGGTCGGCGCCGTACAGTTCGCGGACGTGCTGGATTACCTCCAGCCTCCGCTCATCGTCGAAGTCCATGTCGATATCGGGCATCTCGGAGCGCTCGACCGAGAGGAACCTCTCGAACATGAGGCCGTTCTCCAGCGGGTCGAAGGTGGTGATGTCCATGGCGTACGCCACGATGGCACCAGCGGCCGATCCGCGTCCGGGCCCCACGCCAATGCCGTGCTGCTTGGCCCAACGCACGTACTCCTGCACAATGAGGAAGTAGTCCGCAAAGCCCTTGGTGCATATGACCTGGTACTCGTACTCAAAGCGCTCGCGGATGTCCACGCCGTTGATCTGCCGCCCGTCCCAGTCGTCGCCGTAGCGAATGGCCAGGCCGGCCTCACACTCCTTGCGAAAGCGCTCCTCGGAGGTCTCCCCCTCCTCGAGGCCGGGGAACTTGGGCAGGAACATGGACGACCAGTCCAGCTCGTGGTTGCACTTGGTCGCGATCTCCAGCGTGTTGTCGCATGCCTCGGGACACCACGAGAAGATCTGGCGCATCTCCTCCTCGGTCTTCATGTAGAACTCCGAGCCCTGCATGCGCTTGCGGTCCACCTGGTCCACCTTGGCGTTGGTGCCGATGCAGGACAGCGTGTCCTGCACGGGCGCGTCCTCGCGCACGAGGTAGTGGATGTCGTTGGTGGCCACCACCTTGATGCCCAGCTTGTGCGCCAGCGCGACCAGCTGCTCGCTGAGCCTGCGGTCGTCGTAGCCGTTTCGGAAGGTGAGCCCGTGATCCTGTATCTCGATGTAGAAGTCCTCGCCAAAGATGTCCTGGAACGTGCGCGCCCAGCGCTCGGCCTCGGCAAAGTTGTTGTCCAGTATGTTTTGCGGGATGATGCCCTGGACGCAGGCGCTCTGGCAGATGATGCCCTCGTGGTATTCGCGCAGCATGTCCAGCGTGGTGCGCGGCTTGTAGTAGTACATCTCGTTTGCGGCCTTGGACATCATCTTCATGAGGTTGACGTAGCCGCGCTCGTCCTTGGCCAGCAGGATGAGGTGGTAGCGATGCTGGCGCGTACCGCGCTCGATCTGGTCATCCGTGATGAAGTAGGCCTCGCAGCCAAAGATGGGCTTGATGAGCGGCGCGGGCTTGTTGGCCTTTACCGCCTCCACGTCTCCCGTCTGCTGCCAAATGGCCACGTCGCGTTCCCATTGCGCATGTGCCCGGTCATGCGGCTTGGCGTCCACGGCGTCGGCGGCGGGCTCCTCGAGGTCCCATCCCTTGGTGAAGCACTCCACGTCGTGCGACCACTGCTTAAAGTCGACCTGCGACGTGTTGTAGCTCCTGCAGGCGAGGTCGAAGTTTGGCACACCAAACATGTAGCCATGGTCGGTGAGCGCCACCGCTGGCATCTCCAGGTCGACCGCGCGCTTTACGAGGTCGCCCACGCGCGTGGCCCCGTCCAGAATCGAGAAGTCCGTGTGGTTGTGCAGGTGTACGAACGCCATGCGCCGCATCCCCTCTCTGCTCGCTCGTTTGGGTTCCCATTCTAGCGCGACCGCTGCCCAGAAACGACCGCAACGGGAGGGTGCGCGGCGCCATGTACGATTTGGCGACAAGTCCGGTCCCTACCGCGCGCGATTCTCGGGCCTGGCAGGGATACCGTGTACGATTTGGTGACAAGTCCGGTCCCTACCGCGCGCGATTTACGGGCCTGGCAGGGGCACCGCGCACGATTTGGTGACAAGATCGGCCCCTACCGCGTACGATAATCAGCCGAAATCGTACGCGGTAGGGACCGTTTTTGTCACGTTATTGTACGCGGTGCCCTCGCGCCAGGCACGCGCCCCCACACCAGGGACGCGCCCTCTCACCTGTCACGCGGCGCCCTCGCGCCAGGCACGCGCCCCCACACCAGGGACGCGACGCCCCCACGCCAGGGACGCAAGACGCGATTAAGGATTCGAGAAAGAGGCGTTGATGCTGGTACAAGCTGCCAGCTGTCGCAGCGCATTGAACGTGTATGCAACGACGTAGAGGTTCTCGCCGCTGGAGTTGATGTTATGTATGGGTATTACGTAGCTATCGCCAAAGCCTCCTCCCGTGAACACCTTTATGGTCTGCCCGCTCTTGAGCCGAACGGTCATGCCGGTAGGATCTGCAACGGCATACTCAGGGAACATGTACCAGACGCTCCCCCTGTTGCCCGCGCGCCACAACTTGCTGAAGTACGGCCCGTAGGATTGATTGCGACTGAGCGTAAAGCCTGCCGAACCGCCCCAAGACGAGGGCATGGTTATATTCCAGCGCCTTCCCGAGATGCTCTTAACAACCGTGCGAAACGCGTTTGCGGTCGAGCCGGGTGCCCTTTGTCCCTTGGGCACAAGCCTAATTTGGATTGCCTCGAGCCGATAGGAGTATCCCGCGGTTCCCGCAGAGCCACCGTTACATGCCCAGCCCATCCAACCGAACTTCTGCGCATGCACGCGATAGTAGACGTTGTAGCTCTTTGCCGCGGCTCCGGTCAAGCGAATCTGAATCGCCTCGAGTCGCAGTGACTTGTTGGAGGTGCCGCTCATCGCTCCGTTCCTGCGCCATCCCTGCCAGCCCTGCTTTTGAACATGGGTGCGGTACTCGATTCCGCCCGATACGCCGCCTATCGCAATCTTTATGCCCTCCAGGCGTCTGGACATGCCGGAGGTACCACTCGTCGCGCCGTTGTTGCGCCATCCCTGCCAACCGATTCGCTGCACGTGCGTGCGATACCTCACGCTGCCGGCAGCCTGGGTCTGGAGCGCATCGCCCTCGGACTGGGTGGTAATCACTGCGTCATCCTGAGTCTTCCCGGAACCAGACTCGTCTTCGACCACCACCTCTTCGATGTCCGCGGTCGAATCCGACTCGACCACATCCACGGCCTCGTCCTGCGTGGTGAGGACCGATTCGTTCTCCATGACAAGATCCTCGTTGGGCGTAGGTACCTCGGTTGCAGGAGTCTCACCCAACGTGGTCGGCTCCTGCGCGCTCTCCTGTTCGCTGGGAACAGCGGCCCCTTCGGCCAGTGCCCCAACGGGGGAGCCCATAAACGCGAGCATCGCGCCCAACGCTATCGTGACCACACTCTTAGAACGTATCATGGCACCTCGATTCCTCGACACAGGCTACACTTGCAGAATAATTTTAACAATCGTTCAGCAACTTTGCAGACAGCGTTCGGCGACAGGCAAGAGGAAGTCGTACGCGGCATGTACGATTTGGTGACAAGTTCGGCCCCTACCGCGCGCGATTTCCGGGCAAAATCGTGCGCGGTAGGGACTGCTTTAGTCACGTTATCGTACGCGGCACCCCCACGCGGCACCCCGCACCAGGGACGCGCCCCCGCACCAGGGACGCCCCCGCACCGGGGACACACCTCACGCGCCGCAGAACTCCCAGCGGGCCACCACACCGGTCTCCACGGCCATAAACGCGCAGCTCACGCCACTAAAACCCTGCGAGAGAAGCGTCTGGGCATACAGCTCGGCCTGCATCCCGTGCCGCTCGAGCATCTCCTCCTCGCCGAGTCCAAGGTCGCCGGTCTTGTAGTCCACCACCAGGGCATGTCCCTCGCATTCGGGACCCTCGGTGCACAGCAGGTCGATGGCACCCTCCATGTAGTCACCGTAGGCGGAGTCCTCCACACGAACGAAGAAGGGCACCTCGGCGCGCACGAGCGGCCACGACCACGCCTCCTGCCGGAGCTCGCTCCTCTCCCATCGCTCCACGGCCGCACGCAGCCTCGTCCTCTGCCGCTCCGAGAGACGCCACGTTCGCGCGAGCGCCTCCATCCGCTCGGGACTATGGTCGCGTTTTGTCTCCACCATGGTCTGGGCAAGCTCGTGGAAGGCCGATCCCAGCGCCGTGGCCTTGTCCGCGTCGGGCGTGTAGGCAGACCCCTCTGCCCGTGCGTCCTGCTCGGCACGGGTCGGCGCAGGCGGCCTCTTTCCGCTTTGGGATGCGTCGCGTTCCTCCAGCTGCCTGCATACGGAGGAGTAGCTAAACACGTCGTCGCGCGGACTCCACCCGCTTGGCACGAGCTCGCTCGCGCCAATGTCGTACAGCGGGAAGCTCCTATCCGGCGTCTGCACGAAGTCTTGGCCCGCGACGCCGTGGACGGAAATCCTGCGAACCGAGAGGGGCAGCTCGCCGTCGAACCCGCTGAGCGAGCCCGCGGAGTCGGCCACCCAAGGGTCGCCCTTCTCCTGCGGCCGCGCAAGACTCACCACACGCGCCACGCCATCGTCCACCACCGCCTCCTGGCGAACCAGCCGCATGCCGCCGGCACCGTCCGGCACCCTCAGCTCCACCTCCACGGGTGCCTGTGGCGACACCTCGATGCGCCGCTCGCCGGAAGCCAGCTCGTCCACATCCACGAACGCGCCCAGGGTCTGCATCGCCATGGGTGACCTCAGCCAGTCCTTGTCGGCAACGGGCAGCCCCACGACCAAGGCCTCCTCGGCGCGCGTGAGCGCCACATAGAGCAGGCGTGCCTTCTCGTCCATCGCCGCCTGCATCTCCTGCGCGTCGAGCATCATGGCCCAGTCTGCCACCGAGCGGCACTGCGCCCAGTCCTCGGGCGGCACGTACTCGCGGCGTAGCCTGCCAAACTCCTTGGGTGTCTCCTTGGGCTTGGCGCACACCATGCACCTGCCGTCCCTCCTCCCCAGCGAGAGACCCCCCTCCACGCCCGGCGAGCTCCAGCACTCGGCCACGGCGCACACGCCGAACTGCAGTCCCTTGGATCCGTGTACCGTCATCACCCGGACCGCGTCCACCTGATCGCCCGAGAGGTTCTTGGGCGTGAGCTTGGACGCCTCGAGCCAGCGGTCGAACTCGTCTGCCGCACGCGCTGGTCCCAACCCCAGGTCGGTCGTGAGCTCACGCACGTAGCGCACGGACGCCAGCACGTTGGCCGCCCGCGCAAGGCCGTCGGTGCCCTGCGCCTCCAGACGCTCGAGCCAACCGCTCTCGTCCACCACGCTCTGACACACGTCGGCCAGCGGCCAGCGGCCCATCCGCGAGAACGCCCTGCGCAGCACATCGTGCGCGCAGACCAGACGCTCGGAGGGGCACGCCCCTTGGTACAGCTCCAGCGCGCCTCTCACGAAGCACTGCTCTATGGGACGCTTGGTCGGCGCGTCGAGCTTGTCCTGCCCCTGCGACCCCAGCTGGACGAAGTCGTCGGCATCCAGCATGAACATCTCGCTGGAGAGCAGCCTGAACAGGCCGTCCTGGGTGTCGTGCGGGTTGGCGAGCGTATGGAGCAGCGCCTGCATCACGCCCACCTCGGGCGTCTGCGAGAACGACGACCCTCCCGTTACCAGAGCCTCGAGTCCCCGGGCGCGCAAGGCGTCCAGATACATGCCCACCTTGCTGGTGGTGCCCAACAGCAGCGCCATGCTCCCCTGCGGCTGACCCTTGGCGTGGTAGTCGGCAAGGCGGTCTGCGAGCTGGGCCGCAAGCACCGCGCTCATAAGCTCCGACGTGCCTCCGTTCGCCACCTCCAGACGGATGCGCGGCGGCATGGTTCCCTCGCGGTCGCGAGCCACATAGCGACTGGTGCGCCCTCCGTCCGCGGCCAGCTTGAGGAAGTCGCCCAGCATGCCCGTGTCGCCGCACACGCGCTCGACGGCGGCGAGCACATGCGGGTCGCTTCGATAGTTGACGTCCATGCGCACGTGCGCCGATTCGGGAAGCGATCGGCCATGCTCGCGGAACACCTCGACGTCGCCGCCACGGAAGCGATAAATCGACTGCTGGGCATCCCCCACCGTCGTGAGGTGCTCGCGATGCTCGCCGGACAGCAAGCCGATGAGCCTGAGCTGCCGCGAGTCGGTGTCCTGGAACTCGTCGATCATCACGAGCCTAAAGCGCCCCGCATAGTCTTTCGTGACCTCGGGACAGCGCTCCACGGCCTCCAGGGCAAGGGCGATGAGGTCGTCGTTGTCCAGATAGGAGCGCTCGAGCTTGAGCTCCGCAAACCGCTCGTCCACCCGACGCGCAATGTCTGCGAGCTGTGGGGCGAACTGTTGCACGCGCTCGTACTGGGCGCACACCACCGCCTCGACCAGACACTGTCGAGCGTCCGCGGCCAGGGCCTTCGTTGCGGCGGCGCGCAGGGAGGGCACGCTCAGCCCCGCAAGTGCCTGGCACGCGCGGTCGGCGGTCTGCTCGCCAGGGGCCAGAGCCAAAAAGCCCGCCACGGCGTCACGGGTCGCCTCGGCCACGGCGCTCTGCTTGGGAGTGAGCTTGACCGCGCAGATGGCCTCCATCGCCGCAAGCAGACGACGCATGCAGGCGGCCGTCTCGTTGGTGGTGGGCCACACCAGCCCGTCGAACCCGTCAACGCACTTGGACGCCTCCGACCTCAGCGTCCGCACCATGTCGGCAATGCCACCTGGGCTCCAGAGGGCATACTCGTGCCTGAGGGCGGCAAAGGCGTCGTCGTGCTGCACCTGCGACAGGACCTCGTCCATCGCCCGGGCCGCAAGCGCCTCGTGCACGCTCCCCTCGCACACCCTGAACTCGGGGTCCACACCAAGCTCCACGGCATGTCTGCGCAGTATCCGCGCGCACATGCCATGGATGGTGCTGATCCACGCCCCGTCCACCTTAAACGACTCCTCGCGCAGGTACGGGTCCTCCTCGCCCGCCGCGCGAAGCGCCCCACGCACGCGCTCGGCAATCTCGAGCGCTGCGGCCTTGGTAAAGGTGATGACCAGGGCCTGGTCGATGGAGTCCAGATACCGTCCGCCGTCGGTGGCAGATCCCAAGGACAGCGCATGTACGAGTCGGGCCGTAAGGGTGAACGTCTTTCCCGACCCAGCACCTGCCGCAACGAACAGCGGCTCGTCGAGCCGCGTCGCCACCGCCCGCTGCGAATCGTTGAGTCTGGTGAGGTCTATGGCGGCCATTATCGCATCAGCCTCCTCTCGCACTGAGCCACCGGGCAGAAGTCACAGGAGTGCCAGTCACGCGGACGTGCCTCGACGTTGCCCGCGAGCATCCGCCCCACCTGCTCGGCAACCAGCTCCTCGGTTCGGTCGAGCAGGTCCTCCATGCCCGACTCCCCCTTCGAGGTGCGTGGCACGCACACGCTGGGGATGCGCGCCGCACGCAGGTTGCCAAACACGAGGTCGGCCACGTTCTCGTCGGCCGCGCCAGCGAGCGCGTGGGGGCTCTTGGTGCTCAGGTACACCGTTCCCACCAGGCGCAGCTGCCCCTCGAACGCACGCCGGACCACCTGCGCGTAGATGAGCGACTGCACGCGGTTGGGAAGCTGCGTGCCTTCCAGCACGCCGGGCTGCAGGGCATCGTACTCCGTCGCGAATCCCGCAGGACTCTTGTGCTTGTAGTCGATGATCACCGCCGTACCGTGAGTGCTCACGTCTATGCGGTCCACCGTACCCGTAAAATAGGCCCCGGCATACTCGACCAGATCGTCTCCCCTGCCAAAGCTCCACTCAAAGAGACGTGGCTCGAACCCTTGCAGGATGCGCGTCTCGTACTCCAGGGTCGAGAGCAGGTCCTTTTTGAGCCTCTCCTCCTGGGCCCGCTCCATGGAGTTGTGCGCCACGAGCAGCTGCTGGGACGGTCGGGGCTTGCGCACCATGTACATGTGCTGCTGGTGCAGGTCGAACTCGAGCTCGAGCGTCGAGCGGGCCAGATCCAGGTTCGCGGCATCCACGCGCGATCCTGATACGCTCGTCGTGAGGCTTCGCTCGCCGAGCTCGCGTATCTGCGCCTCACTGAGGGGCTCGTCCCCCTCTCCCAACGCACGCACAAGCAACTCGCCGTGGGTCTTCTCCAACACGCGGTGCGCAAAGGTGCCCATCTCCATGCCCGTGTGACCGGCGTCGACGCCTCCCAACCGCAGGCGCCTGAGGCTGAACCACTTGAGGGGGCAGTCCAGGTAGGTCTCCACCTGAGAGGCGGAGAGTACGGGGCGGTCGCCGGGAAGCCGCAGGCTGCCGTTTTGCGGTACGAACACGAGCTCTCGGACCTCGGAGCTGAGCTTGCCCGCGGGGGCCGGCGGGTCGTCTGCCACCACGAGTGGGCGCATGCCCGACGCGCCGCGATTGGCCACCAGGTCCGTCTCGGCACGACGGCGCACGGACACTCCGGCGTTGGCCGGGTCCTCGCCAGCCCCAACGCCCAGCGCCGTAAGCACCTCGGTGAGCATTACGGAGGGATACGCCTCGCCCCCGTCTGCGTTTGTCTGCGTCCACTCGAACACCAGGTGCCTACGCGGCACGCGCACGAGCGCCGCAAGCGTGG
The DNA here is from genome assembly GCA_902793195.1 of uncultured Coriobacteriaceae bacterium. Taxonomy (GTDB): domain Bacteria; phylum Actinomycetota; class Coriobacteriia; order Coriobacteriales; family Atopobiaceae; genus RUG440. The sequence continues at coordinate 57,365 of CADBCS010000020.1, read as the reverse complement.
CGCGCATCTGGGCAATGGGGTTGTCCGGCGGCTCAACGCCAAGGCGCTCGAGCAGGGACCGCAAGAGGTCATCTCCCGTCTGCAGGGACTGCTCGGCCGCGGTGCATCCGCATAGGACCAGCGACTCCACCGAGCATGGGCCAAGAGACGCGGCGCCCTGCATGTCGGTAACCACAACCTGGGCCGACCCCTCCCCAAGCGCCGCGCGCTCCACCATGCTCGAACCCATTACGCCCCACTCGCACAGGCGCACGAGCTCACGAAGGGGCAACGCGCCCTCCACGGAAGGGTCGGCCGTTACGCCGAGGTCGTGCAGCGTTCCGGCAATGCGCAGGATCGCCTGCATGGATGCCATGGCCTCGTCCGCCTGGACGCGCTCGCGGGCGTTGCCAAGCGAGACGAGCGGTGCGAGCAGCTTGGAGGCCGCGGAGCCAACGCGTCCGCGCAGCAACTCGCCGGTCGCACGGGCCACGGGCACCGACGTGTCCCTCTCGGACTGCAGGGTGGCGAGCACGTCCCTTGGGGTGAGAAGCCGGTTGCCGCGCCATTGCGCGTCGAGCTGCCACGCTCGGGCGGCAGGCATGTTCGAGAGGTCGCCAAGCAGGAAGTCCACGAGCTCGCGTGGTGGCCACCAGCTCATGTCTCCCAACTGGGGCACGGGACCCTCGAGCCCGTGTGCGGGCTCCGGCCAGCTCGCGTCGAGCTCCACCAGCTGTGCGACGATGCGGGCAAACGAGAGGAACCCCTGTATGGCGGGAACGTCTCCCAGTGCGCGCGTCCACTGCTGCCTTACGCTCAGCCCTCGCGCGACGAGCTTGGGAACCAGCTCGCGACGGGCGCTCTCGCCGTCTGCCACGGCGATCGCCACGCAGGGCAGCTTGTCCCCCGCACACTCCCCCACGAGCTCGCACACGCGCCGTGCGACGAGCTCGGCCTCGGCCACGGGCCCGGTCGCATGCAGGAGCTCGACCGCGTCTCCCCCGCGACGACCTGCGGGAGCGTCCCCAAAGAGCGCCCCGCACAACTCCTGCAGGCAGGCGTCGCGATGCGGATGCGCCTGGGGCGGCAGCGCCTGGGGCTTATCCCACGCCCCGCCGAGCTGCTCAACCAGCTCGCGCAGCGCCGCACCGCTCGCCCGCTCGTCCGCCCGTGCCACCAAGCTCACCGGTGTCGCCTCGGCAAGGTAGCGCAAAAGCTCGCGGTCGGGACGCTCCATGTGCGAGAAGCCGCACGCGACCACCGCCGGCAAAGACGCCCCGCCCATCGCGAGCGCCTGGCACAGACGCACGCCGGCTTCGGCTCGGCCCACATACCCACGCCGTGCCAAAAGCACGCCCAACTTGCCCGCAAGGCCCACGACTCGCGTCTCGGTCTCGGTGAGACCGGCTTTGGCGCAGACCGGACGGATCGCCCTGCCGTCGGCATCGAGCGGAAGCCAGGGCAGCGCACGGTTGACCAAACGAGACAGCAGCCGAACCATGCCCACCGAAAGGCGGATGGGACCACGCTCCTCGTCCGTCGAGTCCACGAGGACGCTTCGCGCCAAGACCGAGAGCACCACGTCGTCGGCGAGGGCTCGCCCGTCGCCCCACACCTCCCAGCGATCACGAACCCAGGCGGCCGGCGTGGTGGTTGCAACCGACATCGCCAGGCCACGTTCTTGCGCAAGCACGCGTTGGGCGTCGATCGCCTGCGCGAACGTGGGCACGAGCAGCACGGCACCCCCCTGTGAGCGCACTCCCTCGCGAAGCGCCTCCCGGGCCTGACTGCAGACGATGCCCTCCTCGGACGTTTGGACAATGGAGACGGCCACGTTCCCTCCCATCGACGTACTTGTCACGCACCACATGGTATCACCGCCATGCGAGCCAGGCGCAGGCGATTGTATGCCAAGCTACTTGACTCAAGCCGAACGCCTTTGTGTCATAATGGCTAGCATTCGAAAGGAGGTGCACATGAAGTTCTTGGCCTCGTGGCTTGCAGCCGCCGTTGGTGCCGCCGTTGCCGTGGCACTCATCCCAGGAATGATGCCCGTGGGAGACCAACTGTTGAGCATCGTGATCTTTGCCTTGTCCATCGCCTTGGTCAACGCGATAATCCGGCCCATCATGCAGATCGTCTCTCTGCCCATCACCATTCTTACCCTGGGCATATTCCACTTTGTGATAAACGCCCTCGCCATCAACGTCGCCAGCTGGCTCTCGCTCAACCTCTTTAACGTGGGAGTCTACGTAGTAGACTTTTGGGCGGCCCTTTTGGGCTCCATCATCATCTCGATCGTCTCGGCCATCGTTGGGTCGGTCCTCGGGGTGCAGGAGTAGCGGTTTCCACTGCACAAAAAAAACGGTCACGCGTGCAGAGGCTGTCTTCCCCCAACTGGGGTTTGGCAAAGACGCCTCGCACGCGTGACCGTTTTTCTAGACGAACTACGCCATGATCTTGCGGAAGAGCTCCTTCACGGTCTCGTGGTCGGCCTCGCGCGGGTTACCGGGATAGCAGGCATCGGCGAGCGCGTCGCTTGCGAGCTGGTCGAGGTCGGCCTCGACCAGGCCATCGCACGTCTTGGGGATGTTGACGTCGGCGGACAGCTGGCGCACGGCGGCGATGGCGGCGTCTGCGGCCTCGTCGGTGCTCATGCCGGCGGTGTCAACGCCCATGGCAACGGCAACGTTGGCCAGGCGCTCGGTGACGACCGGCTTGTTGTACTCCATGGCAATGGGGAGCAGCATGGCGCAGGCAACGCCGTGCGGGGTGTCGTAGTGCGCCGAGAGGGTGTGGGCCATGGCGTGATCGATGCCCAGGCCAACGTTCGAGAAGCCCATGCCGGCGATGTACTGGCCAAGGGCCATTCCCTCGCGGCCCTCTCCGGGCTCGCCGGACTTGGCCTCCGCATAGCTCGCGCGCAGGCTCTTGGCGATGGTGCGAATGGCCTCGAGGTGGAACATGTCGGACAGCTGCCAGGCACCGCGGGTGGTGTAGCCCTCTATGGCGTGGGTGAGTGCGTCCATGCCGGTGGCGGCGGTAAGGCCGGCGGGCATGGAGGCCATCATGTCGGGATCGACCACGGCGACGTCGGGAATGTCGTTGACGTCCACGCACACGAACTTGCGCTCCTTCTCCACGTCGGTCACCACGTAGTTGATGGTCACTTCGGCGGCGGTGCCGGCGGTAGTGGCAACTGCGATGGTAAAGGTGGCGTGGTTCTTGGTGGGCGCAACGCCCTCAAGGCTCACCACGTCGGCGAACTCGGGGTTCTCGGCGATGATGCCAATGCCCTTGGCGGTGTCCATGGCGCTGCCGCCGCCCACGGCCACGATGCAGTCGGCACCGGACGCCTTGAACGCCGCAACACCGTCCTGCACGTTCTTGATGGTGGGGTTGGCCTTGATGCTAGAGAAGAGCTCCCAGGCAATGCCCGCCTCGTCGAGCAGGTCGGTTACCTTGGCGGTCACGCCGAACTTCACCAGGTCGGGGTCGGAGGCGACGAACGCCTTCTTGAAACCCCGACGGGTAATCTCGCCGGGAACCTCGGCGATGGCGCCCTTGCCATGATACGAAATGTTGTTGAGGACAAAGCGATTAGCCATGATGTGCAACCTCCTCGGTCACGTTTGCCAACTTGGGCATCGATACGACATATGACATTATATCGTGAGTCGGATGAGCACACGGTTGCAACCACATCTTGTAAATCGGCTGTCGTCCCTTCGGGGACCGTCCGTCTGAATCTGTGTGCTATCCGTTTTGGGTGGCGTCGTCCGACGACTTTCGCCTGCCAAAGACCTTGCGGCGCTCGCGCTTGGCGCTCGGTCGATCGGGAGCCTCGGTCGGCGCGACCTGCTTGTTGTCATCGTCCTCCCATTCCAGGTCGAAGAAGGAGGCCCAGGGATCGCCGCGACTCACCTCGACGCCATAGCGTGCGTCGGAGTGGGCCTGCTCCACGCGCATGATCCACATGCCAAACACAAAGAAGATGCCCGAGAAGAACGAGGGCGCGAGCCACACGGCATAGTACATGACGTCGCTGATCTGCATGAGCATGTCGAAGATACCCGTAAGGAACACGGCATACATAACTATGAAGTGGAAGAACCCAAGGCGCCACGACACCCTGCCCACAGACCGCGTGCGGTGCTGCACCACCTCTCCCATGATGAAGCCGTAGGGCACGCACCCAATCGCAAAGGGCATGAGGAACAAAAACACCCAGTGGCCACGGCTCATCCCGCCATTCTGCGAGAGCAGCGGCCCCAGGGCCGCCAAGCCAAAGAGAATGAGGTACGAGACCCAAAGCGGCGCCATTCGTTTGAAGGACTTGCCCATGATCTCCTCGCTTTGCTCGCTTGTTCGCCTTATCAGAATACGGCAAAGGCATCGCACAGCGCAAGCGACGCCGCAAAATGCGCACCGCCAACGGACGTGTGCGCACGCTCCAAAACCAGCGGGGTGGAGCTGCACGAGGAGCCCCACCCCACCGCCTTGGCCGTGTGGACCTTCGCTAGAACATCAGGTCATCGAAGGTGTGCAACCCCGTGTTGGCGTTAAGCAGGCGCCTTGCGCAGGCCACGGCACCCGACACGAATATCTGGCGGCTCGTGGCGCGATGCGTGAGGCAGACCTCCTCGTCGGCGCCGAAGAAGTGAACCTCGTGCGTCCCCGCAACCGTGCCGCCACGCAGGGCGTGCATGCCTATCTCGCGAGCGCCACGCGCGCCCACGATGCCCTCGCGACCATACACGACCTCATTCTCCCCCGCCGGGTCCACGGCGGTGAGCAACGCCTTCGCTGTGCCGGACGGCGCGTCGGCCTTCTGGTTGTGGTGCGTCTCCACGATCTCGACGTCCCAGCCGCCCAGCGCACGCGACGCCTCGGCAGCCATGCGACGCAGCACGGCCACTCCCAGCGAGTAGTTCGAGGACCACACGACGCGATTGGTCTTGCCCAGATTGCGCAGGAGGTCGATGTCCGCCTCGGTGAGGCCCGTGGTGCCCGAGACGACCGCCGCACCGGTCCGTGCCGCATAGGCGATCAGATGGGGCAGGGCAGCCGGGCTCGAGAAGTCGATGACCACGTCCGCCGCCGGCGCATCCTGGTCCAACAGCTCGATGTTGTCCGCGTCGTAGGTTCCGGCAAGCTCGAGCAGGTCGTCTGCCTCGACGGTCTCGCACACCAGCTTGCCCATGCGCCCGCAGGCGCCGACCACGATCGTGCTAGCCAATGAGACCGACCTCCCTCATAACGCGCTCCACGCGATCGCGGTTCGCGGCAGACATGGGATACAGCGGCATGCGATAGGTCTCCTCGATGAGGCCCATCATGGAGAGCGCGGCCTTTACCGGAATGGGATTGACCTCGCAGAACAGGGCGTGCACGAGGTCGAGACCGTCCAGCTGCATCTTGAGCGCCGCCTGGTAGTCGCCGCCGAGGTAGCTTGCCACCATGTCGTGGCAGAGCTTGGGCTGTACGTTGGCCCACACGCTAATGACGCCAGAGCCGCCCAGCGAGAGGATAGGCACGACCATGTCGTCGTTGCCCGAGTACATCCTAAAGTCGGGAGACAGGTGACGCGCCACGCTCGTCGCGTAGGCAATGGATCCGGAGGCTTCCTTGATGCCCATCACGTTGGGGTGCCCGGCAAGGCGGATGACGTTTGCCTCCGAGATGGAGCAACCCGTACGACCGGGGATGTTGTAGAGGATGGAGGGAATCTCGGTTACGTCGAGCACGTCGGTAAAGTGCCGATAGATGCCCTCCTCGTTGGACTTGTTGTAGTACGGCGTAATGAGCAGCAGCGCATCGCAGCCGATCATCTGGAGGCTCTTGGCCTTGACAAGGCTCTCCTCGGTGGAGTTCGAGCCGGCACCACCGATGATGGGGATCTTTCCGTCGACGCGGTTCACCACATGCTGTGCCACCGCCACGTCCTCGGCGTCGGTCATCGTCGACGACTCGCCCGTTGTGCCGAGCACCAATATGCCATCGGTCTCGTTCTCCAGATGTAGGTCCACCAGACGGTCGAGGGCATTGAAGTCCACCTCACCGTTCTCCTTGAAAGGCGTTACCAGCGCCACGATTGAACCCGTGAGATTACGTACGTCTTGTGCCATGTTCTCTCCTTCGCCTTCGCACTCACGTCTTCTCCTGCAATCGCGAACATATGTGTAGCCCGCGACGTACCACCAACAAAAGGCATCGCCCGCAGGGTCACTGACCTTACGGGCGATGTGCGTCTATGCGAAGCATGCCTGTAAGATAGCGCTCCCACGTGTGGTGCTCTTCACCCGCAGACAGTCCTGAGGGTATTCCCCACAGGCCCACCAGAGCACGCTGCCACCCGCTCTGGTTCGGCAGACATCGCCTCCCAACAGGGTCCTCGTTTGCCAACTCGCCCGTTGTTCATCGTGCCCGCTCCTCTATCTGGTGGCAAGACTATCACGGCACAACGCCTCGTGCAATACCTCCATCCATGGGGGGATGGGTATAACAAGGAAACGCTACGGTGGCTTGCCTGCAAGACGCTGGGCACGTGCTCCCCCTTCTCGCGCACGAACCCGCGGGTAGTTCGTTTGTGAAGAAAATGCGAATAAAATTGACCGATATTCTCTCTGTGTCAACCAAGCGAACTCGAGGTCCGAGACAGCGGATGCGTGGTATTCCCAAGTAGCAACTATTTCGGCGCGATAGTTTTCTATCGCATGCAATGCATCCTTGTGCAATGAATAATAGTACGGCCAGTCTTAGCGCAAACATCCTATAAAATGTATATTTTTAGGTATTCTCTGTATACAAATATTCTAATTATTGACAGTATGACAACGACAGTAAACAGTTTCATTGGCAGCAATTATTGCTAGTATGCTTTACTCGCGCGTCATATTTGACATTAATTGGCTATTTGTCAACAGAAATACCTCGTATCCTGCATGATTTCACGCGCTGTTTTTTTCGTTCCCCACTCGTTCATTTTTTTGCGTCAATGAAAATATGAATCAAACTATAATGATAGATGGCCAGACAGGAATCTAAACAAGGGTATGGGGCCTGAGCTAACGTGCTCAGCTCGATTGGGAGTGAAGAGAATAATGAGTAGCAGCGTTGTGGTAGTAGTCCCCCTGGGTGCAGACGGAGTGGTCGTGTGGTTTGACGGTGGCGTCTCGAAGCGCTATTCCGCGCACGAGCTTGGCATAACTGGCGAAGATGCCATGTCTCGTCTGAGCGTGCTTCCCAATGGCACGGGCATCTCTTGGAGTGACGAGGATCAGATTGGCGCCGACGAGCTCCTCGAGCGCGGGGAGGCCGTCGACTTCGTTTCCGACGAGAAGGCCAGACTGCTCAAGAGCCTCTCTGCCATCCGCCGCGAGGCCTCGTTCTCGCAGACGAGGCTCGGCGAGGCAGCCGGCATCCGCCAGTCGGTTATTAGCCGCATCGAGGGTTGCGAGATCTCGCCCCAGATCAACACGTTGCTCAAGCTCCTCGCACCTTTGGGAAAGACCCTCGCCATCGTCGACTTGGAGGAGTAACCTCTCCCCCACATACGGCACGAAGAAACAAGGGTCCCCTCCGCCTCGCTCACACGAGACGGAGGGGCCTGCCATTGGTGCGTGTCCACTCGGCCGTTTGGCTACGCCTCCAGCCGCTCGCGCAGGAGCTGGTTGAAGAGCTTGGGGTTACCGGTGCCGCGGGAGGCCTTCATACATTGCCCCACCAAGAAGCCAACCACCTTCTTGTTGCCCTCCTGATACTGGCGGACCTGGTCGGTGCAACGTGCGAGGACCTCGTCGACGGTAACGGCAAGCGCATCGGTATCGGTGCTCTGGCGCATGCCGCGCTCGTCCACGACCTTTTGGGGGTCGAGGTCGGTGTCGTCCACAACCTCAAGGACCTCGCGTGCCTGGGCAAAGGTAATTGCGTCCTGCGCGAGCAGCGAGGCGAGGCTCGCCACCTGCGACGCCAGCACGTTCTTGGTCGCGGGCACGAGGTTGACCATTACGTTGGCAACCGTCGCCACGGCCTTTGGCGCGGCCTTGGCGGCCTCCTCGAAGAAGCGCGACACCACCGGGTCGCCCGCTAGCTGAGCGGCATCGGCGCGCTTGAGGCCAAACGTCGAGACATAGCGGTCGCGCTTGGCGTCGGGCAGCTCCGGCACACGCTCGCGGCAGTGCTCAACGAACTCCTGCGAAAGGTCGAAGGGTGCGAGGTCGGGATCGGGATACATGCGGTAGTCGTCGGCGGTCTCCTTTACGCGCATGACCACCGTGCGTCGCTTGCTGGGCTCCCAGTGACGCGTCTCCTGATAGACGATGCCGCCCTCCTCGAGCACCTCCGCCTGACGACAGATCTCGTACTCGAGCGCGTCGTGCAGGCTCTTGAACGAGTTGATGTTCTTCATCTCGGTCTTGGTGCCAAACTGCTCGGTGCCCCTGCGGCGAATGCTCACGTTGCCGTCGCAGCGCATGGACCCGTTCTCCAGCGAGCAGTCTGAGATGCCGAGCGTGAGGAACGTCTGGCGCAGCTTCTCCATGAACAGGCGCGCCTCCTCGGGCGTGCGAAGGTCCGGCTCGGTGACCAGCTCGATGAGGGGCGTTCCGCAGCGGTTGTAGTCGATGAGAGACTCGCTCGCGCCGCCGATGCGTCCCTCTCCGCCGCCCACGTGCACCATCTTGGCCGCATCCTCCTCCATGTGGATGCGCAGGATGCGGATGGGGGCCACATACGAGCCGTCCTTGGCCTTGTCCACCGTGTTGTCCGGACGCTCCAGGGCACCTTGCCCCGAGACCTCCAGGTCCAGATGGCCATACATGCAAAACGCCACCGGTCCCTGCGTCGTCTGGTAGTTCTTGGACATGTCCGGATAGAAGTAGTGCTTGCGATAGAAGTACGACCTGGGCTGGATCTGGCAGTTGGTGGCCAGTCCCGCCATAACGATGGACTCGATGGCCTTGCGGTTGGGAACGGGCAACGCACCCGGCATGCCCAGGCACACGGGGCACACGTTGGTGTTGGGCTCGTCGTCGTGGCTCAGCCGACAGTCGCAGAACATCTTGGTCTGAAGCGTCGTAAGCTCGGTGTGGACCTCCAGCCCGATGACCGCCTCCCAGTCCCTGAGCACTTCCTTGAGCTTCTTCATGCGAGCTCACCTCCCCTATGGGCATAGTCCGGGGCGACCGTGCCCGGCGAAAACAGTCCGGCGGCCTCGATGCCGCGCTCGAGCGCACGCGCCACGCGCAGCAGCTTGCGATCCTCGAAGGCCGGGCCCTGGAGCTGGGCCGCTATGGGCAGGCCCGACTGCGAGCCCAGCCCAATGGGCACGCTCACGCCACCGTTGCCCGCAATGTTGCTGGAGATGGTAAAGAGGTCCGACGCGTACATCTGCGTGGGGTCGCTCACCTCCCCAAAGCGCCAGGCCGACGTGGGCGACGAGGGAAGCATGATGGCATCGCAACGCTCGAACGCGTTCCTGTAGTCCTGCGTGATGAGCGTGCGCACCTGCTGCGCCGGATAGTAGTACTTGTCGTACACGCCGGAGGCGAGCAGGTAGGCGCCGAGCATCTGGCGACGCTTGGCCTCCGAGCCAAAGCCGTGAGCGCGCGACAGGGCCGTCTGCTCCGCGAGCGTGGCACAACCGGGCTCCTGGTACCCATAGCGCACGCCATCGAAGCGCGCGAGGTTCGAGAAGGCCTCCGACGGGCCAATGACGTAGTAGGCGGCGATGACCGAGTCCATGTTGGGCAGCTCGACCTCCACGATCTGCGCTCCCTCGGCCTCCAAGGCGTCGCGTGCCGACACCAAGCCCTCGCGCATCTCGGGGGTAAGGGCCTCGTGCTCCATGAGCGCGGGCATGATGCCCACGCGCATGCCCTCCACCGAGTCCTCCAGCCCGTCGAGGAAGTTGGGGGCCACCTCCTGGGAGGTGGAGTCGAGCGGATCGCGACCACCGGCCACGAGAGCGTTCATGGCAAGGGCGACGTCGGCGACCGAACGGCCGAACGGACCCACCTGGTCGAGCGAGGAGCCGAAGGCCACCACGCCATAGCGGCTCACGGCACCATAGGTGGGCTTCATGCCCACCACGCCGCAGAAGCCGGCGGGCTGGCGAATCGATCCGCCGGTATCGGACCCCAGCGACAGCGCCACCTCGCCGGCGGCCACCGCGGCGGCACTGCCGCCGGACGAACCGCCGGGGACGCGCTCCGTGTCCCACGGGTTGTTCGTGCGGTGGAACGCGCTGGTCTCCGTGGACGAGCCAAAGGCGAACTCGTCCATGTTCGCCTTGCCCATGGGCGTGGCCCCGGCGTCGAGCATTCGCTGGACGCAGGTTGCGGTGAACACCGACTCGTAGTCCTCGAGCATGCGCGAGGCGCACGTGGTGCGCGTTCCCACCAGGTGCATGTTGTCCTTGAAGGCGATGGGCACGCCTGCCAGCGGCCCGAGCTTGGCGCCCTTGGCGCGCAGCTCGTCGGTGCGCGCGGCAGCCTGCAGCGCGAGGTCCTCGCTCACCTGCAGGAAGGCCTGTACCTCCTGCTCGCGGTCCGCTATGGCGTCAAGCGACGCCTGCGCGACCTGGGTGGCCGTAAACTCCCCGGATGCGACGCCTGCCGCAATCTGGACGGCGGACAGCTCTTCGAAGCTCGCCATCATCGGTCACCTCCCTCGTCTCCCAGAATGGAGGGAACGCGGAACGTCCTGTCCTGCTTGGCCGCGGCATTGAAGAGCGCCACGTCCAGGTCGAGCGACCTTCCGTTCGCATTCGCCTCGTCACCTGCCATAACGTTCGACAGGTCCCCGATGGGATGGAACGTGGGCTCCACGCCCGTGAGGTCGTACTCACGGATGGGCTGGAGCATCTCGATCGCCTCGTTCATGTAGGCGCACATCTCCTCAAGCTCCTCCTCCGTGAGCGCGATTCGTGCATAGTCGGCAATGCCGCGCACGTCGTCTTGTGTGAGGGCCATAAGCTCCCCTCTCGCATGCATCTTCGTGTTGACGGACCCACACATTCTACGACAGAAACGACGAAGGGGGCCGCTCGGCGACCCCCTTCTGTTGAATCTGTTGACCAAACCGTCCTGCGACCGAAATCTATGCCTGCGCTATGGGGCGACCGGCTCCTCGGTCACGGGCTGGAAGTTGACGCGCCCGGCAACGGCGCGCTTGAGCGCGTCCTGCTCGCTCTCGCCCTCCCGCACGGACGCCGTTACGACGAGCAGCTTGTTGTTGGGAGCCTCCACGCAGGCACGCAGCTCGCGCACGGTCTGCACCACGTCGCCCATGGACTGCTCGGCAGTGACGACGCGGGCGTGCGCCTTGAGCTCGTCGAGGTCGTAGTCTGCGAAGTCGCTCACCTCCACGCTCTGGTAGCCGTTGTCGGGCGTGTACTCGCCAACCTCGGCCGAGATGCCCTCGTAGGAGGCGACGTCCCCCTCGAACGCGTAGTCGTATTGAATGTACGACCCCCAGTCCTCCTCGCTGGCTGGCGCCTCCACGATGCGGACCACGTGCTCGGCAAATCCCTCCAGGTTGGAGCCGTTGCGCTTGATGACCACGCTCTGCGACTTGTCCGCGCTCGTAATGGCCACGTCGGACTCGTACGAGGCCGCGTTTGCGGCTTCCTGCGTGCCAAAGCTCACGATCTTGAGGGCGTCGGCAACGAGCTCTTGGTCGGTCTCGTCGATCTGCTGGCCCTCGTCGACCTGGCACTTTATGGCAATGGTGAACGCGCACTTGTCGGCGCGCTGCTCGTAGGCGTGGATGCCCACGTCGTGGGAGGTGTCGCGCCCGTCACCGTAGTAGGGTGCCTCGAGGTCGCGGATGGTAAAGCGGCCGTTGATGCTTGGCGCGTCGTCGTTTGCGAAGTAGACCGTGCGACCGTCGGTCTGCAGGGTCTGGACGTCCTGCATGTTGCCGAAGTAGGCCTCGGGCGTGGTCTGGCTTATCTCTGCGTCCAGTCCCTCGACGTTCGCCTCGTTGACGTATTCGAACGTATAGCTGAGCTTGCCCCACGGCATCGCGATCCGACCGTACGAGACGCTGTTTCGCGCCCAGCCGATGGAGTCAATTTGGGTCCAGTACTCCGGCTGCATGATCACGCAGACCTCCTGCAGCCCGTAGTCCGTGTTGGGGCTCTGTGCCCCCTGCTGCGTGTTGGTCGCGTCGCTTGCGATGAGTTTGGTACCAAAGAAGGTGGCGACCTTGGGCGCCTCCTTCTTTACGTCTATGCGGCCGTCGTCCTGCCTCTCCTGCGTGGCGGCAGGCTGCTGGTTCGCCTGCTCGGTCTTGGTTGCCTGCCCGGACTGCTCTTCCTGCCCGGACTGCTCTGCCTGCTGCGCGTTCTCGCCGCCGGCTGCGGGCTGCTGCTGGCTGCACCCATACCCGGCGAGCGGGCATGCCAGCACCGCGGACAGGACCAGGATGGGCAGTGCTCTCGTGCTCCTTACCATGGCTTCCTCCAAACTCGACAAGGGCATCTCTTGCGTCGTGCGTACCTTCTGCCCACCCGACGACGCCCGCATGCCCCGTGCATGTTCCGTGCGTTTGGCTGCGCTAGACCTGCTTTACCGCCTGCGAGCCGTCCATGAGCATCGCGTCGCGAATCGACGTGAGGTCAAGTCCGTCGTCGATCCCCATCACGGCCGAGATGGCCATGGCGAGGTTCGCGCCGCCAAACACCATAACGTTGTCGCCCAGTCCCTTGCCCGCGAGCGTAACCAGGGCGTTCTTGAGCGGCGACCCACCCGAGATGTCCCCGAGCACCACGACCTCGTCCTGGGCGGTGATGGCCTCGATCCTACCTGCCAGCTCGGCGCGGAAGGCGTCGGGCGTGGTACCGTCGTGCATGCCGCACGCAATCACATACGGCCGGGAGCCCAACAGCATGTCGAGCGCGCCCTCGATACCCTCAGCGAGCGTCGAATGACCCACGAGCAGCAAATACTTCATGTCGATCGGAAGGGACCGTCCCCTCTGGTCCAGTTTCGCGAAACTGGACCAGAGGGGACGGTCCCTTCCGGCTGGTCGCTTGGAGAGGGGGCGAATGCGCTACCATAGGTCCGAGCGAGCATGCCACAAGACGTTGGGAGGCCCCATGTACCAGATCGTCGCGACCGACATGGACGAGACCTTTCTTGACTTCGACCACAAGATTCCCCGGGCGAACGTCGACGCGATACTTCGCATGCGCGAGCAGGGCGTGCTCTTTGTGCCGGCCTCCGGTCGCGCCTACGGCTCGATCATGGAGAGCCTCGCGGAGCTTCCGGCGGCATGCCTGGATGGCAGCTATGTGATCTCGTACAACGGCGGCTGCATCAACCGCGTGGGCGAGAACGAGCCCCTCGTGAGCACGCGCATGGCCTACTCGACCATACTCGACCTGTTCGACTATGCCGTCGACGCGGGCGAGCTGGGCATGCACATCTATGCGGTGGACGGACGGGTGTGGGGATGGAACCTCACGGACTCCGAGAAGGAATACCTTGCGGGTCACATGGACATCGAGCTGTTGGAGGGAGACTCCATCGAGTTTTTGCGCGACGTGCCGCTCGCCAAGTGCCTCTATGTGTACGAGAACCTCGACCTTCTGCACGAGTTGTCACTCGCCATCGACCCCAAGCTCATAGAGGGACTCTCCACGACCTTCTCGTCGGGACGCTACTACGAGTTCAACCCGGCAGGAGTCGACAAGGGAAGGGGCCTGCGCACGCTGGCCGACCTGCTGGGCGTCGACCTTGCCAACACGATCGCCTGCGGTGACTCGGCCAACGACATGGCCATGATCGAGGCGGCGGGCGTGGGCGTGGTAGTGAGCAACGCCACGCCGGACGCCAAGGCGATAGCCGACTACTGCGCGCGGTCGAGCTGCGACGAAGGCGTGTTTGCCGAGGTGTGGGAGCAGTTCCTCGCATGGCAGTGAGGGGCCAAGGCCCTATTCTTGTTTGGGAAAAGGGGTTTGGCCGCTTTTCACAGTCGGGGGTTGCATTTTAATTCCCAGTAATTACTATGATTTACGGACACGTACACGGTCGCCCGCATGCCAGTCGGGCGCGAACCATAAGGGAGCAAGTCTATGTCTAACCACCTCCTCCGCGTGAGCGGGCTCTTTGCGGGAACCGAGGACAAACCCATCCTGCACGACGTGAGCCTGAGCCTCGGCGCGCGCGAAACGCACGTGCTCATGGGGCCAAACGGCGCCGGCAAGTCCACGCTCGGCCGCGTCATCATGGGCGACCCCGCCTATCAGGTGACGGATGGCAGCATCCAGTTTGACGGGTGCGACATAACCGACCAGTCCGCCGACAAGCGCTCGCTCGCCGGCATCTTCCTCAGCTACCAGGCCCCGGTCGAGGTGCCTGGCGTACCGCTGTACTCGTACCTGCGCACCATCACCCAAAAGCGCCCCGAGCTCAAGATGACGGCGCGCAAGTTCCGCGCCCGCGTGGGCGAGATCGCCGAGCAGCTCGACATGGACTCCTCGTTCATCACCCGCGAGCTCAACGTGGGCTTCTCGGGCGGCGAGAAAAAGAAGATCGAGATGCTGCAGCTCCTGCTTCTCCAGCCCAAGCTGGCCATCCTGGACGAGACGGACTCGGGCCTGGACGTAGACGCACTCAGCGTGGTGAGCCGCGGCATCGAGGCGTATAGGGCGGCATGCGACGGAACGCTGCTCATCATCACGCACAACACGCGCATCCTCGAGCGCCTCTCGGTAGACCAGACCCACGTTATGGTGCGCGGGCGCCTGGTTGCCGAGGGTCCCGGCTCGCTGATCGACGACATCGACGCGCATGGCTTCGAGCAGTTCGAGCGCGCGGCCGAGGGGACGGATGCCCAGTGAGCGAGAGGACGAGGAAGCGTACCCAAGTCGCCGACGTCGACCGGTCGCTGTACGACTTTACCTATTCGGAGGAGGGCTACGAGCGCTACGACGACGGCCTGACCCCCGACATCGTACGCTCCATAAGCGCAAAGAAGGACGAGCCCGACTGGATGCTCCAGATGCGCCTGGCCGCCCTCGACACCTACCACGCCAAGGAGATGGCGCCCAACTGGGGTCCCTCCATCGCGGGCCTGGACATGGACCACATCTCCACCTACGTGAGTCCCAAGACCAAGCAGGCCAAGGACTGGGACGACGTGCCCGACGACATCAAGACCACGTTCGAGCGGCTGGGCATCCCCGAGGCGGAGCGCGAGAGCCTGGCGGGCGTGGGGGCGCAGTACGACTCCGAGATCGTATATCACAACATGCGCGAGGAGGTTGCCAAGGACGGCGTCATCTACACCACCATCGAGGACGCGCTTCACGACCCCCAGTGGGAGCCCGTGGTGCATGAGTACTTTGGCAAGCTCATCCCACCCGCCGACCACAAGTTCGCCGCGCTGCACTACGCGGTGTGGTCGGGCGGCTCGTTCGTGTACGTTCCCGCCGGCGTGAAGGTGGAGTACCCGCTGCAGAGCTACTTCCGCCTCAACGCCGAGGGGGCCGGACAGTTCGAGCACACGCTCATCATCGTGGAGGAGGGCGCCGACCTGCACTTTATTGAGGGCTGCTCGGCACCGAAGTACTACGAGGCGAACCTGCATGCCGGCGCGGTGGAGCTCTTTGTAAAGGACCGCGCGCGCCTGCGCTACTCGACCATCGAGAACTGGTCCAAGAACATGTACAACCTCAACACCAAGCGCGCCCGCGTTGCCGCGGACGCGAAGATGGAGTGGGTGTCCGGCTCGTTTGGCAGCCACGTGAGCTACCTCTACCCCACCACCATCCTTGCCGGCGACCGCTCCAGCTGCGAGTTTAGCGGCATCACCTTTGCCGGCGCCACGCAGGACCTCGACACGGGCTGCAAGGTCATCCTCAACGGCGCGGACACCACGGCGAGCGTGGACACCAAGTCCATCTCCAAGGACGGTGGCTGCAACACCTTCCGCAGCTCCGTGGTGGTGGGCAGGGGCGCCGCGAACGCCCGCGCGTCGGTGAGCTGCCAGTCGCTCATGCTCGACGACATATCGCGCTCCGACACCATACCGGCCATGGACGTGCGCAACGCCACGGCCAACGTGGGCCACGAGGCCACGATCGGGCGCATCTCGGACGACACCGTGCTCTATCTCATGAGCCGCGGGTGCTCGGAGGCAGAGGCGCGCACCATGGTCGTGGGCGGCTTTGCCAATCCCGTCTCCAAGGAGCTGCCGCTCGAGTACGCCGTGGAGATGAACAACCTCATCAAGCTCGAGATGGAAGGAGCGATCGGATAATGGACAGCCAGACGACCGCCGTGCCCGAGCTTACCCTGGGACGCATCAACACTCCCCCTGCGCAGACATGGAACTACCTGCGTACCAACGACGTCACGCTCACCGTGCCCCGGCACTCGCGCGCGGGCGACGTGTACTTTGCGCTGCCGCGGCTCTTCGAGGGCATCGAGTGCGGCGTGGGCCCAGACGCAACCGCCTGGGTGGAGTCACAGGCCAGCGACGCCCGCTACGTGGAGGTACGCGCGGGCGAGAGGCGCGAGGAGCCCATCGTCGTGAGCGGCATGGACACGGGCGTGATGGTGCGCGCCGGCGCCGAGGCCACCGTGGTCGTGTGCATGCCCTCGACAGACGCCATACCTGCGGGAATCGGCACCTCGGGCAGCGAGGCGGACGGCATCAACACCTCGGCCGCACTGGTGCGCATCATCGCCGAGCGGGACGCGCACGTCTCGGTGCTCGAGTTCGTGGCGGCCAACGAGGGCTGGCAGCACATTGAGTCGGTGGGCATCGTCGCCGACGACCGTGCGCGCATCGACGTGCGCCAGTTCTTCCTGGGCGCAGGCACCACCGTGGCCGGCCTCGCCTGCTCGCTCAACGGCCACAACGCCCGCTTCGACCTGAGCTGTCGCTACCTGGGTCGTGGAGACGACCGACTGGACATAAACCACGTCATTCGCATGCGCGGCAAGAACGGACGTACCAACGTGAGCGAGTCGGGCGTGCTCGACGACCGCGCGCGCAAGACGCTTCGCGCGACCATCGACCTTGTCCACGGATCTGCCGGCTCGGAGGGGTCCGAGCTCGAGAACGTGCTGGTGCTCTCGGATGACGTAACCAACAAGACCATGCCCGTTATCCTGTGCGACGAGGACGACGTGGCGGGCAACCACGGGGCCACCATCGGCTCCATCGGACCCGAGCAGATCCAATACCTACGCGACAGGGGCCTTTCCCTGGAGGAGGCCGAGAACCTCTATGTGCGCGCCCTGTTCGACGACGCGCTTATTGCCGCTCCCAACACAACGGTTCGCGCCGCCGTCGTAGAGCGTGCGACCGAGGTGCTTGGGGCCGAACTGGCCAACGACCTGGTGGAGGCGCTGGGTCTAGACAGAAAGGGCGAATGACGATGGACAGCTCGCTCACCCAGGCACAGCTCGCCAGCATTCGCGCGAGCGCCCTCAAAGCGGACTTCCCGCTGCTCTTGGCTCACCCCGAGCTCGCGTTCTTGGACAGCGCCGCGACCGCGCAGCGGCCGGCCGCCGTGCTCGACGCCCAACGTCACTTCTACGAGACGATGAACGCGAACCCGTTGCGCGGCCTGTACAAGCTCTCGACCGAGGCCACCCAGGCGATCGCAGAGGCCAGGGCCCACATAGCACGCTTTATCAGCGCGCTCGACGACGCGGGCAATCCCCAGCAGGACGCCATCGTGTTTACGCGCAACGCCAGCGAGGCGCTCAACCTGCTGTCCCACACGTTGTCGCACCTCGTCGAGCTGGGGCCTGGCGACGAGGTCGTGATCTCGGTCATGGAGCACCACTCCAACCTCATCCCCTGGCAGCAGGTCTGCACCCTCACGGGCGCCGACCTCGTGTACCTGCGCCCCAACACCGACTACTGCATCACCCAGGAGGAGATCGAGCGCAAGATTGGCCCCAAGGCCAAGATCGTCTCGGTGACGCACGTCTCCAACGTGCTGGGCGTGGAGAACGACGTTGCGGCCATCGCCGCCCGCGCGCACGACATGGGCGCGCTGTGCGTGGTGGACGGAGCACAGTCCGTTCCCCACATTCACGTGGACGTGCGCGCGCTGGGATGCGACTTCCTGGTCTTCTCGGGTCACAAGCTGGGAGGCCCGCTCGGCATTGGCGTGCTGTGGGGCAAGCCCGACCTGCTCGACGCCATGCCGCCGTTCCTCACGGGCGGCGAGATGATCGACCTGGTTACCGAGACCGGTGCCGTATGGTCGCAGGTTCCCCAGAAGTTCGAGGCCGGCACGCAGGACGCGGCCGGCATCTACGCCACCGACGCCGCCCTCACCTACATTGAGCGGCTGGGAATGCAGGCCGTGGAGGAGCGCGAGCGACTGCTCTCCATCTATCTGTGCGAGCGGCTGCGCGAGCAGCCCCAGATCGCCATCATCGGCCCCAAGGAGGGCGAGCGGCACATCAGCTCCATCTCCTTCGACGTCGAGGGCGTACACCCGCACGACGTGGCGTCCATCCTCGACATGCACGACGTGTGCATCCGCGCCGGGCACCACTGCGCCCAACCGCTGCTCACCTATCTCGGTTGGCACAGCACCTGCCGCGCGAGCGTCGCCTTCTACAACGATGCTGGCGACATCGATCGGCTCATCGACGGACTCAACCAGGTTTGGAGGATCTTCCATGGAAGTCGCTAGCCTCTACAGCGAGCAGTTTATGGACCACGTGGCCCATCCGGACTACAAGTACGAGCTGGAGGACGCCACCCACGTGCACGACGGCGTAAACCCCTCGTGTGGCGACGAGCTTCGCCTGGCCATCCGCCTCAACGACTCCGGCCGCATCGAGGAGGCCTCCTACACCGGGCACGGGTGCGCCGTGTCCATGGCCTCGGCCGACATGATGAGCGACCTCATGGTTGGCAAGACGCCGCAGGAGGCCCTGGCGCTATGCGACCTGTTCAAGGGCATGATCACCGGTTCCGAGAAGGACGAGGCACGCCTGGCGCAACTCGACGAGGCGGCACTGCTCAAGGACGTGAGCCACATGCCTGCACGCGTTAAGTGCGCGGAGCTGGCGTGGCGCACGCTAGCGGAGATGCTCAAGGACGAAGGCGATTCGGGAGCGACCACGACCGAGTGACACGTCGGCGTTGGCCCCTCCCCTCCGTGCAGAGGGAGGTATGGGTAGCATGGCTGGGATGTTCTCGACCAAAGGACAATATGCGCTGCGTGCCATGGCCGACCTGGCCATGCACGACGGCTGGGTGTCGCTGGGTGACGTGGCCAAGCGGCAGAACATCTCGCGCAAGTACCTGGAGCAGGTAATCTCGCTCATGAGCAAGGCGGGTTACGTAAAGAGCCTTCGCGGCAAAGGCGGCGGCTACCAGCTCACCCGCAAGCCCGAGGAGTACACCCTCGGGCAGATCCTGCGCGCCGCGGAGGGCTCGCTCGCTCCCGTTGGGTGCCTGGACTGCACGAGCGGCCGCATCTGTCCGGTGGTGGACACCTGCTCCACCATCTCGGTGTGGCGCGACCTGGGTCGGGTCACGTCGGAATACCTCAACGGCAAGACGCTGGCCGACATCATCGACCGCAACAAGGTCGAGAAGGCCGAGGAGTAGGAGACGCACGTCGGCACAGCCGCACCTGGCAACGTGCGCAATAAGGAAGGAAGGCCAACCATGACACGACTGTTCGTGAACGCCTGCATGCGCGAGGATTCGCGCACCGAGCGAATCGCCCGCGCATGGATCGAGCGCGCGTGGGGAGCGGACCGCTACGAGGAGCTGCGCATCGGCGAGATGGACATCCGTCCCCTCGACAGCCGCAGCATCGCTCTGTACAACGACGCCGTCGCACGCGCCACCTACGACGACGCGCTGTTCGACGTGGCCAAGCAGTTCGCCGCGGCCGACGACATCCTCATGGCCGCCCCTGTGTGGAACTATGGCATTCCCGCCAAGCTGCACGACTACCTGGAGCTCGTGTGCTCCCAGGGCGTGACGTTCGACATAACCGACACGGGCGAGTATGCAAGCCTGTGCCGTGCGCAGCGGCTCACCTTTGTGTCCACGGCGGGCGGCCCGATTCCCGCAGGCGTCGACGACCACGCCTTTGGCTACGTACGCACGCTCTCCAACGCGTTTTGGCACATTCCCGAGGTGCAGTTCGTCTATGCCGAGTCCCTGGACATGCTGGGTGCAGACGTGGAGGCAAAGCTCTTGGCTGCGCTTGAGTCCCACGCATCGTGACAGAACAGCTCGCACGGCTTGCCACGCAGCTCGAGAAGAGCGGGTTAGCACGCGACGGGGTCTCGAAGTGGGGCCAACCCGCCATACGCACGGTTCCTGCCGGGCACGAGCCGCAGCGTCGCATGGACGCCAGCGCGCTGCAGCGCAGGTTCGTCGCCTGCGCTCACGGCACCCCCTCCCCCGGCACCGACCTCTGCGCAAGCTGGGTCGAGCAGAGCTTCTCTCGGCTGGGTCTGGGGGTGGTGCTGGGAGACGCCGCCACGCTCTACAACAGCTACTGCCCGCACCGCGACCCCGCCGAGCTGAAGGTGGGCATGATCGTGGCAACGGGAAGGCATCCCTATACCGTGGCCGGAACGAGGCATGGCCACGTGGGCATCTACATTGGCGACGACCAGATGATGGATTGCGTGGCTGACGAGGTGCGCATCGTTCCGCTCGAGCTGTGGCTCTCGGCCTATGGCCTTATGGACGAACCCCGCTGGGGCTGGCTGGGCAGCATCGGCCTCTCGTGATGCCAAACCTCACAATAACGGCCACGCAAATACGGTCACGGGTGCAAGGGGTCTTTGCAAAACCCCACTTGGGAGAAGACCACCCGTGCACGCGTGACCGTTTTTCTCTTTACTCGGCCTTCTTTGGCGGCAGGACAAAGTAGTCCTCGCACGAAAGGACGCCCTTCTTGATGCCGGCCTGCACCTCGTCCTCGGTGACGCCGGAGCGGACGGCCACCTCGGTGCCATCCGGTAGCTCAAGCTCCTTGCCGTACGTATAGACCCACTCCCCGTCCTTCCACACCGCCTGCTCCGTTATCCCATAGTACAGCACGTCGCCGTCGGCGTAGTCGCCAATGAGCGTGAGGCCGTATCGCTTGTCCTCGGTGGACGGCAGGCCCATGTCGAACGGGGACACCTCCTCGCAGCTGATCACCTGCTCGATCTGGGGATAGTCCACGTATCCGGCCATGCCGCCGTTGAGGTACGTCACATCCGCCACGACCTTGTAGAAGTGACCGTCCTGGAGCTCTTCCCCATGGAGGTCCACGCTGTAGTGGTAGTCGCTGGTCTCTCTGGTCTCGTCTCCCAGCTGGAACACATAGAACTCGGAGCCCCCCACGGTCTTGTCGAACATCTCGTCCGTTTGGGTGGACTCTATCTCGACCGGCGCCGGCTTGCCGTCGTCCGGGTTCGCCGAAATCCGGAGGCAGCCACCCATCCCCAGAGCAAGGGCCACCGCCCCCATTGCCGCCAAAACGTGCCTGGCATATGCTTCAATGCGCATGGACAAACGCCTCCCACCTCGTTTTGCTGGGTATGGTCTATAGCTATGATACCCAATACAAGAGTGGCCGTCCCCATGCCGCGTGGGAGTTTCTCGGCGACCCAGTTGGATGGCGGCTCAGTTGGACGAGCCGTCCTTCCAGCGCCCGAGCGTGGGGAGCAGCGCGCCCATAAAGGACACGGCCTCGTCGAGGCTCACGCCCGTAGCCTGCACCAGGTAGGGAGCCGACTTCTCTATTACGTCGTCCATCGTCGCGTTGGCAAACGACCCCTCGTCGTAGCACCACTTGCAGTAGTCGGGGTTCTCGGTACCGTCGGCGTTCTTGCCCTTGTCCATGTTGGGCACCGAGAACGGCGTGCCGCAACACTGGCACGACGGCTCCTGCGGCAGGTCGAGCAGGCGCATCACGGGCACGTCGAGCTCGGCGGCGATGAGCTTGCTCATGTCGATGCTCGGCGTCGTCTCCCCGTTCTCCCAGCGACTTACGGCCTGTCGCGTTACGAAGAGCTTGCGGGCAAGCTCCTCCTGCGTGAGACCCCTCTCCTTGCGCATTTGGGGCAGGACGTCTTTTATGGCCATTGCGACCTCCTCTGTTCGCGTCTATCAACACCTTTAGTATACGAGCGGCATGCCCCGGGCGTCACGCAACGATGTGTTGCCCCGAGCCGCGTCACGCACGAGTCCCGTGTCTTCCGCTTGCCCCCAAGGCGCCGCATGCTATAGTTCCAACAAACATGTGCTCCGCAGGGGTTTGCGCACCATGGAAGGGACAGCATGAGAGTTGTTGTTGTAAACGGGACGCAGAAGCACGGCACGACCTTTCGGCTCAAGGAGATCTTTCTCGAGCCGTTTCGCGACCGGGCGGAGATAACGGAGTTCTATCTTCCGCGGGATTGTCCAAACTTCTGCGTTGGATGCACGCGGTGCTTCCTACAAGACGAGCACGCGTGCAAGGACGCGCAATACGTGCAGAGGATCGAGAAGGCCATGCTCGAGGCGGACCTATTGGTGTTTGTCTCGCCCGCGTACGTCTTCCATGCGACCGGCGCCATGAAGAACCTGCTCGACCACCTTGGCTATCGCTGGATGCCCCACAGACCGGCAAGGGAGATGTTTGGCAAGCGGGCCGTGATCATTACGCAGTGCCTGGGCGCGGGCGCCAAGCGGGCCGCGAACGACATTGCCGACAGCCTCTCATGGTGGGGCGTCAGCTCCATAAAGACGTGCTCCCTTAAGCTGATGGGGGACATCTCGTGGGACAACCTCTCGCAGAGGAGGCGCGACGCCCTCACCAAGCACCTGCAGAAGACGGCTCGAAGCCTGCTGTCCATCAACTACGACAAGCCCGCGCGCGTGAGCGCGGCGACCAAGGCCAAGTTCCTCGCCGTCCGGCAGATGCAGACCGGCCTTGGGAAGGCCGACCCCGAGTACGCGGACTACAAGTATTGGAAGGCGAACGGCTGGATTGACGACGTGCGCCCGTGGCGATAGTAACTGGTCGGCATAGGGTACCGGGGCTGCGAGGCGCAGACCAAACGGAAGGAGAGGCACGTGGACCTCTTCGCGCTAAAGGGCGCGATTGAGCGCTATCGGCAGGAAAAGGAGTCGACGACACGCGACGCGGCGGTTCTCATCCCGCTCGTGGAGGGCGAGGATGGCCCCGAGGTCCTACTCGAGGTCCGCGCAAAGACGCTCGCCGTACAGCCGGGCGAGGTCTGCCTCCCCGGTGGAGGCATCGAACCTGGCGAGACCCCGCTCGAGGCGGCGATCCGCGAGACGTGCGAGGAGCTTCTTGTTGGCGAGGACCAGATTGGCATCGTGGGCAACATGGGTGTCGAGCCCGGGCCCAACGGACGGTCGCTCCACGTGTTCGTGGGGACGTTGGAGGGATACGAGGGGACCTTCTCGGCCGACGAGGTGGACCGCACCTTTTGCCTGCCCCTGAGCTGGCTCGCGAGCCACGAGCCACGCGTGTTTGAGGTTGGCATGCGGCCCGAGTTTCCCGACGACTTTCCGTGGGAGCTCATTCCAAACGGCAAACGGTACAAGTGGCGCTCGCACAGAAGTGGCGTCCCGTTCTACCTGGGAAGCGACCCCTTGGTGTGGGGCGCGACCGCGCGCGTGCTCATGCGCTTCGCACGACTGTGGGGCTCCACGTGAGGCAAGGGGTGTCTTCCCCCTGTGGCAAAAGTGCCGCGTCCGATATTGCTTGTATGTTTCGTTCGTATTGTCGTCTTTGTGTTTGACGATGGTACAATGCCACAAGGTTAGTCGGCTCGGATACCCGAGCGTTATCACCTGTGACTACAGGCGGAAAGGAGATCTCTATGGGACGTTTTACCAATCCTCGTGACCTGTACTTTGGCGAGGGTGCCCGCCATGAGGTCAAGAACTTCAAGGGCGAGCGCGCCATGATCGTAACGGGCGGCGGCTCCATGCGCCGCGGCGGCTTCCTGGATGAGCTTGAGGCCGATCTTCGCGAGGCGGGCATGGACGTAGACATCATCGAGGGCGTCGAGAGCGACCCGTCGGTCGAGACCGTCATGAAGGGCGCCGAGGCCATGGCCGCCTTCAAGCCCGACTGGATCGTCGCCATCGGCGGCGGCAGCCCCATCGATGCCGCTAAGGCCATGTGGATCAAGTACGAGTATCCCGAGACCACCTTCGAGGACATGTGCATCGTCTTTGGCCTTCCCAAGCTCCGCACCAAGGCCAAGTTCTGTGCCATCTCCTCCACCTCCGGCACCGCCACCGAGGTCACGGCCTTCTCGATCATCACCAACTACCAGGCGGGAATCAAGTATCCCATCGCCGACTTCGAGATTACGCCCGACGTCGCCATCGTGGACCCCGAGATCACCTACACCATGCCTGCGAAGCTCTGCGCCCACACTGGCATGGACGCCCTGACCCACGCCATCGAGGCGTACGTCTCGACCGCGGCAAGCGCCTACACCGACGCCAACGCGCTCTATGCGATGCGCGAGATCGTGGAGTGGCTGCCCAAGAGCTACACCGGCGACAAGGAGGCCCGCAAGCACATGCACGACGCGCAGTGCATCGCCGGCATCGCGTTCTCCAGCGGCCTTCTTGGCATCGTGCACTCCATGGCCCACAAGACGGGCGCCGCGTTCTCGGGCGGCCACATCATCCACGGCTGCGCCAACGCCATGTACCTGGGCAAGGTCATCCAGTTCAACGCCAAGGACGACCGCGCCCGCGCGCGTTACGCCTACATTGCCAGTGAGGTCTTCCACCTCGACGGCGAGACCGAGGAGGAGCTGGTCCAGGCCCTCGTCCAGATGATTCGCGACCTCAACGACAAGATCAACATCCCGCAGGGCATCAAGAACTACGGTCAGGCCGGCGTCATCGCCGAGACCTCCATCATCGACGAGAAGGAGTTCTTCGACAAGGCTCCGCAGGTTGCCGTAAACGCCATCGCCGACGCATGCACCGGCTCCAACCCGCGCCAGCCGACCCCCGAGGAGATGGAGCAGCTCCTCAAGTGCGTCTACTTCGACCTGCCGGTGGAGTTCTAAATCGCGTTCCAATTGAGAAAAGGGGCCAAACCCCTTTTCTCGTCCGCGTTGGGATCAAAGGCCCTTTCTCATCTTGCCCAAGAATGAGAAAGGGCCTTTGGCTCTTTTTCCCACGTTCGTGCCTCCGGCTATTCCTGACTTAACAGGAGATAGGCCTTGGCGTCCAACGGCGCGCCGTGCTTCCAGCGAAGCTTGACGAATGCCGGGAAGCAGTAGAGCTTGCAGAAGGCGTCCTCGCGTGCCACTCGCTTGGCAAACATCGCCTCGGCCAGCAGGCGCCACCTGTCGTCGGCAAGGCCCCAGTCCTCCACCTGGCGCATGAGCTCACCCGCCTCGCCTTCTGGGTCGAAGCAGCCCCAGTCCTCCGCCCCTGGTGGGCAGTCAAAGCGCAGGCTCGCGCCGAGCGTGGGCCCCGCGACGCCTCCAGGCATTACGTCAAACTGGAACTCGAGCTTAAACGGGGTGTCTGCAAGCATCTGGCAGCGAGGGACGATGGTGTCTCCCAACTCGGTCATGCCCACCTGGCGCAGGTGCTTCTCTAGCAACGCAGGGTCCGTGGCATAGCGTCGCTGCAGCTTTGCGTTTGGAATGCACTCAACGCGCAGGTGATGATCTGGCCGCATCGCAAACGAGCCCGCATAGCAGGCGAACCAGTCTTTGGGAAGGCGCCCTACAAAGGCACGGTAGTCATCCATGGCGTCGGAGCGCCCTATGGCCGCAAGAAAGTCGCACGTTACGTCGGGGTTGTCCGTGGCCACGAGCAGCTGGATCGCGGGCACGTCGACCACACCCGTGGACGTGTCCCAGCTCAGCGCGAGCTGGCGGGCCTCACCTCCCCTCGACGCAAACCACTCGAAGGCTTCCGGGCAGCCACCGCACGTCCTGGAATCAAATACCGTGTCGGGCCGCAATCCCTCATGCGACGTGAGCGCGTGCAGGTCGAGCCATGGCTCTCCGGCCAGGGGCAGCTCGAACCACACCTCGGGAAACGCATCACCCACGAGGCTTTTGTCAAACGCCTCGTAGGCGAGCCGGGCGTTTGGGCCAAAGAGCCTCTCCTCACGCCCATCTCGAGCGGTAAGCGCGTACAGAATGCGAAAGAGCGTCGATCTGTCTAGCATGTATGCCCCCATCGTGCTTGTGGCTTTTCATCCGATTATGCATCATCTTGGGGCGTCGTAGCATGCCCGATGACTTTCGCCCATGCATGGGCCCATTGGTGGGCGGCCAACTTCATCGAACCGGTCGCAGCGATGGACTCTGAGACCTCAGCGACGGCTGTAGGTTCTTCCAAACACGGTTTTCGAGCCAGAGGGGGTCATGTCTGGCGCCATTTCCGCTTGGCTGGTAATGCGAGATTCGTCGCATCGCGTGAAAGTGGACAATGGTTTTCTGAGATTGATGCGCCAACTGGGACAATCGTTTCATCAAGAAAGACGCCCCACTCGCTTGGGAACTCGGTCGTTGCCGTACCCCAACGCGACCGCGGTTTCCTGCGGGCTTCGACCGCTCGTGCTAATCTTGTCGCTGGGTTTGCTGCCACAACGCGCATCCAATACCCGGCACGCAACGTCT
This sequence comes from uncultured Coriobacteriaceae bacterium, assembly GCA_902793195.1. Classification (GTDB taxonomy): domain Bacteria; phylum Actinomycetota; class Coriobacteriia; order Coriobacteriales; family Atopobiaceae; genus RUG440. The sequence goes on along the minus strand of CADBCS010000020.1, from coordinate 30,759 downwards.
GGAGGACTCCATGGCCGACATCAACTATACGAGTCTGAGCAAGGCCATGTCGAAGGCGCTGCGCCACAGGCCCGAGCGCCTCGGCATCACGCTCGCTCCGGACGGCAGCATAGAGGTCGTCACGCTCGTCGAGGCGCTCAACAGACGCGGCGGCTGGCCGCGGCGAATCACCGAGGACGATATCATGCACGTCGTTGAGCACGGCAGCAAGGTGCGCTTCGCCGTCGAGGCCGGTCGCATCCGAGCCCGATACGGACACTCGCTCCCCCGCACCATCGCGTATAGGAGCGCCGAGCCTCCCAGCATCCTCTATCATGGGACGTCCGAGGACGCTGCCGCGCACATCGCCACCGACGGGCTCCTACCCATGGGTCGGCAATACGTCCACCTCTCCACCGATGTCGAGACAGCCGTGCAGGTGGGCAGCCGCCACGGTGGAAGAGTCGTGCTTCTGAGGGTGGACGCCACACGCGCCCTCAGCGACGGCGTCGACTTCTATCGCGGAAACGACACGACCTGGCTCTGTGACTACCTGCCACCAGAGTACCTCACAAGAATCGAGACGAGCTAACCGCCGCTGGAAACGCAACCCCTCCAACCGTCCGGAAGGGACGGTCCCCTGCGGGCGAGTACCGTCCGGAAGGGACCGTCCCCTGCGGAACCGTCCGGAAGGGACGGTCCCCTGCGGGCGAGTACCGTCCGGAAGGGACCGTCCCCTGCGGATGGTTTGCCCCACTACACGAACTGTCGCAGCAATCGCAGAAGCTCGTCTGGGTTGTAGGGCTTTGCAATGTGGGCGTTCATGCCCGCCGCCAGGCACGCCTGGACGTCCTCGTCGTACGCGTTGGCGCTCACCGCAATAATGGGTATTCTCTTGCAGTACTCGTCATCCATGGCACGAATCGCACCCGTGGCCTCGTACCCGTTCATTACGGGCATCTGGATGTCCATAAGGATGGCTTGGTACAACCCGGTGCTTCCGCTCCGCATCATCTGTAGGGCGACCAGGCCGTTCTCGGCATGGTCAACGATCAGCCCATACTGCTCCAAAATCACGATCGCAATCTCGGCATTGATCTCGTTGTCCTCTACCAAAAGCACGCGCGTGCCCACCAAATCGTCAAAGTCGAGGTCCACGCCTCCCTCGGCCTCGGTGGACTCAAGGGCCTCCAGCTCAACCTCAACGGTAAACTCGGAACCCTCCCCCACCTTACTCCTAACCGAGATCGTACCCCCCATAAGCTCCACGATCTTTGCCGTAATGGCAAGGCCAAGACCTGTGCCCTGCACCTTGTTGATCGTGGTGTTCTGCTCCCGCGTAAAGCTCTCAAAGATGTGCGGCAGGAACTCCTCGCTAATGCCAATGCCGGTGTCGCGAATGATAAACCGATACAGGTGCCTGTTGCCCGCAGGCCGCACGTCCTCCTCGGCAATCAGGTCCACCCTCTTGCCCTCGGGCGTGTACTTTATGGCGTTGCCAACAATGTTTATAAGGACCTGCTCGAGCCGCGCCTCGTCGGCATTCACCCGGTAGTGCTTTACATCCTTATACCGGTACGTAATGACCAACGACTTGTTGCGCGCCTGCAGGGCTGTGATGTCCTCGATGCGATGGAAGATGTCTCCCAGGTTGCACGGACCGTTGCTGAGCTGCATCTTTCCATCCTCCATCTTGGAGATGTCCAAGATGTCGTTTATAAGCGACAGCAAAAAATGACTCGACGACCCAATCTTGTCGAGCGAATCGCGCACCTTGTTGGAGTCGTGGAGATGGGAGTTCGCTATGTTGGTGTACCCAATGATGGCGTTCATCGGCGTTCGGATGTCGTGGGACATGTTGGTGAGAAAGTCGTTCTTCGCGCTGATCTTGGCCTCCGCGACCCGCCTCTTGTACTCCTGCTCGCGTCGCACCTGTGCGTCGATGTTGCTCGTCCCTATTACCAGGTGGCTGCCGTTCTCGTCTTCCAGCAGCGTCGCCTTCATGCTTATGTAGACTGGGGCGCCGTTCATCATCAGGCGGAACCTCGTGGTAAAGGTGCCGTCTTGCTTGAGGATGGACATCACCCGCTCATTGGAAAACAAGGTCAAAAACTGTTCGCGGTCCTCGGGGTGTATCAGTCGCCGCATGTTCTTGCGGCACTGACCAAAGAAGTCGGATCCGGACTTCTGGAGGCCAAGCTGGTCGAATTCCTCGTTGGAGTCGTACTCTACATAATCCCCGGTGTCGGGATCGACGATGTAGATGCAAAAGTAGTCGTTTGCCAACGCCTGAGCGATGCGGCTGAACGTGATGAGCTCGGCATGCGCCTTCTTGAACGAGTCGCTGAGCTCGGCGATGGTGGCCTCCTGCGAGGCAAGGTCGGACTGGATGCGCTCGTGCTTCTCGGTAATGTCGGAGATAAAGACGGTGTAGATGCCCCCACAGTTCTCCGTCTCCAGATAGTGGCCAAAGTCGTCCACCCACCGAATGGCGCCATCCTTGCGCACAATGCGATACTCAACGTAGTCCTTTTTGTCCTCGTCGTCCTCTATCTGCTCGTCAATGGACGTGGAGATGCCACTGTAGTCCTCGGGATGCACCATTCCCCTAAAGGTGTAGCCCGTGAGTTCCCTAAACTCGTCGAGGTTGCGGCAACCATAGATCTTGAAGACCGCGTCGTTCGCATACAGAAGATCCCCTGGCTCCTCCGCCTTGTAGATGAAGTAGCCGCCGGGCATGTGCCCTCCGATCTCGTCGATGATCGAAAGGGTGCGCGCGTTGATCTCGAAGCCAGTCTTGCTCATTCTGTCGCCGATCTACTCTTGGCTTGTCTTTTGCGAGGTTCGTCACAAGCGACAAAGCCCAAAGGTTCCAGAGCATAGGAGCACCCAGTGCCCCGTCTTCTCCATTCTCCATTATGCGCCATTTCCGTCGGCGCGATACCCCTCAGCGGTTGTTTTGCGTGGCAGGACACGTATGCCTGTTGGCGAACGTGCGCTCGGCATGGCTTGGGACGTAGGGGTTTTGCTAGACTGATGCGATGGACGAGAGGCACTTAGATGGGAAGAGGGACGGCCTTGAAAGAGTTGCTGCGCAAAGCAAAGGCCCTGTGGGACGAGTTCGCAACCATAAACGCAGGGACGCACGCCTCCAGCATCGCATACTTCTCCTTCTTGTCGCTCCCCCCAACGCTCGCCATCTGCATCTCGCTCGTGTCGCTACTTGGGGTCAGCGAGGCAGATGTAGGTGGACTCGTCTCGTCGTTGGTACCCGACGCGCTCGAGGAGCTCGTGCAATCAATAGTCAGCCACGCATACGCGAACTCAGGGATTGCGTTCTCGCTCTCCACAATAACGCTGCTGTGGTCGGCGTCCAAGGGCGCCAAGGCGCTTCGCGGCGGCCTCAACGCGACCTTCTCGGTGCGCGAGAACAGAAACGCCGTCGCGGTGGCGATCATATCGATTGTGGCAATCGTGCTCTTGGGAATTATGATCGCGGCGGTGCTGTACCTCATCTTTAGCAACAGCGTTATGAACGCCCTCGGAAAGATTGCCCCCTCCCTGCGTGTGCCGGAACCCCTAGAGGCCATGCTCAGCCCGGTCGTGGTTGTTGTGGCGGGCGTCCTCATCATCGACGTCTGCTACGCGTTTTTGCCTGCTGGCAAGCGGCACCCCAAGACTCAGCTGCCCGGAGCCTTCTTCGCGACGCTGGTATGCGGCGTCGTCGCGTTTGGCTTTCGCCTGTATGTTGACTACTTTTGCAACTACGACGCCCTCTACGGCAGCATCGGCGCGGTCGCGATGCTCCTGTTTTGGATGTACCTTGCGGGATACATCATCATGGCGGGCGCGTTTGTCAACCGCGTGCTGGCCGAGCGGGAGGCAGACGCCAGCACGGCGCTCGCAGAATAGCTGACGCCCTCGATCAGGCACATACCCAAGAGGAGGTATCACATGACACCAGGAGTCTATTTGGAGCCGGTCCGTCCAGAGGACATGGCCTCGTTCACACTGCGCTTGCAAAGGTCGTTTACCCACGCGGCAAAAGAGGTGTTTCCCGACTTTGGCGAGGTCATCCCTCCCCAGCGCGACATTGACGAGTCCCTGCTGGCATCGGGCGCCGAGGCGCTTAACGTTATGTGCGAGGGAAGGCCCGTTGGCGGAGCCATCGTAACGGGAGACCCGCAAAGCAAGTTCCTGGACTTCATCTTCGTCGACACGGAACACCAAAACAGGCATCTGGGCTCTGCCGCCTGGCAGGCAATCGAGGCACGCTACCCAGACGCCGAGCGCTGGACGCTCGTTACGCCCTACCACGAGAGGCGAAACATCCACTTTTACATCAACAAGTGTGGCTTCCACATTACCGAGTACTACAACGAGCACCACCCCAACCCGGACTTCCCCGCAGAGGAGGGCGACGACTACCCCGGCATGGACGGTGGGCTGTTCAAGTTCGAGAAGACTGAATAGCAACGAACCGAGAGACCGACCGCGAAGGAGCCATCCCTTCGGGGCCGGTCTGCGCCCGCAGTTGGCCTACCAGAATACGAGTCGGGCCTCGGGGGCGAGGTACATGCCGTCGCCCTCCTTCACATCGTAGGTCTGGTAGAACTCCTCGAACATCTGGTTGGGTCCGTTGATGTCCAGATATGCCGACGGGTGGCTGTCTGCGCCCAATATGCACTGGCGCTCGAGCTCGGGCGTACGCAGGACTCGGCCCACGTGCGCGCGCTTCTCGAAGAAGGCCTTGTAGTCGAAGTTGTCCTGATGCGCCGCATACGCGAGTCTGGCCTGCAAGGCGTTTATCTCGGTCTGGCCTTCGTTCACGATGCCGCTGCCCACCATGTTCTGGCCCTTAAACGCGACGATGCCGTCGTAGTAGTCCACCGCCTTTTGCGTGCGCCTCTCAAATTCCTTAAGATCAGCTGGCTCCAGAAGCGTTTCCTCCACACTCTCGCCGTGAGGACCGATCTTCAAGTCGTTCGGATCGAGCGAGTGTGCGCTTTCATGGAAGGTGAGGTATCCTACCGGGCCACCCAAAAACTCGGCGAGCGATATCTCGCCTGCCTCATAGCGAGCCACGTCACCCTCGACGGCGCCACCAGGAACGACGAAGCTGTTAGTGCCTCCCTCGTAATGGGCCGAGCCAACGAGGGTGGGATCGATCCACGCCTGCTTGTCTTGCGCGGTGTTCGTGAGGGCGGCGTTGCGCACGACATCGAAGAGCCAGATGGCGCGGCGCGCCTCGTAGTAGCTCAGGCCCTCAAGATCGAGCCCGGAGTAGTCCTCCCATACCTCGGGATAAACCGCCTTGATGGTGATGGCGTCAAGCTTCTCGCTGAGCCGTTGCTTTGAGGCATCGGAGAGCCACTTGCTGGCATTGACGACCTCCTTGTGGGCTTCGATGGCCTCCTTGCAGAATTTGTTCATGAACTCCTTGGTATGCGCAAGGTCGTATGCCTCTGCATAGGCGCGACCCGTCGGCGTGGGCAGCAGGGAACGCACGAGAAGGACGGCCCTCTCCTCAGGACTCGTTTGGGCCATCGAGAGCTGATCGTAGTAGCCAAGCGCAGCGTAGTCCTGTCGCCATGCCTCAAAGGACTGACTGTCGAGCCAGCTCGACACCTCGAGCGCGTAACCCGCAAGAAGGTAGTCGCGAATGAGCTCGATGTTATCCTGGGTGTAGAGCGAGCAGACCGCACGAACCTCGGCTTCGTCAGTTACCATAAACTCAGTAGCCTTGCCGTACCCCCTTGCCTCTATGAGCTGGCGCAGGGGGAACGCACCTGCCAGGGCATCGAGGTCCTCGAGCTTGAGGAACGCGCCCTCGGCACCATCTTCCTCTTCCTCACCCTTGGGAGCTGCTTTTGCAGCCTCCTCGATGATGCGCTTTTCCAGCTCGATGCGATGGTCGAAGACCGCCTTGGCCTCGTCCTCAGACAAACCCAAGCGCGTGAGCACCGCGCTCGCGCATGCCTGGCGAGTCTTGTAGAGCTCGTCCTCGGGATTCACCGACGTGGCATCCATGCCCATGGTGCCCATCGAGCCACCAAAGGTCGGCGTCGATTGGTCGACGCGGGGAACGTAATGTCCATCGTCCTTGAGGCTGCTCTGGTTGATGTACGCCTGCACGAGCGTGGGAACACCGGCGCTCTTTTGGATATCGAGCAGGAAGGCAGAGACGTCGTCGATGGTGGCGAGTGCACGGATGGCGTCGAAGGTCGCCCGTGCAGGCTCCACGCCCGCGGCGTCGCGTGCGGCCGTATCTTGGATGGCGTGATAGAGCAGCTGCGCCAGGCGGGCGTCATGGCCCGTGAGCTCGTCACCGGCGATCGCTTTCGCCACATGCTCGGGCCCGTCTCCCTCCATGCTCCTGGTTCCAGCGATCTTGTCTCCCTCGGGAATATCTGTGCTCAGCAGCCAGTCGTAGTTGGCGTACAGGTAGAAGTCGTCCTTGGGAGAGGTCTCCATGTTTGGTTTGATGTTCTCCTTGAGATTGGAGTCGATCCAGGGCGTGCCGCCCGAGGGATCGATGGGTCCCTGGCCGGTGGCCTGTGGGTCTACTTGCTCCGCGGGTTGCCCCGTGGGCTGTGCCGGCGACTGCACGGGCGTCTGCTCCTGGCCACCCGCACACGCCCCAAGCGACAGGGCCAGAAACGCCGATGCAAGGATTGCGCCAACGGTTGGCGTCTTGTGGGTCCACCTCACCATGCCATACTCCCTCGTTCGTCTGTCCACACTGCTCAAAGTATACGCTATGTCTATGATATTAAAAAAAGATACTAGACCAACGGAAAGGACTCGGGAATGCATCGCATCACAAGGAACCCAAGGCTGTGTGTCGCGCTAGGCACCTGGGTCGCGCTCGCATGCGGCGAGAGCGCCTTGCATACGGAGGATACGCTCACGGTTCAGCGCACGACCGTCACGTAAAAAAACCGACCGTAACGCAGATGGCAAGGTGGATGCCACCGACGATGCGGTCGACTATGGCCCGAGGTTTGCCGTGCTCACAAGCGGCATGTTCCTCTCGTCGGCCAGCCTCCTGTCGCAACAACTCTACGAGCGGAGTGTGGCCGTGCGATGGGATGCGTTAGGCGCGCTTGCCATCCAGCTTGAAATCGCCCTTGTTGGAGTTGATGTCGATGTGGAGGTCGTCACCCTTGACCTCGCCCGTAAGGGTGTAGTCAACCTTGCCCACGAACTTGACCTTGCCCGACCCATCGGCCGTAAACGTGTCGCCGTCGGCATGGCCCTCAACGTGCTGCCTGCCAACAATCGGCGCGTCGATGTCGGCAATTGCGGTTTCGCCCTCCGTACGCAAGTCGACCGTGCCTTCCTTGCGGCCAAAGGGGACGTCGACCTCAATATTGTACTTTCCATCAATCATCTTTTGCTCCTTCTAGCGTAATGCGGGTGAGTCAATGGTAACCGAGAACCCCACAAGAGGTCACCTGATTGGACACAATTCCTGATTATGCCTCATCAAGGTGTGCTGTGACGGCGGGACCCCATGCCGTTACGTCTCAGCAGCTCGTCCACGAGATAGTTGGCGTCAAGATACTGGAGGCCGTAGTCGTTTCGCTCAACGCTCACCGACAGGTCACTACGGTACCAGCAGTCAAGCGCCTGGGCGGCACTCATTCCCGTTTTGGCGACGAGCACGTCCACGACCTGTGACTCAAGGTGAGTGAGACGCAACTGCTCGGCTGCCGCGATTGTGTGCTCATCCATTGTTGGCACGTCACACCTCCCAATGGCGCGTATAGCGCAGTTTCTGATCTCGTCCAAAGTCGAGGTTCGAACGAGACAGAGTGGGATCTGGATTTGGAATGGCAACGGTTGAGCCATGATACAGAATCATACAGCGAGCCCCTTACGCGCAGCGAGGACCTCAAGATCATCGATGATGGCACGCTCCCCCATGGTATGCGCCACGTCGTAGAAGCCCATCAGATAGTCACTGACGATGTCTGCCTCTTGTAGAAGACGATATACCTCAGACGGTGTCTTCTCCCACGCCTGAGCCGCCTTGTTGAGCACCCAGACCACAAAGAAAACTTTGTCCTTATCGTTTGTCGACATGCGGCGTCGCCCCCTCTCCGCTTTGTCATGAGACGAGTACATCGTACCACGGCCGCAGTTCTCGCCAAGAGGTACTGCCCAATAGGGCCCTATGCCGTCGCGCCTGAGCAGTTCGTCCACGAGGTAGTTGGCGTTAGGGGATGTCCTGCCCGGTCGTGTTGCCCTGCGCTAGCTCGCGACCTGACTAGCAGCCCTGTCGATGGCCTCCACAAAGGCATCCGGATGCTCGGAGTGGATGTCGTGACCCGAGTCGATCGTAATGTAGCCGCAACCCGGCAGGCACTTGAGCACCCGGTCGGCGTCCTCGTCCGACGTGGCCGCATACAGCACGCCATCGTCCCCGTAGCGCGTGATGGCCTTGAGGAACACCGTCGGGCACTTGATGACCCGAAGCATGGCCTCCTGGTCTATGCCCTCCATCCAGCTGCCATCGAAGAACGTGTCCCCGAACCGCGGGTCGAAGTCGTCCATAAAGTACATGCCGCGCGTCCACGCTCGCGGAACCCAGGCGTTTGGCACGTGTTCGCCCGGATGCTTTTTGCAGAACTCCGCGGTCTGCTTGGCAAGCAGCGTCTGCAGCCCGCCGAACAGGCCAAAGAGGTAGCTGTGCTCCGCGTACCAGGCGGGATACGCCTTGACGTCGGATTGCTGCAGGAAGGAGTGCGCGATGATGTAGCCGTCATGCCACGCGAACGTGCCAGCACCCTCCTGTGCCTCCTCGCGCGTCACGCGGAACAGCGGTGGGTCCTCCAGCATGAGCGCACGCACGTTGGCGGTATCTGCAGACGCAACGTACGCCGCAAGGATGCCACCCGACGAATGGCCCGACACAATGTACCCGCCGCCAATGACGTTCTTGGCAAACGAGACGAGCGCGTCTCCGATGGTCGCACACGAATATAGGCTGGGGTCGTGCTCGGACTCCCCGTGTCCAAAGCAGTCGACCGCAAACACGTGGTAGCGCTTCGCGAGCTCGGGCAGCACGGCGGCGTAGTCCTCCCACTCCACGCCCTGACCGTGAATGAGCATGAGGGCGGGCCCGTTGTTGGGTCCCTCGGCGTAGTTGATGGTGTGTCCGTCCACGTTGGCCTGCTGCTCCGCAAAGCCCGCGTCGCACGCCTTCTGTATTAGACGCTCCTCGGTGTGTAGGTTGTTGTCGACGTACGTTGCCGTCGCGATCGCGGCGACACCCGCAATTGCTGCGACCACGATGCCTACTATCTTGAGTGCTCTCATGGCATGCCTCCCCCATTCGCTTAAGCTAATAGTACCACCCTAGCGGAGTGCGGTGGAGTTCGTCAAGCGGCGAGGTGGGCGCGTGTGGCCACGACGGCGGCACGCTTCGGGGGCCGCATCGGCTGCACGCTTCGGGGGGCCGCGGCGTCACGTCGCTAAGTGCGTAACAAGTTTGATGAGAAAAACGCAGCTTTAGAACACTCAAGGCCTTTACCTGCGCTTTTATGAACTTCAGCTACATGCACATCAAACTTTGTTACGCACTTAATCTCAGGCCAACACGAATCCGCGACGGAAGACAGCGAGCAGCCTGGGGCGCTCCACGCGCGAATTGCACCGCAACGGCATCGCGACGCTACGGGCTGCAATGCCCGCACGGGCTGTATCCCATCCCGACGACCTCGTCGCGCGTCATGTGCACGTCTTGTCGGTTGTCGTCGCTCATCCTCGAAACGTCCCTGCAACCGGGGTAATGGAACTTGTGCGTGTTCGTATTGAGGACATAGTTGCTGGCGTTGTCCGCAGCGGTCGGTGGCGCGGCCAATGGCACGGCCGCTGGGCTCGACTCCTCCTGGGGCGGCTCGTTTACGACCAGGCTGTACTCCTTCGTGACCCGGTTTCCGTTTCGGTCACACGCGACCGCCGTAAGGAAGTACTTTGATGGCGTGTCTGTGTCCCAGGACCCGGTGACGGTGTACCACCCATCGCCATTCTCGCTCGGCTCCTTATCCACGCGCGCCAAGCCGCCATCGACCTCGTCTGCAACGGACTTCACGTTCTTGTATGGGTCGAAGGATGCGCCGTAATCCACCACAACCTCATTCGAGGCCAAGGTGATTACGGGCGGCTTTGTGTCGCGCACCTCAAAATCCACCTTTTGGGTGTGGGTGCTCGCGCCCTTCGCGATGGTGTACTCCACCGTGGCCTTACCGATCTTGTTGAGCTCGAGCTTGCTTGCGGTCACCTTTGCGCCCTCAACCGAGCAGGAGACAAGCTTTACGGGATCGGTGGGCTTCTTTGAGTACTCAAGGACCGTGGTCGATGGGCGTAGGGTCACGCCCTCCAATGGGTCCGTAACCTTGACCTTGGCAACCGCTGAGGCTTTGTTTCCATGCTTGTCCTCTGCATCTATGGTGACATCGTGCGTTCCCGGCTTCTTAAGATCGGTATCTGCCGACACCAGATACCACCCCGCATCGTAGAAGACCTCCTCACCGACCAGTTTGCCCTTGGGTTCTGGCGCGCTCGAAACGAGACCGAGTTCCCCATCCACGGGATCGGAGACCTTCGTAACCAGCTGTGCCGGGTCCAATTCCTCCCCCATCTCGATGGATACCTCGCCCTCCTTGAGCTCGATGCGTGGCGGCGCGGTGTCCGTAACCGGAATCTCCACCTCTTCCGTGCGGCTGTTGCGCCCCTTCTCGAGTTTGAGCGTCACCGTGTGCGTACCGACCTGCGTCGTGTCGAGTTCGGACTCCGACGAAAGGGAGACGTCTTCTGCGGTACAGCGAACGTACTCAACTGGCGTCGTGCCGGTGGCCGCGTATTCCGCGGGCCTCAGCACTTCGATGGTCGCCTCCTCGAATTCCTTATCTTTACATGCCACGAGGAACATCGTCATGAGTAGCGCCACAATTAAGGTCGTCAGTCGAAATGTCCTACACATGGTGTCCTCGCTCGCGTTGATTCCAAGATGGTATACAGCCAGCATACAGGACCGGTTATAAAAACGAGCGCTCAATGCCCGCGCGGACGGCAATCACTCATGCCGGACACCAGGCCCGACCATCATCCTCTACAATCATATCGTCCCGCCGATCGGTTACGCGGGAAGGAAGGAGGCCGACATGGGATTTCTCGACAAGCTGTTTAAGCCGTGGATGGGCGAAGACGAATACAAGGCCGCGCGGGCCGTTGCCAAGGTGGATGACCCCGAAACCTTGCGCCGCATCATGGCGGAAGCGCCAACGAGCAGGGCGCGCGTGGCCGCGATGGTAAAGCTCGACGACCAGGAGCTCTTTCGCGAGGTCGCGCTGACCTCGGACGACGCGGAGCTCGTTACAAGCGCGGGCAGGCGAGTCGACGACCTCGCGACGCTCGATTCTGTCTTGGATCGCGACCTGCCGAATTTCATATACGCCGATAAGCGCGAGGTCGCCAAGCAGCTTCTCTCCGTCAAGAAGCTGGAGCTGGACGCCCTGGCATCGGAGGTGCCCGAGATGGACGACGCCGTGTGCCTCGTTGGCCTGGGCGTGTACGACCCGAAGGAGGACACCTCCCGGTGGTCATGGTACATCGACCACAGATCCTACCAGTACGAAGACCTCGAGAACTCGGCGCGGTCGTTGAGGAGGGCGGCCGTTGAGCGGCTGGCCGAACTGGGTGACGATGACGGGCTTGCCGAGATCATCCTAAGGGCGCCCGACGACAGCGACTTCGAGCTCGCCGTCTCCTCGATCCGCGACAAGGGCGTGCTCGACCGCCTCGTCCTCGAGGGAGACCTGCACTACAAGGCCCGGCAAAGCGTGATGGCGCACATGGACAACGCCGACCTCCTCCGCGAGTTGATGGGGGCGAAGGATCCGTTCCAGATCATTCCCGAGGTAGCAATGAAGCGGCTGACCGAGCTGCCCTGCACCGACGGGAAGGCCCATGAGTGGGTAACCATCTCGGAGGAGGACAACAACGCCCTCGGCCCGTACACCGAGGGCTACCACACCATCGATTGGGTGAAACGCTGCCGAAAGTGCGGCATCGAGCTCAAGGGCAGCTCCTAAGGAGAAGGAGGGGCTTCCATGGGACTCTTCAAGCCAGCGTGGATGGGCAAGAACGAGGCGAGGGCAATGCGAGCGCTCGACAAGGTATGCGATGACGAGACGCTGTTCCAGATTGCCACGGAGTGTCCGCACGCAAGCGTGCAACTGCGCGCCGCCTCGAAGATCCAGAACAGGCTCGTTCGTCTTGATGTTGCGAGCACGTCAAGGTACGTTCCCCTCAAGGTGCGAAAGGCCGCCCTAGAGGGGGCGACCGAGCGGGAACTGTGCGACGTTGCGAAATGCGGCCCCCATCCCAACGTTGGGGACATTAGGCTGGAGGCCGTGCGCATGATGTCGGACGAGGCGCTATTGGCGGAGGTCGCGGCAACCGTGCACGACGATGGCGGTCAGGACGCCTCGGTGAGGGCGGCCGCGCTCGGCAAGGTGGGCGACCGCGAGCTGCTGGTCGGGCTCATGGATCAGTACCGCGACATCTATCTGGGAAAGGTGAAGCGCGGGCCCTATGAGGGCGGTGGCGATCCAGTTATAAAGGAGGCGGTTGTAAACGCCTACGAGCGCGTGGAACGACCGCCGTTCGAGTGGAGCATGCTCGTGCAGAGCGAGAAGGCCTCCCGCAACATCATGCACGACCTCGACGACATGGCGTTTCCCGAAGACCGCGACCGTATTCTGGCCATACTGAGCACCGCGGCTTTCGGCAAGCCGCTAAAGCAGAAGGCGGCCAGCCTCCTGCCCGACGACGACCCTGCGCTCGACGAGCGCTGCTGCCCACATTGCGGCACCGTCGGGTCCGTTCGCAGTCGGAGCAGCTGCTCCGATTACTGGGGGGATAGCATCGGCTGGTACGAATGCAGTGTTTGCGACCAAGACGATCCGGGCGGCACGAAGCGCAAGGACGAGGATTTCTCCATAACCCTGCGCGAGCTGCGAGACATGTGAGGAGCCAGCAATCATGGGACTGTTCAAGCCGGCGTGGATGAGTAGGAACGTCAACACCGCCTCGAAGGGCGTCTCGAAAACCGAGGACGAAGCCACCCTGGTCCGAATCGTGCGCGAGGCGCGCCTCGCCAGCGCACGCCTATACGCGGCACGCAAGCTATCGGGCAAGGGCATGTGCGACGAGGGCTACTGGCGCGAGCTCGCGTCGTCCCACGGCGACAGGGACGTGCGCATCCTGGCCGCGAGCAACGTCGACGACGTCGACTTCCTCGGCGACTTCCTGAGCAGGCCCGAGAACCTGGACGCGAACGGAATGCCCAACTGGGATCTAAAGCAAAAGCACAGCAGCGCAGTCGTCAAGGCACACCGCGAAGCAACCAAGGCGCACATTCGCAAGATCGACGGCATGGAAGACCCCGAGCTCCTCTCGCAGATTGCGATGATGGACGACGCAGCTGTCGAAGAGCGCTTTGGCAGGTCGAAGCTAGAGGGTCTGCCGGCCGTACGCGAGCATGCTCTGGCCCGCCTCCTGGAGCTCGGGGGCGACGGCGCCTACCGGATGCTCGCGCGTGAGGACTCAATCGACGAGTACTCCGCAGTGTGCGTAGTGAGGGACCTGGAAGACGATCAGCTGCTCTACCGCATAGCAAGCGACGGCAAAGCGCGACGTGCCCTGCGCATCGCGGCCATCGGCACGACGAGGAGCGGCAAGGGTGGGAGCCGCACGGGCATAGCCAACATCGACCTGCTCGGGAAACTCGCGATGGAAACCGCAGACGACGAGGTGCGCGAGGCCGCGGCTCGGAAGCTGCAGAACCTGCCGTGCCGGGACGGGCAACTCCACCACTGGGTGTGCGTGAGCGACGACGTTCGCGAGCATGGCGAGCACTGCTACGGCACGAGGCGCTATGTCTGCGAAGGGTGCGGAAACGAGTACGAGGAGCGCGTCTCTGAGCGCTTTTGAACAGGCGCACTGACTTCGAAGTGAGCGCGGCCACCCTGCACGGCGCGAGCCACCAGGCCCCGCAGGTAGTCCAAGTGGCGACCGGCAGGCATATCGCGAATCGTACGGTCGGCAGGTCCCACCTACACTTCCTCACGCGAAGGACCGTGGGGCTCGTCCCCACGACGCGGGTGGCCATGCCCTCGGGTATGCTCACCGCGTCGACCGCAGGGGCGACCACGCTCGACGTCGCCGAGGATGTCGACGAGGCGGGAGGCCTCGACAACGCGGCCACCGTGATTGCCGAGCTCGCATGGGAGAATGCTGGCTACCTCGCGGACGTGCTCGCCTCCGCGCCGGCGCACTCGGACGCCGCGATACGCCGGGTGGGGTGGATTCTAGACGAAATTGCGTGTGAGGAGGGACTCGAGGCCCTGGAGCCACTCGCCACCGGCACGGCGGCGCACCCGTCGCTCCTCTCTCCGCATGACAGCCGTACCTCCAACATCAACCCTCGCTGGATACTGAACGTGAACAGAAAGGTAGAGCCAGACCTATGATTCCCCAACACATAATCACAAACTGGTCGCTCGCTCACCCCTTGGTTAATACGACTTAAACCGTACGGATAATCCCCTCGTGCAGTGCGTTGATATTTCTGACGCGTGGTCAAAGCTACGACCACGACGTTCGGATCGAATGTCCTCGAGGGCTTGACCACCATACGAGAACGCGATGGTGGGCGGCGGTGCTCTCGTGATGTGGTAGTCCTTGGCGCCGCCGCCAACCATCGCGGCGAGGACTACCACCCATGTATGCGAGATGGCACGTGCCCTCGGCGTCCGCCACGCAGCATCGGCACGGTGGCGATGGTCCTGCTCTGGATGTACCTTACGGGCTACATCATCATAGCGGGCGCGTTCGTCAACCGCATCCTGACCGAGAGGAAGGCGAGCGGCGACTAACCCGGCGGGACGGTGGTCCGCTCAAGCCCAAGAAGATTCATTGGTGATATACTCCCACACGCTTAGCTACCTTATAGGAGGTGCCCCTTGGCAGAGACAACCGAAAACCTCAGGCATGCGACGAGCATGGCGCTGTATCACGGCGGGCTTCACGTCTTGCGTGAGCCCCGCCGCTTCGTGGCACTCGTATCCGACGAGCTGGGAGCCAGCGCGTCCGAGGTGCGCGTCCTCTACCACACGGTGGACATGGGCTACATCGAGAGGTTCGCGGACGCAGCTGACGCGGGGACGCCCTCGGCGTTTCGCGATGCCACGGAGCGGGCCGCCGCTCAGCTGGAGGACGAGTTCGACATGCGCAGGCAGACCGCGCGGGACATCTCGCTCGCCATCTCGCTGGGCACGTGGGACTTCCTTGGAATGGAGGAGCCGATCATGCCTTCCGGCTGGGAATCCGATGAGGATCGAAAGCGCAAGGCCGCAGATGCGGAGCGCCGCAAGGCCGAGGAGGAGCAACGCAAGGCCGAGGAGGCGGAGCGCCGCCGCAAGTCCGAGGAGGCGGAGCGCCAGCGCAGGGCTGAGGAGGAGCGTCGCCGCAAGTCCGAGGAGGCGGAGCGCCAGCGCCAGGCCGCGGCAGCCGCAGCGGCCGCGAGCAATGCTGCGACGCAGGCCACGAGTCAGGGTGCGAGCGGCACTGGGTCAAGTGCAACGGACGCGAAGGGGGCGTCCGGCAGCCGCGGCACGAAGGTGATCGTGGCCATCGTCGCGATAGTCGTCTGCATCATATTGGGCCGAGTCATTGCCTCGCAGGTCATTGTCCCGGGACTCAAGGACAGCAAGAGCAGTGGCAGCAGCACGCAGCAAGTCACGAGCTCTACGAGCTCGGACAGCACCAGCAAATCGGAGGGCGAGAAGTCGACGAAGGACCAGAAAGAGTCCGGCTCCGAGGCTAAGACGGAAACCAAGACAGAGACCAAGAAGGAAGACTCCAGCTCCACGAGCAGCACGTCTGAGTCGAGCGAGACTAAGACAAAGCGTTCGGATTTCTCGATTCTCAGCGATCCCGACACGCAGTGGTGGGGAGGAAAGACGGACACGGGCGCCATTGTCTGCTACATGGAAAATGAGACTATGCAGGAGGCCATGTTCTTCTTTTCGAGCGGCAGCCGTGTGGGTTGGTGCAACGGGCCGTTCGAGAATGACGGATCAACTGTCACCATCAACTACGTCACCCGGAATGGCGGGCAGGAATCGTATTCATTCTCCATGCTGTCGCAAAGCGATGACTACATTACAATCGAGACCGACGACTACGGCTCGGCCACGCTGCCCGCAATGAGCGAAGACCAGCAGGCAACGGTACGCGAGTCCATTATTAACATCAACAACGCATAACGACGCGCCGAAGGGCAGCCTGGCGCCGCTTTGGGGATGCTCCCCGGGGCGGCGCAGGTGGTCAAGACGGCCACCAGGCGTGCGCCAGACCTGACAAAGTGGAAATCGAGGGCCGTATTTCATGGTTCGCTCCGCTTTGTCAGGTTGAGGAGGAGGTCGAACCTAACAAAGCGGCAGTTTTGCTCGAAATCGGACCCATCTTTCCGCTTTGTCAGGTTTTGAGTATCCGAGAGCATTCCAACTCGGAATATCAACCTGACAAAACGGAAGAAGCAGCCAATTTTAGGCCCTAGATCTTGTCAGGTCTGGGAAGGATGGGACTCGCGCGTACGGCAGCAACATGACGCGGGTCCCAAGCCCCCCAATGACGTCGTCCCCAGCGGGCAACCGCAGCGGCAGTGGACATGCGTGGTATGATTGGCCCATCGGAGATAAAAACACGACCCCGTTGGGTAGTCGGGGTGCGCCCGCTGGCGTCAGTAACCTGCCTCCTTGGTTGTCCCTTCTCCGCGTGGCATCTACATAAAGGAGGGTTAGCCATGCGGAAGATCGGGGCGTCCTTCACCCTGACCGTGTATCACGACGGCCAGTTTTGGGTGGGTATGTTCGAGTGCATCGAGGACGGGCGCTATAGCGCGTGTCGAATCGTGTTTGGCGCGGAGCCGTCCGACGAGGAGATCCTGCAACTCATATGCAATAGGTACGGTGAGCTGCACTTTACGGCTCCCACACCACACGAAGGGGTGTCGAAGCCGGCAACGAATCCCAAACGCCGTCAGCGTGAGGCTGCTCGCGAGATGAGAAGGCGCGGTCCCTCCACCAAGGCGCAGCAGGCGATTTCGGAGGGGCGCGAGGCGTCCGCCCAACAACGGAAGGCCGACGCCCGAGAGCGGCGCGACGACGAGAAGCGCACACGCTTTGAGCAGCGCCGTACGAAGCGCAAGGCAAAGCATCGCGGCAAGTAGTGCCGGAGGATGGATAGCGCGTCAAAATGTCACGCACTCAACCACAGACCCACACGAATCCGCGACGGGAGGCAGCGGACAAGGAGCCTGGGACGCCTCACGGACGAATGGTATCGCAACGGCATTGCGACGCTACGGATTGCAATGCCCGCACGAACTGTAGCCCATTCCGATGACCTCATCGCGCGTCATGTGCACGTCTTGCCGGTTCTTGGCCTTCATCTTCCCAATGTCCCTGCAACCGGGGTAATGGAACTTGTGCGTATTCGTGTTGAGAACATAGTCCCTGGCGTTGTCAACCGCAGTCGACGGCGATGCCGTTACGCTCGGCTCCGCCTCCTGAGGCGGCTCGTTGACCACCAGGCTGTACTCCTTTGTGGTCCGGTTTCCGTTACGGTCACACGCGACCACCGTAAGGAAGTACTTGGATGGCGCGCTTGTATCCCAAGATCCGGTGACGGTGTACCATCCATCACCATTCTCACTCGGCTCCTTGTCCACGCGTACCAAGTCGCCATCGACGTCGTCTTTGACGGACTTCACGTTCTTGTATGGGTCGAAGGATGCGCCGTGGTCCACCGCAACCTCATTGGAGCCCAACGTGATAACGGGCGACTTCGTGTCACGCACCTCGAAATCCACCTTTTCGGTATGGGTGCTTGCGCCCTTTGCAATGGTGTACTCCACTGTGACCTTGCCGACCTTGTTAAGCTCGAGCTCGTTCGCGGTCACCTTCGCGCCCTCGACCGAGCAGGTGACCAGCTTTACGGGATCGGTGGATTTCTTTGAGTACTCAAGAACCGAGGTCGATGGGTTGAGGGTTACTCCCTCCAATGGGTCCGTGACTCGAACCTTGGCGACCGCCGAAGCTTCGTTTCCATGCTTGTCCTCTGCAGTAACAGCAACGTCATGGGTTCCCAGCTTCGTAAGATCGGTATCTGCCGAAACCAGATACCATCCCGTATCGTAGAAGACCTCTTCGCCGACCAGCTTGCCCTTGGGTTTTGGCTTGTCCAAAACATAATCGAGGTTCCCATCCACGGGGTCGGAGACCTTCGCGACTATCTGCGCCGGGTCTAAGTCCTCCCCCATCTCGATGGATACCTCGCCCTCCTTGAGCTCGATACGTGGCGGCGTGGTGTCCGTAACCGGAATCTCAACCTCTTCCGTGCGGCTGTTTCTCCCCTTCTCGAGTTTGAGCTTCGCCGTGTGCATACCAACTTGTGTCGTGTCGAGTTCGTCCTCCGACGACAGGGAAACGTTTTCCGAAGAGCAGCGAACGTACTCGATTGGCGTTGTACTGCTGGCGGCGTATTCTGCGGGCCTCAGCACTTCAATGGTCGCTTCCTCAAATTCCTTGTCCCTACAACCCACGAGAAGCATCATCATGAGTAGCGCCACTGTGAAGGGCATCAGACGAAATGTCCTGTTCATGGTATCCTCGCTCAGGTCAACTCCAGGATGGCTTTACGACAGCATACGGAACCAACCCGGAAAACGAGCGACCAATCCCGTGAGGGGCACTGACAAGCCAGCTCACTATTGGGTTTTGTAATACTCGGACGCCAAATGGACGACTTGACTGGCTCGCACAATAAACTTCCCTGTGGGGCGCGATCCTGATTGCGTCGCGCCCACCACGTACGATTCCGTGACAAAAACCTTCCCTACCGCGCGCGATTCTCGGAGAAGATTGTACGCGGTAGGGGCCGAACTTGTCACCGAATCGTACGTGGCACCCTGCCGCCTTGCTCGGCCGGACCGTGACGGATGAACGAGGGCGCCACAGAGAGGACATGCTGGCACGCCGGTCCCGTTTGCGTCAACCGCGTGTCACAGCACGGGTTCAGGTGCCCTCACGTCCGATATCCGCCCGCAATTGTGTAAGATATACCTACGGCTGACGGTGGCCCCATAGTGTTGGGCAGCGCCCCTTGAGAGAGAGGAGCGGTGCCATGGATCTTGTACTTGCCATAATCGGTTTGCTGACCGGGCTCTTCGGGGCCCTCAAGGCCCTCCTCGAGCTGCTACGCTCGTGGAGAGAGAAGGAAGACCAAAACGACCGTGGGAGACCACAGCACCTAAAGGAAAAAGGGCGCCGGGAGTAGCGATCCCAGCGCTCTAGCAATTATCCGACGGCGCTGCCCATCTCAGCCCGTGGGCTGCCGTCAGTCGTATTCTACCCACTTTCCGCGTCCGTAGTCAACGGAGGCAGGGGCGTCCGCAACCCGATTGACCTACCGTCGCGAACGAACGCCGCGAACGGTCCGTCCCCTCACTCATCGATGCTGACGATTCCCCCACACCGCGTCTGCCCGTAGGTGCTGCAACCCCAGAACCTCTTGCCCTTGCGCTTTCCGTAACGTGCGACACGCTCGACCATCGGGGCGCCGCAGAGGGGGCATACCGGTACGCCCGTCTCGTTTGTGCCAACGTCATGGGAAACCGGGGCGACCACCGCCTTGCGCTCGGGTACCGCCCAAACCGATTCCTCCGAATGCGCCGACGGCTCGATTCCGTATCGCTCGGCCAGATTGCTCTTCTGGGGAGCATTCAGGCTCAGCCAACGCTCACCCCGATTCTCCATCTCCCTAAACGACTCGACGATCTCCTTCCTCGACTTGCCCGCGTCCAACCTGCGTATGAACTCGACAAGCTGGTCGGCGCGGATAACCTGCTCGCGCACCTCCTTGGGTGCGGAATCGGCCGAAAGGAGCGTCCTCTCGTTGGCGAGGACGACCACCGACCGGTAGTAATCGTCGAGCACGAAACGCTGCGCCAGGCGCATGGCGCGTCCACTGCCCGACATGCGAATCGCCTTCATCAGCTCGATGTGCCTCTTGTTCTGCGCGATTGGCGAGTAGACTCCCTCTCTCCGTTGCTGCCTACCGCGCCCGAACGTCCTTATGAACGAGCCGTCCGAATCAATCTCGATGTCGCCCACCAGGTTCTTGCACTCAATTACGAGCGTGTGGTACGGGGTCACGACGAGGAAGTCTATCTGCACCCTCATCCCATCGTGCTCGAGGCACAGGTCGTGTATGAACACCAGCGGGTAGTGGCTGTTCGCGAGTTCGAACACGATCTTGCGCTCGCCGGCAACTCCCGCCCGAGCAAGGCGAATGCCTCGCTCGAGGTCCTCCCGACACTCGTCCGAGACGACCGACCGCAAGGCCTCCATCTTTCGCAGGTCGAGCTCCGAGCGAGTGGCTCCCTCGTTTAGGAAGACAGGGCCGTGGTCGGGTAGCGTCAGGCGCCCAAACATCTGCAGTCACCGCATTCCATCAAGCTGGATAAGGCATGCCGAAATTGTACTACCAGCTTTGTGGATGGATTCGCCCAACTGTATCAGGTTTTCTCGTACGAACCTTGCTCTTGGCATGGTCTAGTACAGGTTCAGGCAGTCCCACGGCCGAGGATCGCCCGTAATCGTGTAAGATATTCCTACGGCTGACGGTGGCACCATAGTGTCGGGCAGCGCCCCTTGAGAGAGGAGCGATGCCATGGATCTTGTACTTGCCATAATAGGTTTGCTTACCGGGCTCTTCGGGGCCCTCAAGGCCCTCCTCGAGCTGCTGCGCTCGTGGGGAGAGAAGGAAGACCAAAACGACCGTGGGAAACCACAGCACCTAAAGGAAAAAGGGCGCCGGGAGTAGGCATCCCAGCGCTCTAACAATTCATTGACGGCGCTACCCATCTACGCCCGTGGGCTGCCGTCAGCCTTATTCTACCCACTTTCCGCGTCCGTAGTCAACGGAGGCAGGGGCGCTCGAGGCTTAGCTGGTGTTAGCTGTGAGTCGCAAGCAAATGGAATTGGGATCGAATAACACACCTCATCACTCTGGAACCGAAAGAATGACAAACGCCCTTTCACTAAGAGGACTACGTCAAGTCCGCAGTACAAAATCATGCGAGTGTCTAAAACCCTCGCTTGATTCAATGAGGACGAGTAGGCCCATCTCGTTACGACGCGACAGGCTGGCTTCCGTAACAAGACCAAGGCCAGTCCGGAAAAGACCGTCAACTAAGCCTTACGGCACGAGATCGGATACCGTATCAGCCGACCATCGATATCCGTTCAGGTTTCTCTCTTACAGCCCGAGCAGCTTTGCCTTCTTCGCGTCGAAGTCCTCCTGACTAATGATTCCGTCGTCTACGAGGGCTTTGAGCAAGCGCAGTTCTTCGGCGATGTCGGCCATAGACGGAGCAACCGGGACGAGCTCTGGACCGGGCGAAGCAGCCTCCTGAGCGACAGGTTCCTTGCCATCTGGGACATCCTTCTCGGTCTTCGAAAACCTAGCGCCGAAACCGCCCAACGCGCCACCGATTGTGCTAGCGACCGAACGCGCCGTCTTGGATGCCGCCGATGCAGCGTTGACCGCGAGCTCAGCAGCTCCTTCCTTAGCCTGGCCAAGCCTCTCCCCCAGCTCGACACGCTCGCGCTCGGTCTCCGCGTTCAGCATGGCCTCCAACTCTGTCTCGTCCACCATGCCACCCGTGGCCTGGGGCAATAGCCTTAGGTGGTTCTTCAGGCTCCGTGCACCAGGCTTGAACGTCACCCACGTAATTCCGCCCGAGATGGCACCGCCTACAATAGGCACACCCTTGGCCATGACACCCGCAAACGAGCTTTTCGTGACCTTAACCCCCAGCGCCGCCATTACCTTTTTTAGGATGGGATACCAGAACGTCTTCGTGAGTGCTTGCTTCTCGATGGTCTTTGCAATGCCGACAGCAGCGGTGCGGGCAGCAAAGTTGGTGAGCGATATGTTAATTCCACCCACCTGCATGATGACACCAAGGAAGAGGATGAGCTTGTACATTGTCTCGTCGTCAATCTCGTCATCGTCATCAAGGAAGGATTGCCAACCGTATATATATGCGAGCTTCTGCTCTATGCGCAGCACGTGTGCAAAGTAGTTGACAAGGTCAGCTGGAATGGTGCCTATCATCGCGAGCCCACCGGGTATGCCAGCAAGGACAGAGATACCGGCGACCTTCTTTGTCTCGAGGTCAATCGCCGAGTCGGCGACCTTGTCCATGACCTCCATAGACACGCCAGCAAGCTGCGTGGTGGTTTCCACCGCCGCGTCCACCACAGATGAGGAACAGTGCTTGGCAAGCTCGGTTCTCAGGAACACGTCACGCTCGATGCGAACCCCCTTAAGCTTGGCCGCACGCTTGACAATCTTATAGGCAAACTCTTCCTCGTCAGAGAGACCCATCTCCGGGTCTACGACCTCCTCTGTAACTGAGACGTCGCCCTCGAGCTCTTCGAGTTCGACGTCCGCTTCTACGGCGTCACCGACTGCAGCCTCATCGGTGATGTTGACATCGCCCCAGTTGACACTCGCCTCACGGTCATCGGTAACCTTTGTCTCATCCATGAAGCTCCTCCTTGCTTGTGCGCATCGAGTTCGCCTTGTTTTTTCCGACTTCAACCACCTTTTAAGACAATATCCAGTCATCATACAGGAAACACAGCCTTGTCCAACAAAAGGAATCGGCCACACCCACATTTGGCCAGACAAGTGGGACAAAAACAACCGAGCGGTCACGCATTGGGGCAGGCAACGGGTGACCAGAGCCAACAGGCACTCTCTCCAAAAAATCGTTACAACCGCACGGGACGATCTGCCTTCTTGCTGCCGACGCAAACAGCCCAGCCTTTCAAACGTGCCGAGATTGTACTACCGGTCTCGCTACTGGGTTCGCCCAGCCACATTGATTCTTGCCACGACCGTCATGAGGCCAATTGCGTTTTTCGCAATACCGTAGAGACCCGCTTTTGTGCCGCAGGCACAGGGACCCTCAAGGCCCTCCTCGAGCTGTTGCGCTCGTGGGAAGAGAAGGAAGACCAAAACGAAAGGGAGACCACAGCACCTGAGAAAACTAGGGCGCCGGGAGTAGCGATCCCAGCGCTCTAAAGAATCAATCGACGGCGCTGCCCACCAGACCCCGCGTGCTGCCGTCAGTCGTATTCTACCCACTTTCCGCGCCCGTAGTCATCGGAGGTGGAGCGATTGAGCTGGCACGAGAGGTTGCACACATCCCGTAGATTCGTGAATCACGCACCAAGATTTATCACTTCCTGCTTTCCACTGAAGCTGTTCAGCACTCCAGATGTCCGAATTCATTCTCTCGCCAGAAAAGAACAGGGTAAAAAAACGCAGCGAAATGCCTGATGCATTCTAAAGGTAGACGAACTCCTTTGATATGCCACTCTTCGAGGCGAAGCCATTAAACCCATCTTTCCGAGCCCGTGGAGCCGCAATGCGATTGGGAAGCCCCATACCGTGTTTCGCGCATTCGCTTGTAATCGCTCTCCTGAGCTGGCCAAGGATGAACGATCCGCACGTAACGTATGTGACAACGTCCGCAAGGTCCTTCATCCTTGACGAGGGATATCCGCCTAGCTGCAACTCTTCTGTTCGAGGCGGGCCATGCCCTCCATGAGCGCCTTGCTGATCAATCCGGCAAGCTCCTCGCGCATGTCATCTGAGACGACATCGGAGAACGTAACACCCGCCATGCTGCGCAAAATCATGTAGAACCTGAGCCTTTGCTCGATCGCCTCAATCTCCAAGGGGTCGTCGGTGCCGTAGTACGCGCGCACGAAGGTGTCCCACACGTGGATGGACTGCTCCGAGCTGAGTCTCGTGTAGCGTTCCGTGCCCCCCGGGCGCTCGGCGACAACGCGCATAATCTGATACGAGGCAATGAGGTCGATCAGGGGATCGCCCACCGAAGCATCGCCCATGTCAATGAGCAGGAACTCGTCATCATCGGTCACCATGATGTTCCCCGGATGGAAGTCGCCGTGCACGAAGGTGTTGCGCGGCGGGATGGAGTCCGCGAGCCTGTGTGCCGCCGCGATGACCTCGGCGGAGTAGTAGCCACTACGTTCGGCAACGTCCACCCACGCATGCAAGTTCAGCCGAGCATCTGGCAGCACGTCCGAATCGAACTCGATGGCATGCAGCTTCTGCAGCATCTCGGCCATGCGCGTAGCGTATTCCTCCAGACGCTCCGGCTCACGCTTGATGGCCTCGCCGAGCGTGTTCGCGTCAATCATCTCGTATACGATTCCGTAGCTGTCGCCCACACATACCATCTCAAACGAAATCGCCGAGGGAATGCCCCGGACAAACGCCTCGCGTGCGGCCTGCTTCTCGCGGAAGATCTTCTCGGGCGTATTGGAAACGGGATTGTATACCTTTACGATCCTCTCGGCGTCGAGACGGTACACACGTCCGTTTGCACCGGCTCCTATCATGGGAAGGCCGTCGATCGAGAGCGTGCGCAAGGCGCGGCGCACATCCACCATCCTCGTGAGGCCCGTCATCTCAAAGACATCGTAGACCTCGGGCGACACGTTTACGATGGACAGTGACTCGAGTCGCTTGAACAGACGTATGACGATGCGCAAGCCGGCACTCGAGATGTAATCCAGATCGCTTGCGTCTATCACGACCTTTTGCGCACCCACTTTGTCCAGCGCGCCCATTATCTCGCTCCCAACCTGACCGACGTTGTGCGAATCGACTCGACCCTCAAGCGCCACGTTGAGTACGTCGTCCTCCCAGGCTGTCCTCATGTCGTTATCCCCTCGTCTGCAAAAGCGAATCCGTCACAACTTATACGCGGATTACACGGCCTCGTCCCGCTGCGGGAGAAAAGTCACACCATTTCCCCCCAACGGCATGGCATGCCCCCCACTCCCCAACCATTGCGAAAAACCGAAATAGCCGATAAAACCAGACGCGTGGTGGGAGCTCCGCGAAAAGCCACACGAACCCATTTACGCCCGCATTCGGCACAAACCCGCACATTCTCGCGGGGAGGAACGACATCCTCGACGATATGCACCGCGCGTTTGTCTGTGGCATCGGGGACCCAAGCCTCTCCACGCTTGTCATCGGCGCCAGGAGTACGGGCAAAGCCGCGCTCATCTACACCCCGCCTATTGCAAACCACACGCGACGAGCCGATAATCTACCCGCACGCAACACCCCGGCACACCCATCCAAGGAGCCCCACCATGAAGACCTACCATGTAGTGGCCGCCATCATCAAACAGGACGGCAAAATCTTTGCTACGCAGCGTGGATACGGCGACTACAAGGACGGTTGGGAGTTTCCTGGCGGAAAGATCGAGCCAGGCGAGACACCTGAGGACGCCCTTGTGCGCGAGATCCAGGAAGAGCTCGATATGACCATCGTTGTTGAGCAACATGTCACGGACGTGGCGTACGATTACCCCCAGTTCCATTTGGAGATGGGATGCTACCTGTGTTCGATCGCGGATGGTACTCCTCGCCTGCTCGAGCACGAGGCAGCCAAGTGGCTCGACCCACAGGACATCGACTCAGTTGATTGGTTGCCAGCAGACGTGCTCGTAGTGGACTCGCTTAAGGATCAGGGACTCGTATAGCGGCTAGCCCTTACCAGACGTCAGGTAGTCAAAGAGCTCGTCCTTGAGCGGAGTCAATAGGTCGTACTCTATCTCTACGGCGGGCTTGTCCGTACCGGCCATCACGATGGGCACAAACCTACCCGTCGGCCGCATCTCGCCAAGGTAATAGAACTCCTTCGACTCCTCGTCGTTCTTGTTCTTTCGGACGAACAAGTACGTCCTCATGCCGTTCTCGTCCACATGCATCAACCGTTGTATCTCGGGCGATTTCATGGTGCGGGGCTGCTTTGAAATGGCTATGAGTCGGGCTGGGTTGACAAACCTGTCTTGGTACTTAATGGTGTCGGCGATGTCGTCATCCTTGTCGTAGTTTATGAACACGGGAAACGTATTGGTCGCCTCGTCGTACTTGTAGCCGCCAATGTTCTGACCGTTGACGTTCTGCTTCCACTCAAGCAGGCGGCATACGTCCTCATAGGTGTACTTCTGGTAGAGCACGAAGCTAGTCTGGTCGTAGTTGCCCGCATATCGCTTGCCGTTGACGAAGATTCCGTAGTCCACCACCTCCTCGAGCTGCCTACAGAATTCGTCATCCTCGAGTGCCTTGGCAAAGAGGTCCGAAACCTCGAAGTCTCCCTCCCCTCCTGCGAGGAACTTGCAAAGCGAGAACGTCTTTGCCTGGCCACCTGTTAGGAACGTTCCGTCCAGCATGCTCCTCACTGAACATGCGGCAACCGGAAGCGACGGCGACACGTCCTGCACTTCCCTTGTGTAGCGATCGACCGGAACAACACGATCGCGCAGGAGCAGCTTGAGCAATAGGAGGTCCTGCACTCGTTTTCCCGACGCGAGCTTTTGGGACACGTATCGCAGCATTTGTTCCTGCGTGGTGTCAAATCGCGTCGTGTACTCCTTCTCGCACTTCTTCAAGAACGCATGGTAGGAGCCATATGTGTTGTTCTTGAACAGCAGCTGGAGGTCGATGGACCCGTTCTCATAGAAGTCCATGAGCGACGGTATCCGTCCCAGCATGTTCTTGAGGTTACGGTATTCGTTTTTGATTATGGTCGTAGAGCCAAACCGTTGCTTGTCGAGCAACTCGTATATGCGATGCTCAGACACCTCGTCAAAGCTGATGGTCGAGCAGCCGGGAATGATGCGGTTACCCTCTTGGATGAAGCGACGGATGTTGTCCTTGTTGTACGTGCGATCGCCAGAAAGCGCGATGGGAATAAGGTAGCTCTTCTTGTAGTTGCCTATAAAATCTAGCGCAAGCACGTAGTCCTTGTCATCGGTCTTTCGCAGTCCACGACCAAGCTGCTGCACAAATATGATTGCAGACTCCGTCGGACGAAGCATGACCACAAGGTTCACCGAGGGAATGTCGACACCCTCGTTGAAGATGTCACGCGTAAAGATGAACTCAATCCAGTCGTCATGCTTGGCCCTATCACACTCCAAGCGCTGTATCGCACGCTCGCGTGCGGAATCGCTGGACGAACCATCGAGCGCCACGGAACGATAACCCCGCTCGCTGAACAGGCGCGCAAGCGTATGCGCCTCCTCGATGCTCGAGCAGAAGACCAAACCGCGACGCACACGGTCCACCGCATAGCGCTCGAGTTGCTCTATCACATGGTCGACGCGTGCCAGCGACGTCAGCTGTTTGAAGCTGGTAAAGTCATCTATCTCTTCCCCGTCGACCTCGAGGTCATGGATTCCAAAATAGTGGAACGGCGCCAGCATCTCCTCCTCCTGCGCCTTTTGGAGCGTGATCTGGTATGCGATGTTGTTGTCAAAGAAGTCGTATACGTTAAAGTCGTCGTTGCGATTTGGGGTTGCAGTCATGCCGAGCATAAACTTGGGTGCGAAGTGTTGGGCGATTCGCTGATAACTGCCAGCGCCAACGTGATGTGCCTCGTCAAAGATCACGTAATCGAACGCATGGGCGTCGAACTCATCAAGATGCTTTGCCATCGACTGGATGGTGCAGAACAGGTAGTCACAATCACGGCTTCGAACACCACCGGTGTATAGGCCCAAGCTATGCTTTGGGTCGATCACTCTTCTAAAGCTCTCCATCGCTTCACGTGCAATGCGCTCGCGGTGAATGACGAACAACAGCCTTTGAGGATTGACCGCGGCGACATCAAATGCCGCAAGATATGTCTTTCCCGTGCCAGTAGCAGATATCAACAGTGCACGCTTCGCACCATTCTGGCGCAGGACCTTGAGGTTGGCCAATGCCTCGGTCTGCATCTTGTTGGGATGAACGCGCGCTCGGCGCATGCTTTCGTTGTTGATTCCGAGTCCCACATCAACAGGTACGAGGTACGTCTGTTGACTAACCGGCTTCTGCCAGCTCGCGCGATAGTCGGCAAGCCAGGCATCGTCGAGAACCTTGGTTTGCTCGGACTCCCATAGGCGATTAAACTCGCGTGCGGTCGAATCCCAGATTGCACCTCGCTCGAACGTCTTGACCATGAGGTTCCACTCGGAGTTGGCAAGCAGCGCCCCCTGCGTAAGGTTAGAACTGCCTACGACCAGCGTGCAGATGTCCGGTGAACTGAACAGGTAACCCTTGGAATGAAGCGGCCCTTCATAGACTCGCAGCTCGATATTGGTAAAGGTTCGCAGCTTGGCCAGAGCGTCTGGGTCGTTGAAGCCAAGGTAGGTGCTCACGAGAACTCTGCCGGGCACCTTGCGCTCCTGCAGCTCGAGCAGAGATCTCATGAGGACCGTCACACCGCCTTTTGTTACAAAGGCGACGGAGATATCGAAGCGGTCGCATCTCTTGAACTCAGTTTGTAGGGTTGACAGGACGTTTTGTGCAGATGTCTTGTCGTTGTAAACCAGACGCGGAGCATACGGTACCGATGGATGCGACCCGGCGTCCAAAAACCCTTCCTGCAGGGACCGCAGGAAGTCCCGCTCGAGCTCGCTCGAGACCGACTCGACATGCTCGTTATACCTACGTAGGTCGTAGCCAAGATTGCTGAGTTGCCCTTTTCTCTGCTCGTCTTTCTTCATGTGGGTCCCCTAGCCGTAACCGCATTCCTCGCCAGGATAACCAAGGGGACACGCGATTCGTCAGCCCGATCCATCGCCGGATCTGTTGCCTCCAGGAATGGTTTGCAGATCGGGATTCGTATCGCTCGTTATTGGGCGAATCAGCGTGTGGTACGCGCCATCACTGACGGTGTCTGACCAGACACCAGACTTGCTCTTGGGCTCGAACTGACTTGCGCAGGCGGGGCATTCGAAGTCTGCGACAGGCATGTTGTTAGGTAAGTGGAGAAGCCTGGGACTACCGCACCTCGGACAATACAGTTCTCTCTCCACCCAGCCCTCGGTCATCACCCTCGCTCGCTGGAAACCGCTCGTCTACTTGGACGCCACGGATCGGTCCATAATCAGATTCAACGCAGTATCATTTCTCACCCGACTGGACAGAAAAAACAGCCCTCACCGGCCCCTCGTGAACCGGCACCGCGGGTAGTTCGAGCAGCCCATAAAGGCGCCGTACTTCCCGTTCCTCTCGATGAGCTTGCCACCGCAGCGCGGGCACACGTTTCCCTTCTGCGCCATCCGCACGTCCTGAGCGTGGAACTCCCTCGCCTCGTCCGTCGACGCCTTGGCAAGCGTCTCGATTCGCTCCTCTAGAGTCGCGTACTGCAGCCCGTTGAACGCGACGGGCATCGCATCGAGGTCGGCGCGCACGAGTCGCATGAGGTCGTCTCGGTGGCACACGCGATAGCGCTCCCCCTTGGCAGGCACCTTCTTGAGCTCGCACCTGTCCGAGAATACGATGTAGCTCACGAAGCTCTCCTCCGGCACCACCAGCCGCTCGGACAGGACGTGTACGTGCGCGGCGTTCTGGAGTATGGGGTTGTAGAAGCGCGTCTTCGTCGTCCGGTTGAGCGTCTGCGTCCACATGCGCTGCCGCTCCGAGCCAAAGATCCAGCCCGAGTAGTTCTTCGACTCAAAGACGAACACCCCGCGCTCGTGCAGCATCAACACGTCCAGCTCGCTCTCATCCACCACAGCGCCGTCCTTGGGGACGAGCACGTTGGACCACGTGCGCGAGCGACCCGGAAGCCTGGCGTGGGTGAGCGCGTACTCAATGAGGTACTCCCCCATGTGGCCTTTTCCCTTGGCATTGTGCGGCGCCATGGCAAACGCGTTGGGCTCCTCGCCCTTCGCGAGCTTTACCAGGTGGTTGAGATACGACGTACGCCACTCCCGGTTTGCCATCGACAACTCCCGATTGCCTATTTCTTCATCGTAAAGCCCAGAAACACGCCGAGAAGAAACACGCCGATTACGACGCATCCCACGAACATCGGCCCACCACTTATGAGCGCAAACCAGAAATTCCTAAACAGCGTCGCACACAGCGCCATCACGACGATTACGCCAATTATTCCCAAGATAACCTTGCTGTTCACCGCAACCTCCTCGTCCCTCTTACAACATCGTAGTATTGGTCGCGTCAGTGTAAGCTTAAAGCATGCTGAGGGCATGTGCCAGTATATGCGTTGCCTCATCCTCCGGACAACGGAGCCATCCACCGTGCCCAAGCGCTCCACCTCGTCTCGTCGACTATCATGGAGCCGACCCCACAGAGAGGAACGTCATGCCAGAGCAGCCCACCCAAACCCTCGCCTACTACGCCGCGAATGCCGATGCGTTCGCGGCTGGCACCGTTAACGTGGACTTCTCCGCGACGCAACGGCGGTTCGCAACGCTGCTGCCAGAGAGCGGGCGCATCCTCGACCTTGGGTGCAGGTCGGGACGCGACACGCGATGGTTCCTCGACGAGGGCTTCGAGGTCACGGCCACCGATGGATCTTCGGAACTGGCAGCCATTGCCGAACAAGTCGCAGGTATTCCCATCCGGGTCGAGCTGTTTGGCGAGCTCAACGACGTTTGTGCCTTCGATGGCGTGTGGGCATGCTCGTCCATCCTGCACCTTCCCAAGGACGAGCTTGCCGGCGTACTGCGCCGTATAGTGCTTAATCTCGCTGCCGCCAGCGTGCTCTACACCTCCTTCAAGTAC
>CADBCS010000019.1 GCA_902793195.1 uncultured Coriobacteriaceae bacterium | reverse complement strand
ACCAGAAGGCCTCGGATGACGGCAAGGAGCTCAAGGACTACATCGAGGAGCTCAACAAGCAGAAGGACCTCGTCGACGACTACGCGGACCAGCAGAAGATGCTCGCCGGCGGCCCGACCGAGCTGACGGACGCGGACAACGACTTCATCCCGGAGAACGCGGACAAGCCCAGCATGCCCGCAAAGCCCACGCCCGCGGACTTCACGGACGAGGACGGCAACCTCGACGAGGACGCGTACGAGCAGGCCATGCAGAAGTACATCGAGGACCTCGAGCAGTACAAGCGGGACCTACCAGAAGGCCTCGGATGACGGCAAGGAGCTCAAGGACTACATCGAGGAGCTCAACAAGCAGAAGGACCTCGTCGACGACTACGCGGACCAGCAGAAGAACCTCGTGGACGGCACCGACCCCAACGCCGAGCCGGCCACTCCGGACACCAGCGGTGCCAGCGGCCTGCCCGCAGACGTCACCGCGGGCAAGCCGACCCGGCCCGACCCGACCGACACCACCAAGTACCCCGAGGGCGAGGACGACCCGCAGTACAAGGCCGACATGGAGCAGTACCTCAAGGACCTCAAGGACTACATCGACGGCCTCGAGGAGAAGGCCAACGACCCCAGCTCCACGCTCAACAATGAGCAGAAGAATGCCCTCAAGGACTACATCGACCAGCTCAAGGACTACCAGAAGCAGCTCGAGGACTACGAGAAGAACAAGAAGCTGCTCGAGGACTACAAGAAGGCGCTCGAGGACTACAGGAAGGCGCTCGAGGAGAAGCAGCAGTACGACAAGGACAAGGACGCGTACGACAACGCCAAGTCCGTGCAGGTCTCCATGGCCACGCCCGCGGACGCGACCTACGCCGCCCAGGCCATCACGCCCAAGCCGCAGGTGAAGATGGGCGACAAGGTCCTCGCGGAGGGCGTCGACTTCACCTACTCCTACAACAACAACGTGAACGCCGGCACCGCCACTGTGACGGCCAACCTCAAGGGTAACTACTCCGGCAGCGTCTCCGCCACCTTCGCGATCAGGCCCGCGCAGCTCACCTCGGTCACGGCCCCCGACCAGCAGTGGGACGGGCGCGCCAAGACCCCGGCGCCCGCGGTGTGGGCCGGCGGAATCAGCGTGCCAGCGGACGGCTACAGCGCGTCGTACGCGAACAACGTGAACGTGGGCACCGCCACCGTGACCGCCACCGGCAGGGGCAACTTCGCCGGCACCGTCTCGGGGAGGTTCCAGATTCGCGAGACGCGCGTCCCGTCCGTCTCCTACCGCACGCACGTCCAGACCTTCGGCTGGCAGGGCTACGTCAAGGACGGCGCCATGAGCGGCACCTCCGGCAAGTCCAAGCGCCTGGAGGGCATCA
The DNA here is from genome assembly GCA_902793195.1 of uncultured Coriobacteriaceae bacterium. GTDB lineage: Bacteria > Actinomycetota > Coriobacteriia > Coriobacteriales > Atopobiaceae > RUG440. Next base: position 105,803 of record CADBCS010000019.1, on the reverse strand, counting down.
ACATCAAGCTCTCCAACCTGCCGGTCTCGGGCGGCATCCAGTACCGCACGCACGTCCAGAGGATCGGCTGGCAGGGCTGGCGCAAGGACGGAGCCATGGCCGGTACCTCCGGCAAGAGCTACCGCCTAGAGGCCATAGAGATCAAGCTCACCGGCGAGCTGGCAAAGCAGTACGACGTCTACTACCGCGTCCACTGCCAGAGGTTCGGCTGGATGGGCTGGGCCAAGAACGGCCAGCGCTCGGGCTCCGCGGGCTACTCCCGCCGCCTGGAGGGCATCCAGATCGTGCTCGTTAAGAAGGGCCAGCCCGCGCCGGGCGCCACCTTCAAGGGCATCAAGCAGAACGTCTCGAGGTGCTTCGCACAGAAGTAGCGACGACGTTCGCATAGCGGCGCAAGGAGGCCCCGTCATCACGCGATGGCGGGGCCTTCCCCTGTGGCGCAAACCGTCCGGAGGGGGCCGTCACCGCAGGGCAAGTCGAATGCTGCTAGCATGGTGTCAGTCGTTGGGTGGACAAGAGTTGGGAGGTCGTTGTGGCTCATACTATTACGGATGCGCGCGAGGCGGCGCAGGAGCTGGCGTGGCGCGTGGAGAAGGCGCGCAACGTGGTGTTCTTTGGCGGGGCGGGCGTGAGCACTGCGAGCGGCATACCCGACTTCCGCTCTCCCGACGGGCTGTACCACCAGAAGTTTTCCTATCCTCCCGAGACGATGCTCTCCAGGAGCTTCTACGACACGCACAAGGAGGAGTTCTTCGACTTCTATCGCTCCCGCATGATCGCGCTCGACGCAAAGCCATGCCAGGCGCACATAAAGCTCGCGGAGCTGGAGGCCGCGGGCAAGGTGAGCGCCGTGGTGACCCAAAACATAGACGGTCTGCATCAGCTGGCCGGGTCAAAGTGCGTGTGGGAGCTGCACGGGTCGGTGCATCGCAACATCTGTCGTCGCTGCGGCCACGTGCATTCGGCCGAGTGGGTGTTGGGCACCACGGGTGTGCCGCGCTGCGAGCGTTGTGGCGGCGAGGTCAAGCCCGACGTGGTGCTCTACGAGGAGGGCCTGGACCAGCGCGTGATCGAGGGCGCGGTGCGCTCCATAGCCTCGGCCGACATGCTCATTATTGGCGGCACGTCGCTGGTGGTATATCCGGCCGCAGGTCTGGTGCAGTACTTTGGCGGCAACGACCTGGTAATCTGCAACCTGCAGCCAACGCCGCAGGACACCTCGGCCGACCTGGTGCTGGCCTGCGACATAGCCGCGGCGTTCGACTGGTAGGGACGTCCCACACACGCTCATCGCGCGCCGGCCACGAAATGCGTTACAATTACCGCATTGCTGTGCAAACGAAGGACTTACATGCTGAGAGACAGCTACACCACATGGCGTTGCGGAGCTCATGAGCTTTCGCTTATGAGGCCGCGAATCATGGGCATTCTCAACGTGACGCCCGACTCGTTCTCGGACGGCGGAGAAACCTTTGACCCCGACAAGGCCATTGCACGCGGCATGGCCATGCTCGACGAGGGCGCCGACATCATCGACGTGGGCGGCGAGTCCACGCGCCCGGGCGCCACGCCCGTCGAGCCCGAGGAGGAGCTCGAGCGCATTGCGCCGGTGGTCGAGGCGCTGTGCGCGCAGGGCGCGATAGTCTCGGTGGACACGCGCCACGCGGAGGTGGCGGCCGCCTGCCTGGAGATGGGCGCCTCCATCATAAACGACGTGTCGGGATTCACCGACCCCAAGATGGTCGAGCTGGTGCTCGAGAGCGACTGCGGCGTGGTCATTATGCACTGGAACCAAAAGACGGGCGTCAACTCACGCAAGTCGGTGCAGCTCTATGCCAACCATCCGGCCCGTCGCATGGTTCCCAGCGCGCGACGGTTCCCTCTGCCCGACGAGGCTCCGCTCATGCGCGAGGTCATGGGCTTCTTGGGCGACCAGGCACGCATGCTCATGCGTGCGGGCGTCTCTCACGACCGCATTTGCGTGGACCCGGGCCCAGGCTTCGAGAAGGGCACCGACGAGGACGTTATTCTCCAGCGCAACACCAAGAAGCTGCTCTCCATGGGCTATCCCGTGCTCACGGCGGTCTCGCGCAAGCGCTTTGTGGGCGCCGTCTCGGGCCTGGACGAGGCGAAGAGCCGTGATGCCGCAACCATGGGCATATGCCTCTCGGCGATCTCCAATGGCAGCAGGCTGCTGCGCGTACACGACGTGGCCGCCGTCTTCCAGGCCGTGACCTCGTACTGGTGCGCGTCGCGGTCCGACTCGCGCCAGGCGTTCGTCTCGCTGGGGTCGAACGTGGGCGACCGCATGGGGTATTTGGCGCAGGCGGTAAAGCGCATCGACAAGCTGCCGCTCACCTGCGTGACGGCCGTGAGCAATGCGTACGAGACCGAGCCTGCATACGGCATTGCCACGCCGGTGGCCAATGCGGTGGCCGAGATTCACACCGAGCTGCACCCGCTGGTGCTGCTTGGCAAATTGCTTGAGGTCGAGAACGACCTCGGGCGCATTCGCGATCCCCAGAGCGAGGGAATGGGACCGCGCACCATAGACTGCGACCTGTGCTGGGTCGAGGGCGAGGAGCACTATGGAACCCGCCTGCAGCTGCCGCATCCCGGTTTGGGGGAGCGCGACTACGTGCTGGTGCCCATGGAGGACCTCATGCCCGACCCGGTGCGCTTCCTCACGCACGCGGGTGTGGAGGTGTTTGAGGTGGAGGACCGCGTTGGTCACGTGCTGGCCGACCTGGGTCCCATCGAGTGGGACGACTGAGCTTTGCCGTAGTGACACGGCGGGGAGTATCCCCACCGCGTCACTGCTGCTGTGCGAGCCAAATCTCGCGGATGCCGCGCAGGGTGAGGTCGGGGTCGACCACGTCGAACAGGTTCGTGGCGGCACTCACCGTGCGCGCGAGGCCCCCGGTGCCCACAACGGTGGCGTTTGGCTCGCCCAGCTCATCCTTTATGCGCGCGACCAGGCCCTCCGCCTGCGCGGCGGCACCTATTACCAAGCCGGCCTGCAGGGCTGCCTCCGTGCCATCTCCCAGCGCATGCTCGGGCGCCTCTATGGGCACGCTGGACAGTCGCGCGGCACGGGCGAACAGGGCGTCGGCCGAGAGCATGAGCCCCGGCCCAATGGTCCCGCCGCGATAGGCCCCCGAGCGGTCCACCACGTCTATGTTGGTGGCCGTGCCAAAGTCCACCACAATGACGGGCGCCCCGTAGCTGCGCAGGGCCGCAACGGCGTTGGCAATGCGGTCGGCGCCCACCGAGCTGGGATTTTGTACCTCCAGGCGCATCCCGCAGCTTGCGCCTGCGCCCACCATCAGCGGGTCGTGGCCCAGCACGCGCTGGAAGCACCTCAGCCATGCGCGGGCGAGCACGGGGACCACGCTCGCCACAGCGGCGTCGCGGATGCTCCCAAAGTCAAAGCCATCCATAACAAAGTAGCCATGAAGACGCGAGCGCAAGCTGTCGGAGGTGTCGGTGTGCAGGGTGGGCATGCGCCAACACATGAGGTTGGCGCCGGTGTCGTCGAACAGGCCAATGGTGGTCTGGGTGTTCCCCACATCTACGGTAACCAGCACCTCAGCTCCCCTCAAGCGAATGCACATGCAATAACAAAGACCGTCGGTCAAGCCGGCGATTCCCGGCGCGCCGTTTACCTATGCATACGGGACGTGTGCAGGGTTGGAGCAAGCGCGCAACCACCCACATCATATACTCGGTTACGTCATCTGATAGTATTTGCATGAACTATGCCCAAACAAATGTGTCGGAATGGTGTAGATTGGTAGTAAAGCATGTTATGTGCCGAGGTGCATGCGTGCTGGCTGCGGGTGAGGGTCCGGATACGGTCCGGACAAGGGATGCAAGGGAAAGGAATCGCTATGCTTACCATCCGTCTGTTCTGTGCCGCCGGAATGTCCACCAGCCTGCTCGTGAGGAAGATGCAGGAGGCGGCCAAGGAGCGGGGCATCGAGGCCGACATCGTCGCCTATCCCGTGGGCGAGATGGAGCAGCGCCTCGATGGCGTCGACGTTGCGCTGCTTGGTCCACAGGTTGGCTTTATGAAGGCCCAAAAGCAGAAGGCAGCCGCCTCTCGCGGCATCCCCTGCGACGTTATCCCCATGGCCGACTACGGCATGGTAAACGGCAAGAACGTCCTGGACTTTGCGCTGAAGCTCGCCGAATAGCGCCGAGGTGCGCGGAATGGGCGCTTACACCTCGTGGCGCCCTCACGATCAAGGACAGCACCATGTTTGTCAAGCCACTCAACATCGCTGACGCAGGAGACGGCCAAGGTCGTCCGGGGGATGGTCCTTGCCAGGTTGGCCGCAAGGCGGTGTGTGGGGGAACGGCAACATCCTAGGGGTTCCTGCCGGTGGTCATGTGCCACCGGCATTCTTATATCCCTTCTAAACATGCAGATAAGTTGGATGCAGACAGGTTGACAGTTCGAGGAGGTTGGTATGACAGAGGAGATGGAGCTCATTTGCTTTCAGGTGATCAGCGCTGCCGGGACTGCCAAGTCCAACTACGTCGCTGCGATCCAGTCCGCCAAGGAAGGGCGTTTTGACGAGGCGCGCACGCTGATCAAGGACGGCGACGACATGATGATCATGGCCCACGAGCCGCATCAGAAGCTGCTCCAATGGGAGGCCCAGGGCCGCACCGACATCCTCTGCGTCCTTCTTGTGCACGCAGAGGACCAGCTGATGAGCTGCGAGGTGTTTAGACAGGTTGCCCTCGAGTTTATCGAGATATACGAGAAAGGGGTTGTAAGGCAGTAATGAGCACGACGCACGAAAGGACACGAACAATGCAAGACGCCGAACTCGACATCATCTTCTTGAAGCCCGAGCTGCACAACAAGCTGTGGGGTGGCCGCCGCCTGGAGACGGACTACGGCTACGACCTGCCGGACGGACCGGTGGGAGAGTGCTGGGCCATAAGCGCGCATCCGCACGGCGACTGCAAGGTTGTGGGTGGCGTGTGGGACGGCTGGCGCCTCTCCGAGCTGTGGAACGAGCACAGGGAGCTGTTTGGCGATGAGGAGGGTGACGAGTTCCCACTGCTCGTTAAGATTCTGGATGCGCAGGACGACCTCTCCATCCAGGTGCACCCCGACGACGCCTATGCCCACGAGCACGAGAACGGCTCGCTGGGCAAGCGCGAGTGCTGGTACATCCTGGACGCCAAGGAGGGCGACAGGATCGTTGTGGGCCAGCGCGCGAAGAGCCGTGAGGAGTTTGCGCAGCTTGTTGAGGAGGGGCGCTGGGACGACCTTCTTAACCGCGTCCCCATACAGACCGGTGACTTCTTCCAGGTGGAGCCGGGTACGGTCCACGCCATCTTGGGCGGCACGCTCGTGCTGGAGACGCAGGAGTCGTCCGACGTCACCTATCGCGTGTACGACTTCGACCGGCGTCAGCCCGACGGATCGCTTCGCGAGCTGCACATGGAGCAGTCGCTCGACGTTATTGACTTTGGCATGAAGGCCCCCGAGTCCGGTGCCGTAACGGAGCCCGAGATCGACGGCGTAACCACGCTGGTAACCACGCCCAGCTACACGGTGGACCGCATCGTCGTGCGTCCGGACGCGCCGGTGGCCTATGCGCAGCCATGGTCGTTCCTCAATGCGAGCGTGGTGGAGGGCTCGGGCACCGTGTGCGCGGGCAAGCACATCCACAACGTGACCAAGGGCACGCACTTCATCGCGCCGGCGGGCTGTGGCGACCTTGCCCTGGAAGGCGACATGATGCTCATCGTCTCGCACGTGTAGCACCGTCCGGAGGGGACCGTCCCCGACGGGCGAGTACCGTCCGGAAGGGACCGTCCCCTACGGGCTAGTATGCCGTGGGTGTTGCGGCGTATAATGGCGTGTAGTACGGTAGGTTTTGTCAGCCATGACGTACGGAAGGAACCGAGAAATGGGGCAGAAACGAAACGCCAGACGCAACACTCCGCTCGCACGACTCGCCAGCATTTTGGCTGGCATCGTGTTGGTGCTGAGCCTCATGCCCGTCCAAGGTCTGGCCGAGGCGCGTGACGAGGTAATAGACCTCACCGTAACCGAGGCCCAGGAGGGCCAGGCCAACGATTCTGGCACCGCACCTTCCGCGGAGCAGGAAGGCCAGGACGAAGTGGCCGTCGTCGATGGTGCGGATGACGGGCAGGCCGCCCAGCAGGGCGAGGAGCAAGGCCCGGCGGAAGGCGAGGAGGCCAGCGCGCCTGCCGTCACCGAGCAGGGCGGCGGTTCCGCCAGCTCCACCACGACCGGATCCACTGCCGGGGCAACGAGCCAGTCCACGTCCAAGCCCGCGCAGTCTCCCACCAAGCCCGCACGCCAGCTGAGCGCGAAGCTCTCCGACTTCCTGGACCAAGCCGAGATCCTTGGCGCCAAGGAGACGGACGACGCCATCGTCGTGAATGAGGGCGCCGTCTATAACGTACGGCTCACCTTTGTGGAGGGCACAGACAGCAAGGAGTTCGCCGAGATGGGCGAGCTCACCTTTGCGCTGCCCTCGAGCTTTGTTGCGTCGGCTAACCAGCCTGCCGCAAAGAAGGCCCTTGTGGCGTCGTATGCGGACGCCAACGGCGAGCGCCATACCATTGAGCTGGACAAGAACAGCTGGTGGGTGCGCGGCAACGTGATCCACCTGGTGTGGCGCGCGCGCGACGCCGCGAACCGTTCCAAGGTGGATGTCGCGAAGGACATGAGGAGCTTCTTCGCGCTTGCCAACGTGGAGTTCGACCTTACCGTGGCGGGCACGTTTTCCAAGCGTGCGAACGCAATAGACTTTGGTGCGGGCGAGATGGCCCTGGAGGTTGTCCCCGCAAAGAAGCAGGTAGCAAAGAAGACCGAGCAAAAGAAGCAGTCCGCGCCCACGGCCAACGCGTCGCAGGCACAGGCACAGGACGACCAGATGGTCGAGGGCGAGCAGGACCCCAACGAGGTGGCGGAGGCCCCGACGACCGAGTTCGTGTATGAGGACGACCAGGTGTACGTGACGGCCACCACCACAAAGGCCGGCGCCATCCCCGAGGATGCCTCGCTCGAGGTCTCGCGCGTGCGCGGTCGGTCCGCAGACCTCTACCTCACCGCCCTCAACGCGTCTTCTGCCAGCTCGAGCGAGTACGATGCGCACAACACGCTGCTCTACGACGTGGCGTTCTTCCAGGACGGCGAGGAGGTCCAGCCGACGGAGGGCAACGTGCGGGTGTCGTTTACGTTCAAGCAGGACCAGCTGTCCGGCGAGCTCGGCGCACAGGAGGGCGGGTGCGTGGAGGTCAACCACCTGCCCATGGTAAAAGGCGCCCCCTCGGTCGAGCCGGTGGGAGCGAACGTGTGTGTGGAGGAGGGCACCGCGGACTTTGCGACCAAGAGCTTCTCGGTGTATTCGTTCAGCTACACGGTGGACTTTACCTACGGCGACCACTTCTTCTCCATGCCGGGCAAGGGCAGCGTGATGCTCTCGAGCCTGTTTGTGTCGCTGGGCATCGACCGCAGCGTGGCCGACGTGGCCAGCGTGACCTTTACAAACCCCGAGCTGCTCTCGGTGACCAAGGAGCTGGTGGGCAGTGACTGGCGCCTGGTGAGCCTGCAGTCGTTCGACTCGTTCGAGACGCTGCGCGTGGTAATGAAGAACGGCGACGTGATTGAGGTCGCCGTGACCGACCCGGAGACGTTTGACCCCGACAAACACTTCCTCGACATCTCCGTGCAAAAGAAGTGGGTTGGCGCGGACAACGTGGAGGATTCCGAGAAGGACCTCGGCTTGCGCCCCGACAGCGTGACGATAAAACCGTACAAGGAGAAATCGCAGCTTGCCGATAGCGAGCACGTGTGGGTGAAGAATGCCTCAGGCGAGTACGAGGACACCGGGCACAACTACATCACCCTGACCAAGCAGACGGACGGCACATGGCCCGCGGTCACCGTTGCGCTGCCCAAACCAACGACGGATGATGGTGCCGGCGTCAAGGCTGTCTACACGTTCGAGGAGGATGCGGTGGTCTCCTACGCGGGCACATGCGCGTGGGATGCCGATCCCAGCACGAGTGTTACGGTTACCAACAAGCTCCAGACGGGTACCCTCAACGTGACCAAGAAGGTGGCAGCCGGCTACAAGTCCGAGGAGTACCTCACCGCCGCGGAGCAGACGGCGATTGCGGAAGAGACCAGCTTCATCGTAACGGGCCCAGGCGTCTCGGAGACGAAGAAGCTCTCGGACTTTAGCGACCCGAACACCGAGGGCGAGCGCATGTGGTCTCTTGGCACCGTTCCGGCGGGCGAGTACACGATTACCGAGACCGGCAAGAATCGTGACGGCTGGACGATAACGCGTACGGCACAGTACGTGACCGATACCACCACCGTCACATCGAGCCCGACGACGGACGAGACGGTTACGCTCAAGCCTACAGTGGAGGACTCGAAGACAACGACCGCCTCGTTTACCAACACATACACGTACAACAAGGTCGGCGAGTTGGAGATCATCAAGGCCGTCACGGTCGACGGAAAGCCCACCAAGACCACTGCCGCAGATGGCACGTATAGCTTTGTCGTTGCTGGAGTAGACGAGAGCAACAAGGACGTTAAGAAAGAGGTCTCGATTACGGTTACCAACGGCACGGCCGCGGCCGTGGTTGTCGACGGACTGCCGACGGGCAAGTACGTGCTTACGGAGCAGACGCCCACCAACGGCACGAAGCTCGTAGGAGACAACAACGTTAAGCTGACCGTGTCGGGCTACGACGCCGTCGTGCGGCCTTCCCATACGTTCACCAACAACAAGGTCGCATCGACAACGGCCAAGCTCAGTGTGACCAAGCAGGTTGTGGGCGAGGGCTATACGGGTAACGAGGCGTTCGAGTTCAAGCTCGCCAAGCCGCTCGGTGATATCACCAGCGATGTGCTGCCCTCCGATCCCACGGTCAAGGTGAAGGCGGGCAAGACGGGCGAGTTTGGCGAGATCACGTATACCGAGCCTGGCTGGTACGTATACACCATCACCGAGGTCAAGCCTTCGGATCCCACGAATGGCATGACCTACGACACGACTGCTAAGTACGCGTACGTGAAGGTTGACGAAGACTTCAACGTAGAGATCTCGTACTCGCCCTCCTTGGACACCTCGTCCTATAAGGATCTTTCGGGAGATGACCTGGTTAAGAAGTTGAAAGAAGACCTAGAAAAGGCGACGCTTACAACCAGCGAAAAGCTCACAGTCACGAACTACTACTCGGGCGGCAAGCTCTCCGTCTACAAGGTCGTCGTGAGCACGCGCTCGGAGGACAAGTCACGCAGCTACGGCTTTAAGGTGACCCTCGACGACAAGACCATCTCCGGTACCTATGGCGGCATGACGTTCAAGGATGGCGTGGCGACGTTCACCCTCAAGGGCGGAGAGAACAAGAAGGCGATTGGCCTGCCGATTGGCAGCTCGGGCCTGCTAAAATACACGGTCACCGAGACCGACTCCGGCGGACTCACGTCGAACATGGGCTCTCCCATCAAGAGCGCTAACGGCAACGAGCATATTGTGACTTGCACGAACACCTACAAAGCTCCCGGTACAACTACGTCGGGGACCGCATCGACCACCTCGGGCACCACGCTTGCAACGACGAGCGACAGCACGAACGTGGTCGCACCCATCGTGCTTTTGGCCATTGGCGCCGTGGGCGTCGTGGGCGGCGTGCTGTATCGCAAGCGCAAGCAGCAGTAGCACGTCCCCGTTTTGGCAATGGCTGCCAAGCCCCTCTTTACGCTTTGCCTCGCAAAGGAGCGTGAAGAGGGGCTTGGTCCCCATTCCCAGCCTTCGTGTATTGAAGAACGTGGGATTTGCGCTACACTTCTCTCTGTGTGCATCTTTTGAGGATTGTCAATCGGGTGGGAGAGACAAAAAATGAAGCCAAACCGAGACACAAAGCCTTACACCCCGATATCATGCCTGGCAAGCATTGTGGCCAGCATCGTTTTGGTGCTGAGCCTCGTGCCCGCCCAAGGCATAGCCGAGGCCTACGGCGAGGCGGCGGAGCCCGCGCCCAACGTGGCTCAGGAGGGTCAGGCAAACGGGTCCGCGGCAGGGCAGGAGGGCCAGGCCCCTACCGGTCCCGCAGAGGGCACGAACAACGGCCAGCCGGCTCCCCAGGGCACGGAGGGAGGCGGAGAAGCCGCCCCGGCCACAGCTCCCCAGCAGGGCGAATCCGGTGGCGACGGCCAACCCGCGGGCGACCCCACGCCCGAATCCGCAGAGGAGCCCAATCGCAATGTGAGCGCGAACCTCGCGGACTTTCTCACCAAGGCCCAGATCCTCGACACCGAGGACAAGGACGGCACCACCACGGTGGAGGAGGGCACCACATATAAGGTGAGGCTCTCGTTTAACGAGGGTGCCGACGAGAGAGAGTTTGCCGAGGAAGGCGAGCTGACCTTCAAGCTGCCCGAGGGCTTTGACGCCGCAGACGAGCAGCCGGCCGCCAAGGAGGCGCTCACGGTTGCGTACACGGACGAAAACGGCGAGCATCCCATCGAGATGGCCAAGGAGAGCTGGTGGGTGGATGGCGACACCATCCACCTGGCGTGGCGCGTCCGCGACGCCGAGAGCCGCTCCAAGGAGGAGGTCGACGAGGCGCTCAAGACCTTCTTTGCCCTCGACAACGTTGAGTTCGACCTCGATGTGGCCGGCACGTTTGCCACCGACGCCACCAAAGTCGACTTTGGCACGGGCACCATAAAGCTCCAGGTCAACTCCTCCAAGAAGGACGGCGAGGACGAGCAGGACGACGAAGAGGACGACGACGAAGACGAGGAAGGGCAGGAGCTCGAAGACCCGGACGCCATTGCAAACGAGTTCGTGTATGAGGACGAGCAGGTTCTTGTAACCGCCACGACGACGAACGCCAACAAGATTCCGGCGGATGCAACGCTGGTGGTCTCGCGCGTGGACGGGCAGTCCTCGTCGCTGTACCTGAGCGCGCTCAATGCGTCCGCGTCCAACGCGAGCGAGTACGACGAGCGCAACACGCTGCTGTACGACGTGTCGTTCTACTGGTATGGCCAGGAGGTCCAGCCGGCGGCGGGCGACGTAAAGGTGTCGTTTGCGTTCAAGCAGGGTCAGCTCTCAAACGAGATCGGCGCGCGGGAGCGTGGCTACATCGAGGTAAACCACGTGCCCGTAACCGATGGCGTTCCCTCGGTCGAGCCGGTGGGCGCGAGCGTGTCGGTGGATGACGAGACGGCGAGCTTCTTGGCATCGGGCTTCTCGGTGTACACCTTTAGCTATACGGTGGACTTTACCTACAACGGCTACACCTACGCCCTTCCCGGGCAAGGTGACGTGCGGCTCTCCAGCCTGTTCGTGGCCCTGGGCATCAACCGCAACGTGGCGGACGTGGCCAGCGTGACCTTTACCGACCCCCAGCTGCTTTCGGTGACCAAGGATCTGGCGGGCAGCGACTGGCGCCTGGTGAGCCTCAAGCCATTTGCCACGTTCGAGACGCTCAGCGTGGTAATGACGAACGGCGACGTGTACCAGATCAACGTTATGGATTCGCCAACGGGCGCGGCGACCGCGATGGCCGAAGGCAAGCCGACCAACGCCACGCTTGCGAGCGACCTGAGCGGCAAGGCGGTGCTCCAAGTTGCCAAGGAGGTCGCGGGCCGCAACTACAAGGGCAGCGAGAATTTCGCGTTCAAGCTCGATAAGACGACCTACAGCACGAGCCAGACCGACGTGCTGCCCAGCACCACCACCATTAACGTGCGCTCGGGTGCCACGGGCGCCTTTGGGCCCATCACGTACTCCGAGGAAGGCACCTACATCTACACCATCACCGAGGTCAAGCCGGCCAAACCGACGACCGGCATGACGTACGACACGGAGGCCAAGTACGCGCTTGTCATGGTTGACTCCGACCTCAAGGCAACGGTGTACTACCTGAGCACGTGGGACCCCGCGCCCTACGAGAAGCTCTCGCCCGAGGATCTGGCGAGCAAGATTGCTGAGGACCTTTCGGCCGGAAAGCTCTCCGAGACGGTCTCGACCGACAAGCTCAAGGTCACCAACACGTTCTTTGAGGACGAAAAGACTCCCCAGCTCACCGTTCGCAAGGTCGTCGTGAGCACGCACGCGGAGGACAAGGCGCGCAGCTACGGCTTTAAGGTGACCCTGTCCAACAAGAAGATCTCGGGCACCTACGGCGACATGACGTTCAAGGACGGCGTGGCGACCTTTACCCTCAAGGACGGCGAGGACAAGCGGGCGATCGGCCTGCCGCTCGGCTCCAACAGCAAGCTCTCGTACGAGGTCACAGAGACGGACTCTGGCGGGCTGAGGTCAAAGATGGGCAAGCCAATTAAGTCCTCGAGTGGCAAAGCGCAGTACGTAACCTGCACGAACAGCTACCGGAGCAGCTCCGAGAGGCTTGAGCGAAAGTCGAGCATGACGTCTAGGGGGACGCTTGGCAGGAGCTCGAGGAGCGCCCTTGCCAAGACGAGCGACGACACGAACACGGTCATTCCCATAGTGCTGCTCGCAATTGGTGCTGCTGGCGTTGTGGGAGGCGTGATCTACCGTCGCCGCAAGCAGCAGTAGTGCACGTCGGAGGTGCCTGTCGTTGGCGCAGGGCTGCCAATGGCAGGCGCTCGCACTACCCGCACCGTGTGGCCCCTCCTTGGCATTCATTCAATTGTGTAGAGTATTTGTAGAATTGCGTCGCAGGAGCGAGACGCAAAACGGGATACATCGCATTACATATATATGATGAACATATCCACAGAAGAGTTTGGATGCGTTATGCGCAGGACGTTGTTTAGATGCGTGACGTACGGACTGCTGGGCTTCGTGCTGGTTGCCCTGTTGGGGGGTAGGGTCGCACAGGCCGAGCAGGACTATGTGCCTGGGCAAATCATCATCGTATACGACAACCAAAGGCTGGATGTGACGACTGGCGCGTCGCCTGGCGTTGATCAGAGCGTTGCCTTGGGGGCGCAGTCGGACGACGAGTCGGTTGACGTACCGTCCAACGCGGTATCGGATACCCCGGTCGCAGAGACTACCGAGGGAGCCATCGAGGCGCTTGGCATAGACATTGCCGAGGAGCTTCCCAACGAGGACGAGCACATGGCGGTGGCGACCCTGCCCGACTCCAAGGACGTGCTGGAGGCCATCGCAGAGGTGGAGGCCATTCCCGGAGTCGCGTATGCCGAGCCCAACTACATCTATCACCTCGTTGAGCCCGTCAGTGCGGCAGCCGCCGCAACCTTCGTGAACGACGATTACTTTTTGGAGGGGCGCCAGACGAACCTCTCGCTGGCAAACGTCCTCGATGCCTGGGGGCTGGTAAAGGTCGAGGGCAACGTGTCCATTGCCGTCATCGACACGGGATGTCGCCTGACCCACAACGATTTGAGGAACGTGGTCGACCTCGCGCACGCGTGGGACGTGTCGGACGATCGCAACCAGCCACTTGCGACGAGCGTGGCCGAGGGCAGCGTGGCCAACGGCGGAGACGCAAACGGCCACGGGACTCACGTGTGCGGCGTGCTGGGTGCCCAGATAAACAACGACTTTGGCATAGCGGGCGTCTCGTACAACGCGAACGTCATTCCCATCTGCACCCTCGACGCAACGGGCGAATGCACCATGGCGGACCTGAGGGAGGCGCTCAACAAGGTCCGTGAGCTGCATGCGAGCATGCCAGAGCTCCGCATTGTCAACATGAGCTTGGGCGGCGAGGGCACTAGCACGACGATCAACAGGCTCATTACCGCCATGGCGAACGAGGGCATTCTGTGCGTGTGCGCGGCGGGCAACGAGAACGTTACCACAACGTGCGTGCCGTGCGACTGCGACGACTCGCTCTCGGTGATGGCGCTCGACAAGGACGGGCGGCACACGTACTACACGAACTACAAGACGGGGTCCTCCGTCCGGCCGTCCCAAACCGTGAGCGCCATGGGCGGTGGCGGCAATGGGACCTACGACAGCGTGATGTCGTGCTACAACACGACGGACAGCGCCTTTAAGGCCCTGAACGGCACCTCCATGGCAACCCCGCTGGTCTCGGGAGTCGCCGCGCTGGTGTGGACCGCCGATCCCTCGCTCACGCCCTGGGAGGTAACGGGCATACTTACGAGCACGGCGACGGAAGTGGACAGCTCGTCGGCCGGCTATGCCAGGAAGGATGCCGCGAGCGCGGGGTCGGTGGACGCGTACGCGGCGGTGGTAAAGGCGCTGGGCTCTGCCAACAAGGGCATTGCGCGGCCCCAGGCACCCGACGACCTGGTGTACGACGGCACGACCCAGGTTGCCTTGCGCACGAACGTGGGGTACACGCTTACGGGCGCGACGAGCGCAAAGGATGCCGGCACGTACATCGCAAAGGCTAAGCCCAATACCGCACAGGGATTTACCTGGGACGACGGGTCTGTCGACGAGGTGGAGATGACGTGGCACATTGCCAAGGCGGCCCTCACGGCCACTTATGCGGACGGGCTCGTGCAGGTTGGGGAGCAGATTCCAACGGAAGTCGACGTGCGCGGCTTCGTTGCCGGCGAGACTGCCCAGACGGCCGCGGACTATGTTGCCCCGACGGTCGACGTGTCGGGCGTGTCCACGGAGCAGGAAGGCACCTACTCGCTCGTGCCGGAGGGTGGCAGCGCGCGCAACTACGAGTTCACCACGTATGAGGCCGGGACGCTCGTCGTAACCAAAAAGACGTTGATTCCCGTACATGCGGCCTCCGTGGGTCTTGTCTACACGGGCAAGGAGCAGACAGGCGTCGCCGCGGGCGAGGGTTATACCGTGAGCGGGGGCGCAAAGACGAGGGCGGGAACCTACACGGCCACCTTGCACCTCACCGACCAGCAGAACTCCGAATGGGCGGATGGCACGACGGCCGACAAGAAGGTCTCCTGGTCCATAGCCAAGGCGCAGCTCACGGCAACGTATGCCGGTGACACCGTGTACATGGGGGAGACGTTTTCCCCAACGGTAACGGTAACGGGCTTTGTAAACGGCGAGACCGCCTCGACGGCGACGAGCTACGTTGCCCCAAGCGTCAAGGCAACAAGCGGGCAGCTCGCCACGCCCGGATCGTATTCGCTCAAGCCCACAGGCGGCAGCGCGAAGGACTACAAGTTTGCGTATGCGAGCGGCACGCTCAAGGTCTACGGCAAGATCTCGGTGCCCTCGGTGATCAACCGCACCTACACCGGCAGTGCCCAGACGGGCGTTGCGGCAGGTTTGGGCTATGGGCGCACCGGTACCTATCAGGCGACCAGTGCGGGAACGTACACGACAAAGGTCACTCCGTACACGTATTACACATGGAGCGATGGCACGCGCGACACCAAGTCGCTGAGCTGGACCATTGGTCGCGCGAGCCTGGCCGGAGCGAGCATGTCGACGGTGGGGACGCAAACGTATACGGGTCGTACACTCATGCCGTACGTCTCGGTTTCGTGGGGCGGACGAACGCTCACGTTGGGAACCGATTACACGCTGTCCTATGCGAACAACGTGGCGGTGGGAACCGCAACCGTTACGGCCACGGGCAAGGGGAACTTCCAGGGGCACGTTTCCGGGACGTTCAGGATCAACGAGGCACCGGTGAGCATCCAGTACCGCACGCACGTGCAGCGCATCGGCTGGCAGAGCTACGTGTGGAACGGCACGATGAGCGGCACCTCCGGCAAGTCCTATCGCCTCGAGGGCATCAACGTACGGCTGTCTGGCCGGCCGTACTCCGGCGGCATCCAGTACCGCACGCACGTGCAGCGCATCGGCTGGCAGGGTTGGCGCAGGGACAACGCGATGGCCGGCACGAGCGGCAAGGGTTATCGCCTGGAGGCCATAGAGATTGCGCTGTATGGCGAGATGGCCAACCACTACGACGTGTACTACCGCGTGCACTGCCAGAGGTTTGGTTGGATGGGCTGGGCCAAGAACGGCGGACGCTCCGGCAGCGCGGGCTACGGCCGCCGCCTGGAGGGCATCCAGATCGTGGTCGTGCCCAAGGGCAGCTCCGCTCCCGGTCCCTATTACGCGGGGATTCGGCAGAACGTGAGCAGCTGCTTCGCCCAGCGATAGCCGCGCGACCCGTTGCGCAGGAACCGTCCGGAAGGGACGGTCCCCGACGGACGGTGACTGCACCGGAAGGGACGGTCCCCGACGGGTAAGTGGCGTGCGAATCTTGCGGACTACAAGACCTTGGCTTGAAGCTCGTCTTTACGTGCGCTATAGTTGTGCAGCTTGACCGTTGCGGTGGCAGGCGTCCTGCCCTGTGCCGTTTCGGAGAAACCCTGTCCTGGTCGGTAACCAGGGCCTACGTAAGGAGTCACACATGAAGCAAGGAATCCATCCCCAGTACATGGAGTGCACGGTTCGCTGCTCCTGCGGCAACACGTGGACCACGCGTGCCACCGTCCCCAGCATGAGGCTCGACCTCTGCGCTGCGACAAGTGCCACCCGTTCTACACCGGCACCCAGAAGCTCGTTGACACCGGCGGACGCGTCCAGCGCTTTGCCGACAAGTTCGGTGGCGCCGCTGCCGCACAGCTCGCTCGCGCCGCTGCCGCCAAGGAAGAGCGCGCACGCAGGGCCGCCGAGGCACAGGCCGCCAAGAAGGCTGCCGCTGCCGCCAAGGCCGCCGCAAAGGCCAAGCGCGCTGCCGAGTATGCCAAGAAGGCCGAGGCCGAGGCTGCCGCCAAGGCCGCTGCTGAGGCGAAGGCTGCCGAGGAGGCCACGGTGGAGGCCGCTCCCGAGGAGTAGTCGCGCAGATCGCATACGATCGTATGGGGGTGCCCCCGGTGAGACGTTCTCATCGGGGGCACCCTTTGCGCGCACGACTGCACCGGAAGGGACGGTCCCCGACGGACGGTGACTGCACCGGAAGGGACGGTCCCCGACGGGCGAGTTACTCGTCCTCCCGGAAGAGGGCGTAGCTGTCGGTGAACCGCGAATAGACCTTGTGCGGGAACATGAACAGGTACATCTCCTCATAGGTATGGGTGGAGGTAACGCGCGCGGTTGCCGACGACGGGTCGTCGTCGGTTCCAAAGCTCAGCGTAAAGCTAATCTCCCCGCGGGCGGTTCCCGAGGTGGTGCACGCTATGTTGAGGTCGCTGCCGGTCGCATCGTCGTGCGCGGTCGAGATGGTTCCCGCAAAGGGGAAGTCCTCGAGCACCTCATCCCCCTCGGTGGCGTCCTGGTCCTTCGAGAGACGTTCGTGGAAGTGCGCGAGGGTCGTAATCGTCCCCTTTACCTGGCCCTTACCCATGGAGGCGTCGCCCACGCTCTGAATCGTGATCCGCAGCGGCTCCCCGCGGGCACCGAAGCAGTTGGACCCAAGGGCCTTGGAGTCGGTCAGTTCGCCCGTCCACGTGCCCATGAGCGGGTCGAAGTTACGCGTCGTCGCGTCGTTGTCGGCCGACGCCTTGCGCAGGTTCCACTTTCCCGACTCAAACGCGAACTGCGCGTTGATGTCCCCCTCGTACGAGTAGAACTCGCCGGACTGCTCGCAGTGGATCACCACGTCGTCGGTGGCCGTGTCGTCTTTGGGCTCGGCCACAAAGTTGCTGCTCGCTATGGAGAACTCCCCCTCGCCATAGATGTCTACGAGCGAGGTGTCGCCAGGCACGGCGGCCTCGTTGAGCACCAGTCCAATGTTATCCAGGACCTTCTCCTCGTCCACGCCCTCGCGCGCCGTAAGCGAGACGCCGCGCTCGGCGGGCTCGCCCTCGATTACCCAGCCATCCTTGGTGAGCACATACGTTACGCTCACGTTACGCACCGCGCGAATCGCCCCGTCGTCGTATGTGGCCTCCGCGTCGGCCTGGTAGGCCGTGGACCCAACGGTGTTTGAGGCCTCGACGCTCGCGGGCACCTGGGTGGCCTCGCGCTTGGTAACGGACACGCTCGAGAGGGGGATCTCGAGGTCGGACCCAAAGGCGCCCCCCGTATAGTCGTAGCTGGGCATGAGCTGGGAGACGTCTTCCTCGATCTGGCCGTACGACGGGGTGTTGGTGGTGCTAAACAGCAGCCAGGCACCGCCCACGACCACCACCACGAGCAGTGCGATTCCAATGCCCATGGCCTTTTGGTGCTTGCTCATAAACTCCGAGAACCGCCCGCGCCTGGACGAGATGTAGTCGCCGGTGACCTTGGCCACCTCGCGGAGCTCCGGATCCTCCCGGCGCCTGAGTGGTGCCTCCGAGAGTGCCCGGCTGTGCTCGGCGGTGCCATTGGGACCAATGACCTGCGGCGACTCGGCGGGCGGCTCCTGTTGGGGCAGCCCCATCTGCGCGGTGGTGTCCTCGAGCGCGTCTGTGGGTTCGGGTGACGCCGCGGGCTCCGGCGCCGCGTGAGCCGGCGCCGCGGGTTCCGGCACGGCAGGGCCTTTCGACTCGGGCAGTATGGATCCGCACGCCGAGCAGCGCGTGGCCAGGTCGTTGTTCTCCTGTCCGCAGGAAGGACAGCGCATGTTGTACCTCCGCCCCAGCTCGTATCCACGAGCGCGGTTAAATTTCACCATAACTATACCCATGAGTGCCTTGGTGCTTGCACGGAATCGCGCGATTACAGGTTTGCTCACCCGCCGGGGACGGTCCCTGCCGACTGGTCCAGAAGGGACCGTCCCCGGCGGGTGAGTGCCGTCCAGAAGGGACCGTCCCCGGCGGGTGAGTGCCGTCCAGAAGGGACCGTCCCCGGCGGGTGAGTCGCGTGCTGGCGTGCGGGGCATTGCGTGGGGAGGGTGTGCAGCGTGGGCGCATTGGGTTCCGGTGGTGTATCCTAGACAGGCAAAATATTGACCCGCACAAGGAGACGACATGAGAGACAAGCTAGAGAAGCTCATCGCCGCGTACGAGGAGCTGGAAAAGAGGATGGTCGACCCTGCAGTGGTGGGCGACCCCAAGGAATACGCGCGCATTGCCAAGGAGCACGCGAGCCAGGCCGACCTGGTGGCCAAGGCACGCGAGTACCTCACGGCCCTGGAGGACATTGATGTCGCCAAGGAGATGATGCACGAGGAGTCCGACCCCGACGAGCGCGCCATGCTCCAGGAGGACATCGCCGCCAACGAGCAGAAGCTGCCCGAGCTCGAGCAGGAGATCAAGATCATGCTCATTCCCGGCGACCCCAACGACGAGAAGGACACCATCGTCGAGATTCGCGCCGGAGTGGGCGGCGACGAGGCCGCCATCTTTGCGGGTGACCTCTACGACATGTACCATCGCTTTGCCACGGGCCGCAAGTGGAAGATCGAGGTTCTCTCGTCGAGCCCCAGCGAGGCCGGCGGCTTCAAGACCATCGAGTTTAAGGTTACGGGCGACAAGGTCTACTCCGTGATGAAGTACGAGAGCGGCGTGCATCGCGTGCAGCGCGTGCCCAAGACCGAGAGCCAGGGCCGCATCCACACGTCCACGGCCACCGTCGCGGTGCTGCCCGAGGCCGACGAGATCGACATCCAGATTGCCGAGGAGGACCTCCGCATCGACACCTACTGCGCGAGCGGACCCGGCGGCCAGGGCGTCAACACGACCTACTCGGCCGTGCGCATTACGCACCTGCCCACCAACACCGTGGTCCAGTCGCAGGACCAGCGCTCGCAGATCCAAAACCGCGAGGTGTGCATGCAGATGCTGCGCGCCCGCCTGTACGAGATGGAGCTCGAGCGCCAGCAGGCCGAGCAGGGCGCCGCGCGCCTGTCGCAGATTGGCCACGGCAACCGCTCCGAGAAGATTCGCACGTACAACCAGCCGCAGGATCGCGTGACCGACCATCGCATTGGCTTTAACGCCACCTACAACGGCGTGCTAATGGGTGACACGCTGCAGAGCGTCATCGAGGCGCTCGCCGCGGCCGACCGCGCCCAGCGCCTGGCCGAGGCGGTGTAATGGCCGCAGAGGTCTGGACGGTCCGGCGCATCCTCCAGTGGACGACGGACTATCTTGAGGGCAAGGGCGACGAGCATCCGCGCCTCTCGGCCGAGTGGTTGCTGAGCAACGCGACGGGGCTCTCGCGCGTGGAGATATACATGAACTTCGACAAGCCGCTCACGATGGGCGAGCGCGACCTCATGCGCGAGGGCGTGCGCCGTCGTGGGGCGGGCGAGCCGCTGCAGTACGTAACCGGCGAGATGCCGTTTCGCCACATCGTCTTGCGCTGCGAGAAGGGCGTGCTCATTCCGCGGCCCGAGACCGAGATCCTGGTGGACGCCGCGCTGGAGGGCGTGGACGCAGCGCTGGGCGGTGCGGACGGCGGTGAGCAGGCCATGGCGCGCGTGCTGGAGGTCGGCGTGGGCACGGGGTGCATATCGTGCTCAATTGCGGGCGAGCGCGAGCAGACCATCGTCGTGGGCACGGACGTCTCGGCGCAGGCCGCGGCGCTGGCTCGGCGCAACGCCGAGGCACTGGGGCTGGGCGGGCGCGTGGACGTGGTGGAATGCGACCTCGTGGCAGGCGTGCCAAACGAGCTTGCGGGCACCTTTGCGGTGCTCGTCTCGAACCCGCCCTACATTCCCAGCGACGTGGTGCCCACGCTGCCCATGGAGGTGCAGGGGTTCGAGCCCGGGCTTGCCCTGGACGGTGGTCCCGACGGCCTGGACGTGTTCCGGCGCCTGCTGGCCGAGGCCCCGCGCCTGCTGGCGCCTGCCGGCATGCTGTGCGTGGAGCTGTTCGAGGAGAACGTGCACGACGCGGCCCTGCTCGTGGAGGAGCAGGGCGGGTGGGCGAGCGTGGAGGTGCGAGACGACCTGACGCACCGGCCGCGCGTGCTGGTGGCCGTGCGGGAGCGCTAAGGCGACCGCGCCGGCAGCGCCGCTGCGGGTCGCGGCTAAGGTATGGTTTTGGGCGCCGCGTTGGGCGTCCGTTCGAGGAAGGAAAGCTCATGCGTGTTGTTGTTCCCTGCGAGACGGACGAGGGTCTTGGGAGTGTTCGTAGCGGCCACTTTGGCCATGCGCCATGGCTCACGGTGGTCGACTTCGACGACCAGATGGGCTACGTAAGCTCGAAGGCCGTAAAGAACGCCGACCACGACTCCGCCGGGTGCGGCGGCGTGATCGACCACGTGATGGGCCTCGATGCCGATGCCATCATTACCGCCGGCATGGGCATGCCGCCGTTCATGCGCTTTACCGAGGCCGGTATCGCGGTGTACGTGGACCGCGTGACGCCGGGCGTCAAGGACGTGCTGCTCAAGTTCGTCGCGGGCGACGTGGTGCGCATGTCGGCCGACGACACCTGCCGCCACTAGCGAGAAAGGGGTCATGGCCCTTTTCTCTCCGGGGAGATGATTGCCGTGGGCAATGTGCTGCGGGTGAGCCAGGACAGCCCAGACGAGGGCGTGCTTCGCACGGCGGCGCGCGTGCTGCGCGACGGCGGCGTGGTGGTGATGCCCACCGACTCGGTGTACGGCATCGGCTGCGTTGCGGTGCCAAACAACCCTGCCCACGAGCGGATCTTCTCCATAAAGCGGCGCGACCGCGCGCAAACGCTGCCGTGGCTGGTGGCCGACGTGCGCGACCTTCACGCGTATGGCAAAGACGTGCCCGCGTGGATGGATGCCCTGGCACGCGAGCTGTGGCCGGGAGCGCTCACGCTGGTGGTGCCGGCAAGCGAGGCGGTGTCGCCCGAATACGTGGCGGACGACGGCACCATTGCGCTGCGCGTGCCCAACTCCAACCTGGTGCGCTCGCTTGCCCGCGAGGTGGGACCAATGGCCACCACCAGCGCAAACACGCACGGGCGTGCGGCCGCGACGAGCGGGGCCCAGGTGGAGCCGCACATCGTTGCGCAGGCTGACCTCACGCTCGACGCCGGTCCCGCACCCGTGGCGGTGGCGAGCACCATCGTGGGCTGCGCAAACGCTAAGCTGTGCATATATCGCGAGGGCGCCATTCCCAGCAGGCGCATTCACCAGATCGTGAGAGGAGCGCAGCCATGATTCAGGACATTGCCCCGCATCGGCTTGCCAATGAGTACCGTCCCCATGCCGTGCCCGCGGCCGGAGACGCCGTGTGCTACGTGCGCGGTCAGGAGGTGGCGGTGCGCCGGGAGGGCGAGGACTCGTTTGCGCTTCCACGTGTGGGGGAGTCGGGCGTGGCCGCGGACGGTCTCACGTACCTGTTTGCGCTGGACGACCAGGCCTTGTGGCTGGCGCCCGACGCCGGTGCCGCCGAGCCGCCGGAGGGCTTTGAGCTCGTGCACAACCGCGCGCTGCGCATGGAGCGCCGTGGCCCGCGCGAGCGCATGTATGCGATCTACACGGCCGTTCACCTGGCCGACTGGTATACGCGCAACCGATATTGCGGTGCGTGCGGCCATCCGTTCGAGCACCACGGCACGATGCGCGCCCTTCGCTGCCCCGCGTGCGACAACATGGCGTTTCCGCGCCTCAACCCGGCGGTCATCGTGTGCGTGTGCGACCCCGGGCGCAACAAGATCGTGCTCACGCGCTATGCCGCCGGGCGATACATGCCCATCGATGCGCTGGTGGCGGGCTTTGTGGAGATTGGCGAGACCATCGAGGACTGCGTGCGCCGCGAGGTGCGCGAGGAGCTTGGCCTGGAGGTTGCCAACATTCGCTACTACAAGTCGCAGCCGTGGGGTGTGGCGGGCGACATCCTAAGCGGCTATTGGTGCGACGTGGTGGGCGACCCTACGATTCGCCGCGACGAGTCGGAGCTGGGCCGTGCCGAGTGGGTGGGCTCCAACCAGATTCCCGGCCAGCCCGACGACCTGTCGCTCAC
Organism: uncultured Coriobacteriaceae bacterium; assembly: GCA_902793195.1. Classification (GTDB taxonomy): domain Bacteria; phylum Actinomycetota; class Coriobacteriia; order Coriobacteriales; family Atopobiaceae; genus RUG440. The sequence continues at coordinate 83,039 of CADBCS010000019.1, read as the reverse complement.
CAACGAGATGATGTGCCTGTGGCGCGACACCCACCGGGCGTAGTGGGAGGAGGGCTCTGGGTGAGAATGGGGCCAAAGCCACGTTCTCACCCAGCATATCTTAAGGTTCATGTCGTAAGCTAGCTGTGCATGGCCAAACACCAACCGGAGGTGCGACATGAGGCTTTCCAGAAGGCAATTCGTAGGCGGCGCGGGCATCGTGGGGGCGGCGACCCTCTTGGCGGCGTGCAACAACCAAGGTGATGCCGCCGCCGACGGCAACACCGGCAGCCAGACTTCCCAGCTGGCGTCGTCCCTCGCGCTCGACGCGGCCAAGTGGCGCTACGACGCAGACGACGACGTGTACTACCAGCTGGGCGTCTCGTACTGCGAGAAGCCCGCCAACGAGGACTACCAGAAGCTCGCCGTCCTGGTGCCGGGCGCGTACTTCCAGGCGGCCGACAACGGCGACGGGACGTATACCTGCAAGAGGGACGAGTCCAAGAAGGTGGGTGACTACACGGCGGCAACCGCACCGGTCGTGATGCCCATAAACACCCCCGGATACTCCGCGCAGAGCCCCATGGCCGAGTACAAGTCGCAGGCGGACTACACGGGCGCAGGCTTTGTGTACGTGCATGCGGGCTGCCGCGGCCGCGACGCCGGCGCGCCTGCCGGCGTGACCGACCTCAAGGCTGCCGTGCGCTTCCTGCGCCACGTTGCGCAGGACCTGCCGGGCAATATGGGCCGCATCTTCACCTTTGGCATGAGCGGTGGCGGAGCCCAGTCGGCCCTGATGGGCGCGACCGGCGACGCCGCGGAGTACACGCCCTACCTCACGGCCATCGGAGCCGTGTCCAACACGAGCGATGCGGTGTATGGCTCCATGGACTGGTGCCCCATCACCGGGCTGGACGTGGGCGACGCCGCGTACGAGTGGATGATGGGCCCCACGCGCGCAGACCTCTCCGAGGACGAGCAGGCCATCTCCAACGGCCTGGCCGAGGCCTATGCGGCGTGGGTCAACGGGGCGGGCATCGTCGACGCGAACGGCGCGCAGCTCAGGCTCGAGGAGTCCGGCGACGGCGTATACCAGGCGGGAAGCTACTACGAGGCCGTGCGCGAGACCATCGAGGAGTCTCTCAACAACTTCCTCGAGGACACCGAGTTTCCCTACGAGGTGCAGTCGATGGGCGGCCCCGGCGGTCGTGGCCAACGACCCGAAGGCGCGCCGAACGCCGACGACATGGAGAAGGTCGAGGTGCCCGAGGATGGCGTCCTGCCCGAGGACGCCCTGCCCTCCGAGGATGCCGATGCGGCGACGGAGGGGTCGGGCACCCCTGGCATAAGCATGCGCTCCAAAGGTCCTACGGACGGCATGACCACCGCATCCGCGACGAGCGGGTCCGCCTCCGGCGCAAGCGCGTCGAGCTACCTCAAGGTCGCGTCCGCGACTGCCGCCCCGGCCGCCGCAACCGCCCGGACCGCTGTCGAGACTGCCCAGGCCACCGACCCGACCGCCGCAGTTGTCATCCAGGCACAGGACACCCCCGAGCAGCCCTCGGCCGAGGCTGCCGACGACATCTCGCGCACGGAGACCTCGGGCGGCGTGAGCCTCTCGGGCACGTACGAGACCGCGGCCGACTACATCGCCGCGCTCAACGCAAACGGCGAGTGGGTAACATACGACGAGTCCGCCAACACGGCGACCATCACCACCGTTGCGGACTTCTGCCAGGCCCTCAAGCTCGCCTCAAAGAGCCTTGGCGCGTTCGATCAGCTCGACCGCGGGCAGGGCGAGAACACCCTGTTTGGCACCGAGGGCAGCCCGCTGCACTTCGACGAGATTCTCACGAACGTGCTCGAGACGCTTGGCGACTCGCATGCGGCGGAGTACAAGGGCGACCTGGCCAAGAATGACGCCCAGGGCGTGAGCGTTGCAGACCGCGTGGCCATGTACACGCCCCTGCACTACCTCCTTGCCTCCCAGGCGGGTTTTGGCAAGAGCGTGCCGGCCAAGCACTGGCGCATTCGCAGCGGCATAGCCCAGGGCGACACCGCGCTTACCACCGAGCTTAACCTTGCGCTCGCGCTCAAGGCCAACACCGGCGTCGAGTCGGTGGACTTCGCCACGGTGTGGGGCCAGGGGCACACGGAGGCCGAGCGCACGGGCTCTGCGACCGAGAACTTCATCGCGTGGGTGAGGGAGTGCGCCAAGTAGCTGTCGGTGGGTGCTGCCCACGCCGCGCCGGCGCGCCCACCGCGCACGATTTCGTGACGAATGTGGTCCCTACCGCGCGCGATTATCGGAGAATATCGTGCGCGGTAGGGACCGAACTTGTCACCAAATCGTGCGTGCCGGGTGCCATCCTCGCCAAACCTGCGATAGCGGCAGCGAAGCGTCACATCCCTTGCATGCGATAACCGTGGGATTTTTCTCGCTCCAAGCTAGTAATGCCGCTCAGGGCGTATATACTACCTTCTGCAGGAATCCCGCACGAAAGGTGTAGCATGGAATTCAAGTACCTCTCCGATCCAGAGCTCATGTCGGCCATCTCCGACGAGCTTACGCGTCAGCGCAACTCCATCGAGCTCATTGCATCCGAGAACTTCGTGAGCCTGGCGGTTATGGAAGCCGTGGGTTCCCCGCTAACCAACAAGTACGCCGAGGGCCTTCCCGGCAGGCGCTACTACGGTGGCTGCTGGGCCGTGGACGTGGTCGAGAACATCGCCCGCGACCGCGCGAAAAAGCTCTTTGGTGCGTCCTTCGCAAACGTGCAGCCGCACTCGGGCGCCCAGGCCAACTTTGCCGTTACCAGCGTGTTCGCCCAGCCTGGCGACACCATCATGGGCATGGACCTCTCCAACGGCGGTCACCTCACCCACGGTTCGCCGGCCAACTACTCGGGCAAGCTCTACAACGTCGTCTCCTACGGCCTCAACCCCCAAACCGAGCGCATCGACTTCGACGACGTTGCCGCCAAGGCCGAGGAGTTCAAGCCCAAGATGATCATCGCCGGCGCGTCGGCGTACCCGCGCGTCATCGACTTCGAGCGTTTTGCGCAGATCGCGCACGACAACGGCGCGGTGCTCATGGTGGACATGGCCCACATTGCCGGCCTTGTTGCCACGGGCGCGCATCCCTCGCCCATGGGCGTAGCCGACGTGGTGACCACCACCACGCACAAGACCCTGCGCGGCACGCGCGGTGGCCTCATCCTGTGGAACGACGAGGACCTCACCCGCAAGCTCAACTCCGCCGTGTTCCCCGGCAGCCAGGGTGGTCCGCTCGAGCACGTGATCGCCGGCAAGGCGGTCGCCTTTGGCGAGGCGCTGCAGCCCGAGTTCTCCACCTACATCGACCAGGTGTGCATTAACGCCAAGGCGCTGGGCCGCGGCATGGAGGCCAAGGGCCTGCGCATGGTTACCGGCGGCACCGACAACCACCTGCTGCTCGTGGACCTCACCACCGCCGGCGACGAGGTCACCGGCAAGATCGCCGAGCACGTGCTCGACGAGGTGGGCATCACCGTAAACAAGAACACCATCCCCGGCGAGAAGCGCAGCCCGTTCGTCACCTCGGGCATCCGCGTGGGCGCCGCGGCCATGACCACGCGCGGCTTTGGCGAAGCCGAGGCCGAGCGCATCGGCGAGCTCATTGGCCAGACGGTCACGCACCTCGAGGACGAGGCGGCGCTTGCCGACGTCAAGGCCGAGGTGGCCGAGCTGCTCAAGGCTCATCCGCTCTACCCCGAGCTGGGATAGGTACAGATACCATCCGTTTTGGAACTGGGCTAGGCCCCCTTTCCACACGTGCGAGGCGTGGGAAGGGGGCCTGGTTGCGTTGAGGCCTGGGTTGCGTGCGTTCCGCTTCGAGTTCGCGGACGATGTCCTCCGCAATGTACAGCCCATCCTGGGTGTGGAGGGTCCGGGCTGTAAGCGTTCGCAAATGGTTGCGCGACTGTGATGGGCTCTTAGGTTTGACTATGCGTCGACGGGCTGCTCGGTGCCCTCCTGAGGGTCGCCGTTCTCGTCGAGCAGGGTGCGGGTGCCCGCGTGGGTCTGATCGGCATTGATGATGTTGCCGTCGACCGCGTCTACGGTCACGCTGTAGTGGACGTCGCCCAGGTCGAGCTCGACCACGTAGTAGATGGTGCCGCCACCCGTGATTGGGCCGTTTGCGCTGACGTTCTGGGCCTCGCCCTTGGCCTGGCCACCGGCGCCCACATGGTCGCACGCCATGGCGATGGCGCCCTCGCGGGAGACCTTTACCTCAAGGCCGTTGTTGCCGGAGTCCGTGTTCTGGTCGTTGCTCTGGGTGGTTGGAGCCGGGTTCGACTGCTGCTGTTGCTGCTGCGGAGCGGGCTGCGAGACGCGCCTGGTACTCTGCTGCTGGTTGGTGGTCTTCGTGTTTGTTTGCGAGACGCGCTTGGTGTTCTGCTTCTGGTCGGTGGTCTTCGTGACCGCCTGGGTCGTGACGGGCTTTGCCGTCCTAGTCTTGGTCGTCGTGCTCTGGGCGGCGACGGGCGCTTGACCAGGCGATTTTCCGATTCCCGCTATACAGATCGCCCCGGCTCCGCCGATTGCGAGGACGCCCGTGAGCGCCAGGGCCACGATGCGGGCCTTTCCCCTCTGCGTGCTCGTGTTGTTCGCGGTCTGGCTCATGTGCTTTGCCTGCTTGGCCGTCTTCTTCATGTCTAACACATCCAATCCTTTGTCCGGCGGCTCCGTCGCCGCCACGTGTTTGCTTGTGCGGGTCTGTTCCGCCCGCTGCATTACAATACGCACGTCTTGGAATGTGTCTCAAACTTTTTTTGCCACGTTGTGTGGTGGAACGAAAAACCCGTCCCCCGTTCCAGTGTGGTGGAACGAAAAACCCGTCCCCCGTTCCACCCCGTTCTAGGGGCAGATGTCCCCGCCACCCAAGTCCTCAATGCGCTACACTAAGTGACACTTCCTTGGGGGCGTGGCGAAATTGGCAGACGCAGGGGACTTAAAATCCTCCGCCGCAAGGCTTGCGGGTTCGAGTCCCGCCGCCCCTACCAAACAGTCTTTCCGGCAAGGGCGTCCCGCGGGTCCGGGGACGCCCTCGCAACGTCCCGGCGTGACTCGAACCGTGAGGTCGCGACGCGGAGCGTCGCGGGCCGAGGAGCGCACGCGACGAGGCCCGGGAGCCCTGCCGAAGGCAGGGCGGGAGTCCCGCCGCCCCTGCCATCAGTTTTGCTGAATAGCGCGAGATGTACCCCTCGTTGTAAATCCTGCGCTATTCTTTGAGCCTTCTGCGCAATGCGTGGGCGTGCGGGCGCAGCACATCTGCAAAGACCACGTTCCGCAAATAAAGAGAAAACTCGGCATATCTGGCGTACTGTCTGAGGAGTCGATATGGTACACGAGTGGAGACGAGGACCTCGGTATTGCGGGCGCACAAATCGACCTTCTTATCGAGCGTCGCGGGCCGAGGCTACGGGCGTCGTGCGCTGCGTCTACGAACGGATTTCTGATTTAGCTACAAAACACGTCTCATTCTTTCCGTATTAGAAACAATTTGAGCTGATATAATTCTGATTTAGAAACATCCCACTCAATGTTACGTAGATGGAGACACCATGCTCGAGCGCAAGATGCTGTTCAAGCTCCAGTCGTGGAAGGATGCGAGTGCGCGCAAGGCCTTCGTGCTTCTAGGCGCGCGCCAAACGGGCAAGACGCATGTGGTGCGCCGCTTTGCTCGTGCATCCTATGCGTCGTTCGTGGAGGTCAACTTTCTGGATCGTGAGGAGGACGCGGCTTTTCTTGCCGAGTCGGATGGCGCGGAGGAGCTGCTGTCGAGGCTGTCCCTCATAGAGGGGCGCTCGATTCCCGAAGGCTCGCTCATCTTTTTGGACGAGGTCCAGCATGTCGGGGCGGACGTGGTGACACTCTCAAAGTTCCTGGTGGAAGACGGTCGGTATGACCTCGTGATTTCGGGCTCGCTGCTCGGCACGGTACTTGAGGGCATCACTTCCTTTCCCGTAGGATATGCGCAGGTCGAGCGCATGTTTCCCTTGGACTTCCAGGAGTTCTGCTGGGCCGTGGGGGTGCCCGACGCGATTCTGGACCAGATCCGTGAGGCATACGAGAAAAAGGCGCCGGTGCCAGACGCCCTCCACGAGCGCATGACCAAGGTCTTTCGCCAATACATCGCGGTGGGCGGAATGCCGCAAGCGGTGCAGTCGTTTTTGGACAACCGCCGCGCTCTCGGTGCTGCCCGTGAGGTTGATCGGGCGGTGGTCGAGCAGTATCGATACGACATATCCAAGTACGCGGCCTCGGCCCGTCGGCCTGTCATACAGAGGATCTTCGACAACGTCCCCTCGCAGCTCGCAAAGGAAAACAAGCGCTTTATGATGCGCTCGGTACGGCGCGGTGCGACGTATGAGCGCCTGGACGACGACTTCGCCTGGCTTACCAAGGCGGGGGTCGCTCTGCCCGCTCACCTCGTGAGGGAGCCACGCTATCCCTTGGAGCGCACAAAGGTGGCCGAGAAGTTCAAGCTCTACTCGTTGGACTGCGGCGTCCTTCTCTGCCAGTACCCGGTGGGCGCCGCGATGCGGGTGTCCCAGGGGGCGGGCGACGCGAACTTCGGCGCGGTGTACGAGAACGTCGTGGCGCAGGAGCTCCTCGCGGCGGGCTTTCCCCTTAGGTACTACCATCACAGCAGGAAGGGCGAGGTGGACTTCCTCGTTGAGATCGCAGACGGATCCGTGCTCCCCATAGAGGTCAAGTCGGGCAAGGACTACAAGCTGCACACCGCGCTCAACAACCTCCTTGGGACCATGGAGTACAGCATCGGGCGGGCATACGTCCTCTCGGAGCACAACGTGTCGCGGGGCGAGCGGATGGGCAAGCCGGTGCACTACCTGCCGCTGTACATGACGATGTGCCTCGCCGCCGAGAGAGGAGAGCAGGCGCTGGCTGACACCACCTTGGAGGCGGTCAGCTTCGAGGACCTGCTGTAGGCATGGCCGAAATTCTCTGGCGGGCAGACGCTTCCGTCTCAGGGCCCGCACCTAATCACGCAACGGTTCCTGAATGCCCCGAGTTCGACTCTTGCGCGGTATGCTCTACCATTAAAATCTTTCCAACCAAGACACGGGCTGAAATGCCGCTCCAGGCACGCCATTGCGTGACACATATCGTGAGCTAGCGCCTATGCGTTCGGCCCCCACATCACGATGCGCTTCTTTGGCGCGAGGTACATTCCGTCGCCCTCGGTGATGTCGAACTTGTCGTAGATCGTATCGAACATCTGCACGTTGACGTTCGCGCGGAGGTTGCCCATCGGGTGGATGTCTGCGGCGTAATAGGCAAAATCCTCTTTGGTAATTACCTGAGCATACTCTTTGGCCACAGAGCTAAAGAACTTGTTGTAGTCGAAGCCTTTGTCCTCGGCGGCAATCTGGAGGATGACCTGCATACCCGCGAGGTCTGCACTGGCTTCGCCTACGACGTTTTGCCCGTCGACCTTTACGCCGGGCCTAAGCTCGATGTTGCTGTAGTACGCGGCGAGCGCTGAGGTCTTTTGCGTGAACTTGTCCACATCCTCGTTCGTAAAGACGGGGTTTGGCAGTCCATAGGCATCGAGTTGGGCGCCCGTGTAGTCAAAGCCGTGACTAATCTCGTGGCTTATGGTGTATCCAAGGTCAGCGAGCAATTCCTCGTCGCTCATATCGTCTGCGTACGAGCCGCTCGTGATGTAGCCGGGCATGATGTTTATCGAATTGCTTGTCGACTCGTAGAACGCATTGCTGAGGGTGGGCTCGGCGCTGAACCAAAGACCTGATGCGATTGCCGGCTTGCCTACCAGCGCTGCCTCGTGGTCGTCTTGGTGTTTCTTGATCTTGAGGTAGTTGGAAAACAGCGTGCCGCCCTTGTTGGTGGGCGTGAGCTCCAAGTCGCTGTAGTCACGGTAGCCGTCAGCGGGTTCCAATACGTTGAGCGTCATGTGATCGAGCTTTTCGATGACGCGGCGCTGCGACTCCTCGCCGAGCCAGGCAGTGTCGTCGACGAGCCCCTTGTAGGTGTTGATGATGCGCTTCGAGAGCTCGGTCAAACGCTCCTTCGCCTTTGTGCCAAGACAGTCCTCTACGTAGGTCTGGGAGACAATCTGCGTAAGGGAGTTGCGGTTGTCGCAGGCTAGCCATGCACTCTGGTCGGCATCGTCGTTGGCATAAAGGCCACGTTCTACAAGCATCGACTTGTCGCGATACGGGCGCGTCTCCTTGAGTATGCGGGCCTTGGCCATGAGCTTGATCGTGTCCAAGTTCTCTGCGACCCACAGGTCATCGAACGCCTTTGCCCATTTGGGAGTCGCGCCGTACTTCTCGGAGTGGTCCATCCCGAGCTTTTTGAGCATCTCCTTCATGGGATAGTTGGAGAATAGTCCAAAGAACTCGTCAGGTTCAAATATGCTCTCGCGTTGGTCCTCTGCCATCTTTCCAAAGTCCTGCTGCAGGTAGGTCTTGCTTCCAGGGAGTTGCTTGCCATACTGACGCTCAAACTCAATCAGGTTCGCGGCGGCTTTCGTCGCAGCGCCTTCGTCCATGCCTGCTGCCATGAGGTCGCCGATAACGTAGGATGAGGCTTCTGACAATTGTGCTTGAGCTGCCTGTTGCCCTATCTCGTCGTCGGTTTCCTGGTAGTAGGTCCCTCCCTCAAGGTGCACATCGCAGAAAAGGAGGTCTGAGGTTACCCCTACGATGTTCGTCTTGCGCATGTCGTAGGTCGTGCAGCCCGTGGCGATGAACGGGCGGAATGGGAAGTCGTCAGAGACGAGCAACGCGTTCATTTGCTCGATCGACTTCACGGCGTCAATACGGTCGAGGTAGGGCTGGATCTCCGTAAGTCCCGCCTCTTTGATCGCCTGCCTGTCGGCTGCCTGGTTGTAGAAGATACGAAGCTGCTCGAGGTCGTGATTCGTCTTAGAGCCGTCCCTAATTACGGCGGTGACCGCGTTCCTGAGGTCGTCGGAGTGGTCGGTGGTGGGGTTGCCTCCTTCCGTCTGGTGGGCGGAGAGATAGTCGTAGTTGTAGGAGGTATACATGTCGTCCTTGAGGTCAGGCCGCTCAGGAGGCAGGTTGTTCTGGAGGATGGACGTAACCCAAGGCTTGCCCTCGAGCTTATGGGTTTGCGAATCCTTGGCGGAGGTACCGGCTTCGGTGCTGGTCGCGGCGCTGTTCGAGACGGCTGGCGTGAGCTCCGATTCCGGCGCAGTGCCGCAAGCAGTGAGTACGAGTGATAGGAAAAGGGCCAGCGCGAGAGCCGGCAACGTTTTCTTGGGTTTCATACGTTCTCCCGTCCGAGAAGCGGCCTGTTGGCTGGCCGTTCCGCCCATGTCCTGATTCTGCTCTCGGTGTGCCTGTCCATTATTCGAATGGCTCCCATGTCAAACTCATGTGTATCCATCATACGTCTTTTACTGCATTACCTGTACTCTTAACTACGTAGCATTATCTCCGTCTCCTGACACACGGCGATTTTCGAAATGAATTATCTTTATAATTGGAGATATTCGAATGCTATAATCACCAAAAATGGAGAAAATCGAAAGGATGTCCATGCTTGAGCGAAAAATCCAAGAGCAGCTGCAAGAATGGAAGAATCGCTCCAACAGGAAGAGCCTCGTCGTTAGTGGCGCGCGTCAGGTGGGGAAGACATACGCGGTGGAGCGCTTTGGTAGGGAATGCTATCCCGAGACGATAATCGTCAACTTTAAGGAGACGCCCAGCGCCGCATCTATTTTTAGGGGCGATCTCTCGGTGGATGGCATGGTGCAGGCCTTTAGGTTTCGCTATCCCGAGTACGAGGTTGCTCCAGGCAGAACGCTCTTGTTCTTGGACGAGATTCAGGAGTGTTCAGAGGCTATGACGTCGCTCAAGTTCTGGACGGCTGACGGCCGCTATGACGTTGTGGCGTCGGGCTCCATGCTCGGCATTGACTACAACCGGCCGAGCTCGTATCCCGTGGGTTACGTTGACTACCTTACGCTCCACGGCCTCGACTTCGAGGAGTTTCTCTGGGCGCAGGGCCTCGGGCGGGACCTCACAAGCATGGTCCGTCAGCAGTTCGAAGCGCGCGAGCCGGTGCCGACGGCAATTCATGAGCAGCTCATGGCACACTATCGGCTCTTTTGCGCTCTGGGGGGCATGCCCGAGGTCGTCCAGACGTACGAGGACACCAAGGACTTCCGCGATGCCGACAGGGTACAGCGTGCGATTCTTCAGGGCTATTTGTACGACATTGCCCATTACGCGACGGCGACGGAGAAGATAAAGGCCGAAAGGTGCTTTCTCTCCATTGCCGGCCAACTGCTGGGCAAGGAGAATCACAAGTTCCAGTACAAGGTTGTGGAGAGGGGCGGCAAGGCCGCGAAGTTCTACTCCAGCATAGACTGGCTCACGCGTGCCGACATGGCGGCGACGAGCATAAACGTCACTTCGGCCACATACGACCTTGCAGATTACGAGATTGAGGGCAACTTCCGGCTCTACTGCACCGACGTATCGCTGCTGCTCGCCATGCGCGACTTCTCGCTCAAGCAGGCCATAGCTGAGGGGACCCTTGTGGGCAATACCAAGGGCGGCCTTTACGAGAGCTTCGTTGCCGACGCCCTGCTCAAGTCGGGCCACGCGCTGCACTTCTACCGCAACGAGTCGACCAAGCGCGAAGTGGACTTCCTCATCCAGGCAGGGGGGAGCGTGGTGCCCGTGGAGGTGAAGGCCGGCAGGGCGGCGGCAAACTCGCTCAAGGCCCTCATGCGATCCGGCCGGGAGATTGGCCTTGCGTACAAGGTCGCCGATGCCAACGTGGGCGTAAGCGATGACGGCGTGGTTACCGTTCCCCACTACATGGCAATGTGCCTGTAAGGATACGGGCCACTCACGACATGTTCGTCGGGGCCCTCGGCAAGGTTGCTTCCCACTGCGGTAGGCGCAAGGCTCACAAGGAATGACGCGTCCTCCTCCGGGGACAACTGCGCAAGCGCTGCGGGTTCGAGCGAGAGCTGGGTGGCCATACCGTCTCCTCGCGCATCGAAGGAGCACCCGATGTCCAATACACAGCGCGACCCACGCGCTCGAAGTGCCCGTTCGCGGCGAGACACGAGAGCTCCATTCTTCCCATCCCCGCAGACAGCGCCTGCGCGGATGTGACGAGCCCTCGCTGCCGAAGAAGCCCCTCCCCATTTTTTGATTAAAGCGTATGGCTAGGTCTACGCTCATCTCGGATGCGAGAAAGGACGTCTTTTGCGCAACGAACTCTTGGTGAATATTTGCACGCGTTCTTCTCACCTCTACCAAGTTAGTTTGCGTTGTTCGTTTCGTATAGGTTTGCGCCTTTGCCCATGCACCTTAAGCCGAGTCGATTTGACGTGTGGAACAGGGGACGGTTTTTTGTTCCAGTCGGTTTGGTGGTGAATGGAACAGGGGACGGGTTTTTTGTTCCAGTCGGTTTGGTGGTGGAACGAAAAACCCGTCCCCTGTTCCAGGTTGTGGAACGAAAAACCCGTCCCCTGTTCCACCCCTGGTCCGCTAGGCGAGCAACGCCTCCCGCGCGCCATCCCCGTACACCTCGCAGGCCCGGGCATAGAGCGACCGGCACGTGTCAACGAGCGCGTGCACGGTAGCGCCGTCCGCCTCGCAGACGGCAAGGTTCACCCCGCCGGCGCGGATCTGACTCCCAAGGCGCAGCGGTTCTCCGAGGATGGGCAGCTCGCTCCATCCCACCGCAACGCGTCGATGGGGCCGCCTGACGTCGCTGCACACGAAGCCCGTCTCCGTGAGCGCGAACCCTCTCCAGGCATCCCCCTCGCCGCTTTCGTACGCAAGGAGCACGCGGCCGCATGCCCGCTCGTCAAAGACGAGGTTCTCGCGCACGCGGGCGGCGTCCTCGCGCGTGGCTCGCAGCGGGTGCGACGAGCAGGCCTCACACGCATGGTCCGCCATGACGATCTGCGCCGCGAGCATGGGCTGCGAGGAGACGACGGACTCCCAGGGGCAAAGATCCCGTGCGACATCCCCGAGGAGCCCGACGAGGGAAGGTGGCCCGGCCATGCGGTGCGCCTTCGACCACGCGAGCTCCTCCCAGGACACGATTCGGCCGGCATCCACCGCGGCCCCTCCCCAAACTTGCATGACGCCTCGGCTGGTGAGGGCAAGCTCCACCGGCCCGTCGGTATCCGTCACGTCGCAACGCACTGAGATATAGGTTTCGCTAACGGGATGGGAATGGACGCCGGCCTCGCTGTACGCCCTGCCAAGGGAGACCCGCGAGTCCCCGTCGGCGGCTTCCCCAAGGTCCCACTGCACGCACGCGTCGTATGCCCGCTCCGGCATCCCCTCACACCGACGGGCCTCCACGTGCATGTCTTCGATGGGCGGCACCTCGTCCCCACGCGCCGACTCCTCCATCCGCGCCACATGGGCCGGAAGCTGCCACCATGGGCCGGCATACGACGCCACGGCCCGGGCCGCCCGCACCCGCCGCTTCCGGGCCTCCTCCATGGTCTCTCCCCGAGTCCCGTCCAGCTCGGTTGCCGTGGCCTCCACGTCCACTAGCTGCGAGACGTCCGTGTCCGTCATTTCGCCCACGCCGGGGTCCTCGTCAGCGCACATCACCTCCCGCAGTCGACGTGCGTGGAGGTCCTTGGCATGCGCAACCGCATCTCTCATGTACGCCGTGTGCTTTTCGCGAGAGACGACATCCCCAAAAGGGCCAAAGATAAGAAGTAGTATCAGAGCAAGTATTACAGACATGGTGACAAAGGACGGGCCATCGCCGCTCAGAACCCCCACCACCTCGATCCCGATAACGCATGCCCAAAGAATGGCGAATCTCCGCAGAGCCACAGGTATGGGATGCGTTGTGGCCTTTCCCCACCGTATGGCCGCCTCGTTCGTGGGCAAGTCGCCTGCGCACGCGCCGCTCTGCCCGTTGACGACGTAGTGGTAGTCGTCCCCCCTCCAGCTGCAGCTGAGCAGCCACACGGGCGCGGCGACCGTACGGCTCCGCGCGACGCGCACGCGCGACCCCTGGTCGTGCACGGTGCCGAGCGTGACGTTGTGCTCGCCGACGATCCACTCGCGCTCGCAGAACCGATCGCCCCATCGCCCTTCCCACTGTTGCAGCACCCTGTCGCTCGGGACGCTTTCGCGCAGGCTCCGCTCCTCCTCAAGTAGCAGGAAGGTGTGGGCGAGCTCGAGCACCCCGTCCTGCGCGTTCAACGCATTCCGTTCGCCCACCTCCACGGGCACCCCGTCAGTGACGCATGCGCGGCCACGCTCGAGGTCGGATGCGTCGAAGGGGCCGACGCTGCGCATGCGGGGATCGGACGCATGACGCGAAAGGCACACGTGCATGCCCTCGATCGTGCCGCTTCCGTTGGCATGGGCGCGAAAGCAACGCGTTATGAGTCTGGGATAATCCCTCATACCAAAAATCCGATGCACATACCTGCACGTGACGATCGTCTCGGCCTCCCCCTCGACCTCGACGTCGCAGAGCAGGAAGGGTACGTAGGCCGCGGAGGCCCGTACGACCGTGGGCTGGAAGCCCCTCCTTGCGTAACGCTTCTTCGCGCAGTGGTCGCGCAGAGACTCGAGCGCCTGCTCGCGAGTCACCCGGAAGGGCAGCGTCGCCTCGGGAAGCACGCCCGCGTCCGCCGCACCACCGTCCACGAGGTCGTGTCCGCAATAGGGGCACGCCATCTGCCGATGCCCTTGCCCCGCAACGAAGCGCGTCTCGCAGGAGGGGCAGCGAAGTGTCCTGATCGTATTGTCTAGCGCGTCGTCCATACGTCATCCGCCTCCAGCTGGTGGCGCATAGCACTTTATCGGCATCGATTAGTATACATGGAACAGGGGACGGGTTTTTCGTTCCACAGGTTGTGGAACGAAAAACCCGTCCCCTGTTCCACCACGTCCCCGTTCCACAAGCGTCTAGTCCCGGTGGAACGGAAAACCCGTCCCCTGTTCCATGACGTCTTGGTCCACCTTGCGCGCCACGTTCAGAAGGCTCCTCACGCCCTCCTCCACGAGGCCCTCTCCGAGCTTGACCTCGACGGCGCCCCACCTGCCGTCGCGCATGGTCACGATGGCGTCGGCCTCAAGGCCGGACTGGTCGTGGTAGCGCAGCGGGGTGCCTTTTAGGTACTCGGAGTAGATGCGCAGATCGCGTATGCAGAGCGACTCGAAGAGGAGCTCGAGCGTCGTGATGTCTCGCACGAGCATCTGAGGACTCGCTCCCATGGCGGCTGCGGCAAGGGAGGGGTCGACGAAATGGCGCGTCGGCGTGGTATTGATGCGAGCCCTCGATCTAAGAGATGGCCTCCACGCCCCAAGATCCTCGAGCACGTAGAGTTTGCGAAGGGCGGAGATGTAGGAGTCGACCGTGTTGCGAGCAATCTCCCCGCGTCGGGTGCGGATGTTGCGGCGGACGGTCTCGATGTCCGCCATCGTGGCGGTGCACCGAGCGTACGCCGCCATCACCAGCCTGGTGTAGGCGGTACGATGATTTTGACCTGATGAGGTAAGGAGTCTTTTTCCCGGCCGGTAACGACTTCTTCCCACCTTGCGGTAACGAGTTCTTTCCTGCATGCGGTAGGCACTCTTTTCGTCGGGTCGGTAACGACTTCTTGCGAAGTCGTCGGCCACGGAAGCACTGCCACCAACTCGAGAAGGGAGCCCTGGGCCATGCGGAAGACGAGAGCGACGGAGGGAGGACCGACGCGCTGACGGCCGGCCGGCGACCCCGCGGGAGGCCCCGAATGGAAGCCAGCCGCGAAGGGAGGCGGCACCCGGATACCATCGTAGGCACTGTCCTAAGGCGCCGACGAAGGGAGGCAAGACGCCGTGCAGGGCGACGGTGAGGAAGTACTACGACCTGGACGGCGTGCCGGAGGACCTGCACGCCAGGACCGCCAAGCCGCACGCGTTCGACGTCGAGCCGTTCCGCTCGGACGTGCTCGAGATCCTCGCGCTCAACCCCAAGTGCTACATGAGCTCGGTCCACGACGTGCTCGTCGAGCGCTATGTCGACACCGGCGAGTACGACATCCTGCCCGGAAACGAGCAGACGCTGCGCAACTACATACGTTGGCTGCGCGAGACCGGCCAGGTCGCCGAGGCCGAGAAGGGCCGGCGCCTCTACGACCACGTGGACGACCCGCCCGCGGGCAGGCAGATGCAGCTCGACTTCGGGCAGGTCGGGTGCGACGACGGGCTCACCGTGCACTTCCTCTGCATGCTGCTTCGCATGTCGCGCTACCTGGGCGTGTGCGCCCAGGACCACAAGTTCGACTCCGAGGGGGCCTGCGTGGCGATCTACCGCTTCATGTGCAAGGTCGGCGGCCGCGTGGAGGAGCTGGTCATCGACCAGGACAGCGTGTTCGTCGGCAGCGAGATATACGGCGAGGTGTTCGCCACCGAGACCTTCGACGCGTTCCTGCGCGAGCAGGGCCTGCGCCTGTGGTGCTGCAACAAGCACGACCCGGAGAGCAAGGGTGCCGTCGAGAACAGCGTGAAATTCGTCAAGTCATCTTTCTTCTCGGCGCGGAGATTCTCCGAGATCGCGCAGGTGCGCGACGCGCTGCCGGGATGGTGCGAGCGCGCCAACAACAGGATCCACAAGGCCACGTACCGCGTGCCGGCCCAGGTCTTCGCCGAGGAGGAGCGCCCGGCGCTGCGCCCGCTGCTGCCGAGCGTGCACGAGGCGGCGCCGACCAACCTCGTCCCGCAGAGGGTCGCCGGCCAGCCGTTCCTGCAGTACAGGGCCTCGAAGTACTCGGTGCCGTGGGAGTTCTGCTTCAGCACCATATACTACAAGGTCATCGGCGACAAGCTCCACGTCTACGGCCCCGACCGCAGGCACGAGTGCACCCACCAGGTGAACCCGGTGCGCGGCTCGTTCAACAGGCTCGACGAGCACAGGAGGCAGGAGGCCACCGACTGGATGGACGTCGCCGAGCGCCTGCGCGCCAAGTGGAACTGCGCGGAGTTCCAGCACCTGATCAACGGCTTCAAGAGGGAGAACCCGCGCCACCTGGCCGCGCAGCTCAGGCAGGTCGAGC
This sequence comes from uncultured Coriobacteriaceae bacterium, assembly GCA_902793195.1. GTDB lineage: Bacteria > Actinomycetota > Coriobacteriia > Coriobacteriales > Atopobiaceae > RUG440. The sequence continues at coordinate 66,961 of CADBCS010000019.1, read as the reverse complement.
TGCTGCTCGACGCCGAGCGGCCGGACCGCGCGCTGGTCACCGAGGTGATCAACCGGTGCTGCCGCGAGTGGCGCTACCGCTTCACGCAGTTCAAGGCCGTCTACGAGCTGGCCAAGGCGAGGTGGGGCGCCGGCGGGGAGGCCGACGCCGAGCCAGCCGCGATGGACGAGGTGCAGGCGCGCGACATGGAGCGGTACCGCCAGGCCTACCGGGACAGGTGCGCGTCGTGAGCGGCCTGACGATTGGCGCGCTCGCCGCCGAGATGGAGACGTTCGGCCTCAAGCACGCATCCCGCCAGCTCGCCGACCAGCTCGAGGCCGCCGACGCCAACGGCCTGACCTGCAGGGAGTTCATCGAGAGGCTGCTCGAATGCGAGCTTCGCGGCCGCAACGAGCGAAGGCGCAGGCGCAGCTACGCGGCCGCCCACTTCCCGCCGCACCCCAAGCAGATAGACGAGTTCGACCCCTCCGAGCTCGAGGGCGGCATATCCGCCACGCAGGTCGCCCAGCTCAGGGAGCTCACGTGGCTCGACGCCCACGGCAACGTGGTGCTCGCCGGCCCTCCCGGCCTGGGCAAGACCATGGTGGCGGTGGGGCTCGGCCTGCTCGCCATAGACGAGGGCTACACGGTCGCCTTCGAGAAGATGGAGTCGCTGGTCAGGATCATGGACGACGCCGAGGTGGACCGCAAGGCCGGCTTCCGGCTTCGATACCTGCGCAAGTGCCAGATGCTCATCGTGGACGAGATCGGGTACACGCCCATCACCAAGGCCCAGGCCAACCGCTTCTTCAGCCTCGTCTCGGACGCCTACGAGCGGCAGAGCCTGGTGTTCACCACCAACAAGGAGATACCCGACTGGGCGGAGATGGTCCAGGACCCCGTGCTGGCCACGGCCCTGATGGACCGAATCCTGCACCACGCGCGATGCTTCTCGCTTCGGGGGGAGTCGTACAGGCTCAAGCACCCCGAGCTGTACGCGCACAAGGAGTGATCGGCAGGGGCCTCCCGACGAGAGCGGACGAGAACCTTCCCCGCGGCGTAAGCCTCAGGGAAGGTTCTCGTTACCAAGGGAGGGCAAAGAGTGCTTACCGACGGACAGAAAAAAGTGCCTACCACAGGACGTGAAAAAGTCCTTACCGCAAGCAAGCAAAAAGTGCTTACCCCACCATGGGAAAAGCCCTTGACACTCACAGCCTGGCGTATTCCGCACTGCGACGGACGCCGTCGACACGGGAGATGTCCTCCTCCGCGACCGCCGCGAGGTAGTCGAAGGCCGTCTCGAGCGCTGGCTCGCCACCCTCGGTGACCGCTGCCGGCCAGCCGCCCCGGCATACCATGTACGCCACGTCGTCAAGCGTCGCGCTCGACGCCCCGGCGATCTCCTTGCCTTCGAAGAGGTCCCTGAGCGACACCTGCCCCGTCGACTCGCGGGACTCGACAAGCGACATCGTCCGCATGTCGAGAAATGAGAACCTGCCTGTCCCCGAGTGCATGGGTGACTCGACGGGAGTGGAGGAGCCGGTGAGGATGAACTGACCAGACCTCGTCTTCGTAGGGCGCCATCTGCGCCAATCGCATCTATTGAGAAGATTATCAGCATATTGTTGAGAGAATTGTAGCATTCATATTGAGAAGATTGTCATTCTCGCAGCCTTGGGACCAGTTTCGCGAAACTGCCCAAAAGGGACGGCCCCTCGCGGCCGGTCGGGGCTGGCGGGGTTCGACCTCCCGCTAACGCAAGTTTTGAGGCAAAAACTGGCGTTAGCGCAGGACGCGTCGCTCTAACGCAAGAAAACTTGCGTTAGAGCGGGTCTCCGCCCGCCCGCAGGACCGACAGGTAGTCCTCGTAGGCGTAGGTCTTGTACCTCCGGCGACTCGCGTCGACGTCCCGCAGCACCCCCAGCCTCACAAAATCGTCCACGACGCCCGACGCCGTCGTTCTGCTCACCAAGAGTGCCTCCTGCACCATCGAGGGGGTCACTATGGGGTGTCCCTCGAGGTACTCGAGGAGGAGCAGCCCGTTCGAGGCCGTCCTGCCCATGCCCGCCCTAATGGCTCGGGCGCTCTCCTCGTGGAGCGTCACGAGCTTCCCGAGGGAGTTGGCCGCGTCCTCCGCAGCGGCAATCATGCACTCGCAGAAGAAGAGCACCCAGCCCTCATAGTCTCCGCCAACCCTGACGGCGGTGAGCCTGTCGTAGTACTCGTTGCGGCGCAGCTTTAGCTGATATGACGGGTAGAAAAGAGGCAGGGACAGCACGCCGTCGTTCATGAGTGAGAGCGTGATGAGCAGTCTTCCCAAGCGGCCGTTTCCGTCAAGGAAGGGATGGATGGTCTCGAACTGATAGTGCGAAAGGGCCGCCTTGATAATGGGGTCGATGTCGTCTCTGTTCATGAAGCGCTCAAGATCCCCAAGCGCCCTGTGCATGTCTTCGACGTTGGGGGGCACAAACGCCGCGTCCTGAATCGTGCAGCCAGCGGGGCCGATCCAGTTTTGAGACGTTCTCACCTCGCCGGGATGCTTGTCCTGACCACGCACGCCACTGAGCAGCCTCTCGTGGATCCCCTTGAAGAGCCGCAGGCAAAGTGGCACGCGAGACATCTCGGCCACCGCGAACTCGGAGGCGTTCACGTAGTTGATCACGTCGGCAACATCTCTGGAGAGCGCCTTGTTGTTGGAGGGGTCCAGGACGTCATCGAACGTGCACTGGGTTCCTTCTATCTGCGATGAGAGCAACGCCTCCTTGCGCACGTACATCGTTAGGTACATGTCCGCATTGGGCACGAACCGAGACATGCCCTCCATCTCTCCGACCTTGCGCGAGCAGCGGGCAAGCAGTGCTGTCCCCGACTCGCCTAGGTTGAGTGGCAGTACGCTGTCGAGCGCAGAGGGGTTGAACGACTGATATTGGGCGATGCCGGGTAGGTTTGTTACAAGGGTTCCCTGACGGTTCCCTTCGATGTGCATGAGTACTCCCATCTTGGCCGAGTTTGCTAGTATGAGCATTCTAACGCAAGTTTTGGGGCAAAAACTGGCGTTAGCGCAGGGCGCGTCGTTCTAACGCAAGAAAACTGGCGTTGGAGCGGGTCTCCGCCCGCCCGCTCATTTTTCCCCGAACGCAACGCCTTGTCCCCACCAAGGTGTAGGATACAGCTACGTATGACATGGATGCATGCGTTGTCGCAAGGGGGCTCAGTATGAGTGACTATAGTATTGATATGACTAAGGATTCATGCTTCTTCAAAATAGAGAGTGAGACGTTCGATACGATTCCATACTATATGCAAAAGACTTTTTTATATGGAACTGATGATGGGGAGATTTCTAACCTAGCTTTTTATACGGACATTAGAACATGCGAGATATTGGCCATAATTTGTTCGAACAAAAGGAATGCCAGAGAGGTGTCTTATGTAATCGACTACAGTGAATACGATGATCTAAAAGAGAAAAGGAAAGCCAGTTTCATCACCCCCAGAGGCGTTGGAATAACCTATGACTATATTCAGGACTTTATGGTGTACTATTCTAAGGATACTGTAAAGATAATTATTGAAGATGGAAAACCCTATTACTGTTATGATCATGGCAGAATGAAAATTTACTATGATAATAACTACGAACTACTGGAAATATATATTAAAGATTTAACATCAGAAGAGTATGAGGCACTGAAGCGCAAATCAGGACCGACCATAAGGCTAACGTTGTGACACTCAGGGGATACTCCCCCCAGTGTCAGTAGGTCCGACGCAAGTATGAAAAGACGAGCGTGGAACAGGGGACGGGTTTTTCGTTCCACACGACCCGCATGGAACGAAAAACCCGTCCCCCGTTCCACGGCGATGCGGTTGTTAGTTCTGTATCGGCAAGTGCGAGGCAATCACATCGGCAACCGTCGCGAGCGGCATCGTCTGCAGGAAGATGGTGCCCGGACCGGTAAGAATCGTGTTGAACAGACCCTCGCCGCCAAACACGACGTTCTTCGCGCCCTTGATCTTTTCGACCTGCATGCTTACGTTGCCCGTGAAGCCAAGCACGTTGCCCGTGTCGACCACCATGGACTGTCCGGCTTTAAGGTCGTAGCGCACAAGCGAGCCGTCGCATTCCAGGAATGCCATGCCGTTGCCGCTCAGGCGCTGCATAATAAAGCCCTCGCCGCCAAAGAAGCCCCTCCCCAGTTTCTGATTAAAGTGTATGGTCAGGTCGACGCTCATCTCGGATGCGAGAAAGGCCATCTTTTGTGCGACGAACTCTTGGCCCGGCTTGATGGTGACCGGAAGGATTCTTCCGGGAAAGCTGGAGCCAAACGCGATGCGACCGTCGGACTGTGCGGTGTAGATGTTCTGGAACATGGACTCGCCGGAAAAGGCCTTGCTGAACATCTTCTTCATCCCGCCGCCCGTCGTCTCCATGGACATGCACGGGTCCATCCAGACCATCGAGCCCTTCTCTGTCTTCATCTTTTCCCCGCGCTTTAGCGTGCACACCACTGCCGGGAACGGCTCACCGATAATCTCGTACTGCATGGCATTCTCCCTTAGTCTCCGATGATTGTTCTCCTGCACCAAGACGGTAGTATTGGTGCATTCCATTATGTCCGAAGGCTCTCTGTTGTGGAACGGGGGACGGGTTTTTCGTTCCGCAAGTGCGTGGAACGAAAAACCCGTCCCCCGTTCCATGCGCGAGCTCTACTTCGACCCGGCGGGATTCCTGTACGGGGAGCCGGGCATGCTGCTGAGGCAGGAGCTCTCGGAGCCCGCCGCATACAACTCGGTGCTCCGAGCCGTCGCGGGCGGTGCCACGAGGCCTAAGGAAATCGCAGAGAGAACCAAGATCGAGCGCAATTCCCTCGCGGGATACCTCACCACCCTCGTGTCTCTCGGCATCCTCGAGCGGGCGGTTCCCTTTGGCGAGAGCCCCGAGCGCAGCAAGCGGGGGATCTATCGCATCCGGGAGGCGGCGTTTGCTTTCTGGTACCGCTTCGTCATGCCGAGGGTCACGCAGGTCGAGGACGGTGCCGGCGCGCTCGCCCTTGCTGCCATAAGCGATGGTGACCTCGATGCCTACCTTGGTCTGCGTTTCGAGCGGGTCTGCCGCGAGTGGCTCCTGTCTCAGGCCATCGAGGGGCGGCTCCCCTTGAGGGTTGACGCCTTCGGCTCGTGGTGGGGTTCGGACCCCGGCAGGCGGACGACGACGGACATAGACGTTGTGGCTGCAAACACCCAGAGCAGGGAGATGCTTGTGGGGGAGTGCAAGTATCGTGAGTCGTTCGACGAGACCGAGGCGATGCGCGAGCTCGAGCGCCGCGCGGCACTCGTTAGGGGGTACGAGCCCAAATCCTTCTACCTCTTCTCAAAGCACGCCCTGTCGAAGGGCACTATCGAGAAGGCCGAGGGCATGCCTGAGTGGCATCTGGTCACCATCGGGGGTCTCTATCGGTAAGGCGAATTCAATCTCAGAGCCCGCACCTAATCACGCAACGGTTCCCGCACGCCCCGAGTTCGACTCTTGCGCGGTATGCCCTACCAATTCATAAAACAGCAGGCAATCACTATGTTTGGTTGACCTGCGCTTGTTCTGGGATGCTCTTGTCGAAACACGTTGGCACCAAATTTGGCACCATGGGCGGGGTCCCGGGAATCTTGGGTGTTGACGGTTAGCTTCATGCCTGCTAGGCATCTGCATGACCTGTCTCGATTATTTGCTGTGTATAATTGTCCTAGGCGTCCTAGGCTCGTTTCGGCGATGGGGTTGAGGGCTATGAAACAGAATCGTGTAGCTAAAGCTTTTTCCGTGCTCATCTCGATTGTGATGCTGCTCAACATGGTGCCGGCACCCGCATTGGCGGAGGCGCTGACCGAGTTGCAGGAGGATGGATCATCGCAAAGCGCGGGGCTGGAGGAGGTCGTGCAGACCACCGAGGCGAAGGGGGTGGTTGCGGAGTCCGAACCTGAGTCCGGATCCGCCATGCCAGCGTTCGAGGGGAGCCAGGAGGTCGTAGGCGCGACCGTTACGGTTAAGGCTCCCGATGGCACGTTCCCCGTGGAGGCTACACTGCGGGCGGTCGAGGGCATTGAGGCGATGCCCGATGAACCGGAGAGGGAGCGAATTGCCCAGGCTGTTAAGGTCGCACGTGCCCCAAGGACCGAGGACGTCCAGTACGACCAAGAGGCCCAGACGAAGACCGACTCCGCCAGCGAGGACGCGGAGGACGAGGCAGCCCCCCAACCCAAGCCCAACGTGGCGACGACCCACACGCTGCGCATACAGGTGCTCGATGGCAACGGCAACGAGCTGCAGCCCGCAGGCGACCAGCGCGCAGAGGTGATTCTCTCCCTAGCCGAAGCGGCGGACAAAAACCTTACGGCAAGCGTCTACCACGTGAGTTCAAAAGCCAAAGGCGAATACGAAGCCGAGCTTGTTGCAAAGCGGAAGGCATCCATAACGGATGAGAAGAAAGGCACCGTGTCGTTTATGGCAGCCGACCTCTCATCCTGGTACGTGGTGGAGTTTGGCTACGACAACCTGAGCCTTGAGCTTTCGGTCGGCGACGAGGTCCCCCTTGCTGACGTCCTGGACGCAGTCGGGCTTGCGGGCGAGGTCGAGGCGGTGCGCACCGAGGGCAACGAGGGCCTTGTGGCCCGGGATGCGGACGGCATATGGACCGTTGCGGCGGCTCAGGCATTCAGCTCCGAGGCATGGCTCGTGGTAACCATCGCTAAGCGTGAGTATCGCATTGCGATTACCACGTCGAGAACTAACAGTACGGATGACTCCGACGATGCAAACAACGCTGACGAGCAGACAAGGGATGACCAGGGAACCTCCGAAGAAGTCAACGCCCCAACCGACCAGGACAGCCAGGACGAGGCCGGCGCCCCAGCCGATCAGCCCGAGGCGGTCGACAAGGCAGACGAGCAGGGCACTCAGGATCGAGAAGGCGGCGAGGGCGTGAAGGACAAAAAGGCCCTCCTCCAGACGCTTGGCCTGCCACAACCGACCGCCGCACCGGCGCTGGACAGCATGACGCTCTTGTCTATGCAGGTGGAGGAGGTCGTGGACTCGTTTGGCGTGGCCTCGGGCGGCAAGTACACGCTTGAGGGCGGCAAGACCTACAAACTGACACATGACTTCTCGCTCGGGAGCAACTACATCGACGTGCCGACAGGCGCGACGGTGACCATCGACCTCGGTGGCTTTGCCCTAAAACGCGAGGTGAGCCAACAGACGAGCTACGCCGTCATTGAGAACGAGGGAACGCTCACCGTGAAGGATGGCACCATCACAGGCGGATGGGCTGATTCCGGAGGTGGCATTTACAACTCCGCTTCGGGCAAGCTCGACCTCGAGGGCGTCACCGTCACGGGCAGCAAGGCGTATGCGCGCGGCGGCGGCATCGAAAACCGCGGATCGCTTCACATGAAGGACTGCGATGTCAAGGGCAACTCGCTCACGAGCACTTCCGATGCCGACGCCGTCACCGGCGGCGGGATCTACTCGACAGGCAGCCTCGCCGTGAGTGGCAGGGCGGTCGTGGCCAACAACGGGCAATCCAACCTCTACCTCGACGAGGGCAAGACCCTTGGCGTGGACGGCAGGCTCGACTCGAGCTCGAACATCGGCATCGGCACCGCGGCGACGGGCTATCCCCGCTACCTCACCTCCGGGCTCGTCGCTTCGGGCAACAAGTCCATAAGCATGTTCACGCTGGAGAACGCGCCCGAGGGCATAACCGCCATACTCGCGGGCGGCGAGCTGTACGCGAAGAAGCCGGCCGATAAGACCATCAAGTCCTGGAGCGATCTGCAAACCGCCCTCAACGCGGCCACCGACGGCCAGATCATCGAGCTCGACGGCAACATCAGGGCTGCCGACGGCGACATCCGCCTGGACGTCAAGCCCAACAAGAACGTGGTCATCGACCTGGCCGGGCACACGCTCGACCGCGGCCTTGCCGACAAGGGCGCGCAGAGCGGCTCGGGCCACGTCATCTGGGTGGAAAGCGGCGCTACGCTCACCATCCGCGACTCGGGCGGCCGCGGCAGGATCACGGGCGGCAACGCAAACGGGAACGGCGGCGGCATCAACGTCGCCGGCACGCTCAACGTGGAGGGCGGTGCCATCACGGGCAACAAGGCCACCGGCAACGGCGGCGGCATCATGGTGAATGGCGGCGCCACGCTGAAGATGGCCTACGGCAGCGTCACCAAGAACTCGTGCGGCGCCTACGGCGGTGGCATCTGCGCCGACGGCACCGTAACGTTGTCCAACTGCACCATCGCGACCAACACCGGCAAGCACGGCGGCGGTATAAACGTCAACCACAGCGGCAAGACCTCCACGTTCACGGATGTAATTTTCAACGGCAACACGTCAACCACCCAAGGTGGCGCCGTTTACCAGTGGAAGGGCACGATCGAAATCACGCGCGGCTCCGTCGTGCACAATGAATCCGACGATTGCGGCGGCATCTTCGTCAAAGATGACAGCAACAATTTGATAGCCACGGGAACCCTGTTTGACGACAACAGGTCGACGCGCCATTCCGGCGGCGCGATCGTGAACTACAGAACTCTCCAGCTCCAGGACTGCACCTTCACCAACAACCGCGCGTACAACAACGGCGGCGCCATCTGGAACTGCGGCGGCACGTGCAATACCACGATCGAGGGCGGCACCTTCAGCAAGAACAACGCGCTCGAAAAGGGCGGCGCGATTTACCTCGAAACCGGGGCAATGGTGTCTATCGATGGCGGTGCCTATACCCAGAACTACGCTGAACGCTATGGCGGCGGCATCCACATAGCCACCAACGCGAACGATATGCGCGTTAAAGGCGCGCCCGTCGTGAAGGACAACAAGACGAGCGGGACGGGCAAGAACGTCTACATCGGGAAGGGCAGGAAGCTCAACGTGAACGGCGCTCTTGAAGGCGGCGCTCTTGAAGGCGGCGCCTGCGTGGGCTTTACCATGGCGGACCAAGAGGGCAACAACGATCCCAACATAACGTTCACCACGGGCTTCAAGGAAAACAACGAGGGCAAGGAACCCACGTGGTCCTTCTTCTACGACATCGACGGCATCGCCGTGTACAAGGACGACAACGGCGAGGCGAAGATCGGGGCGAGCAGCTGGAAGGACCTCCAGGACAAGATCGACGCAGCCGCGCAGGACGCGACCATCAAGCTGGATAAGGACTACTCCGCGGGAGCCCATGATAAGTACCTCCTCGTCACGAAGAGACTGACGCTCGACTTGAACGGCCATACGCTCAATCGAAGCTGCACGTCACTGGACCACGATGGCCAGGTGATAAGTGTTGGCAAGTTTGATGACCCAGGTGCTGTAAATGCTGTGCTGACCATTACGGACAGCGCCGGCGGCGGCTTGATCACGGGTGGGAACGGCAGGGGGCGTGGCGCCGTGACCCTCAATTGCAGCTACACAACTCTTAAGGGCGCTACGCTCAACCTCGAGGGAGGCACCATTGCCAACAATCAAGGTGACGGCGGAGGCGTTACGGTTCTCTTCGGCGCCAAACTCAACATGAGCGGCGGCGTTATTGCAAATAATACTAATAATGTCGGATATGGTGGAGGCGGCATTCGCGGCTACGAAGGCTCCGTCATCAACATCACGGGTGGCAAGATCGAGGGCAATGTTGCAAGCAAAGAGGGCAGTGTTGCAAGCAAAGAGGGCGGCGGGATCTATACCGAGGGAACTTTGACGATGTCGGGCGGCGAGATCCTGTCGAACTCGTCGAGCGGCCGTGGCGGCGGCCTATGCGTAAAGGGCAGCGCAACCATCACGGGCGGGAGGATCGCCTACAACAAGTCAGAAGGTGACGGGGGCGGAATCTACGACGCCTGCGGAATAACCCTCTCCGGCGGCACCATCACCGGCAACAAGGCCGGCGGCAAGGGCGGTGGCATGTCGGTGGAGGAAGGAAAGGAGCTCAAGATTAAGGACGCGCCCGTGGTAACCGGGAACCGCGCTTCCGTTGGTGACGAGATGTTCCTCTCCCCCCAAGATGGGGCAATTAAGCCCATAAAGGTCATCGGGCCGCTGACATCAGACGTCAGCATGGGCGTGCAGCTGAATTTCGGCGGCTTCGGAACGTTCACCACGGGCTTCAAGGACAACAACCCCGGCAAGTTGCCGAACACGTTCTTCCACTCGACCGACCCGACGTTCGAGGTCATAACGGATGCGAACGGCGAGGCTGCAATACAGGGCGGCTGGACGCTCCTGCAAGAGCAGATCAACAAGGCAAACGATGGTGACACTATAACCTTGGCCAAGGGCTATCGCGCGAACGAGGGCGAGACCTCGCTCGTGATTCCCAAGAACAAGAAGCTCACCATCGACCTGAACGGTCATGTGATCAGCCGTGGCCTGGTGCTGACCCAGTCGGAATGCAGGGACCCCTCAGACGGCAAGAACCACGTGTTCATCGTCGAGGAGGGCGCGGAGCTGACCGTCAAGGACGCCTCGCGCTCGGACGAGAGCCCCACCGGAAACGGCGTCATCGCCGGCGGCATGGCCAAGCACGGCAGCGGCATCTACGTCAAGGGCAAGCTCGTCCTGAAGGCTGGCAACGTGGCAGGAAACTTGGGGCATTACGGCGGCGGAGTCTACGTTGCGCCAGGTGCAAAATTTGATCTTGAGAAGGACGGTGCCATCAAAAGCAACAAGGTGGCTGGTACGACGAGCACCGCAACTTCCGGACTTATCTATCGTGAATCATGCGCAGGCGGCGGCGTCTATCTTGACGAGGGCGCCAGCATGACCATGAGCGGCGGTGTCGTGGACGAAAACTATGCCTCTTCCGAGGGTGCCGGCATCCGTGTCGAAAAGGGTTCCTCCCTGGTCATGAGCGGCGGCACTCTAAGCAATAACATCACAGATGGGGCTGGCGGCGCAATCTCCTCCGACGGCTCGGGCCTCATCACGGGAGGGGAGATATGCTCCAACACGGCAGTCCGTGGAGGCGGGCTAGAGGTGGGCAGGCCTTACATACCAGCGGGCTACAATTACACGTTCACCGTCGAGGACTGCGCCATAAGGAACAACCATTCGACGGGATGGGCCGGCGGCATCTGGTGCAATAGCGACAACCTGCACCTGAACGGCGGCACCGTACAGGGCAACACGGCCGACATCGGGGCAGGCGGCATAGCGGCGTTCGGGCTCCACGTCTCGGGCAACCCCGTGGTGACGGGCAACAGCGCGCCGCAGGCAAACAACATCCTCATCACCGAGAACAACGTCATCACCATCGACGAGGGCGGCCTCGGCGGCAGCGCGCGGCTGGACTTCGTGGCGTACAACATCCCGCGCAAGGTGTCCAAGGGGCTGAACGCGAAAGACGGCGCGGCCGTCAGCGCCGCCCTTCGGCAGTTCACGTACAACGGGGGCACGCCGAACCTCAAGGTGCAAGACGGCGAGCTGTACGTGGATGTGCAGGCGGACAAGTGGGTGAGCAGTTGGAAAGAGCTGCAGCAGGCCATCAACAACTCCACGTCCGGCCAGGTGATCGGCCTCAAGAACAACATCGAGGCGCAGGATGGCGACACGCGCCTGGCGGTGAATAACAACAAGAACGTGGTCATAGAGCTTGCGGGCCGCACCATCGACCGGAAGCTCTACAGGAAAGACGGCAGAAACTACTACGAGGACGGCTACAGCGAGGGTGGCGGCCACGTCATCTGGGTGGAGAAGGGCGGCACCCTCACCCTGCGCGACGCCTCCGACGGCCTGGGTACGATCACGGGTGGAAACGCGAAGCGGGGCGGCGGCCTGAACGTCAGCGGCACGCTGAACCTCGAGGGCGGAACCATCAAGGTGAACCATTCGAAGGATGTCGGCGGCGGCATATGCCTGAACTCCAGCGGCACGCTCAACGCCACTGGCGGCATCATCATGAACAACAAGACGGGCGACCTCGGCGGTGGCCTCTGCCTCGATGGCAAGACGACGCTTTCCAACTGCCGCGTCACAGGCAACGAGGCCAAGGACGGCGGCGGCATCTACGCCAACACGAGGTCGAACGCGCTCACGATGAACGGCGTCGCGGTCGAGGGCAACACAGCGACCAACGCAGGCGGCGGTGCAGCCCTGAAGAGCGGAACGATGCAGGTGGACCGCAGCACCTTCAACGGCAACACCTCGCCCGATGGCGGCGGCGTGTACGTCACCGAAGACACCAAGCTGGTCGCGCGCGAGTCCCAGTTCAGCAACAACAAGGTGACCAAGCTCTCGGGCGGCGGCTTCGTCAACTCCTATGGCACCGTGGAGCTCACCCACTGCACCGTGAGCGGCAACCAGGCGCACGGAAGCGGCGGCGGCATCTACACCTCCGGCAAGACCGACCTCACGGGCTGCACTCTGAGTGAAAACTTATCGTATGACGTCGGCGGCGGTGCGATGGTGAACAACAAGGGGAAGCTGAGCCTGTTCGACGCGAGCATAGAGGGTAACGACGCGAGCGGCAAGGGCGGCGGAGTCTACATGAGCGGCAGCGCGAGTTCCGTCAGCATGCAGAGGAAGGTCTCCATCGCGAACAACGACGGCGGCGACGTGTACCTCGCCTCCGGCAAGAAGCTCACCATCTCGGGGCCGCTCGATGTAACCAGTCCCATCGGGGTCGTGCTGGAGAAGGCCGAAGGGGTCTTCACGAACGGCTTCGGCACCTATGAGGGCGACGCAGATCCCGCCGGGCTCTTCAAGTCGAGCTACGGCTACGAGGTGTATCGCAAGGGCGACGAGGCCGCCGTCCACATACAGTTCTCGGCCGACGACGACAAGGACGACTTCGTCAAGCGGCCCGACCAGGTCTCCGAGACACTCGCCTCGATGGGCGCCTCTTGGATGGGCGGCATCTCGGGGGACCGCTACCTCAACGAGATCAACATCCCGTACACACACGACAGCTCCATGAAGGAGGCCTACGCGTGGGTGGGCTCCTCCATCGGGTCGGCCCTCGGGTTCGACAAGAGCGCCCAGACGCAGTACCTCTACATCGACGAGCAGTTCGACGCGGGCGTGCGCGTGCTCGACCTGCGCCTGAGCAACTACTGCAACGACCACGACTGGTACGACGAGGTGGCGTTCTGGGGAAGCAGCGTCTTCGACGTGACTCAGTTCCTCGGCGGCACGATAACGTACGGCATCAGCGACCCCATCACCCTCCTGGCCAACCCGACGCTCATCTCGCTCGCGTACGGCAAGTCGAACCACTGCACGAGCGACGACGGCACCAACCTGTGGATGTGCCACGGCAAGAACTCCCTGGCGGGCATATTCTGGGGCGAGGACCACGACGGCGACCAGCTCAACTTCAAACAGGTGATCCGCTGGGCGGAGGACTTCCTGCGGCAGCACCCCAGCGAGACCATCGTCTTCAACTGCGCCGCGGAGGTCCCCGACGACGACGATGATGACAAGAAGACCGTCTACCAGCGCCTGAGGGACCACGTCAAGGCGATCTACGCAGACACCAACCCCAGCACGGGCAAGCCCTACCTCTACATGGAGAAGGGCTCGGACAGCCCGTTCGTCAGCCCTACGCGCATGCCCCAGCTCAAGGAGTGCCGCGGCCAGATCATCATCATGGGCGGTGGTGGGGAAGTGCACGGTCTGGAGCTCGATGTCGGCGGGCTCACGAAGATTTCCGACGGGACCAGCAACTCCGTGCCCGCGGAGCAGAAGATCGAGCAGCTGAAGGCCTTCTTCGCGCGGACAGCGGACCTCAAGCTCCCGACGGACGCGAACGAGCACATGGACTTCATCATGCAGCCCGACACGAACAGCAAGGCGGACAGCTTCGATGACATCCTCGACTCCAACATGCGGCCGCTCAACATCGCGAGCAAGGTGCACCCCGAGTTCTTCGGCGAGGACAAGGTGTACGGCAATCCCGCCAACAAGGGCCGCTACTTCGGCTGGGTCAAGATGGACGGGGCGACAGCGACGGACGCCGCCTACGTGTACCGGTCGAACTTCTTCGATGGGCTGGACTACGTGACCGTGACGGCGAAGCCGACCGCGGACGCGCTTCCTTCCGAGACCAAGACCTACAGGCTGCTCAGGTACACCGACATCACCATCCCCGAGTGCATCTACGAGGACCCCGACCCCAACAAGGGCAGCTTCCTGTACTGGATGGCCGTTGACTCGAAGGGCAACATGGTCGCCTACGAGCCCAAAGACGCGTACGAGGTGGCGGACGACGTGACGTTCATCGCCCAGTGGGACAACGACAAGACCGCACAGGCGAAGGTCTACGAGGTGTTCCAAAACCCGGACGGCTCGTGGGAGGAGCCTGAAGAGGCCAGCGCGCGGGCGTACAGCGCCTACACGCCCGCCACGCACGAGCACTTTACCGTGAGCGGCTACAGCACCGAGTTCACAGACGGCGAACAGGGCCGGACGGACCTCAGGCCCGGCGCTTCCATAAACGTGGAGGAAGGTAAGACGAGCCTCTACGTGTACTACACGCGCAACTCCTACGACCTCGTGTACTTCGAGGATATGGCCGGCACGACGGTGGCGAAGACCGTGAAGGTGCCCTACGAGGCGAACCTGGACGACTACGCAGAGGAGTACTTGACCAAGGACGGCTGCATCTTCGCCGGCTGGTCCACGACTCCCAAGACGGACGGTGAGCTGTACTACTACGAGGACACGATTCCGGACTCGTGGAAGGACGCGGACGTCGCCAAGAAGCACCCCTGCGTGCTGTACCGCTTTGGCGATACGATGCCGGCACGCACGCTAAACCTGTACCCAGTGTTCAGGGCCGAGGCGGAAGAACCCACGTTCCGCACTCATTCGCTCATTCTGGATGGCTCCATTGGCGTCAACTTCTTCATGGAGCTGCCCAAGATGGCGCAAATCGACTACTCCACGAGCTACATGGAGTTCTCGGTGAGCGGCAGGGGTGGCACGACAACTACCGACCCATTCGATGCAGAGTACATGAACAGGCAGCACAGCTACTACGGCTTTACGTGCTACGTCAGCTCCATACAGATGGCCGACACCATAACGGCCACCTACCACTACACGGTAGACGGCGAGGATCGCCAGGTCTCGCAGGAGTACTCTATCGCGCAATACGTGAGTGACTTCAATAAGATCTCCGGAGACTACGACCAGGTGACGAGGGACCTCATCTTCTCGCTCGCGGACTTTGGCCACTACACGCAGCCCTACCTGAGCGGTATTCACGGCTGGAGCATTGGCAATGACTACAAGAGCATGTCCGGGCACGCGGCGCTTACGGCAGACATGGTGGAGGAGGCGCGCTCGGCCTCGGCAACATACGCGGTAAAGGCCAACGTACCGGCTGACGGTGAGGTGAAGGCCGTGTCTATGGGCCTGGACCTCGAGACCAACACGACCATGCGCCTGTACGTGAGCACCAAAGACAACGCGGGAATAAAATCCTGTGCGCTGGCCGACGGAACCCCGCTGAGCGTGGAGCAGACGTCCGATGGGCGCTGGGTCGTTTCGGTCTCCGGTGTTATGGCCCATGAGCTGGACAAGGCCTACGACGTGCGCATAACGACCACGGGAGGCACCAACGTGCGGGTGATTGCATCGGCGCTCTCCTTCGCGTGGGCCGTGTTTGGGTCCAGCGCACATAAGGACGACCTGGATGCTCAGTACCTGGCTACGGCGCTGTGGCGTTACTGGCGTTGCGCAGACAACTACATAAAGGCGTAAGCCATGTTATGGAGGAAAAAGAGAAGAGATACCACTATGGATGACAAGCACGCAGAGAGGCACTCAGAACGGCAAATGGACGAGAAAGAGTCCACCAAGAAGCTCGACAAGTCCGAGGTGGACGAGGTCACCGGAGGCAAGGGAGACCCAAATGGGCCCATTGTGACGCCGGAGATCTAGGCGGCACCCAGAAGGGAGCACAAGATGAGAAGAGCCATAGCCTTTGCCCTCACAGGGGTGCTGTTGGTGGGGTATCCTGCGGCCGCGCTCGCGGAGGGTGCCGAGCGGGACACGCGTACCGAAGCGCTACAGGTCGCCCAGGAGGGAGACGCCACGGCCGACCCAGGCACGCCTGCAGATTCGCCGAAACAAGGTGGTGACGGCTCCAACTCGAGCACGGGCGGCGGCGCGGCCTCTGAGCTTACCCAACAGAGTCTCGCGACCACGGGCGATCCCACGTCGCCGTTGCTCGTGGTCGGCATGGCCCTTGGCGGCGTGGCCATTGCGGCAATCGGTGCCGCCACCAAGGTACGCGATGCTAAGGAGGGGGAGTAGCGGGTGAAAAGCCAGACGCGCAGGGGCACCCTAAGCTGGGTCGTGCCCCTCTTCCTGGGACTGGCGCTCCTTGTGGTTGCGCTTGCCATGCTGCTGGGTCACTCGTGCTCCGCCTCGTCCGCTCAGCCACAGGAGTCGCCCCAGGCGATTCAGCAGGAGCCGCCCAGCTCGCCGATCGTAACGCCCGAGATCTAATCCCCACATAGCTGAAGGCGTCTGTGGAACGGGGGACGTGGAACGGGGGACGTGGAACGGGGGACGGGTTTTTCGTTCCACGACCGTCTGTCAATACCCTCGTTCCCGTGACACACGTTTGGAATGTACGCCATATTGCTGTACAATTTGAATAAACAGATTGTAAGGAGGGCCTATGCCACTGGCGATCTTGGAAAACGAGACTAAGAGCATGCGGTTCGATCTGCGCATAGAACCGAGTCGCAAGTCAGCCTACGAACGAGCCGCGGCCATTAACGGTCAGACCGTGTCTCAGTGGACGCTCGCCAACCTCGATGCAGCCGCCGAGCGCGACATCGCGGCAGCTCGCACGCTCCATCTCACCGATGAGGCGTTCGCCCAAATCTGCGATATGCTGGACAAACCCATGCCGGAAGAGCTGCAGGAACTCATCGACCGGGAACCGCTATGGGTCTAACGGGGTTCACCAAACCCGAACAGCTCTCAGACCCTGCCCTCTTTGCCGGCTTTCGCAGCGGCGCCGACTCGATCGATGGCTGGGTCGCGAAATATGCAGCGAGGGCGAAGCAGCGCGTAACCGCCGTGTTGTACATCACCCGGCCGGTTCTTGGCGACGCTCCCCTCGGCCGCATCGCGGGATTCTACACGCTTTCCGCCTATTCCCTGCAGCGAGCGGATGTCTCTGCAGGTTGGGTCACGCGCAACACGCCTCCAAACATTCCTGCGATCTTGTTGGGCGTGCTGGCCGTCGACGCCGACTACCGGGGACAAGGGCTGGGCAGCGCCTTGCTGCGGGATGCCGTGATAAGGTCGAGGTTCGTTGCAAACAACATCGGCGCGAAGGTTCTCGTCGTCGACCCCCTAACGCCAGAGCTCGAAGGTTTCTACGAAAGGTTCGGGTTCAAGCGGATAGCTGATACGGGGATGATGGCCGCAAGGCTTTAACGGGTGTTCCAACGCCAATGGAACGAAAAACCCGTCCCCTGTTCCACGGCCGTTCGTGGAACGGGGGACGGGTTTTTCGTTCCGCAATCCCTGTGGAACGGGTGTCCAACGTGTTCGTCGGGCAAGGTATAAAGTATCAAGAATCTCAACAAACACCTGACCCGGAACTCAACGCCAAGATAACCGTCGCGGGTGCGCACTCCGACGGCGCGAGCCTCGGCGTGACGATGCTGGAGCCCGGCACGTTCACCACCGGCTTCAAGGACAATTTGTTCGACGCCGTCAGCGTCGCTCACGCGTGGTCACCGCCGATAGAACAGGTCGTCAACGTCAAGTTTGCTGGAAACCGCGCCGTCCCGATTGCCGCGTGTGCCACTTACCGACACGAGCACCGTCTTCAGCGCGAATCGCGTTTTTGTCTCATCCCTAAACACCTCGCGTTTGCGTATGAGGTCCTGCTCGCTCTGGGCGTCGAGCAAAAAGGGGCCGTCTGTGAACTTCATCTCGCATAGGTCCACAACGCGATCGGCCCGCTCGATTACGAGGTCAACCTGGGCGCCGCCCGATCGCCGCTCGCTCGACCAGGGATACTCCCTGGTAAGGACGCCCCCAATGCCGAGCGCATCTTTCAATTGCTTTATGTGATAGAGACATACGACCTCGAACGCGCTTCCCCTCCACTGGTTGTAGCGCCCTTGGTCGGCAACGAAGTCCGACCAGCAGGCAACGGGGCTGCCGTTGCTCGGGTCTATCACGTGGTAGTGAAACAGGATGAACGGGTCTTTGAGCTGTATGTACTTGGGATGGTGAGGCTTGCCAAGGTTGCGGTATTCGTGCGCATACCCACACTTGATTACCTCTGCGACCGCATTGGCAAATTGGCTTGCCGAGTATCCCAGCTCCCTGCAGGCCGCTTCCTTGGGGACGCCGTACTTGTGCTTGGCGAGCAGCGCGAACAGCTCGACGTATATTCTCGAAGAGCGCATCGTGCTCTCGAGCAGCATCATGGTCTCGCCCCTCAGCTGCGATCGTGAGCTTAGGCACAGGCGGTCTATGTTCTGCCAGAGACTCTGTTTGGGATGCATGAGGCTAAAGAAGAACGGAAGGCCGCCAAACACCATCTGCGTCTCCAAGATGATCCTACGATCCCAGTCGAACCCGCGATCGCGAAAGAACTCCTCGCTCTCCGCGAGCGTAAACGGCTCAAGGAAGATCGACTCCGTCACACGAGCGGCCAGATCGTCGTCGTTCGTGAGCAGATGGTCGATGATCCACGATGTTGCGGATCCACAGACAATAACGAGCATCTTCGTGCCCGACGTACTTCTACGATTCCAGAACGTGGCAAAGGCGCTCAAAAAGTCCGACCTCTGCCTGACGAACCAAGGGAACTCGTCGATAAACACCACTGCTTTCCCATGTGGGCTCCGTGGGGCGTCTGCCCTAGAAATGACTTTGTACAAACGGTTGAACGCCTCTCGCCAGCTGGATGGGGGGTCAGGGTTGGGGTCCCCGCGATCGGCCAGCTCGAGCCCAAACTCTCGTAGCTGGGCACGCAGAGTCGCCTTCTTCGACCCCACAATGTGGAAGGCGAAGTATGGGCCAAGCGTCTGTTCCACAAGATAGGTCTTGCCAACCCTGCGCCTTCCGTACACGCAAACAAGTTCCGACTTGCCGGTTTTCTCGCAATACTCAAGTGCCCGTCGTGCCTCGTGACGTCCAATTAGGTCCATAGATTGCCTCCCACATGGCAATACCTAAGCCTTACCTAAGGCATGAATTGCCCGAGTTACCGAAAATTTTTTTCATATTAGTAAATTTATCCGGTAACTCACGCAAAAAATCCTGAGATACCGGATATTAAACTAACCGACCTTGAGGATTGGCGAAACCCGAACGAAGCGTCGCGGTGACGTGAGAAGTGGAACGGGGGACGTGTGGAACGGGGGACGGGTTTTTCGTTCCACGTCCCTGGAGCGGGGGACGGGTTTTTCGTTCCGCGTCCCTGTTCCACCCTCGGCACCCATCCCCGTCCGGCGGACAAAGGGATATAGTGTGAGGCGGTGGTCGCGCGCCGACACGATATGCGCGCTGGGGAGAGGGGGAGAGCCATGATACGAGAGGTCCAGCCCGAGGACTATGTCGTGGTCGCCAGGCTCTGGCGCGAGCTTCTTAACGTTCCCACCGCGACGGACGAGAGCGTTGGCAGGACCTTGGACAGGATGGCCGAGGACGACCGCTACCGCACGTTCGTGGCCGTGGAGGACGGGGACGTGGTGGGCTTTACCACGCTCGTTGAGGTGTTGTCGATTGACGATCCGGACGGGTACATAAAGATGAACGGCATCGCCGTTCTGCCGGAGTACCAGGGCCGCGGCATCGGGCGCCAACTACTTGAGCGCTCGGAGAGGGAGGCCCGCGAGCGTGGCGCGAACTCCGTTGGGTGCGCGACGAGCTTTGGGCGCGAGGGCTCGCAGGCAATGCTCGCCAAGGCGGGGTACGAGAGGTCCGCGTACTGGTTCCACAAGGTCCTGCACGAATAGCGCTCGTGCTGGGAGCTGCCGCCAACGTCCGCGTGCAGGTCCCTACCGCTCGATGAGCGTCTCCACCGTGCAGCCGAGGCATCGCGCCAGACGATATACGGTAAGGACGCTCGCCTTGTTGATGTCCTTGCGGCGTTGCTCGTACATCTGAATCGAGCGCAGGCTGACGCCGGACATCCTTGCCAACTCGGCCTGCGTGCAGCCGTAGGCCGAGCGCAAACGCCTCAGGTTCGTCTGAGGAAAGAGCTCCCGCACGCGCGCGTCGGCAATCTCCGCGAATCTGGAAACGTCTGCCTCGTGTTGCGCCGTGTACATCCTGCGCAAATCATCGAAGCCGTTCGCCTCAAAGAACTCCCAATACGTCCTTCCCGACCACCATTGGTAGTAGGCACTCGCCCAGCCAATCCAATACTCCGCCGAACGGCTCACGCGCACCTGCGGTTCGACATCCGGCGCATGCCCGGTCGTCTCTTGGAGCACGTCGGTCATCATCTCGATGCCGCTCCTTCCCAAGATGTACGAGGGCTCCCCGTTTTGCATGCGCGCGCAAACGGTGCTTCCCACGAACAGCTTTACGAACGTGTCGCCTGAGATGCCGCACACATTCGTCGCGTAGTCAAAGGCGTCCCCCATCATGGTCTGGGCCTTGCGCAGGTAGGCTTCTGGGTATCCGTGGGTCATCATTGTGCACACCGCCCCTCATGATGTCGATGATATACAAGCCGTCGTCCTCGCTTGCAAGGAGCTCATGGAATCGTTGGTTCGCCTCGTCGTTGCGGTATTTGCGACGCACATAGTACTTTTCCTTGTCGGCTGTGCTAAATCCCTCATAGGTTAGGGACGAGAACGCATGTCGTGACTTGAGCACGATTTGCTCGCCCAGTTGCCCGAGTCGCATGGCCAGGGCGAGCTGCTCGACGGAGATCCCGTTGTTGAGAAAGGATTCCGCAAAGTCGAAGTAGGAGTCGTCAGCACGGTAGCCCACCACAAGGTCATAGGCGTTCACGTTGATGTAGAAGTTGTCTATGAGGAACCTCTTCGCTCTTCTGGCCACTGGTGTTCCCAGGGAAAAGGGCCGATGCCGCACCAAGACCGCCATCCAGTTGAGGATTGTGTAGTCTGGGCTGTTGAGATTCAGGACGTTGAGGTACTCCGCATCAAGAACGTAACGATTGGCGAATCCGTCCCTCAAGGAGGAAACCGCCCACTCCATTGCCATCTCTTCACTCTCGGTACAGTAGAAGCCTTGGCCAAAGTCGTTGTTTCTCCTGCCCGCCCCGAATTCTGGCGCTTCTATGACCCTCTCGGATCCATGGAAGATCGTGATTCGTTTGCTCATGTCGCTCCTTTGCACTTTGAAATGAGTGTATCACTACAGTGATACAACCTCAACAGAGCTGCTACGGAGGAAGCTGCCAGCCGCGGGGGACCGTCCCCTCTGGTCCAGTCGCGAAACTGGACCAGAGGGGACGGTCCCCCGCGGCTGGCATCCTTGTCGGAACAAACGTTCCCGTCCCCCCTGTCCCGCCATGCTATATTTACATAGTCTAGCGCGCATTGTGGCAAGGAGGCGCACCATGGGTTGGAACAGGAATTCGCTGCTGACAAGGACCCTCTCGTTTGTTTTGAGTTTGATTCTAGCGGTGGGCCTCATGCCCCTACCGGCGTTCGCGGAGGCGGCGGACGAGATCGTGTCGGCGGCTTCCGAGCAGCCCGACGACCCGCCCGACGACCCGCCCGCCGACCCGGCCGACGACCCGGCCACGGCCGAGCAGTCCGCCGAGCCCGCCGCCCCCGACATGCCGGCGTTCGCAGCCTCGCAGGTCATCGACGGCATCAAGGTCGCCGTTGCGGCCGAGGCGGGCACGTTCCCGGCCGGCGCCAAGCTCTCCGTGAGCAAGGCCACGCGCAGCCAAGAGCAGCAGGTCGGCGAGGTCGTGGAAGAGGAACGCGATGAGAGCGCGACCGTCGCGGAGTCGCACACCTTCGATGTGACGGTGCTCGACGCAAACGGCAGCCAGATTCAGCCGGTCGAGGGACAACAGGTCGAGGTCTCCTTCACAACTGCGGAGGTCGCAGACAAGAACCTCCAGACGCAGGTGTATCACGTCATCGAGGACGAGGCCACCGGCGAGCTGGCCGCCCAGAGCCTAGACGCAACGACCCAAACGACCCCGGAGACCGGCGAGCAGACGACCGCGGTCGTGCAGACGGATGGCTTCTCGCTCTACACCGTGGAGTTTACCTACAACAGGAAGCAGTACGTGATGCCCGGTGACGCGTATGTCTCCCTGTCCAAGATACTCGAGGCGGTGGACCTCACCGGCGAGGTTACGGCGGCGGAGGCGAGCAATCCCGAGCTGTTCTCGGTCTCCAACGAGACCGGCGAGTGGGTCGTCACCGCGCACCAGGCCTTCAACACCACCGAGTGGCTCAAGGTCACCATCAACGGCGTGACGTACAGCATTACCGTAACGGATGCGGAGACGCTTACCGTATCGTACGTAGAGCGACACTGGGATGGGACCAAAGTCGTGAGCGAGGAAAAGACGCGCAGCGACGTAAAGAGCCTTCCTTCAAGTGGCGCCGCCATCCCGGGCGGCTGGTACTTCGTTGACGGACTACGACGATTCAACGAGCGCGTCTGCTTTACGGGCGACACTCACCTCATCCTGCGTAGCACCGACGTCGAGCATGTGTTCGAGAGGGGTTGGTTGAATGCGGACGGAATATACATACCCGAGGGCTGCACGCTGTCGATTTACGGGCAAGGCGAAGACCAAGATTTGTCTGAAGGCAGGATTGACGTCTATGAGACCGCAAACGGTGCCGGAATTGGTGGCTACCCCGGTCATACGGGTGGCAATGTGGAGGTTCACGGTGGCATTGTAAACGTATGCGGCGCGACGAACTGTGCAGGCGTCGGCGGCAGCGACGGTCAGAGCCAAACTGGTAGCCTCACTGTGTACGGCGGCTATGTCCGTAGCGAGGGCGGCGAGAACGGCGCAGGCATCGGCGGGGGACGTGGTGGCAACGGCGGCAACGTAATCATCTATGGCGGTGACGTCGAGCCGAAAGGCGGCGAAAACGCAGCCGGTATGGGCGGCGGCAACGGCGGCAACGGCGGAAACGTCACCATAAACGGTGGTATCATAAAGAGGCCACAAAAATCCTATGACTCCACTGTCTACTACAACGGCGGCGACAACGGTGCGGGAATCGGCGGCGGCCATGGCGGCAACGCCGGCACCGTCACCATAAACGGTGGTGACGTCACGGTCTTTGGCGGCAACAACGGCGCGGGCATCGGCTGCGGCGGCGACGCAAAGGCCAACAGCGGTGGCTCCGTCACCATCAACGGCGGCACCATCAACGCGACCGGCGGCGACGACGGCGCCGGCATCGGCGGCGGCGAGAACGGCTACTGCGACATCGCCATCAGCGGAGGCACCGTAACCGCCAACGGCGGGCGCCAGGCAGCGGCCATCGGCGGTGGCCACAACGCAGACGGCGGCGCCATTGCCATCACGGGTGGCAAGGTTTCGGCCAACGCGAACTCCTCCAAGGGCAAGGGCATGGGCGGTGGCGCCGACAGCGACGGCTCGACACCGATCACCCTTGGCTACACGGACGAGACGCGGGACGACATCAGCATCACCGCCTCCTCCTACAACGGTGTCGTGACGCTCGACCAGCCGTTCAAGAACGCCAACGGCATGTACCAGGCGGGCTCGGTCCAGGACCTCTCGAAGATGGCGGGCAGCGCCCTCAGGGCCTGGGACACGCAGGAGGAGACCTGGGCCCAGCTGCAGACGCGCGTCGCAAGCGCGAATGACGGCGACACCATCACGTTGCACCAGAGCTACGAGGCCCTGGGCACCGACCAGTCCCTGACGTTTGACGCCGCGTCCTCAAAGAGCCTGACCCTCGATCTCAACGGCTACACCCTCAACCGTGCCATGGGCAGCTCCAGCGATGGCGGCTCGGTCATCTACGTGGGACAAAACTCCACTCTTACTATCAAGGACAGCGCGGGTGGTGGCGTCATCACCGGCGGAAAGGCGACGAATGGCGGTGGCATCTATTGCGCGGGCTCGCTCGTGATCGAAGGCGGCACCATCAAGGGCAACGCCGCCACACAGAGCGGCGGCGGCGTGTATGCGAGCAGAGACTTCCTCGCCCTGTATGGAGGGGCCATCACGGGCAATACCTGCGGCAGCGGCGAGGGCGGCGGCGTGTACATGGACGCGGCCATCTTTTGGACCTCCGGCAACCCCGTGGTGTCCGGCAACAAGAAGGGCAACGACGCCAACAACATCTGGCTCAAAAGCGGGAGGCAGATGACGGTTCATCGTGCGCTGACGGACGGCGCGAACCTGTGCATGTCGCCCGAGAACACCGGCAACGCCATCACCAGCGACTATGGCAAGAACAACGGCACCGAGCTGCCAAGCGAGTACTTTTGTGCGGACAACGCATCCGACGTCGTGTACCTCGCGAACGGCGAGGTGTGGATTGGGCCCGCAACGGGCGAGGTCGTGCACGACGTTCCCTACGTGGAGCGCAGCTGGACCGAGAGAATCGGCGTCTCTCAGGAGACCAAGACCACGGATGCGTTGGTGGTGCCGGACAACGGCGTCATGACCGGCGGCTGGTACTATCTCAACAAGGACGTCACGGCGAACGGCCGCATTGCCCTTAAGGGCGACACGAACCTCATCCTGGGCGACGGCAAGACCCTCGACGTGAAGGGTCTGTATATCCCCAAGGGCAACAAGCTCACCATCTACGGCCAGTCCAAGGACAGCGGCAAGATCGTCTCGCATCCCGGCGGCGGCGCGGCCATCGGCGCGTACTCCGGCCACGAGGGCGGCGAGATTGTCATCCACGGCGGCACCATCGAGGCCACTGGCCACGACAATTGTGCGGGCATCGGCAGCAACGACGGCAACGGAACGACCTCGCCCATCACCATCTACGGCGGCACCATCTACACGCGGGGTGGAAGCGACGCGGCAGGCATCGGCGGCGGTTGCGACTGCGACGGTGGCACCGTCACCATCTACGGCGGCACGATTACCGCCAACGAAGACCCCAACGAAAACGCTGCGGCCATCGGCGGCGGCGAGAACGGCAACGGCGGCACCATCAGAATCCACGGCGGCACGATCACAACCTGGAGCCGAGACGGTGCCTGCATCGGTGGCGGCGAGGACGGAGACGGCGGCGAAATCACCATCAACGGCGGCACCATCACGTGCAACGACAAGGGCGAGGCCAACGGTGCGCGCATCGGCGGCGGCGACGGTGGCGACGGCGGCACCATCACCATCAACGACGGCACCATCCACGTGTGGTTCCGCGATGGCGCGGGCATCGGTGGCGGCGAGGACGGTGACAGTGGCACCATCACCATCAACGGCGGCACGGTCATCTCCAAGTATGCGTCGGGAAGCGAAGGCAGCGGTGCGGCCATCGGCGGCGGCAACAATGGAGGCGACGGCCATCTAATCACCATCACTGGCGGTGACATCGTCGCACGCTCGAAGCACGGTGCGGGCATCGGTGGTGGTCGTGCGGGCAACAAGTATAACAACATGGATTCCGGCAAGGGTGGCACGATCACCATCTCTGGTGGCAAGCTCATTATCTCCTCCGATTATGGCTTTGGCATAGGTACGGGCGGCAAGGGGGGCAAGATCTTTGACACACCCGATACCAAATGGGCCACCAGTGCCGGTACGATCACCATTGGTGGCGACGCGCATGTGGACACCACTGGTTGGTTTGCGGGCATCGGCGGTGACGGGGGCAGCATCACCATCAACGGCGGCGACGTGACCTCCAAGGGCATAGGCCACGACGACAAGAACGGTAGGGGCATTCTCCTTATGAGCAAGGAGGGTAGGGTGACCATTACTGGTGGCAAGGTGACGGCTGCTGGATATGGTGACTTTCCGGGAATCTCCACGGAATGGGCCACGGTCAAGATCACTGGCGGCACGGTAAAGGCCTCAGCCGAGAAGGCCTGCGGCCTCGGCGGCAGGAACCGTATCGAGGACGCCAGGCAAGACCACAACGATGACAATAAGGGTACGCTGACTATCGAAGGAACGAGCACTGTCGTCGACGCAAGCAGCACCAAGTTCGTTGGCATGGGCGGCTATAAGAAGCATGTCTTTGGCCCGGGAATCACAGTCGAGATCACGTCCGGCGGCAGAGACAAGGGCGAGGAGTACTGGTCCGACGCGAAAATCGACTACGAGGGCATGAGGGTCACCGCCGGTGCCGACAGGGCGAGCGCGCAGATCCTGCCCGAGAGTGTCGACCTCGAGCACCAGCTCGACGGGCAACCGGACCAGCACCATGCATACCAGGAGGAGGACTTCAAATACCTTCGCTACGAGCCCTGCAGCCACAAGGACACGGTGGAAAACAACATCTGCTGGGCATGCAGCCACACGTTCACCGATCAAATACAATATGTTGAGTGCAGCTGGGACGGCACCGAGAGTAAGGTCATCAAAGCCAAAAAGGATCTACCAGAAGGCTGGCAGGAGTTCCCAAACGAAGATGATGACATAACGCTGAGTGCCGGCTGTTATGTTGTGAATCGCAATCAGACCGTAAGCAAGATTACGCTAACAGGCAATGTCGATCTGATTCTTTGCAACGGATATACGCTGTCTGCATTGAGCGGTGTCGACGTTCCCCAAAACTGCACGCTGAATATCTACGTCCAGGCAGGCGGCACCGGTGGGCTGCTCGCCTATGGGTATGGGCTAATCGGCACCACTATACGCGCGGGTATCCACAATCTTGGAAATGTTGTCGTGCATGGCGGCGTGGTCACAGCACAGGGCGCCACTACGTGCGCCGGCATCGGCAGCAACGACGACGATCGCGAGAGAACCGGAAGCTTTACCGTGTATGACGGTACCGTTAGCGCCGTTGGCGGCCGCTGGGCCGCGGGCATCGGCGGCGGACGGGATAGCGACGGCGGCACCATCACCATCTACGGCGGCACCATCACTGCCACGGGCAAGGACAGCTCCGCCGGCATCGGCGGCGGCGACACCGAGCACACGCGTGCCGATAACAGTGCCATCAACATCCACGGGGGAAACGTCACGGCTACGGGCGACTCCAAGGGTTCCGGCATTGGCGGCGGCGAGTACGGCCGTGCGACCGTCAGCATCTCCGGCGGTGATATCCTCGCCATCGGTGGCATGAGCGGTGGCGCGGGCATCGGCAGCGGCGTGGACGGCGAGGGCAGCGACATCACCATCACTGGCGGCGTTGTCTCGGCGCTCTGCTATTCGGGTGGCAACGGCATCGGCGACGGAAAGAACACACCTAATTGCAGCAGTACCATCAGATTGGGCTATACGGACAAGACGAAGGACGAGATCAGCATTACCGCCACGACATTCGACGGAACGGCGACCATGGAGCAGTCCTTCCACAATGAGAATGGGGTCTTCCCTGCCAACGAAACGCCCAATATTGACACCATGGGTGGAAGCACCCTTCGCGCCTGGGATGGCGTGACGGGCACAACTTGGAAAGACCTTCAGATGCAGATTCGCGGTGCGGATGGTGGTCAGGTCATCAAGCTCGGGCAAGACTTCACCGCCGAGGTGGATGACACCTCACTGGAAATCGAAAGTGGAAAAACCATCACCATCGACCTCAACGGCCATACCCTCGACCGATATCTGGTAAATCGCAACCCGTACGCGAGTGAAAAGGCTCCGGTGATCCACGTCGCCGAGGGCGCGAACCTCACCATTGAGGACAGTCGGGGTGGCGGCATCATTACCGGTGGCTTCAGCCCAAAGGGCGGTGGCATCTACTGCGAAGGCACCCTCACGGTCAACGGGGGCACCATCCAGGATAACAAGGCTAATACCTCTGGAGGCGGTATCTACCTGGAAGACGGCACGAATGCCACCTTGCACCTAAACGGGGGAACCATTACGGGGAACGCCTGCAATGACGTTAAATATGAAACCGATAACTGTGGCGGTGGCGTGTATGTTTCTGCAACGGCCACTATGACGGTTTCTGGCAATCCGGTGGTTACGGGAAACGAGAGGATTTGGGGACACTCCTTGTTTACGGACAACGTCGGCCTCGCCAGTAGCAATAATGGCAACTCAAAAATTAGCGTCGTTGGCGAACTCGCTGACGGGGCAAGCCTCGGCGTGACCATACAGTCTTGGTCGGGCAATACCCTCGGTGTCATCACCAGCGAATATGGAAAGCAGAATCAGGAGTATCCCAGCGCGTATTTCCACTCTGATGACGACCAATACAACGTTGTTACGGCCAGCGTCGATGGGTACACGGAAGGCCGGATCGCCAAGGGCCTGCGTGGCGTTACCTATCTGTCCTACGAGTGGGCAGACGGCAAGCTGGTCGAGACGGTGGAATCGACCGAGGGCAACTGGATGGCGTGGCCAGACGCCACGTCCGTCCCCGGCGGCATGTACGTGCTCAACCAGAGCATCACCAAGAACAGCCGCGTCTCTTTGCAGGACAACACGTGGATCGTCCTCTGCGACGGCTGCACGCTCGACGTGAGGGGGCTGTATGTTCCCGCGGGCAAGACGCTGACCATCTACGGCCAGAGCGGGGGCACCGGCAAGATCGTCTCGCATCCCAGCAGCGGTGCGGGCATCGGCGCCACGAGCGACAATCATCCCGGCGGCAACGTCGTGATTCACGGCGGCACAATCGAGGCCACCGGGCATGACCACTGCGCCGGCATCGGCAGCAACGACGGCAACGGTGCAAACGTGGGCAGCTTCACCATGTACAACGGCACCGTCACTGCCACGGGCGGCAGCCAGGGCGCGGGCATCGGCGGTGGCCGTGACTGCGACGGCGGCGAGATCACCATCTACGGCGGTACCGTGACCGCCACTGGCAAGGACAGCTCCGCCGGCATCGGCGGCGGTGACCCCGACGGCAAGCGCGCCGACACCAGCACCATCAACATCTATGGTGGCACCATCACCGCCACCGGCAACTCCAAGGGCGCCGGCATCGGCGGCGGCGAGTACGGCCACGCGACCATCAACATCTCCGGCGGCACCATCACGGCCACCGGCGGAAAGAGCGGTGGCGCCGGCATCGGCAGCGGCGTGGACGGCAGCGCGAGTACCGTCACCATCACTGGAGGCGTCGTCACCGCGCTCTGCTACACGAGCGGCAACGGCATCGGCGACGGCAAGAACACGACCGGCAGCACCGTCACCCTCGACTACACCGACGCCACGAGGGACGACATCAGCGTGACCGCCGCGAGCTTTGGTGGCACGGTGACGCTTAAGAAGTCCTTTGTCATGCACGACCTGGACCGCCATTACGAGCCGGGCATCGTGAGCGACAACACGAGCCTGGTCGGCGGCGCGATTACTAGCTGGCCGTCGTATGACGTCACCATCCAGAAGCCGGAGCATGGGTCCATAACCATCAGTTCGCCTGCGGCCCACGCGGGCGCCACGGTTGTGATTGGCGTCACGCCCGACCCCGACTACGAGCTCGACGCCATAACGGTTGTCGACGGTAGCGGAAACGACGTGCCAGTTGTGGGCGGCACGTTCACGATGCCGGACGGCCCGGTGGTCGTCTCGGCGCGGTTCAAGCGAATCGCGCACACCGCGAACCTCACCTTCTTCGAGGACACGGAGGGGACGAAGGTCTGGAAGCTGCTGACGCTCGACGGCGGAACGTCTCTGGAGGACTTCGCCGGCTACGGCACCGAGGAGCCGAACTTGCTGGTGAGGGACGGCTACACGTTTGCCGGCTGGGCGACGGAGCCGGGCATCGTGGTGGACTCCTACAGGGACAAGAGCGGCCAGCTCAACGCGGCGCTCGAGGGCAAGCTCGTGGACTGGAGCGGCGTCATCGAGTCGGACGTCGACGCCTATCCCATCTGGATTCGCGATCGTCTCAACGTGATCATCAATCCCGGCGCGGATGACGCGGTCATTGACGAGGCGCAGGCGCTTAACTTTACCGTGAACATCGACGAGAAGATCGTCATGCGCTACCTAAAGGAGGCCACGCGCACCGGATACGATTTGGTTGGCTGGTACACGCAGGGCGGCGTGCTCTGGAACGACGTGGGTTGGGAGTTGCTCGACTACGTGGACGAGGGGTGGGTCGAGACCGCTGGTTGGGGCATGACGCCCGAGTACTGCGACAGGAACGAATCCGGCTCACCCGTGATGCGCACCGCCGTTGACCGCAAGTTCAACTACTACACCGTCACGCTCACCGCGCACTGGACGCCAAAGGCGGCACGCATGGAGTACGCCCTGGGCGATCACGCCGCCTCCGGAAGCGCGGTTCCGGAAGACGTAATCGTGGACTTTGGGAATACCGTGACGCTTCCGACGGCTCCCAGCGCCGAGGGAGGCTACGCGTTTACGGGCTGGAAGATTGGCGATACGCTCTACAGCGCTGGCGGGCAGTTCGCGTTCACGGACTGGTCGCTGACGGACGCCAATTACAGGATACCTGTCACGGCGCAGTATGCCGAAGACCAGACTACGTCGTACACCGTCACCTTCAACACCAACGGCGGGACGGGGGTCTCTGGGGTAACGGTTCCCGCTGGGACGACGATTGCCATGCCGACGACCACCAAGGAAGGGCATGAGCTCGAGGGATGGTACGACGGCGACACCAAGGTGGAGTTCCCCTATACCGTGGAAAGCAGCGCGAACCTCACCGCCCACTGGAAGACGGCGCAGCAGTACACCATCACCTTTAACAGCGCGGGCGGGAGTGCGGTTGACCCGATTACGCAGAGCGTTGGCACGTCGATTACGGCGCCAGAAGATCCAACGAGGGCGCACTACACCTTTGACGGCTGGTATCCAACGCTTCCGAGCACGATGCCCCTCGGCGGACTCGATGTCGTGGCGACCTGGAGTTCGACGATCTATCACATCCTCTTCGACTTCAACGATGGCACAACACCGCAATACAGGGCCGACGGCGCCTATGGCTCGCTCGTCGAACCTCCGGCGGACCCCACGGGGGAGGGTTTCGTCTTCTGTGGCTGGCAGGACATATGGGGCAACGAGGTCGTGTTCCCGCTATACATGCCAGAAAACTTCCCGACGTTTACGGCCAAGTGGAAGCGCGCGCAGGCAGCTCCCGAGCTGGTGAGCGCCCAAGTCGTGGACGCTCACACCGTGCAGGTCGAGGGTCCCCTTGCGGGGATGGAGTACGCCATCGTTCCCGCAGGTCAGGTGCCTGGGCCAAAGGACTGGGAACAGGCGAAGCGCATCGAGAATGATGGCGACGACGTCGTGTTTGACGGTCTCTTGTCGGGTGCATCCTACGAGGTCTGGTCACGGAGGTACGAGACCGACGACAAGGCCCAGTCGGGGGCGACCAAGTCCAGCACGCTCGACACGCCCAAGGACCAGCAGGAGGCGCCTGCCGCACCGTATGCGGTGGCCATGGGCGAGACCGTGATCGCCGTGGCGGCAGGAAGCGGGGCGCAGGAGTATGCGCTCGTGCCCAAGGGCCAGCCGGCGCCCGCCGCGGACTCGGGTGAGTGGAAGTCGTGCGACGCGGACGGCCGCGTGGAGTGGACTGGCCTTGCGCCGAACACGGAATACGACGTGTACGCGCGCATGAAGGCCAACGACAGGGCGCATGCGTCCGGGTCGCCGGAGGCCACGGCGGTCAAGACCCTGCCCGCCCACGTGACCGGGGTGCGGCTCAACAGCACCGGCGCGAAGAAGACCTACGCCGTGGGCGACGCCCTGGACGTGGGTGGCCTCACGCTGGAGGTGAGCAAGTCCGACGGCACCACGCAGACGGTCGCCGTCACGGCGGGCATGGTCACCGGCTTCGATGGCGGCAAGGCCGGAAGACAGACCCTCTCCGTAACGTACGAGGGCTTCGTCGACACCTACGTGGTGGAGGTCGTCGCGCCCGCACCTGCGCCCGAGCCCGAGCCCGCCGCTGCGCCCAAGGCAACCACCGCCGTCCACGTGCAGCGCAGGGGCTGGATGCGGGTCACCGGCGACGGGATGGCCGGCACCGCCGGCAAGTCTCTGCGCGTCGAGGCGCTCACCCTCTCCCTGCCCAAGGGCGTCTCGGGCGGCATAGAGTACCGCAGCCACGTGCAGCGCTCCGGCTGGGAGAAGACTTGGCGGCGCAACGGCCAGCGCAGCGGCACCGTGGGGAAGGCCCGCCGCGTGGAGGCGCTGCAGATTCGCCTGACCGGCGCGGCGGCCAACGAGTACGACGTGTACTACCGCGTGCACGTGCAGCGCATCGGCTGGATGGCCTGGGCCAAGAACGGCGCGGTCGCCGGCACCCAGGGCATGGCCCGTCGCGTCGAGGCCATCCAGATCGTGTTCGTGCGCAAGGGCGACCCCGCCCCCGCCACCATCCACAGGGGCGTGCGGCAGAACTACGCGAAGGCGTTCTTGCGGAAGTAGGGCGAAGACCAGCCGCGGGGGACCAAAGGGGACGGTCCCCCGCGGCCGGTCAGCCCGGAGTTGTGCGTGGAACGAAAAACCCGTCCCCTGTTTCACAAGGTCCTGCACGAATAGCGCCCGCGGCGCGAGCCGAAAAAGGGCTTTGGCCTATTCCCAGTGGCACAATGCTACAAGGTGATGTAATCTCTTATGCACGTATCACCTACGCGGGTCGGATTCCGCAGGAAGGAGAAGCTCATGGCGGGTAGAGAATGGACGCTTGGGAGGAGGTCGCTCCGTGGGCTCGCGTTGGGCCTGTTCGCGGCCCTCGTTCTGGTGCTGGGGCTGTGCCCGGCAATCGCCTTGGCCGACGATGTCGAGGTGGAGGTGGAGCCGACCGGCGGAGAGGAGCCCACGCTCGCGACGCAGGGCGATCCCGTACTGACGCCGCAGGACGAGAGTCCTTACGGCCTCTATGTTGGCAACGTGACTGTGACAAAAGAAACACTCAGTGGTTCTGGCTGGAACTACGACCCGGAAAGCAATACCCTGACGCTGAACGGCTACAGCTCCGGCGACACTACGGAGGATGGAATCTATTATGAGGGCGATATAGTCCTGACCATCGAGCTTAAAGGCACTAACACCGTCAAGGGCGCAGATGCCGGCATTGAGTCGCACCACGCAGGCATCGGCATCGGCGGCAACGGCACCCTCACCGCCGAGGGCGGCGAGTGCGGCATCGACTCGGGGGGCTCGCTGACCATCACCGACTCCACGGTGAACGCCAAAGCTACGGATAAGACCAACGGGGACAACGGCATATACGCCCTTGGCAGTCTCACCATCAACAGCGGCGACGTCACCGCCGAGTCCACTGCCAGCGAGAGCGGCGTAGGCGTTTGGGCCGGGGGTGACGTCGAGGTGGGGAAGGACGTCACCTCCTTCATCGCGTCGGGCAGAGTCGATGCCATCGACTCGGACGTAACGTCTGTCAAGAACGCCGTCGCCGGCCTGGGCTGGATGGACGCGGAGGGCACCGGGCCCAAGGCGTTCATCCCCGTCAGCGAGGAATACCGGACGCTGGAATACTTGAGGGTCCAGTTCCCGGTGCCCACGTATGCCGTCACCGCAAAGGCCAGCCCCGCCGAGGGCGGCACCGCCAAGGCGAGCGCGGAGAGGGCCGCCGAGGGGGAGACCATCACCCTCACCGCCAAGTCGAACGACGGCTACGAGTTCGCGTTCTGGAACGTCGAGGGCATGGGCGCCGAGATTGACGACGCGACCAAGCCCGAGACCAAGCTGACCGTGGGCGCCGACGGCGTGACCGCGACCGCCAACTTCCGGAAGGCCGGCTCCAGCGCCGCCCCCACAGTCACCGCGCACGTGCAGCGCATCGGTTGGATGTCGGCCGTCACCGACGGCGGGTTCGCCGGCACCACGGGCAAGTCCCGCCGCCTCGAGGCCCTCACGCTCAAGCTCCCCGACGGCGTCTCCGGCAGCATCGAGTACTGCGGCCACGTGCAGCGCTCCGGCTGGGAGAAGTCCTACGCGGCCAACGGCAAGGTGGCCGGCACCGAGGGCAAGTCCCGCCGCCTCGAGGCCGTGCAGATCAGGCTGAGCGGGGCCGCCAAGAACAGCTACGACGTGTACTACCGCGTCCACGTGCAGCGCCTCGGCTGGATGGGCTGGGCCAAGAACGACGAAAAGGCCGGCACCGAGGGCATGAGCCGCCGCGCGGAGGCCGTGCAGGTCGCGCTCGTGCCGAAGGGCGCACCCGCCCCCCTAGCCACCTACAAGGGCGTCACGCAGGAGTACTCCAAGGCCTTCATCAAGAAGTAGCCACCCCGAGAAAAGGGGCCAAGGCCCCTCTCCCGCTCCGGGCCCGTCCGTTTGCGCGGACGGGCCCTTTCTTGCAACCGGGCGCACTGGGACCGTCTTCTGGGACCTGCCCACCGCGCGCGATTTCCGGTCCCAAAGGCCCCCTACCGCGTACGATAACGGCCGAGAATCGCGCGCGGTAGGGGCCGCCTTTGTCGCCAAATCGTGCGCGGCGCCCCAAGGGAGGCTGGAAATCGCGCGCGGTAGGGAGCCTGGGGGGACAGAAATCGTACGCGGTGCCTCGGCGGGGTCCCTCGGACCCAAATCGCGGCATCCTTGGGGTCGCCCCCTCGCGACCGACCGCTCTCCGCTCGCCCCCTGCAGGTGAGACGTACCGCCGCCTGGGACGTACTTTAGGGCAGGTCGGACAGATGGCGAGTCCAGATTGGAGAGAGGACCAAGGTCCCGTTCTCCACGGCATAGGGCACCAATCCCATGCTTTCATAGATGCTGTTGATGGATGCCTAGGGTGTACTATGCTGTAGAATGAGTCCGCTTGGACCGGGGGTCAACATATGTGGAAAGGTGAGAGCCGATGATTGAGCTGAGTCATGTCTCTAAAACGTATGCGGGGAAGGAGGCCAAGGCGGTCGACGACCTTACCTGGACGGTCGAAGACGGCAAGATCACCGGCTTCTTTGGCCCTAACGGCGCGGGCAAGTCGACCACGCTCAAGATGATCTGCGGCGTGCACTCCGTCGACGAGGGCAGCATCAAGATCAACGGCCACGACATCGTTGCCGACGCCCTGGAGGCCAAGCGGCAGTTTGGTTACGTGCCCGACGACCCCGATCGATTCCTGCGGCTGACGGGCATCGAGTACCTCACGTTCATGGCCGATGTCTACGGCACGCCGTCCCAGAGGCGCGAGCCGTTTATTGAGGAGTACGGCAAGCGACTCGACATCTACGACGCCCTGAACGCGCGCATCTCCGATTACTCGCACGGCATGCGGCAGAAGGTACACGTTATGGGCGCGCTCATCCACGAGCCGAGCGTCTGGATTCTGGACGAGCCCATGTTGGGACTCGACCCCAAGGGCGCCTTCGAGCTCAAGGAGATGATGCGCGAGCATGCGGCGCGCGGCAACTCGGTGCTGTTCTCCACCCATGTCCTGGAGACGGCGGACGCGCTCTGCGACAGCGTGTGCATTATTGCGCACGGGCGGATGCTGTTCAACGGTACGCTCGACGAGCTTAAGGCGGCCCATCCGGGCATCTCGCTCGAGCAGATCTTCCTGGAGATGACCGCCAATGAGTAGCGTCCTCCTGCTTACCAAGCTGCAGCTGCAGCAGACGTTCGGCGGCATCCGCGGAGCCATAGAGAAGCGGACGGGCGCGAATGGCGCCATGGCGGGCACCGCGCTCATCGGCGCCATCATCTTCTTCGGCGTCGCCTGGCTGGGGTATATGGCCTTTGGCATCGTGGGGCGGATGGGCATGTCCAAGGCCATCTACAACATCCTGTTTATGGCCTGCGGCTCGCTGACCTTCGTGTTCTCGCTGCCGGCCATCCTGGGTTCGTTCTTTGGGTCGTCCGACATCAACGACCTGCTGCCGTTGCCCGTATCGCCCTTTTCGATCGTGTTCGCCAAGGCGCTGGGTGCCCTTGCCACCGCCTACCTGTGGACGTTCGTGTTTATTGCGGCGCCGTTGGCGGGCTGGGGCATAGCGGGAACCCTGGCGGGCGGGCTCAGCTTTCGCTTTTGGGTCGTCTACGTACTGGCGGTCATCTTTACCCCGCTCATGCCCGTCTCGTATGCCGGCACCCTCTCCATCGTCATCGCCGCGCTGTTCAAGCGCGTGCGCCGCAAGGACGCCATAACCACCATCACCACCGTGCTCACGTTGGGCGTCTCCATTGCCGCGTTCTTCATCTCCAACCAGACGAGGGCCAGCGACGGCGTGGCCCATATGCTCGGCACAATGGGGAACTCCATCGGCAGCGTGGTCATGGCGTTTCCCGCCTATGGCTTTGCCGTGTATGCGCTCATCTACCCCGACCCCCTCGGTTCGTGGCTGTTCGTGCTGCTGTCGCTGGCGGCGTTCGCCGTGTTCGTGCTCGTTGCGCGCGTGCTCTACATGCGCATCGTGACCTCGCTCTCGTCGGGGGCCGGTCGAGCCGAGGCGTACGTGGGCGCGGGCACGCAGCAGCAGGTCCCGGTGTTCAGGGCGCTGCTGCAGGCGGAGGTGCGCAAGATCGTGCGCAACTCGTCCATTCTCCTGTATTACGTGGTGTACCCGCTCGTCATCTGCCCGGTGCTGTTTGGCGTCATGCTCACCACCGATTCGGTTAGCCAGATGTCCTCGAAGCTTGGCACCTTGGGCGATCCCACCACAATGTTGGCGGGCTTCGTGCTGTGCTTCCTCATGGCGTTGGTGGCCCTAAGCGCCTCCAGCAACAAGCTTGCGGCGACCGCCGTCTCGCGCGAGGGATCCAACTGGACGTACCTCAAGTACCTCCCGGTGCCCGTGGTCGAGCAGCTTCGTGCGAAGCTCGTGCCCGCCTTCGCCGTAAACGCCATTCTTACGTTGGTGGTCATGATTGGCGGCGGGTTCCTCCTGTGTTCCAAGATGGGCATCAACGTGCTGGTTGTGGCGGGCGCGGTCGTGCTCATGCTGGGCGGGGCATGGCTCATGGTGTGCGTTGGGGCATGGAGCGAAAGCCGCAACCCCAACGTAAACTGGGGCAACGACGGCGACGTGAACCCCAAGGTGCTCAAGGGGACCGGTGGCGAGCTGCGTTCCCTCCTCGTAGGGCTGGCCTATGCCGCGCTGCCGCTCCTGGTGACGCCGCTTGTGAATCTCGACCCCATTGTGTTTATGCCGGTGCTGGCCGTCGTTGGCGTTGTTGTGGCTGTGGTGCTGGGACGCATGCTCGTCGCCTCAGCCGCGCGGAATATCCAAGCGTTCGAATAGCGGATGCAAGAAGAGAGAGGACAAGAAATGCCGTATCCAGAGAACTTCGTAGTGCGCCTGATCATTTGCATCGTTGGGATGTTCGCCATTTGGATGGGGGTGCACTTTATCATGAACGTGCTCATCTTCCATGAGGCGTTTACGATTCGTCCCTTCGACATCATCGCTCCGTTGGGCATGGGAATCGTTGAGGCCTTTGTTTGGAAGCCCAAGGACAAGAAATAGACCGCCGGGGATGTTGACCGTCGGGGACCGTCCCTTCCGGACTAGTCTGGAAGGGACGGTCCCTTTTGGATGACCTTCTTATCACCGTAACGTACGAGGGCTTCTCCGACACCTACGAGGTGGAGGTCGTCGCCCCGACACCCGAGCCCACACCCACGCCAACGCCCGCACCCACACCCACACCCACACCCGCCGACGCACCCAAGGCGTCCACCGCCGTTCACGTGCAGCGCATAGGCTGGATGGCCTGGACCAAGAACGGTTCGGTTGCCGGCACCCAGGGCATGAGCCGCCGTGTGGAGGCCGTACAGATCGTGCTCGTGCGCAAGGGCGAGCCCGCTCCCACCGCCACCCACAAGGGCGTTAGGCAGAACTACGCCAAGCCCTTCGCAAGGAGGTAGCGCGACTGAGAGGGCGCGCCGTCATACCGGGCCACCAATAGCGACCGTCCCTTCGCTATTGGTGGCCCTCCATGCTTCCTCCACATGCGAGACGTGCCACCGCCTGGAACGTACTTAAGGGCAGGTCAGACAAAAGGACGGGTCCAAAAGGGACCTGCAGGAGAAAGGAAACCATCATGACCAAGAACGCGACCAACCTCGACCAGACCACTGCCAACGCCTATGAGATCAGCGAGTCCCAGCTCGACGCCGTCAGCGGCGGATGGCGCCCCCACCGCGTGTACGTACCGCGTGCCAGCGCCGGCGGTGCCGAGGCGCGCGGCGGCCTCACGGAGGAGATCGGCTGGGCGCCTGAGTGCTAAGCGTTTCCGGCCAAGAGGGGGACCGCCCCCAGCCATCGTCGTGCGCGGCGATCGCTGGGGGCGGTCCTTTTTTCTTGCCGATGCGGGCCCGCCCACCGCGTACAATTTCCAGACAAAACGGGTCCTTGCCGCGTACGATAATGGCCGAGAATCGCGCGCGGTAGGGACTGGTTTTGTCACGAAATCGTGCGCGGTGGGTACGACAAGGCCACAAATTGCGCGCGGTAGGGACTGGTTTTGTCACGGAATCGTGCGCGGTGGTCCCGCCGAGGTGGCACGGCGCAAGATCGGGCCTCACGGGGACCGTCCCTATACGACCGGTCGCTTAGGGACCGTCCCCAAAGGGCCGATGGGCTACACTTATGGGACACGGCACGGAGGTTGTATGGCTCGACAAACCCACAAGAAGCGCATGACCCTCTCGGAGCACCTCGCTCTGCGTGCTCGGGCCGCCGAGGAGTCCCGCGCAGCCGAAGAGGCGCGCCAACAGAGCATCCGTGCCCTCAAGGAGCTGGACACGCGCGTGGTATGTACCTGTCCGGCGTGCGTGAGGCTGCGCAGCATAAACGGGAGTGACACGTGACGGAACGCCACGGCGGCCGTGCCTACGGAAAGGACGAGCATGAACCTCAACGCGTTCATGGAACGAGGCGCCAGCAACATTGTGGAGACCGCCACGCGCTACTACACGCGCAGCGCCCGTGGCGCACTGTACCTGGCACACGCAGCGCTTGCCGCGAGGCGCGCCGCAAAGACGCGTGCCCGCCTGGAGCGCGAGGGCGTGCATGTGCCCCCGTTTCTCATAGCCTCCATTGCCAGCGAGTGCAACCTCGCGTGCGAGGGTTGCTACGCGCATGCGCACGGTGCCGTTGGGGCAACGGCCAAGAAGGCCGAGCTGAGCGACGAGGCGTGGGGGCGCATCTTTGCCGAGGCGGCCAACATTGGCGTGTCGTTTATCCTCCTCGCAGGGGGAGAGCCCACGCTGCGTCGTCACGTAATTGAGGAGGCTGCCGTATTCAAGGACATCGTGTTTGCCATCTTTACAAACGGCACGACCTTTAACGACGGCCTCCTTGCTCTGCTCGACGACAACCGAAACCTCGTGCCCGTGTTTTCCATCGAGGGCTTCGATGCCCAGACCGACGCCCGCCGGGGCATTGGCGTGGCCGATCGCGTGCGCAAGGCACAGGCGCTTTGCACCGAACGCGGGATTTTGTGGG
This sequence comes from uncultured Coriobacteriaceae bacterium, assembly GCA_902793195.1. Classification (GTDB taxonomy): domain Bacteria; phylum Actinomycetota; class Coriobacteriia; order Coriobacteriales; family Atopobiaceae; genus RUG440. The sequence continues at coordinate 27,531 of CADBCS010000019.1, read as the reverse complement.
GCGCTTCCGTTACCGTGACCACCGGCAACCTCGACGAGGTGACGGAGGCCGAATTCGTGCGCGACCTGCACGAACGGGGATGCGGGCTCTACATTTGCAACGAGTTCGTTCCCGTGGCCAAGGGGAGTGGGCGTCTGGCGCTTTCCATGGCCGAGCACAACCGGCTGCTCGAGCGCATGGACGCCATCAACGCAGACCCCGCGTTCGATGCGCTGTCGGCCATAGTGTTTCCGGGAAACGAGGAGCGCATGGGAGGGTGCCTTGCCGCCGGACGCGGGTTCTTCCACATCTCGCAGGCTGGTGCCGCCGAGCCGTGCCCGTTCTCGCCGTTCTCCGTTGCCAACGTGGCCGACGTGGGGCTTTTGGGCGCCCTGCAGTCGTCCTTCTTCGAGCGCATCCAAAACATCGAGGCGCAGCACGCTGGCGAGCACATGGGCGGTTGCACGCTGTTCTTGCACAAGCGGGAGGTAGAGAAGGCCGTCGCGCTCGAAGGGGAGTAGCGGGACAGATGCCCTGGCCTCCTTGCCGGGTGCGAAACCTGTCGCTCGGGGACCATTCTCGGGTGGTTGTGGCGATGCCGCGTCGGGCACCTGATGCTCGAGTAGCTGGCGGACGGTGTGTCAGGCGACCTCCGCGATGCGGCAGGTATGCTCCTTGGTCTTGGCGTCGTAGGTGACGGAGACAACGAGGATCGGCGCGCCGAGGTCGCGCAGGACCTGCGGGTAGTCGTGGGAGAGCACCTGGTCGGCCGCGGCGCTCACGGGCCTGTCCCACTTGAGCTCCACGAGTAGCGCCGGCGCGCCCGAGCCGGCCCTGGGCAGGTAGGCCACGTCGGCGTAGCCGCGGCCCGAGGGCAGCTCGTCCACGCACGCCCAGTCGTCGACGGACGCGACGAGCGCGGCCTTCACGACCGCCCGCAGCGCCTGCTCGCCGTTGTAGTGGATGGGCGCGCACGCGGCGTCGTGGGCGCGGCCGATGGCGGCTGCCACGGCCTCCTCGTCGCGGGCGAGCACGTCGGCCACGAGCCGCATCGAGTCACGCATGACCCGCGCGATGCGGGGGTGGCGGCTCCTGCCCGCGGCGCGCCTCAGCTCGCGGCGCACCTCCTCGTTGGGCACCCGCGCCCGCCCGGTCCCGATGTCGTAGCAGAGGTAGCCCAGGTGCACGAGCAGGGTGAGCGCGTCGTCGCGGCTGCCTATCGAGGTCATGTCGTTCTGGAAGGTCGCGGGGTCCAGCCGCAGCTCCTCGCCGCCGATGGCGCGCAGCACGTCGCCCTGCAGGCCCTCGAAGTCCATGTCGACGTAGCGGCGCAGCTCCTCGAAGGTCTCCGTGGAGGGCCAGTAGGAGCCTATCCTGCGCCTCGCGCAGGCGCGCATCACGGAGTAGGGGGCGTAGAGCCCCACGTGGGTCGGCTCGCCCGGGCCCGGGGCGAAGGCCGGCAGGTCGTATCCGTCGTACCAGCGGCGCACGTCCGCGGCGTCGAGGCCGTGCTCGGCGCAGAGCGCCCCCACCTCCGCCTCGGTGAACCCGACGTAGGGGACGTAGGCCCCCGGGTCCACCATGGTGTACTCGTCGAAGTCCGACACCGCGCTCTGGTGCGCGTACTTCTTTATGGGCAGGATTCCCGTCATGTAGGCTCCGGCCACGACCTCGGCAGTGAGGCTCGCGTTCTTGAACAGCGACCGCAGCCACTCGGCGTAGGCGTCCTGGCAGGCGCGCTCGCCCTGCGCCAGGCGGTAGGGCGCGTCCCACTCGTCGATCACGAAGACGAACTTGCGGCCGGTGGCCTGCACAGTGTCCCAGAGGGCGTCCGCGAGCAGCGACTTTGGCCCGATCGCGCGTGAGCCGGCGTCCGGCGCGAGCTCGCGCAGCTCCGGCAGCACCGCCTCCGTGACGGCGGCCACGGCGTCCGCGCCCTCGGCCGACTGCATGATCCCCGCCATGTCGAGGCGCAGGACGTTGTAGGCGTTGAGGTGCTCGTCCCAGCCCTCGCGTCGCGACACCTCCAGGCCCTCGAAGAGCGCCCGCGAGTCGCAACCGCGGCTGTAGAACGCGGCGACCGCCTGCGCGGCGTAGCTCTTGCCGAAGCGCCTGGGGCGGCTCACCATCACGAGCCCCCTCGTCGTGTTGAGCGCGGAGTCGAAGAGCGACACGAGCCCGGTCTTGTCCACGTACTCGTCGCCCACGATTCTCGCGAACCCATTGTTTCCTGGGTTTACGTAGCGTCCCATGCCGCGCCCTCCTTGCGACGTCCTCTCTTAGGACGATTATACCCCGCACGGGGAGGCGTACCCAAGGGGGGCGATTCCACCCTGGCGCCTTGCAACTGGCCCTCTCGTAACGCGTCGCAAGGGTGAGCCGTTTGGTAGAATCGGACGTATGGTGCACTTCAAGGATTCTGGAAGGTGTTGTGCCATGCGCGAGGTAGCCGCCAACAATCCGTCGTTTATGAGGTACCGTTGCTCAGCATGCAACGCGGAGTACGCAATCCGCCGGGTCGAGGCCAGGGCCACTGCCGTGACCGCAAGAACCTGCCCCTGGTGCGGCGGGCGGACGCTGCCATTGGGCATCGCACAAGAGGATGAGATTCCCGCACGCACGGTGCCCTTCTTGGTAAACCGGGAGCAGGCGCAGGAGGCGCTGCGAAAGTTCATCGATGAGTCGGACTTCAAGCTGGAAACGTTTGACCCCCACGTGGAATACGCAGAGCCCGCATTCATCCCGTACTGGCTGTTCCAGGCGGAGGCGGAGGGAACGCTTGGCATCGTTGCGGGTACGACTGGCATGGGCAGCTCGCTCTACCGCGCCGCATGGAGGTCTGTGCGGGCAGGATTTGGCGACATGGCAATCTGCGCGTTCTCGCACGCTTCCGGCTACCACATGGACGCGGTGGGCCCGTTCTCCGTTATCGACTCGAAGCCGTTCTCATCCATGCCAGCCGAAGAGGTTGCCATACAGATGCCCCAGGTCTCGGCAGACGATGCGACCGAGCAGGCCCACAAGTTCGCAAAGCACCTGCTCCATAACCGACTTATGGAACTCGGCCAGCCCTACAGCAACACGGGTGATCGGGGCCCCTACTCCCTTAGGGAAGTTGCAGAGAATCGCGAGGCTGTTTGCGTTACAGGCAAGCGTCTCTGTTCATTGCCCGTTTGGTTTTTGCACTGCAGTTGGGAAGGGCGAGACTTTTTGTACCTTGTGAACGGGCAAACCGGCAAATGTGCTGGCGATGTTCCAACCAATGAGCCCAAGGTCATGCGTGCCGAGACGCGAGCCGTCATTCCGGGGATTGCGATCTTTCTGCTGTCCGTATCCGTGATTGTGTACTACTCGTACTATGCGGTTTCTGGAGGTAGGGCCACCCAGAATGGTGCGGCAAGAGTCTTTAGGCTACTCCTTTTGATAGGCGTAGCTTCGGCACTGTTCATAGAGTCGCGCCTCGCTTCCACGCAAGACGACATCGCACGGCAAACGGAAGCCCAGTCGATGGCAGTGCACAGCAAGGTGGTCAACCCCATTAGCGAAGTCACCCTTTTGGAGAGCTGGAACAGCAAGAGGGAATTCAGCCTGCGAAAGGCCAAGCGCTATTTGAGCCAGCGTGCCTGACGCACCGTTAAGGGCTGTTCCAAAGGGGACCGTCCCCGACGGACGGTCCAGGTTATCTGCCCAAAGTCGCCCGCTTCCTGAACAGGTGACAGGACAGTATGGGCAGCGCGATGGTCCAGACCAGCGTGATGACGCACTTTACGATCACGTTGAACGCGGCCTCGCCATCCGCGGGCATCTCCGCCAGGCTGGGAAGCGCGTCGAAGGAGTTGCCGGGCATGGCGATGCGTAGCCACTCGACTATCCTCACCAGGATGTCCGGGCCACCCAGGAACAGCCCCAACACCATCGGGATGATGAGGAACAGCGCCAGGAAGGAGAGCGTCGCGAGCGATCCCTTCTTCGTGATCGTTCCGCAGCAGAAGCCGAGGATGCAAGCGCATACCACGCTGAGCGAAGCGAGCACTGATTGTATGGCGATAAGACCCGCGTCTCCGCCCATCTTGGAGAGGCCGATTCCCATACATGCCACCATCACGACCAGCGAGGTGACGAACGATGTGACGACCCACGGCAAGAGGCGGGCGAGGAACAGCATCCCCCTCCTTGGGACAACCGCGAGGGTAGCCAACACGCTGCCGTCGTTGTAGTCCCTGGCGACGAGCGAGGAAGCCCAGCAGCCAAAGGTGAACGACAGCAGGACGATTGCCATCGAGAATCCCGGGAAACCGATCGGCGCTGATGGTGCCTCCACTCCTTGGTTGACGGCCTCGGTGGAGACCCAGTCGGTGAGCGCGATCATGCCGACAAAGATGCCTATGGTGACGATGGCAAACACGGCGATGGCGACGAGCGCCTTGGTGCGCAGCATCATTCGCTTGAACTCGGCAGCGAAGACCGAGCCGAATCCTTGGTTACGCATGGTTGACCACCTCCGTTTGCGCGGCAGCCTCGAAGAAGAGCTCTTCGAGGCTCTCGTGCTTCTCTTCCAGCCGATAGAGCGCCAGCCCGTTGATAATCACGAAGCGGGCGAGCACGTCGGGAGCGACCTCGTCGACGAGGACGCCGCCTGCGGTGAGCCGGGCCGAGTTCCCCTGATTCAAGAGGAGGTTGGCGATGCGTTGGTCGTTGCTCGTCTTGAGCAGCGTCCGCTTACCTCCGGCTTCGCTTGCGAGCTCGCTCATCATGCCCTGCTTTACGATGCGGCCGGAGTTGAGCATTACGACCTTGTCGGCGACGAGTTCGAGTTCCGAAAGCAGGTGAGACGAGAGCAGGACGGCCTTGCCCTGCGCCGCCTGCTCGCGGACGACGTCACGGATCCACTGCACGCCCATCGGGTCGAGGCCGTTGACCGGCTCGTCGAGCATGAGAGTGGACGGGTTGCCCGCGAGCGCCGCCGCGAGGCCGATTCGCTGCCTCATGCCCAGCGAATACGAGATGATCTTGTTGCCTCCCGCACCGCTCAGCCCCACGGTATCGAGGAGGTTGGGGACTTCCGTCTGCGGCACGCCGTCGACGCGGCAAACGTAGGAGAGGTAGGCGCTGCCGGTCATGTTGTTGGGCAGGTAGTCTCCGCCCAGGTATACGCCGAGGACCGCGGCGGGTGTCTTGGACTCTGCGAACGGGGCGCCGTCCACGGTGGCGGTGCCCGAGTCGGGCTTCTCCAGTGCCGCGATTAAGCGCATGGTGGTGGACTTGCCGGCGCCGTTGGGACCGACGAAGCCCGTCACCAGGCCGTTTTCCGCCGTGAACGAGATGTCCGTGAGCACCTGCTTGGCGCCGTACGTCTTGTTGAGGTGCGAGACTTCTATCATCCGCGATTCCCTCTTCCCGACTTCCTCTACCACCTTATTGTAATGATTGCATTATACTGCCCCGTTACCGGGTGTCTAGGGAAGGGCAGGCGGATACCCACGCTCGGTGCTGGTCCGCCCTGGGGCACCGCGCACGATTTCGTGACAAGTTCGGACCCTACCGCGTACGATATTCTCCGATTATTGCGCGCGGTAGGGAGGGTATTGACTAGTCCAGAAGGGACCGTCCCCTGCGGACTGGTCCAGAAGGGACCGTCCCCGACGGACGGTTACGATTGGGAGGGTAGCCGCAACAGGCGCGTCATCATTGGGGGATCTACGGCCGCCACGGGAGCATGGCGCAGAAGCTTTGTGTCGTTCGTCACCAAGTAGTCGGTGCCAAGACGCATGCAGGCGGCGACAATGAGGTTGTCCTCAATCTCGGGATGTCCGTCGCGCAGCTTAGTCGCCATCCAAAGGTCAGGCGTCGATGACCCCACGGGCGTACCATACTCCTGCATATCCTGGACAAAACCCCATGCGTGGTCCGCAATGGCGCGTGCGTACTCCTCGCTGAGCTCGCCTTTTCCCTGACGTATCCACCGCTTCGCCTCATGCGTAACAACACGAAAGACCGCCTGTGCAATCTCGAGCGTAAAGACAAGCTCGGCCCGCGAGCGCCTTGCCTCCTCAAAGAACGCAAGCGAATCGTTGCGGTTTGGGCGGCCAGGGACATAGAGGTCTACCCAGACGTTGGTGTCGACCATAATGAGCGGCTTGTCCCTCATGCCAGCCCCTTCTCCTCCAAAAGCTCCCACTCAGCCTCCTCGGCGATCTCCGACGTTGACCGTGGGTCAGGCTCGAACGAGCGTAAGTCCTCCCCAAGAGATGCCCCAAGGTCCCAAAAGAGATTTGCCGAGCGCGTAACGCGTTCGTGCGGATCAACCGCAGACACCGCATCTTCGGCGGGGCACAACACCTCCATGATGCGCTTGTAGGCATCGCCGCCCGTTGCGAGGCATTCCCAGAGCTGGCGAATGATCTTGACCGGCGAGCTGCCCGCAAGGCTCAGCGTGGCGTCTCCCCGCACCTTGAGTTCCCTGTCCATGCGAACATTTACCTGCGCGATAGTAGATGTCATAGCGTCTCCTTGCTAACACTGATAGCATTTATGGTAGGCCATGACACTCCCATGGTCAAGCGGCAGAATGCCGATGCCCAGCGGTGTCCAGAAGGGACCGTCCCCGACGGACTGGTCCAGAAGGGACGGTCCCCGACGGACGGTTATGCCACCTGCACCAACTCCGTGCCGGCGGTGTCGTAGTCGGCCAGCGCGACGCTCTTGATCGCGGGGTCGTCGTAGGTGTTGTAGTAATAGGTGTTCGTGCGGGTGGAGACGCCGCCCGTGTACACGGTGATCTCGTAGGCACCGTCGCCCATCTTGGCGGCACCGTCAACCATCGCGACCGCCCCCAACGTGTGGAACATGCGGCTGATGTTCTGGGCCTCGGTCTCCTTTTGGGGATAGTGGGCGTTGTGGTATGCAACGCGAACGAAGCGCGAGGGGGAGTAGCAGTCACCGGGGATGCCGCGCATGCCGCTGCCCGAGCCAAAGGCAGAGAGCTCGGCGTCGCGCCAGTTGAGCGGGCCCACGACCTCGGGGTTGCAGGAGATGTAGCTGCGCACGTTCTCCTGGTGGTACGCGAACGTGGGCTGGTTGGCCAGCACGTCAAAGCCGTCGTGGTACACGTGCATGCCGTCGGCCATGTACTCAACAACGATGCTGCGCGTGGCGTCGCCAATGATCCAGTGCAAGAGCGAGCACGGGAACTGCTCGTTGATGGGCCTGTCTACTATGGCGGTGCTGGCCAGCGCTTCCTCGACCTCGTCGACGCTCGCAAAGTTGGCGACGACCCAGAGCGGGAACTCCCACGCGCACACGTTGGTCTTGCCCTCCACGGCATCGGCCTCGTACTGGGCATAGCCCGGGAAGTTGAGGCCCGCCACCGCAAGGCCCGCGTCGTTGGCGCAGTCAAAGTAGAGGGGCGTGTTCTCCGCCACAATGCCCATGCCATAGACGGGGTACTTGACGGCATCCACCGCGCCAAACGGCGAGTTGGGCTTCCATCCGGTGGGCGTAATCACGACGCGTTGCCCATATCCGCAGCTCCAGTCCAGGTTGCGGCCTAAATACATGTTGCCAAAGTCGTCCGAGAAGCGAATCGCTGTGCACATGACGCACGTCCTTTCATGGTTTTACGGGAGCTGAATCCAATGATTTTATTTTAGGAGTTGTTCTTGAGACATGCGTGTGGCAATCCGCCAAATGCCCGGGGACCGTACCCCACGGACGGTCGGGCGGGACCGCCCGCAAGGGACAGCGAGAGGCGCAACGCACCTACATCCGCGGCTTCATGCGGGAGCTGGAGAACCCGATCATGGCGTCAGGCGACATCGACGCCGACCGCAGGGCCTCGTAGAGAAAGACCTCGTTTTGCGCGCGCGTCAGATGCAGCTCGCAGACCACGACCTTGGGCAGGTCGCGCTGCAGGAATTCGTCAATCAGCCTAATGTTGACCCGCGCGTCGCATATGTCGCCAAGGTTGTCCTGGTGGGCCTCCATGCCCCTTGCTATGTCCACGGCGTCCGAGCCAAGGAGCTCACCGTTGGACTCCGCCACGTAGCGGGCACGCTTGGCGCGCTTTCTCACCTTGTGCGTCCGCTCCTCGTCAAAGAGGTCCAAGGCGTCGAGGTCGGCCCCAACCGACTCGACCATGGCGTCGAACCGCGCGCGCACCACGTTGGCCGGAAGCCCGTCCTTGGCATAGCGCCTCTTCCACGCAATGTCCTTGGAGGCCTCCATCGCCTTTTGGAATGACTTCGTGAGCCGCTTCGACGAGAGGGCCTTATAGGTCTTGGCTCGCTCGCAAGAGGCCTCCTCCTTGCAAAGCGCCAGGAGCTCCGGGGAGGAGTCGGGGTTGGAGCGCGCCTGCCTCTCGAAGACGTCCAGTTCGCGCAAGCGCGAGGTATGTCCCACGATCTTCCTGAGAATCTCTTGGGTCTCGGTGTTCTGCCTGGCGTTTTGCCATGGCTTGACAAACGCCACGTGGCTGCGCAGGGCCCGCGCGTTCGTGCGAAAGCGATGAATTGTGTGGGGGTCTTCGGGATTGGCAAAGAAGGCCTCGCGACGTCCCTCGACCGCCTCCGTCGTCCTCGTAATGGACTCTTGCAAATAGTCGAGCGTTTCCATCGACAGCCCTCCCTTGGCCAACAGCACCCTCATCATAGCACCATGCTCCCGCCCCCCGCGGCTGGCCCGCAACCCCCATGCCGCGGACCGTCCCCCACGGACCAGTCGCGGAGGACCGCCCCACGGACCAGTCGCGGAGGACCGCCCCACGGATGGTTACGAGTGCCCGACGGCCTTACAGTACGACGCCTGCGACCAACAGCGCCACGCATGCCGCAAAGGTAATCGCGTCGAGAGGCGCAAAGGGATACCGCTTGTGTCCGCTCTCGCGCGTGCGCAGGCTGAATCCGCGCACCTCCGCGGCGATGGCGGCCGAGTTGGTCTTGCGCACGCTGCTCACGAGGAGCGGCACGCACAGGGGGGCCATGAGGCGCAGCCGCTTTATCAGACCCCCGTCAAACTCCACGCCACGCGCCGTCTGCGCCTCCATGATCCCCTCCATGTCGTTCATGAACACGGGAATAAAGCGCACCGTGCTCGTAAACACGAAGGCATAGCGGTAGGGGACGTGGCACACTTTGACGAGCGCGTTGGAGATGTCGTTGACCTTGGTGACGTAGAACGTGAGGAACAGCGGGATGGCGCAGGCCAAGAGCCGCAGGACGACGAGCGCCATCGCCCTGAGCGACCCCGTGCCTATGTAGCCCCACGGCAGTCCCACGATCGGCGTGCCCTCCGGCGTGGTGAGCAGCGCGATGATGGCAAGCATGAGCGAGAAGCTCGCCACGGCCTTGGAGAGGCCCAGGGTCTGGGGCAGCAGCTTGCAGCGGGCGGCCAGGACGTAGTCGACCACGAGCACCGCCGCAAGAAAGACGAGGCTGTTGGCAAGAAAGCACGCGAAGATCGCGAGGAGCGAGCAGGCGAGCTTCGTGACGGGATTCATGCGGTGCAACAGGCTCGAGCCCGGCACGTATTCCAAAAAGCCCCTCATCGCAGGTTCCCCTTCCCCGTTTGCCGAGCGCCATCTATGGCCTCCAGCATCTGGTCGAGCGTGTTCGCCCGGGCCAGGGGAGTGCCCGCCAGCCCCGAGTCCTCGGCCGCGAGTCGCTGCGAGATGGCCACGACATGTGGCGGCTCCAGGTTCCCGCGCTCGCAGACGTCGACGTCGCGCAGGATGTCGAAGGTGGGCCCGTCCGCAATTATCTCTCCTGCGGTCATCACGACCAGACGCTTGGCGTAGTCTGCGATGAGCTCCATGTCGTGGCAGACCATGAGCACCGTGGCCCCGCGCTGGTTGAGGCCGGACACCACGTCCATGACCTCGCAGCATTCCAGGTAGTCGAGTCCCGTGGTGGGCTCGTCCAGAATGAGCGTCGTGGGCTCGCCCACGATGACCGAGGCCAGTGCCAGAAGCTGTCTGGTGCCCCGGTTGAGCAGGTAGGGCTCCGCATCTGGGTCGAAGCCAAAGCGCTCGATCGTCTCGTCCACGAGCTTGGCCGCCCGCGCGTCGAGCCTGCCTTGCACGCGAAAGGCAAATTCGAGCTCCTCGCGCACGGTGTCGCAGCATATCTGGCGATCCGGGTTCTGAAAGAGAAAGCCCACGTGTCGCGCCAGCTGGCTTGCCCTCAGCTCGCTGGTGGGCACGCCGTCAACCAGGACGCATCCCTCGGTCGGAGCGAGCAGGTTGTTTGCGAGCCGCATCATGGTGGACTTGCCCGCTCCGTTGGAGCCCACAAAGGCCACGAACTCCCCGTCGGCGATGGTGAGCGACGCATTGCGCACCGCGGGGGTCTCCACCTCGTAGGCGGCGCTCACGTTTTGGAACTCTATCATGCAAGCACCTCCCGCACCACGTCTACCGCCTCATCCACCGTGCGCGCGGCGCGCCCCTCATGCAGGCCGCGCCTCCTGAGCCGCTCCACGAGCGTCGTCGAGCGGGGGCAGTTGATGCCTTCGGCAAGCAGCGTGTCCGCGTGCCCAAGCACCTCGGAGGGGGCGCCATCCAAGAGGATGGCGCCGTTCTTTAGAACCAGAATCCTGTCGGCGTACTCGCCGAGCAGGGCGATCTTTTGCTCCACGACCACCACCGTCGTGCCGCGCTGCGTGGCGTACTCCTTGAGCTGGGCAAACACACTGCGCGAACTGACGGGGTCCAGCTCGGCGGTGGGCTCGTCGAGCACGAGCACGGCGGGGTGCAGCGCAAGAATCTCGGCCACGGCAACCTTTTGCCGCTGGCCGCCCGAGAGCCCCGCGATGGTGCGTTCGCGCAGGTCGGAGATGCCCATGGCCGCAAGGGCCTCGTCCACCCGGGCGTCGATCTCGTCGTGCGAGACGCCAAAGTTCTCCAGGCCAAACAGCATCTCGTCCTCCACCACCGTGGACACCATCTGGCTGTCGACGTCCTGGCATACGCTGCCCACCATCCGCGAAATGTCCGTGAGACTCGTGTCCACGGTGTCGCTGCCGCAGATGAGCACCTTTCCATAGAAGTCGCCCGGGTAGCAGTGCGGCACGATGCCGTTGAGTGTGTGGGTGAGCGTCGACTTGCCGGAGCCGGCTGCGCCCGTCACGCCCACGAACTGCCCGTCGGGTATGAGGAGGGAAACGTCGTTGATGGTCGGTGCGGTTCCTTCGCGATACCGGAACGTGACGTTTTGCAACTCGATCATGGTGTGGACCTCCCGGATTGGGTTCGGACCTCCTTGGACGCCGCGCTAGGCGATCTTGAGGGTCTTCCTCAGGATGGGGGTGAGGATGGCCGCGAGGATCGCGTTCATCGCGGCGGTGCCCAAGACCATGACCGCGTAGGTTGCAAGCACGACGGGCACAGACAGGCCGTTCATGGCGCAGCCCACCACAAGGGCGAAGGTATAGCCCGAGAAGGTCGTCGACACAAAGGTGATGACGGCCGGCAGCACCACGTTTTGCATGCTGGCGGTCTTTGGGGCGACCTTTGTGAGCGATGCGAGCAGAATGCCGCACACCACGGCGCCCACCAGCTCGGAGGCAATGTTTACGAGCGGCGTGGCGTTGAGCATGGGTATCTGGCTGATGAGGCCCGTTATGAAGCCGATGACGGCGGATTGGTACACCTTGGGTCGCGTGAGGATGATGGCGAGGCAGTACATGGCGATCATGAAGTTGGGCTTCATGCCCGCGAACGTGAGGAAGCTCGAGACCGTGAGCTTGAGTACGGCGCCCGCCGCAAGGAGTACTGCCACGAGTATGAGGTCGCGTACCTCAAGGCCCTCCTGCTTGTCGATGGATACGATGCGCTTCTGTGCGATTGCCTGCGTGGTCATGGATATCAGTCCTTTCGGCTTGGAATCTCTTGTTTCTGAATGACGTGCATTGGAACGACGTGCAAGGTTGGTAGCTCGTGGTCGTGGCGCTTTGCCCTTACGACCACAACCGCCACTCGTGGCGGCGGAGGCGGTGGAACACCCTCTTGCTGGCCATGCCAACCTCCTTTCTGCGCCGGATTGGCGTCCGACGCCCTGGGGACGGCCAACAAAAAAGCGCCGTCCTCGCCCGATGGGTCTCGAGGACAAGCGCGAAACGTACACGCCTGCGGTGCCACCTCGATTAGCCGACACAAGACCGACTCTCTCTGTGGAAGACCAACATCTTCCTGCTCTGTAACGGGAGCACCCGTCGCGACTTCCGTGTGGGGGAGCGCCCCACAGTTCTTCGCGCCCTCAGCGGGTCCATTATGCCTGCGAGCTACCGCTCGGATCTCAGCTGCCCGTGCTCTCTGTAGGCGCCTCCGCAGGCTTTACTTCCGCTTCGTAGGTTTGGCAACGCGTATGCTGTTGATGTGATGGGATATTAGGACAAGAGCCGTTCCGGCACGAGGGCACGAAACCAAGATGTAACTAAAAAGGAGTAGCCATCACGTGACCGCTTTGGCATGGGATCGCCCCTCAGGGCCGAGAAAAGGGGCCAAACCCTTCTTTTGGTGGACCAGCTCGATGAGGGTCGGGAGGTCATGTCGACGCCCGTCAAGTGGCTTGACAGCATCACGAGGGATGCGCCACGAGCGCCCCTCCCGCATGGCGCCCGGCACTCGTCCCTGCGCACACAAGAACCGCACGCGGCGCTCGCTAATGCCCCATCTCTCCGCCGTCTGGCCGACGCTTAGATACATATCATTCCTTAAGGAACAGTAATTTGAGAAATTACGGAATGATATTGTAGCATCTCGAGGTGCGTCAAGCCCAGTGGCGGAAGCCATCCGCCCTCGCTCCCTCTATAGTGGCAAGCCCTGCGCCTCATTGCGGCGAGGATGCTGCCCTATAGGGTGGGCCATGGCGCTGGCTCTACGCTGCGTACCCGCTGTGCCCGGCGTGTGGCGTTCTCGAATGCCCATACGACACCCCACGCAGGTTCGCCACACCACGTGAGCATCGTTTGGACACTCGCGTTCTGGGCGCACGCAGACGCATCCCGTCGCACGCGGTCTGCCGCCTTGACGTCTTCGCCCAGCACCAACGCGCGAGCGAGAACGAGTTGCCACGTTTGGGTGTCAAATTCCTTGCTCGCCTCGTCGCGACCGCTGTCCGGACCATGTAGCCAGAGTCTCAGTCGACCAAGCTCGGATCGCAGCTGCACGGCTCTCCTGGATAGGGGCGGGGTGAGCTTATAGCTGTCCAGAAGGTACGGAAACACGATTAAGGCAAGTATCGGGCTTGCGAGAAAGGCCACCGGCACCTCAACAAGAACGACGGCGGTGCCCAGCACAAAAACGCATGCATATAGGGCGATCAGCCTCTTGAGGCGTTGTCGTTGGCTAGCCGTCTCCTGGTCGTCATCCAGACCTTGTTCATGGCACGTCTTGCTGATGGTGGCACGGAGCTTTCGAAGTTCCCTGAGGTAGTTAGAGCTGTACATGGTTATTCGCCTCAGGTCGGAGAGAAGAAAGCATTCGCCTTGGTGCGTGGAAACAAACGAACGCTGTGAGGTGATGTACTCGTTGCGTGAGACCGTGTCGGCAAAGGTTTCGAACATGTCGAGAACCGCCCTGTCCAGAGGGTCGCTCACGAGTCCGAATCTCTCCTTGTGAAAGACGAGCATCCATTCGTTAGGGAACCCCATGCTGTGGGCAGGGCACGAAAGGCCCGTGTCGTTGAGCCACTTTGGCCTCGAGGAGAGAACCGGCGCGATCTCGACAACCCCCAACGGCGAGAGACGGGCGAGCGTGGCGGCGATTGCGCTGTAGGGCAGAGGACCTCCCGTAAGCGCCCATCCCACAATGAGCGGATGTGCGTCGTCGGACAACATGGAGTCGCCCACAGCCTCCGACTTTGGATCGCCACTGTTGCGTCGTGGTCGATTCTTTGCGAGCATGTGCTGGCGCCAGGAGTCGGTAACGTGCTGCAGATGGCTCTGGTCGTATGCTCGACGAAAGCGTCTTGCCCTGTAGATGCAATACGCGCCCATGCCGATTGAGCTGATCAAGAAGAGGGGTACCTCAACGGAAACCCGAAGATCGTGCGCCGATTGCCTGGCCTCCCACTCAAGGTCCCGCTGTTCTCGCTCTTCTTCGAGCTTCTTGTCGTACGCTTCGGCTGCTGCCTCCTCTTGCGCCCGCACCTCTTTCCCCTTGCTTTGTGGAAGGGGGTCCATCTTATACAGGAGCGTCGCCGGAAACAGCGCGCGCACCTCATGGTCCATGCGTTCTTGAAGATATGCGCTGTCCTGTGCGCCATAGGTTCCGTGTGACGGTTCTACCGTGATGGGGCTTACCTCGTCCTCGTCTGCCCAATCCCTGACGACATGATTCCATGCCTGTAGGTCAGCTGGCGTGTCGGCGCGCCTCCCGTCCTCATCGTTGGGAAACAAGAGCTCGAATGACGCGTTCAGGTCCTGTTTCCAGTCTCGTGTGGGGTTCCAGAGCCGAAGTCGCGCCTCGCCTGCGTCGGACCAACGCCGGACTGCCCCCGCGAGGCGATAGCTTGCGCGAAACGTGATCTCACCATCGTCTGGATGCTTGAGCCGCAGAACGACACTGGTCCCCCTCTCGTTCTCGACGACTGCGTAGTCTCCGGCTTCAAGATCGTCGACGCTCCCGATTCGACGGTACGGCAATAGGTCATCGTTTGCGACAACCTCCCCGACCTCGAGCTCCTCGTGTGTACCGGCTCCAAATTCCGTCCCCGGCTCCACAAGGCTCCATTCCATAGTGAGCGGCTGGTCATCTGGCGGGCCGTAGTAGGTGCGCAGGTCAACGACGGAAACAGTGCCGTCGTTTTCGACGCGCATGGTGATGTCGTCCCCCCAGGTACTGGTCGCAAGTGCTGGCACGGGAACAAGCATCGCCTGCAACATCAAGATTGCGGCGATGAGAAAAGCCCGCAATGGCATGGAACTCCCCCCAGTTAGGCGACGGTTCTTCTGGATGCTATGGGTTGTGCTGCACCAACGACAGGATAGCACCCACCAGCCCATAGGGGACCGTTCCCCCGTGACCGGTCGGGAGGCACGATTTGTGAGAAAAGGGGCCATATCGTCTTTTCTCAGATATGTTCAGTAAGGTGAGAAATTGCCGGTCGCGGTTTTCATGGCCAGTCTGTGAGGCCGCGTCTCCCCGCCTCCGTATGGCGCGGGGCCGGATGGGAGGCGCGATTTGTAGATGTGAACTCCCGGATGCGCCCGGTGAGTTCACATCTACAGGATTCCGATACCGCATAGGCCGTCTAGCTGGGGTTTTGCGTCCGGGGCGACGGGCATTTTTGTAGATGTGAACTCCTGTCGAATCCCTGGAGTTCACATCTACAATATCGCGAAACCGCATAGGCCGTCTAGCTGGGGTTATGCGATTTCGGGATTGAGCGACTTCGTAGATATGCACGGCGCACATCCCGCCCCCCACGTCACGGGTGTGAAAAAGGGGCTTGGTGGTAGGAACGGCCCTAGGACTGGTCCCCTTTCCAACACAAGCACGCAAGAACATGGAGCGCCTCCCGGTTGGGCGTGGGTTTCTTCTGGGCGCTCTGGACCACGTTGCGCCAAAGGTAGCTTAACACTCCGTTGCCACAGATGGGATACTCCCCATCGCGGCAAAACCATCTGTACTACTATATAAACGATACACCCACTATCCGAAAGCGAGGAACCATGCCCGACTACGACGCCTCTCGTCTCCACGTGGTTGACCACCCACTCGTGCAGCACAAGCTCTCCATCCTGCGCAGCAAGGACACGACCATTCGGGACTTTCGCCAGCTGGTAAGCGAGCTGGCCATACTTGAGTGCTACGAGGCCCTGCGCGATCTGCCGCTGGAGGACTACGGCGTGGAGACGCCGCTTGAGGTCACCACGGGCAAGCGCCTTGCCGGCAAGAAGCTCGCCGTCATTCCCATCCTGCGTGCGGGCCTGGGCATGGTGGACGGCATCCTCACCCTCGTGCCCAGCGCACGCGTGGGACACATCGGCATGTATCGCGACGAGCAGACGAACGAGCCCGTGCAGTACTACTGCAAGCTCCCGCAGCAGGTCGAGGAGCGCACGTGCCTGATCGTTGATCCCATGCTGGCCACGGGAGGCTCGCTTACGGCGGCCATCCAGTTCCTGCGCGACGCCGGTGCGCGCGACGTTCGCTGCCTCACGCTGGTGAGCAGCCCCAAGGGAGTGCAGACGGTGCTCGACTTCGACAAGGACGTGCAACTGTACACCTGTGCGGTGGACCGCCGGCTCAACGACGACGCGTACATTCTGCCGGGTCTGGGAGATGCGGGCGACCGCATCTTTGGCACGCTCTAACCGCAGCCGGGGAGAGGGGCAAAGCCCTCTTCCCATTTCCTCACAGATGCCTAGCAAACGCTGAGAAAAAAGGGCCCAAAGCCCTCTTCTCACCATCGGTCTTGGCGCAAAAGTGGCCCATTCACATTCTTTGAATTTGATACAATTCTCATAATTCCATACATATGTGAAGGGATTACCATGAATAAGCGCTCCTCGTCCCTCATCGTTCGTCCCGTGTTCGTGCTCGTGGCGTTTGTGGCATTGCTGGTGATGCCCTTGCCCGCGCTTGCGGAGGGGGGCGATGCGCAGGACGAGGTGCCAGATCTCCATGCGCTGCTGGAGGAGCAGGGCATTGTCTCGAGCAACGACGACGTGGCGCTATCGCCTCAGGCCCTTGGCCTAAAAGTCGCGAATCTGGATGCGGGCTCTGCCTCCGATGCCAACAAGAAGATTAAAGAGCGCACAAAACAGGGCTTCCACATCACCATCAACATGACTGCCGACTGGAACAATCAGACCATAGAGATTCCCAGCGGTGCCGACGTCACCATAAAGATGAACGGGCACACCATCAACAGGAACCGCACGTCCGGAGGCCGCAACGACAGCGCCATACAAGTGGGAAGTAACGCCTTGCTCAGCATTGACGGCGGCACCAAGACCTCGTTCAAGAGCATGAGAATCTACTCCACCTCGGGCAAGCACACCATGCAGTCGCGCAAGGTCTCGGGCCTTATCACCGGTGGCTACAACACCAACGGCGGTGGCGGCATCCAACTGGAGGGCGGGTCCTCGCTCACGCTCACCAACGTGCACCTCGCCGGCAACCGTGCGGAGCAAAACTGGGGGATGGATGGCTACGGCGGCGGAATCTACGTGGCGGGCGAGAATACCAACATTACGCTCAACAACTCGCACATCATGGGAAACTATGCCTACGACGCTGGCGGTGGCATCTATGCCAACAATGCCGTGTGTCTGATCACCCTCAACAAGTCAACCATCGACGGCAACATAGCCGACCGCGGAACCGGCGGCGGCATCCACTGCGACTCCACCGGCATTCACATCAGCGGCGATGCAACCTCGTCCATCCGATACAACTACGCGAAGGGCAATGGCGGCGGCGTCTATTTCAAAAAGGACAGCTGCTCCCTCAAGGGCCTTAAGGTGGAATGGAACCAGTCTGGCAATGCCACTGGTGGCGGAGCCTATGCGAACGCCAAAAAGACCACCTTTGCCAACCTCACGATCACCAACAACAAGGCGACGTATGCCGGCGGCCTGCGAACCATGGGGGCCGAAGAGAGCGTCACGTCGTGCACGATCACAAACAACAGCACGTACTCAAAGGACTCCAGCTATGGTGCGGGCGCATGCATAGAGGGCTACTCCTCCACCATAAGCGGCACCTGCGTGATCAAGGACAACCAGGGCAACAACGGCGTGTACCTTGCCCCCGAGATCACCGGCACCCCCGATAACACCCGCGGCGGCTTTGTGAAGCTGGACCTTGCGCGCGGGTCATCGGTGTGCGTGATAAAGGGCTCGCCTGGCCACAATTACGTTCCCATAACTCCTCAGGACGCGAAGGTTCCCAACTGCATTCGGTACCTCACCACGATGAACGGCTATCACGTTACCTACAACGACAGCTCGCGCGTCATCTACATCGTCAAGGGATCAGCGGGGCAAAACGAAAACGCGACCACCGGCAAGGCGGCACGTATCCCGCAAACCCAAACGACCCTCAACCCCAACCAAACCACGCCCACCACAACCGGCGAGAAGTACAACGGCCGCGACGTGGTGCGTGGATACGTGCGCTATCCCAGCGTGGAGGATGGCACCAAGGACTTTGCCACCTCGTTCTACTACTCCGACGGCTACTTCCTGGACAACCCCACCAAGTACAACAACCACCTGGCAACGCTTTCCATGTGCATGGCCATGAGCGGGTTCTACCTCAACGCGGGAAGCACCACCGATTACATTAACAAGCACGCCTCCGCGCGGCAGTTTATGTCCGACATCGGTTGCGCCGACGACGACATCTATGTAAACGACTACAACGTGCAGAAGCCGGGCTCCTTTACCATTGGCGTCACCATTGCGAGCAAGACCATAAAGGACGCCTCCGGTACGGAGTACACGCTCGTGCCCATTGCCGTGCGCGGCGCAGGCTACGAGGCCGAGTGGACCAGCAACGTAACAATGAAGGCCGGGGTTGGCGCCGAGCACTGGGGATTTGCGGACGCCGCCAACAAGGTGACCGCAGAGGTCAACTCCTACCTCGCCCGACACAACCTCACCGAGAAGGCCAAGCAGGGCAAGGTGAAGTTCTGGATCGCGGGCTACTCGCGCGCCGGCGCCACCTCAAACCTCACGGCCAGGCGTCTGCTGGACCAGTACGCGAGCGGCGCCAAGAAGTGCGACGTGTTTGGCTATCCCATGGAGGCGCCTCAGGGCGGCTCCGACGACTACGACAAGGCCAACCCCGAGCGCTACTACAGCATCCACAACATCATCAACAAGGCCGACCTCGTTCCCCTGGTGGGTCCCACCAAGATGGGCTTCAAGCGCTATGGCGTGGACCATTACATTCCGGGCAGCGCTGCCACAAACGCAACCAAGAGCTCGGTTGGGGTCGACAGGGCCGGAGGCCTCAGCCAAACGGCGGGCACCAACTTCTCGGGGCACGAGCCGGCAGTGGCAGCCGTAACCGAACGGACCGTAAACACGTGGTCCGACAATCAGAGCTATGCGACGAACAGCGGCGCCAAGTACAATGCGGCACGCAGCACCATGCTGTCCCAGCTGGAGGCGATTGACCCCAGCATCAACTTCGACGACTTCTTCCACACGGCCGACATGGACTTCTTCCCCTCGCCAGACATGCGATACAAGGTGGCAAAGGCTGGCGGCAACGAGGAGGAGTTCATCGTCCAGTTTATTAACGACGTGCAGCGCTGGGCCATTGGAAACCGCGCGTCGTACAGCAAGAACCTGGAAACGGCGTTCCAAAACGTCATTGGCACGGTGTTTAGCATGGACAACGCGTCCATGCAGGGATTTACCAACCGCGCCTCAACGTGCATGGACCGCATACCCACCGTGGCACCGTTCAGCAGCAAGAGGTCCCTGCGCAACATCTACGCCGACGTCATTGGCGCATGGCACAAGCGCACCGAAAAGGAGAAGAAGCAATACATAGACACCTTTATCACCGCGATCGACGGCACCGGCGCCTACGACTACCTCACCGCCGAGCAAAAGGCCAAGGTGAGGAACAGCCTGCCCACCTTCCTGGACTTTGCCTTCAAGATCGTGGACGGCGACTACAACAACGAGAGCTTTGGCGGAACGGCAAAGTGCATGGTGCTTCCCACCTTTGCGCTCAACGCGTCGCGCATCATGTCCAACCACTACCCCGAGGTCAACCTTGCATGGCTGCGTGCGGATGACTCGTACTACAACAACGACAAGACCGCCTACGTCATTGCCAAGGCCGACCGCGTGGCGTCTCCTGCGGCCAAGGTGGGCAGCCAGGAGCTTGCAACCACAGAGAACACGGTGCCAACCGGTCTGCGCGCCGTGACGCTGGACGTTAAGGACCTCAAGGGCGAGGCCGTGTACTACAAGGTGTCCAAGAACGGCAAGCAGGTGAGCGAGAACACCTGCAAGAACGGCTACGAGATCTACCGCGGGCCCTTTAGGGTCTCTTTCGAGAAGGACGCCACCTACACCGTAACCGCCTATGCGATGTGGCACGGCACCAAGAGCGGCGAGGTGACGTACACCATCAAGACCTTGGTTCCCGAGCACAAGGTAACCATAATCAACGCCCCCAACATGGAGGCGAGCAAGGGCAAGGTGGTCACCGCCAAGGAGGGCGAGACGATCGAGCTCAAGGCGGAGCGGCGCGTGGTGCAAAGCGATACCCGTGAGTCCGTGTTTACGGAGTGGACGTTTACGAACGAGAACGGCACCAAGCTGACGAACCTGCTGCCCCGAAGCGTCAACACCAACAACACGAGCCTGATGCTGCCTGTAGGTGACCAAGATGGCCTCTCCGCGAACTACAGCCTCGTGGCGAAGGCGAACTACGAGACGCGGCTGCGCACCGACAACCTGCACGAGATCCAGATTGCCGTGGGAGGGCAGACGGTAAAGACCTTCAAGGCACGCGAGGGCGAGACGGTTACCTATACCCCGACCTTGGACAACGAGCATTACTTCGACCATTGGACCGCGAAACTCTCGCGCACAGATGGCGGTCCCTTCAACGTGACGGATGCCCTCAAGCCGCAGCTCGGCGGCGTCTGGGCCGGCAAGAAGAAGAGCGAGTTGAGGTTCGTGGTGCCAAGGCACGGCGACGTCCTCAAGATCGAGGGCTCCAACAACCCCACCAAGTTCCTGGAGGGTGACAAGCTCAGCCTGGACACCACGGTCGAATCAAAGATCAAGAGAGTCACTATAACGAACTTCCCCGACCCGCAGGCGGAAACGGCCTCCGGGCAGTACACGTGCACGCATTACGTAAGCGACGTTTCGTCGCTGTCGCCGGACTACAAGGCCGACGCGAGCACGGTCAAGTGGGACAAGTCCATCCAGACCAAGGTCAACAGGGACACCACCACAACCACGACGACCACGTATACCACCTATGTCGTGACCAACTGGACGTCCGACTACATGTACTCGCAAAACGTCCAGGTAACGACCAACGTAGCGGACTGCGCAGCGACGCTGGAGCCCTATCAAGACGGTAAGGTCCGCATTCGCCTGCAGGTGTCCAAGTCCCAGACCACAGGAACGCCCAAGAACACCATCTACTGCAACGCGTACGACATCAACGACACCAACAAGGCGCCGCTCACGAAGGACGGACAGGCAATCGAGACGTGGCGCGTCATCGAGGGGATGCCGTTTGCGGCCGACTGGTCGCCCTCGGTGCCCGGCGGACAGCCAACATGGCACTCCTACGCGCCCGACGATTCCGGTTTGGAAGCAGTATCCGGAGAGAATAACAAATACCAGGTCAAGCAGGGCTCCGAGGCCAAGCTCCTGCTTAACTGCGAGCAGAAGCCCGTTATAAGCAACGTTGAGGTCAAGGCGTTCCCCGCGCCCAAGGTCGGCGAGAGCCTGGCCACGGCGGGAAGCGAGGCCATCAACCTTGCGTTCAACAAGCCCGCGGACAGCGTGTTTACGGCAAGCTACGCGCCGCAGATCACAGAGCTCAGGTGGACTCCGGAGGTCCCGGCGACCGGAAAGGCACAGGGCCAGACGCAGTACACCTGCATCATCAAGCTCAAGTGCGCGGACAACAAGAAGATCTACCTCGATCGGAACACGACCGTCACCGTGGCGGAGGGCTTGGGTGTTACCACCTCCAGGTTCTTGCTGGACAGGGACGCCAACGGCAAGCTCAAGGATGACGAGGGCACGCTCTTCCTCACCTTCCAGACCACAAGCCGCAACACCGACCACAAGGTGACGGTAAAGGGCAACGCCGACGCGGGTGATCCCGCCACGCACACGTGGAAGGAGGGCGAGGTCAAGACCGTTGCGGCCAAGGACGACTACGCGGACAAGGTCTTCGAGCGCTGGGCGGTAACGGTGACCCCCAAGGCTGGCGACCCCGTACCCCTTACGACGGACGAGCAGCTGCAGGGCATGGGCCTCAGGGCTGACAAGCTCACGCAATCCAGCCTCAAATTCACCATGCCGGCCGTGTCCACGGAGGCGGGGGCCACGTTCGGCGAGGGCTACGCCCTAAGCCTTGCGGCCGTCTACCACGACAAGGCCGACAAGCTCTTTGTAAACGACATCGAGCCGACGGCCGCAACGCTGGACCTTGCGGATGGCGCCACACTCACGTGGCACTGGATGGCCGGCGAGCAGGAGCAAACCGGAACCGCGACGGCAGACGTCGTTTGGTCGGCCGAGTCCGCCTACAGCGAGACCACTGGCACGCACATCTTTACGGCAACCATGCGTCTGGACGCCCGGAGTGCTCGCCAGCTCAAGCGCGGAAGCGATGCCCCGAGCGTCTTTGCGACGGTTGCCAACGACCTCTACACGGTGGGTACGGCAACCTGGAACGCTGACGGCAGCCTTACCGTATCGGTGAGCTACGGTCCCGTGAGCGTCCCACTGCCCGCATACAAGGTGTCCATTGGCGCCTACGACGCCAACGCCTACAACGCGAACGGCGCCGCCGGCAAGCTCAAGACCAAGGGCGAGGGCGATTCGCTCGTGGACATGCCCGACGTGGCGCAGGTCGTCGTGAGCGAGACGAGCGACAGCGACGGCTTCTCGCTCGCGGCGCCCGTAATCGACGGCGCGGAGTTCGTGCGCTGGGAGATTCCGGCCGGATCCAAGATCGAGCGCGTTGGAGAAACCAACAAGTTCAAATTCGCAAGTGGTGCCACCGCCCAGGACGCCATCGCGATTCACGCGCTGTACAAGCCCGTGGTGAGCAAGGTGACGCTTGAGGTCGCAGCTCCCAAGGCGGACGAGGCGCTCACCACCGAGGCGCAGGCAAAGGCCTCCGTCGTGCTTGCGAATGCGGATGCGTTTACGAGCGTTGCCCCGAGCGTCGCCGCAACCAACCTCACGTGGACGCCTGGCGGCGCTACCGCAGCATACGACACCGAGTACGCCGCGGCGGCGACGATCGCGTGCAAGGTGAAGACCACAGACGATCAGGGGGCCGAGCAGGTAACCAACACCCCATGGGTCTGCGGCTACGCCGAAGACGTGGAGGTGACATGCGAAGGCTCGTCCTTCACGTGGTTCGACACGAGCGACTACGCCGCCTACGTGTTCTTCCCGGCCACGGAGCGCGACGACCGCCATCAGGTAACGATTCGCGACTTTGCCGAGGACGACGAGGATGAGGGCGAGGCCTGGCAGGAGACCTGGTACGAGGGAGAGACCAGGTACCTGGTCGCCAAGCAGTACGACGACAAGCTCTTTGTGAGCTGGACCATCAAGGGCGCGGGCGAGAAG
Organism: uncultured Coriobacteriaceae bacterium; assembly: GCA_902793195.1. GTDB lineage: Bacteria > Actinomycetota > Coriobacteriia > Coriobacteriales > Atopobiaceae > RUG440. The sequence continues at coordinate 4,245 of CADBCS010000019.1, read as the reverse complement.
GACGTAACGAATGCCGTGCTTGCCCAGGGCGCCAAGGCCACCGATGCCGCAATCGCCATTACCGTGCCCGAAGAGGACGGCGAGGACTTCCCCGAGGGCTATGCCCTTACGGCAGTCGCCAACTACAAGGACAAGATCGACGAGGTTCTGGTAACCATTCCGCAGCCCATGGGCGAGTCGGGCACCGTGGCGTGGATGGATGACGACGACACCATAACGAATCCGGACACCCCCATAGCGTGGTCCGCCTCGCACACCGAAGACACCTCCACTGGAGACAAGATAACCAGCACTGCATACGTGGCGACGCTCCATCTGACGCTTTCGGCAGCGGAGCTGGAGAAGTTTGCGGAGGACCCGTTCGTCGTGGCCCAGCTCGCCGATGGCTCGGTTGAGGACGGGCCACAAATCGACGCCGGAGAGGTCGGGTTTGAGCGTGCCGCCGACGGAATCATCATCACCGTACCCTTTGTAACCACCCAGGAGGTGCTCGAGGCGCGCACCGTGACCCTGTGGGCATGCGACGTGAACGCGGACGACCACGCCAAGCTCGACGGCACGGAGGTGGAGGAGCATGCCATCTTCGAGGACGACGAGGACGGCATAATGCTGAGCGCACCCGATGTGGACGGCGGCGTGTTCGCGGGCTGGGAGTTCGACGAGGGCGTGCTCCAAAAGACGCCCGTCTTGGACGACGAGTCGACCGCGATCTTTACCTTTAAGCCGGATGCCGAGGTAGGCGAGACCAACATCGTTAAGGCGCTCTACAAGCCGGTGGTGGACACGGTGCGCGTGGACTTTGCGGCGCCCAGAGCCAGCGAGAAGCTCGCGACCAAGGACGACGCGACGGTCTCGTACGAGCTGGAAAACGACGCGTTTGAGGGAATCGGGGGAACGGTCGTATCGCTTGAATGGACACCGTCCCACACCAACGCCGACTTTGGCGAGGCGTACATAGCCACCTTGGTCTGCGCGCCCGGCGAGGGCAAGCAATACGCATTTGGCGACGATGTTGTGGGCGTCCACGACCAGGACTTCGCGGACCTCGACATCGACGACGAGCACACGGTGTACGTGGCGTTCGACGCCACCGACCCGCGCAACAACCACAAGGTGACCGTGGTCGACAACGCAGGTGGCCTGCCCACCACGTATCTCTGGCAGGAGGCTGCGACCAAGCACCTCGTGGCCAAGCCCAGCGAGGACAAGGCCTTCTCGCACTGGACCGTTACGGACCAGAAGGGCGCCGACGTTACCCGGCAGGTCCTCCAGGGCGACCAGGTGGACGATTCCACCATCGAGCTCAACCTGCCGGTGGGGGCGGGGGCTGCATCGTTCCCCACCATGGACTACGCGCTCACCATAACGGCGAACTACGCAGGCAAGGCGGACAAGCTGGCGATTACCGGCCTCGCCGTTCCCACGGCCACCGCGGCCAGCACCACGTGCGCCTGGCAGTGGACCGACGGCACTGGCACCTACAGTGCGCCCTCCGTGGACGTTATGTGGACGCGCGCAAGCAAGGATGAGGGCTACGCATACACGGCGACCATGCAGCTGGATGCGAGCAAGGCCCAGGGAATTCGCCGCAACGGGTTGCAGATTACCGTAAACGGCGACCAGAGCCAGGCCACGACGACGGCGTGGGATGACGAGGGCAACCTCACGGTGACCACGACCTTTACGCAGGCCGCCGATCCCGAGGCGGACGCCACGTTCCGCACCGTGAGGATGCTGGCGTACGACGTAAATGCCAACGCGCCTCTGAGCGGGTCAATCGAGCCCCTCGAGCCGCTCCTGTACAACAGGAGCTACGACGTGCTGGTGACGGGTGGCACGGCAAAGCTGGTGCCGTACCAGGTGTCCGGCGGCGTATCCTGCGGCTTTGCGGCCGATTCCGACGCAGAGTCTGCGGCGCAGTCGGTCGTGGACAACGTGCTCACGCTCAAGAGTGGCGCGGCCGCCAACGACGAGGCCGTCGTCCACGCCCTGTTCAAGCCGGTTGTCAACAGCGTGCGCGTGAACGTTTCCACGCCAAGCAACGGCCAGCCGCTCTCGCCCAACGCCACGGCCAGCGCGACGCTCGCGAGCACGGCGTTCGCCACGCCCGGCGCCGTCTTGGGCACTGCCGCCTGGAAGCCCGCCGATCAGAGTGCCGATGCGGCCAAGGAGTACGAGGCCGCCGTCACACCCCAATTCAAGAAGACCTTGAACGGTGAGGACTCGTGGCAGTATGCCTATACGCCCGAGACCTATGCCACGACGTCCGGACCCGCATACACCGCGTTCGATCCCAACAGCGGCACGGCCTACCTGTACTTCGACGAGAACTCGCCCACGCAGCTGATCTCGGTTAAGCCTGTCGACGACGTGTACACCACCTACGACCACAACAGCGCCGAAGACATCCAAGAGCTCTTGGGCCAGAAGCGCAACAAGGTCGGCATCGAGGTGACGGGCAACGAAGTCACCGAAGCGGACGTCGCATGGGAGCAGCCGGTGCTCGAGGTGGACGGTGGCAAGCTCGAGGGTGCCATATGGCACGCGCGCGGCAAGCTCACGCTGCCTGCGAACGTGCAGGCGCAAGACCTGTACGCTACCGTAACCGTGTACGTGTCGCCTTCAAACACGCTCGACCTGGTCCATGTGGACCAGCCCGCCGACATATACGGCTTGCAGGCCGGTGCCGACGAGGCCACGGTACGCGATCAGCTACCCGCTCAGACCGACCTCATCCTCGAGGAGGGCGTCGCAACCACGGGTGCCATCACCTGGAACAAGGTGGAGTGCGTGGACAGCGTGGGCACCTTCCGCTACAGCGCCAAGTGGACTGCCACCGGCACCGTTGCGCTGCCGGACGACGCGAGCAACCCCAACAACGTGTCCCTTGCGGTGACCATGGACGTGTACGTGGACCTGGCCGACCTGCCCGACAACCTTGCCGAGATGCCCTACGCGATACCCGAGAGCGACATCTACGACACCGAGAAGGCAATTATCTTGGACACCGACGAGGAGGATGGCACCATCTACTACCGCATTGCGAGCGGCCTTAAGGGCGAGTATTCCCAGATCTATCCCTCCGACTTTAGGGAGTACCTGGGCGAGCCCATCTACCTGGATCGAGATTCAGTTGACGATAGCAGCCTGCTGTGCATAGAGGCCTATACCGTCGCCCCCAACAAGGAGCAGAGCTACACCGCCACCTTCCTGTATGAGCTGAGTGACTACATGTACATCCCCGAGGGCGAGGAGCTCGTGTTCGACGGCACCGAGCAGGTGGGCGTGTGGCTCGTGGACGACTACGAGCTGGCGAGCCCCAGCACGGGCGCCCGCATCGACGAGGACGGCGATGCCGTCGCCACCAACGAGGGAACCTACACCGTGGTGGCGAAGGCGCAAAATATGCTCACGTGGTACCTCGACTGGCCCGACGAGGAGAGTTCGCCTACCACCACGACAGACGACCAGACCATTACCTTTACGATTGCGCCGGCCTCGGTGCAGAACTGCGACATCGAGCTCGCTAAGTCGGTGGCCTACACCGGCAAGGCCGTGGAGCCCAAGCCGGTGGTCAGGCTGGGCGACTGGGTGGCCGTGGAGGGCCGCGACTACACCCTCACCTACAGGGACAACGTGACCGTGGGCAAGGCCACGGTGACCATCACCGGCAGGGGCAACCTCAAGGACGCCAAGACGATCGAGTTCGAGGTCGACGGCGGCGATCAGCTCAACACCACCTACGCCGGCCACGTGCAGACCTACGGCGACATCGCCGGAGTCAAGAACGGCGCGTCGCTGGGCACGGTGGGCCAGTCCAAGCGCATCGAGTCCTTCTCGGCAACGGTGACGGGCGGCACCATCGAGTACCGCAGCCACGTGCAGCGCAAGGGCTGGGAGACCGCATGGGCCAGGGACGGCATGAGGACGGGCACCACCGGCATGTCCCGCAGGCTCGAGGCCATGCAGATGCGGCTCTCCGACCGCCTGACCGAGGCCGGCTACCACGTGTGGTACCGCGTCCACGCGCAGACCTACGGCTGGCTGGGCTGGGCCTGCGACGGCGCGCCGGCCGGCACGAGCGGCCAGTCCAAGAGGCTCGAGGCCATCCAGGTCGTGGTGCTCAAGGGCGACGCGAAGCCCGCCGGCTACGACGCCAGGAGGACGGCGTTCAACGGCCGCGTGACGGCCAACGCCCACGTGCAGACCTTCGGCTGGCTGGGGTACAAGAGCGCCGGCAGGTTC
>CADBCS010000018.1 GCA_902793195.1 uncultured Coriobacteriaceae bacterium | reverse complement strand
GTGGCCTTCGCGAGCGTGCACGCCAAAATCGCGACCATCGAGACCACGGACGGCCTAAAGGTCGTGATGGAAGGCAGCGCCAACCTGCGCTCGTCCAGGAACATCGAGCAGTTCCGCGTCGAGTGCGACGCCGACCTCTTCGGCGTCGCACATGGACGGCGCCGGAAAGCTCACGTTGCCGGTCAGGGTCTTCCTCGAATGCGTCCCGACGAAGTCTCGCTCCCACGCCTGTGCCTCGCGTCTGGTGGCAAACCCGCGCTTGGTGGTGCGGTGGCGTCTCCCGTGCGAGTCGTGATAGGAGGCCTGGACGTACCAGGTGCCTCGCCCCTCGTCCCTATAGACGCTCATCGCCGGCACCGTCCAGGCCGTAGCGGCGCAGGAAGTAGCCCCTGCTGACCTTGCCGGGCACCGAGGCTGCCATACGCGCCTACGAGACGGGCAAGAGGCGGCCGAAGCGCATCCACCTGGAGCGCATCGCCGAGGCACTTGGCATCCGCTACGAGGCGATAGCCGACTACGGTGTCGTGACGGCGAACGAGGGCGTCCACTCCCTCATGCGCATGGACGACCGGCTGTTCCGGCTGCACCTGGTGAGGGTGGGGGAGCGCTGGTATCTGGAATCAGACGACCCCGACGTCTCCTAGGCGATCCTTGAGTGGGGCGAGATGCGCGAGAGGCGCGACGCCGGAGAGGTCACGCAGGTCGAGTACGACGCGTGGTGCAATTCCTACACGCTGGACAGGAGGGTCGGCTGACAGCCCCAGGCTGCAGGATGATTTGAAATGAAGAACCCCGCCTGCAGGTGCAGACGGGGCCTGTCTGTCGGTGTCGGAGTTCTTGTCCTAGAGGTTCTCGATCGCATCCTCGAGGTCCTGAAGGAGGAAGTCGTCGAAGCTGGGGTAACCGGGGAGGATTCCGTCGACCTGGCTCCACGAGACGACCTCGCCGGTGTCGCAGTCGAGGCAGTAGAGCCATTCGTCGCAATTCTCCACGGCCAGCAGGTTGTGCGGCAGGCCATACTTGCGATAGTCGAGCGTCTCTTCGAGAAAGGCCATGCTCCCGTCTAAGCCAACACCGAGAATCGTGACGCCGCCAATCCCACCGTAGCTGTATTCCTTCAAGAACTCAACGAACTGCTGGGGGATGGTGACGTCCAGCAGCCTCTGTGCGGACGCGAGCATCTCCTCGGTCGGCGCAACGTGGGTGAAGTCGCCCTTCTGTTCGTGCTGGGCAATCAGGGCTCTGATTTGTGCATTCATTATTTTCTTCCCTTCTGATACTGCCTGGCGCGCCACTTCCAGTATTGACGACGGAAGTTGGCGTACTGCCTGTCGAGAACGGGATCCCTCCTGAAGCTAGCACCGCTCACACCGAGGCCATGCAGGATGCGATTGTACTCCTCATGGGTAGTCTCGCGTATCTCTACCATGGGACCTGACTCCTTCTGGAGCACATGATGGAGCTGAACGGGCTTGCCATCATTGCCAATCGGAGCTTGCCCGGCCTGCATGAGTTGCAGGTTGGTCTTGCCCGACTTGGGATGAACATACTCGAAATCGATGTCGTTTCGCTGGTAGACCCTGCGGCTTACGTCGCGGATCTCGCCGTTCACCTTGACCGTCCCCTCGTACTGGACGCGAGTGAAGTGCGGGGTCGAGCGCGAGCCCTTCGTGTGGCCGAAGCCCCCGTGCGCCCCGGCGCCCACTACTCTGCCCTCCCGTGCGCGCGGTCCACGTCACTGGCGAACGGGACGACCTCGATGCCGTTCTCCCGGTATTCCCTGAAAATTCTGTCGGGTGCGTCGCCGTAGACCACAATTGCCGTGGGCTGGAGATGCGCTACGATAGTGGCGAGGCCCTCGGCGAAGCAACGCCGGTCGTCGCGGTCCTTGAGTGAGCCGTGCGTGCCGACCGCGATGACGCAGCACTTCGGGGCGCCATCGCAGCAGAGACGTTGGGTCCTGCGGTCGCCCCAGCGCAAGTTGCAGATGACTTTGACCCCATTCGTCTGAAGCCAACAGCCGATGGCACGTGACCTGTAGATGTTGTAGAGCTGGACGATGAGGGGCATGTCACGGTATAGGCTGAAGTCTGGCAGGATGACGCCCCTGAACCCCCTCAGGGTGTCGAGCCAGCGCGCGGGATCGTCCCACAGCCGTTCGAAGTGGAAGTCATCCTCGTAGAAGTGCACCCACTGGTCGCGGTCCTCGCAGTTGACCGCCTTGGAAAAGGGGACAAGCCTGTTCGGGACCTCGTGGGTGGGGTGAATGAGGGGGAACTCGAGGAACCCCGCGAAGTGGGCTGCTGCGACGAGGAACGCATTCCAGACGTCTCGGCAGCCCTTCCGCCTGCAGTTAAGCTTGGCCATTGTTCGAAAACCTCCAATGGAGTCGGGCTGCGCCAGCAGCCAGGTGGTGGCGGGGGCTGGCCGGGCGCCCCGCCGGTGCTCGCGATCGCGACTACCATTCAACTCGCGTGCGGCGTTCCTGTACTTAGCCGCAGCTTGTCTGAGACTTCGCTGCTTCTCGACGTTTCTCGATGTGAGATGCACGAGTGTCAATGGAGGCTGAATATCTGTCCTTGTGCGTTGGTAGAATCCTTCTTGCTATGTGGGTTTGTCTTGGGATTGGAATGCAGTTGAGGCTCTGTTTCGGGACGTACGGTCAAGCGCTAAAGAGATGTGTGAGGGTGGGTGTCACCCAGGTCGAGCTTGGCAACGAGCTGCTCTACTCGGTCAATGGCACGTATGCGCATTACAGCGACTCTCAAGTCTCAGACCTCTTTAACGGTCGGAAGAACATCGGCCCAGCGGAGGTGGAGAACGCGCGATTCTGTGATCGTCCCTCTCTTGCGGAGAGGTTTGCGAATCACGTCTCACCGCTTCTAGATTCGGGCAAGATCCCGTTGGCGGTCGCTGCGGTGAGGGCTATTGCAAGGGCGGACGAGACCCTCAATCCTCGGACCGTGATTGACCCGATTGACGGTCTTACCAAAAGCGATGCTGCAAAGCAGGCGTACTTCGCTCCGTGGGGCTTCCTTGCTGGCGTTCTCGCATTCGTTGTTGCCGAGGCCGTGAATAGGGGCGCCAAGGATGATTGCGAGGCCGTTGGCGAGTTGTTCGACGAGGGCCTCATGATGGAAGCGGCTGCCATCACGCTTGTTGACGCGTACGATAAGATCGAGTCGCATTCCTGCCGCATCTGGGCAGACGGGCCGAGCTCTCTTGCTGTCGTTGAGGGCGACCTCTTCGAACTTGCGTCCAGCAAGGTGGGCGACTTTATCAAGCGAATCGCCGTCATTCCAGTTGACGTCGATTTCACTACGCAGATTGCCACGAGCTTGGAGGAGCTTGACGAGGGAGGTATCTCGCCGAAAAGCGTCCACGGAAAGTGGCTGCTCGGCTTGATGGCGGGAGGAATGTCTAAGACGGAGATCAGTGAGCGAATCGTCTCGGTGCTCGAGAGGCAGGGACTGGACGGGAGTGGGGTCCCCGTGGGGACGGTATCCGTGGTAGATCTTGGGACGACTGCGTATTACCTGCTTGCGGTTTCCCGCATGGACGAGGGCGGCAATACACGGAGCTCCAAGGAGGAAATCGACCTCGCGCTCTCTCGGCTTGTGGATTTCTACGACAGGCACGGGCAGGGGTATCCCCTGTACGTCCCCCTTGTCGGCACCGGGCTGTCCAGGGCTCGTCTTTCAGTCAGAGAGTCGTACGAGGTAATCAGGGGCGCGTTTTCCACCGCCAGCGACAGGGTGCACGGCAACGTGTCCATAGTCGTGCTTCCCGGCTCGTGGGACGAACTCGGGTTGGGCGGCGAACCTAGTGACGAGAGAGCCACACGATAACAGGCAACATCTGACAGAATTTGGAGTGAGGACATGTCATACAGAAATGGCAACTACGCGGCGTTCTATGTGGATGAGCCCTTCCACGAGAGCAACCTTGGCGCTTACGCGACGCCCGACTTCTGCTACTACCAGACGCTACGCATGTGGAAGGGGGCAGACAGCAGCTTCCCATTCAACGACTCCCACATGAAGAACTACAACGTACGTGACGGAAGCAGTTGGGAGTACACGTTGAAACCGCGGCTTCGGGATCGGCTCCGCAACTCGAAGAGTATCGTCCTATTCCTTAGCTCGCATACCAAGGCGAGTAGGGCGCTTACCGAGGAGATGGAGTATGGGATTGCCGATCAGGGCCTTCCAGTCATCGTTGTCTATCCGGGTATCGAACCGATTGACTCTAGGGGCAATCTCACCCATCAAGCACTGAGCCTTTGGGACAAGCTTCCCGCATTTAGGGACAATATGCATCTGGTCCCGACGCTTCATATTCCCATGGAGAAGGGTTCCATCCGTATCGGGCTGAGCAGCGAGAATTACATGGTCCAGAGCAAGACGGCGGCGGGGAGGTACAGGCTATAAGTCCGAGACAATTTGCTGAACGAGCATCTTTACCAGAGCAAACACAGTAGGGTGACGTCATGACGTCACCTGACTTCAAGTGAGGCGACGTCACGGGCGCGGAAACGGTGCCCGTGACATCTCTTTGACGTCCGCAGGGAGGATAGCCAGAGCCACGATGGACACCACAGGTATGGGAGCGCACGCTAAACCACCATGCGCCACCATGGCTACGCGCCTCTGGTTGAGTGGGAGTAGGACCGCTACATAATTGTGCTATTTTCAGGCGCTCCGGACGTGGCTCCGGGGCGCCTTTTTGGTGCTTCTTGAGGACTCGTGGCGAGCGCCGAGGGCTTCTTCGAGCAGCACCTCGTCGTCAACGCGGCGTCCCAGCTGCTCTTAGACGTGTTCGGCGAGGCCGGCAGGCACGCCCGCACGGCGGTCGCGGTGCCGGCGCTGCCCATGAACGCCCCGGTCGAGATTGAGGTAGTCTTCGAGGTGGGTGATGGCGCATGAGGCAGTACGTCGTCGACGCCTTCACCGACGAGGTCTTCCGCGGCAACCAGGCGGCCGTGTGCGTCATGGATGCCTGGCCCGGAGAGCGGCTGATGAAGGCCATCGCGCGCGAGAACAACTTCTCCGAGACGGCCTTCACGGTGCGCGAGGGCGACGCGTGGCGCCTGCGCTGGTTCACGCCGACCATCGAGATCGACCTCTGCGGCCACGCCACGCTCGCGACGGCCTACGCGCTCTTCCGGTTCCACGAGCCGGAGGCCGACGAGATAGCCTTCCGCACGATGAGCGGCGAGCTGCGGGTTGCGCGCCGCGACGGGTGGCTGGTCATGGACTTCCCGGCCTACCGGCTCGAGCCCGTCCCCGTCACCGACGAGATGGAGGCGGCCCTGGGTGCGAGGCCCCTCGAGGCGTACCTCGACCGGGACCTGCTGCTCGTGTACGACGACGAGGCCACTGTCCGCGAGATGAGGCCCGACATCGCCCTGGTGGCCGGCCTTCCCGGCATGGCCGCCTGCCCCACGGCGTCTGGGACCGACTCCGACTGCGTCTCGCGCTTCTTCGCGCCGGACATGGGTATCGAGGAGGATCCGGTCACGGGGTCGGCGCACTGCATGGTGGCCCCTACTGGGCGCAGCGCCTGGGCAAGGACGAGATCCATGCCTGGCAGGCGTCCGAGCGCGGCGGGGAGCTTCTGTGCGAGGTACGCGGGAACGGCGCCCGTGACGCCGCTTTGACGTTCGTAGGGGCGATGGCCAGAGTCACGGCAGACACCACGGGTACGGGAGCGCACGCTAAACCACCATGCGCAACCACAGCCACGCGCCTCTGGTTGAGTGGAAATAATATTCAGGCGGAGAATCGCCAAAACTAGTTGAATTACGTCCTTGTTTTAACCATAATTGGCTAAAACAAGGACGTAATTTCGATTGGAGGCAGCTGATGGACCGTCACCTCATGTCCAGGCTGGACGATTGGAAGCAATCTCCGAGGCGCAAACCCCTCATCCTCAACGGCGCGAGGCAGGTGGGGAAGACTTGGCTCCTCAAGGAGTTTGGGGCTACGCGCTACGAGAATGTTGCCTACGTCAACTTCGACGGGAACCCGGCCATGACATCCGTATTCGAGGCGGGCTATGACATCCCTCGCCTGCTGACCAACATACAGGCTGGGACGGGAACCCGAATCGTGGAGGGGGAGACGCTCGTCATTCTGGACGAGGTGCAGGAGTGCCCGAAGGCACTCACGTCCCTGAAGTACTTCTGCGAGGACGCGCCCAGCCTTCATGTGGCGGCGGCAGGATCGCTTCTTGGGCTCACGGTTCACCAGGGCACGGGATTTCCCGTCGGGAAGGTTAACACACTTGATCTCCATCCCCTCACGTTCCGGGAGTTCATGGACGCTATGGGTAACAGTATGCTCAGAGAGCTCGTCGACGAGGGGGACCCCATCAGCGTCAATTCGTTCGCGTCACGTTTGGTCCCCTTGCTTCGGCAGTACTACTTTGTTGGCGGAATGCCAGAGGCGGTCTCCGCGTTCGTTGAGTCTGGGGTGCTTTCCGACGCACGCGGAGTGCAACAAGAGATACTCCGCAACTATCGCCTAGATGCCTCAAAGCACCTCTCTGCGCTCGAAACCGAGCACGTTCTTGCCGTGTTTGACTCCATTCCCGCGCACCTTTCGCGCGAGAACAAGAAGTTCATCTTCGGGCAGATTCGAGAAGGAGCCCGCGCGCGCGACTACCGATCCGCGATCACGTGGCTCACGCAGGCGGGGCTGGCGACTAGGGTTGGACGGGTCACGAAGCCTGGTGTTCCCCTGTCCGCATATGCTGATGGCTCTGCATTCAAGTTGTTCCTACTTGACGTGGGGCTGCTCGGCGCGATGGCAGGCACGAGTGAGAGGGATGTGATTGGAGGCAACAGTCTCCTCACGGAGTTCAAAGGCGCCCTTGCCGAGCAGTATGTGTGCCAGCAGCTCGTCGACGACTGCGGTCTCAGCCCCTACTACTGGTCCGCAGAGAACTCGCGCGGTGAGATTGACTTCCTGGTGCAGGCGGACGGAGAGACCTACCCCATCGAGGTCAAGGCCGAGGAGAACCTTCGCGCGAAGAGCCTCAGAGCATTCTCCCAGGCGAACCCCGGGATGCAACCGGTGAGGTTCTCTCTTTCGGGATATCGCGACGAGGGCTGGATGCGCAACGTACCGCTGTATGCCATGGGAAGCACGACGCTATGGCGGGCACAGCAGCGGGCGAGCGTTTCCGGATAGACCGATGGCAAAAACCATGGTGGAGAAAAGGGATGCGACGGAGAATCACGAACCACCGTGAGCCGCCACAGCCACGCTTTCCTAATTGAATGGGAATAAAACGAAGGGCAGAACACTCTTTGGCACTCTACTCCAAAACACAACAAACCCGCAGGTCAGAAGTGGTGTGTTCGAGAATTCGGCACATCACTTCGCTTCATGAATAATTGCGTGCGTGATTGCCAGTGCAAACCATCGTGCTTGCACTGGCAATCACGCACGCAATTATTCAGTTCATTTCTGGCACAAATGACAACGTCCTGCCCGTGTGCTATTAGAGCGCGCCGTCCTGATCGCTGCAGCGCGCCCAGCAGGTGAGGGCCACGTTGCGTCGGGCCTGTGCGCTCAGGGCCGAAGCGGCGATCACCGCGTATGGGTCTAGGGTCGCTTCATCGCCATGCGCAACGGCGCCCTGCGCCTCGCGCTCGCTGTCCTCGAACTGCTGGCAAAACTGGTCGTACAGCTCGGAGGGATCGTCCTGCTCGAGCCTGTTCGACAAGATCTCGCGAATCACGGCAAGCGGGAGCACGGGCTTGAGCGCACAAACGACGATGAGGCATGCGAGGTGCTCTCGACCGTACTTCTTCTTTATGGGGGAGGGAATCGCGCCGATCTTTACGTAGTTGTTCACCATCGATGGCGTGAGGCGCTTCTCGCCAGTGCCTGCGGGCGTGCCGAGATAACGCTCCATGAGCGAGATCACCTGGTCCATGTAGAGCCCAAAGTCGGGAAGCTCGTTCCAGCGAGGCAGTGTGCGTGCTTCAGGCATGGCTATCGTCCCTCCAAAGCGGATTCAACGCTTCGATAAGGGTATTCTACATATTACTATAGCTAGTATACAACTCTAGATATGGTATACTGTGAACACAGAACACGTTACCTTGCGTACTTGCAATGAAATTATGTGACTCTTCGAGGGGGTGGTGTTCGTGGAGCAGGTCATGTCGCACGTCTTGATTCCCAAATACAGCTTGGGTGAGGAGCTCGTCAACAGTATTTCGCATGGCCTGGGTGCCGTGTTTGGGGTCACGGCGCTCATCCTCATGGTCAACAAGGCTCGAACGCCGCTGTCCATGGCGTGCGCAGTCGTGTTTGGCGTCACCATGATTGCGCTGTATGCCGTTTCGTGTGTATACCATGCGCTGCCGCCAACGCTTCCTGGCAAGCGGGTGATGCGCGTCATCGACCACTGCAACGTGTACCTGCTCGTATTGGGCACGTACGTCCCCGCCGCGCTCCTGGGCGTGGGCGGCGCCTTGGGCTGGACGCTCTTTGGCGTGGTCACGCTCTTCACGGTGCTGGGAATCGTGTTTTCGAGCATCGACGTGGACAAGTACTCAAAGGTCCAGGTCGCGTGCCATCTGGTGAGCGGCTGGTCGTTCTTGGTTGGGATGCCGACGATTCTGTCGACGCAGGCGCCTGAATGCGGGATTCTCATCGTTGCAGGGGGAGTTGCCTACACGGTTGGGTCGGTCCTCTATGGCATTGGAAAGCGCCGGCCGTATATGCACAGTGTGTTCCACCTGTTTTGCCTGTTGGGAACGGCGCTCCATTTTGTTGCGATATACGGGTTTCTGCTTTAGTGCGCAAAATCGTGGCCTTGAGGGAGACGCGCAGTGAGGGCAGCCGCCGCACGTGCGCACGTCCTACCGCGCACGATTCTGGACCACCTCGGGGCATCACGCACAATTTGGTGACATGTACGCGACAAGACGGGGCCGAGAACTGCGCGTGGTAGGACCGTTCATGTCACCAAATCGCACGCGGTGGCGAGGCGGGGGCCAAAAACGCGTGCGGGTCCTACATCATGGTTATGTTGCACTGCCCGCACGAAATGACCTCTCATGGCATTCGACTTTAAGAAAGAGTACCGCGAATTCTGTACCAACCCAAGACGAGACCCTCCATCGTCGACGTCCCGCCCATGCGCTTCCTCGCCGTCGAGGGGGCGGGTGACCCCAATGAGGAGGGCGGTCGTACAAGAATGCGGTGGGACTACTGTACGGCGTGGCCTACACTCTCAAGATGAGCTACAAGACCGACCACGCGATTCCCGGGTTCTACGAGTATGTGGTTCCCCCACTCGAGGGCTTTTGGTGGCAGCCGGGCGTGGAGGGGGTAGATTGCGCGGACAAGGCGTCGTTCAACTGGGTGTCGGCGATACGAGTGCCCGACTTTGTCGACGATGCGGCCTTCGCCTGGGCAATCGAGACGGCCACCGCCAGGAAGATTAATGTGGCCGAAATCTGGGGCGGGACAGGCGGGCGGGGACGTTTGTCCCGCCCCGCCCGCCTGTCCCGCCCGTGCGGTCCGCCATGGTATAGTTCAACCAATGCAGCGGTGGAACGCGGGCGAAAGGGGAGAGGAAATGAGGGGGCTACCGATTCTTGTGTGCGTGGCGGTGGTGTGTACCTGTGCGGTGGCGCTTTTCGCATGCGGCAGTTCGAGTGGCGGATCAGCGTCGCCAAGCGCATCGGGCGACGAGGCGAGCGGCACTTCGTCGGAATCCGCACTTCCGGCCAAGTTCGACCTGCGTGACAAGGGCGTCGTCACACCGGTCAAGTTCCAGAATCCCTGGGGTGCCTGCTGGTCGTTCGGCGGCACCGCGGCGGCCGAGACGAGCATCCTGTCGGCGCTCGGCATGACGACCGAGCAGTACAAGGAGAAGACGGGCTATGACTTCAACCTGTCCGAGAACCACCTCGTCTGGTTCTCGCGTCTGCCCATAACGCCCGAGACCAACTCGGAGCAGGCGGGTGAGGGTCTGTGTGTTGTCGGATGGGTTAAAGACGGCGACCAGCTGGCGATGTACGACGGTGGGGACGGCACGCTGATCACGTCGATGTTCGCCAACGGCGTGGGGCCGGTTGACGAGGACCTGTTCCCCTATCGGGGCAAGGAGGGAATCACCGACTGGGACTACTTCTCCACCTACGGCACCGATTCTGTCGACGTCCAGGCAGCGAAGATGAAAGAGGTCCGCGTCAGCGCCGAAGAAAAGCTGGGGATGACGCTTGTCGAGGCGGTCAAGAAGGTAACGAGCGAGCAGGCGGATGCACATGACCTGTTCAAGCAGCTCTACGACACCGGTTGTCTGGACGCCAGCTGGCCCCAGGAGGGAAAGACTGAGGAAGAGCTCGTCGAGGAACTGCAAGACGCCTATTACAAGCAAAAGCTCGACATGCTCAAAGTCACCAATTCCTACACGCGTCACGACGACTGGGTCATTCCCACCTACGAGGAGACCGAGGGTGGCCAGAAGCTCCCGAACCGCGACATATTCTGTGGTTACACGCTGCTCCATGGCAACATGCTCCCCGAGACGGTCATCAAAGACGATAAGGGTAGGGCAACTGGCATCGACCAGGATGCCATAGCCGCGATAAAGCGCGAGCTGGCCGCGGGGCGTGGCGTCTCCATCAGCTTCTACGCCGACGAGTCGATGCCCGGTCAGGCGGTCTCGAAAGACGGCTACATGAACCAGAACACGTGGGCTCACTACACCTACGACGACCAACCCACCAACCATGGCGTGTGCATCATCGGCTGGGATGACACGATCACGAAGGATGCGTTCAATGACGACCCGGCCAAGCAGCCGCCCGCCGACGGTGCGTGGATCGTAAAGAACTCCTGGGGTAGCGAGACCGAGTTCAAAAAGAGCGAAAGCGGCCAGACCATCGGATACAGGGACTGGGGCATAGTCAACGATGAGGGCAAGCACACCGGCTACTTCTATCTGTCCTACTACGACAAGAGCATGCAGACCCCCGAGAGCATGGAGTTCGACACCGACTTTGCCGAGTATTCAGATAGGTTCAGGGTGTGGTCACACGACTACATGCCCTGCACGGTGACGGATTGGATCGAGACGCAAAAGGATGTGCTCAAGACCGCGAACGTCTTCGCCAACGATACCGGCGAGGACCAGGAGATGCGCTCCGTTGCCACAAGGACGGCCAATCCGGGCGATGAGGTGACCTTCTGCGTCTACCTGCTCTCCGAGGGAGCCAAGAATCCCGAGGACGGAGAGCTGGTCGCCACGCAGACGGCGACCTACGACTACGCCGGCTTCCACCGACAGAAGTTGGACACGCCCGCAACGGTCAAGGACGGCCAGAGGTTCTCCGTCGTGGTGACGGAGAAGGGCAAGGATGAGAGTGACGCCGACCAGTACTCCTTCGTTGCGGTCGCGTCGACCTCCAAAAAATATGCGGACGAGAGCGGCTACCCGGTGTACGGCATCCCTGTGCTCCACGAGGGGGAGAGCTTCGTCTTCGAAGACGGCACATGGTCCGATTGGACCGAGGGGCTGTCCAAGTTCAAGGAGGCCCAAGAGGCGGATGACAACTACGTATTCGAGAACTTCTCAATCAAGGCGTACATGATTGCTAAGTCCTAAGGACGACGGGGGCAGCGGGACAAGGGGGACGGGGACGTTTGTCCTGCCCCCCTTGTCCGCGCCAGGCTTATTGCCTGTAGAACTTCCAATTCAGTTTGCCATTGTAGGTCCGCTCGATTCTGCTGACCACTTCGTATGCACGCGGAATCTTGAACGGCTCAAGCCGCTTTAACAAGAACGACGCGAGATCCCAATAATCGAGTTCGTAACCCTCCTCCATCACAACGAGGAGCTTTAGCGCGTTAGAGGTAATCTCATCCTCGATTGCAATGCAGATGCAATCCGCTATGCCATCATATGCAAGAACGGCCGACTCCACCTCAACGGGCGCTACCTTCAAGCCGCCAACGTTGATCACGTCGCCTTTTCTCCCAATTATGTAGACGAATCCCTCGTCATCCATGTATCCAAGGTCGTTCATGTATACGATTCCGTCTTTTAGAACCTCGGTCGTGAGCGCAGGGTCGTTGACGTAACCGTCCATGTTGCCGTCGCCCATGCATGCGATAAGACCGACGTTGTTCTTTGACGAGCGAATCTCGTTGTGCTCGTCATCCACGATGATGATTCTAGAATTCGGCACTGCCTTTCCCACGCAGTTGTCCATGCCCCTAAAGCGGTTGTAGTCTAGCATGCACGTCGAGGACGCCTCGGAAGACCCGTAGCAAGTGTAGAGCCTGGTCTTTGGCAGCAGCTTGCACAGGCGTTCCTTGTCGGCACCCGGCAGTGGAGCCGATGCCGACTCGATAAAATCGATCCTGTCGCGGTACTGTCCAATCCTGTCTTTCGACAACTGAAAGATTTTGCGGATGGCGGCAGGGGGCAGGCAACATGCTATCGATCCGCCAGCGCTGCCCACAAGACTGCCGCAGCCGAGGACGACGCTGGCGTGGTCTACACGTTCTCCAATGGCAGCTCCGTAACCATGGGTCCTCTTCTCGACGACGAGGTAAAGGACTTCCTGCGCTCGCTTGACGAGTTTACGAGCGAGATGGACGAGTCTTCCGCACAGGACGGGAGCGCCGAGGCTGCCAAGGCCGCTGAGTCAACCGAATAGGCAACGCCCAAAGAGGACGGGGCGCAGACAGCGTTCGGACCATACGGCAGAGTGTGCGTTGCAACTATACTATTGGCATTGTTCGGTTTTTTTTGATAGGAGAACGGTATGAACGGCAAGGCAAGACAGGGTTGCGGGCTGTTGGCGGTTATGGTTCTGCTCATCGTTGCGATGGGGACGCTTTTGGTCGGGTGTGGCAATGCGCCCGCAGGCACATCTGCCAATGCGTCTAGCGGCACGCCAGACAGTGCGAGCAGTACCGCATCGGACTCTTCGTCCGGCGTGTACGCCATAGACAACGAGCTGCGCGTTCGCATTAACCGTGGCGAGTTGGAAACACTTGAGCTTGCGGACGGGCCTATCTACATTACCGGCCACAAGAGTCCCGACTCCGACACCGTATGCTCCTCCATTGCTTACGCAAACCTGCTTAGCCAGCTTGGCTATGATGCGCGTCCCGTCGTGTTGGGAGATGTTAACAAGGAGACACAATACATCCTTAAGGAGTGTGGCATTCAAATGCCCGAGACCATTGAGGACGTGTCGGGTGCCAACATGATTCTTGTGGACCACAGCGAGTACGAGCACTCTGCCGAGGGGCTCAAGGACGCCAACATTATTACCATCATCGACCACCATGGCGATGGTGCGATTACCACCTCAAACCCGCTCATATACGACGCACGTCCCATAGGGGCCACGTCTACTATCGTGTGGATTCGCTATCTCAATTACGGCATCAAGCCCGACGCGTCCATCTCAAAACTGCTCATGGGCGGAATTCTGTCCGACACCATCAACCTCCAGGCGAAGACAACGACCACTGCCGACAAGGAGGCGCTCAAGATTCTTGCCAGCGAAGCCGGCATTGACGACACCGATGCCTTCTATGCCGAGCAATACAAGGCGAGCGTCTCCCATGAGGGTGAGACGGATGAGGAAATCTTTAACAGCGACATTAAGACGTACGACGCAGGTGGACATCGTTATGCCATTGGCGTGATAAACGTATATACCGAAGACGAAGCCAAGGCAATGGCGGATCGCATGAAGGCCATTATGCCTGCCCAGCTCAAGGCGTTGGGCGTGGAGTACGCCTTCGCGCAAATATCCGTGTTCCATGACGACATTAGCCTGTGCTATCTGGTGCCCGCCGACGATGCGTCCGGCGAGGTCCTCAAGGCGGCCTACGGCGACACGGCAACCCTTGACGGCACGTCCTACGTCCTCAAACCCGGCATATCGCGCAAGGCAAAGCTCGTACCCGACATCGACGCAGTGCTGACTTCGAATCCCCAGGAATAGGGTGTTCTTGGCGCGGTCGCAAAGGGTGCGATCGCGCCAAGAACACACGGCGAGGCCGGACAAAGGGGACAGTCCCCCCCGCGTCCGGCCTCGCTGCAATCGCAGACCTGCGCATGGGCCGGACTCGGGGGACTGTCCCCTTTGTCCGGCTCATCTTTTTTCCTCGTAGGCTACGCAGCCTTGTCGAGCTCTGCCTCGCCGTACTTCTCTACGATCTTGTCGTATTCCGCCGTGGCGTCCGCAATGTGTGCGCGCAGGTCGTCGTACGAGTACAGACCGTCCTCGTTCTTCTTGAGACCCGCAAACGAGAGGTCAACGCTCATGGGCGACTCGGTGCCCGAGAGCATGGTGCCCTGGCGCAACTGGTCCACGCTCTGGTACAGCAGGCGCACGCGGCCGTACTCCTTGCCGTCCTTGCCAGCCCAGCGCTCAAACACCAGCTTGCCGCCAATGGGCGTGTCTGCCTCGATAGCGCCCGGAAGCTCGTAGTCCTCGACGCCGAGTGCCCCCAGAACGCTCGCGATGTTTGAGTCGTGCCCGCACAGGAAGGAGAACTTTCGTCCTTGCGCGTCCATCTCGTTGCCAATCTCGGCTAGCAGGGGGTGCGCGATGTTCTTGGCGACGAGCGGTGCGGTGTAGAGAATGTCCACGTAGGCGTCCTTGGACTCGGACACTTCCTTCCACTGCTCGTCGGTGAGCTCGTGGCCGAAGGCCGCCGCGGTCGCGTCCGGGCTCTCGTAGTACTGGAGTACGAGCGCGTCGGCAAGCTGACAGGCCGTCTTGAGCGAGCCGGCCACCGCGGGCTCCTTGCCCATCTCGAGCGTGATCTGCGTGTCGGTGGTGTCGAGGTCCTTGATCTCTCCCGTCTTGTACGCGTCAGAATCCTTATAGTCCACGACGTCCTCCACGAGGGCATACGAGTCTGCGAGGTTGGCGGTGACGCTCGCCATGTTGGTGCCGTCACCCTTGCTCTCGATGTCCTTGAGAGCGGCGTCGTTGTAGGCGTCGGACATAAAGGTGAACGACGGGGAGAACACAGGGTCCATCTTGTCGTAGTCGGCGTGCGTCTCGATGTCGACGTTTGCCACGGGCAGCATGCCACTGGAGAAGTACTGGGCCGTCGCGATGGTGCGTTGCTTGCCGTTGGCGTAGAAGCGGACCGCGCCCTCCTCGGGCTGGTAGTTCTCGGGGATGAGCTCCTCGGACTCGAGCCACTTGCGTACGTATTCGCCCGTCATGGTCTCCAGCGCGCCTCCGCGCGAGGTGAGCTCGCTCGCGTTGGCCGTCCAGTCAATCCATGTGTGGGGCGTGGCCTTGTCGAGCGCCGAGCCGTTGGTCGAGAGCGGCGCGCGGATGTTATGGCGGCTGAGCACGACAACCTGCTGCAGCTTGTAGTCGTCACCGGGCTTGTAGAAGTCGAGTGTGGTAGTCTCAGTGCCCTCGGATGTGCCCTCGTCTGTCTTGGCGGCCACGGTCGTCTGCTCTTGGGTGGTTGCTGTGCCTTGGGTCGATTCCTGCGTTTGGTTGCAGCCCCAGAGGGGCAGCGCCAAGCCAAGTGACAGCACCAGGGCTACCACAAGGAACGGAATACGATTGCGGTCATTCATAAAACCTCTTTTCACTCGCATGGCCCGATATACTGCAAGTATTGTACACAGAAAGCGCGGGATAAAAGTGACGGGGTCATCTGTCCCGCTTTTCCGTAAGACGGAAGGACAGGTGACCCCGTCACTCTCGTCCTCTACAGCCTGTACAGGCGCAAGCCGTCATACTGCTCCATGAGCCTGAGCATGCTGTTGAAGGGCAGCCAGTCCTTGCCCTGGTCGCTCTCGGGCAGGCTCTGGTAATGTGCTCGTATTCGCTCCTTCGTGAGTTCTCCATCCAGCATCAGCCTATGGCAGCGCATCTGCTCGCGCAGCATCTTGCGATACGGGCCCTCGGCCATTCCGTTTGGCACGGGTACGCACTCGTAGTCGTCTCCTTGGCGCCAACCCATCGCATGGTGCTCTCGCACCCAGCGCTCGTGCTCCATGGGCGCAATGCGCTCGATCTCCTCGGGCGAGAATTCCGTGAGCATGTCGTAGTCCACCGGACGGCCCGTATAGAAGCAGTGAATCGCGTCCAGGTATTGTGCGAGGCTCTGTGCCTGATTGATGTTGCCGAGCTTGTACTCCAGCGACAGCGCCTCGAACTCCGCCTCGAGCTCCGTGGTGCTTACCTCGTTCTCATGGCCCTCGTGGGCGTAGCGCGCGTTCAGGGCCACGGCGAAGTCGTGCACGTGCAGGAAGCTGCTGTCGGAGAGGTAGACGTGCTTGCTCCCACGATTCACCGGCGCCGTGACGCATGCGACGGTCAGGGGGACGTCGGAGATGTCCACGAGATACTCGATGTCATTGACGAAGCCATGCCTCTTGCCCGCGAAGCTGCTGTACGCCTTGAGCTTGGGGGCGCTTCCGTGCTCACCGGTCATCTTCCAGGCAACGTATGCGCGGTGGTATGCGTTGATCTTGGCCTGCTCCGCCTCGTCGAAGAGGTACCATGCGGCGATGCGGTTGTCACTGAAGTCGAAGTCCACACCCATAGGATGCAGTTCGGTCTTTGTGTTGCGACCGTAGGCGGTGCGGTCCCAGCACTGGAGCTCATCACAGAGGATGAGCAGCCAGGCCAGCGGGTGGAGCTCCATGGGCAGGCTCAGTTCGTCCCTTCCCGAGCAGGGGGCGACGGAGTATCGAAACACGACGTAGTGCAGCAAAATTGCGCTGAGCGCATCCACATGGCCGGCCTGCAGCACCCGCGGACGACCTGTTCCGTCTTCGTCGTTTACCAAGGCACCCTCCAGTTCGCGATACAGGCGTATGGCGCTAAAGTAGCCGTGGTCCATGTAGTAGGCGAAGTCCTCGGGCGAGATGGGCTTCTTCTCCAGCAGGTCCGTAAGGTAGTCCTCCTCAAAGCCATATGCGGTGCCGAGCTTTTGGGTGACGTCATATGCCAGCAGCTCGTTGATGCTGGTGAAGTGCCTTCCGTACAGGCGCTCAAAGTGTTCCTGCGCTTGGGGTGCAAGCTCCGTCATTGGGCGGACGTTCTTGAAAGCGATGAAGGGCGTGTCCTCTCCTCGGTTGTCCCCAACACCGAAGAAGGACATTACCTGCTCGAAGACGAGCTCAAAGGGGTAGCCGACGTCGTGGAACAGTGCTGTGAGGCCCCAAAGCCCCAGGAAGAGGCATGCTGCCTCGTGGGAGCGCTCGTTGGCGCTGGCGTTGGTGTCGAAGCCGTAGAAGGTGTCGAACGCCTTGCGGAAGTTGGCGTTTGTCTCGTAGATTGCCAACCCCAGTACAAAGACGTACACCGAATGGGAGTAGTGGTCGCGATGCTCCATGAGCAGTGTGCTCACGTTGGACTCGCACTCGCCCAGCAACTCGATGAGCTTCTTCGAGCTGTCGTAGCCGCCGAGGAAGATCTCTGCAAAGCAGTAGTAGACGTTGTATGCGTCCTGCGTCGAGCCGGAGTCAATGAATCGCTCCAGCTCGCGCTCCAAGCAGAGCCGGTTGATGTCCATTTGCATGTTGTAGGGGATTTGGTTGGGCGCAATGCTTGTTCCACGAAGGACGCCCGTCTGCGCCTCCTCCTCCGCGATGCGAGCGTCAAAGCGCAGGTCCTCGCAGCTCTCGTGAATAAAGCGCAACGTGGCGGACTTAAGGTCAAAGCCGGTCTGCGCGTCATCGGACAACGCTGGTTGCAGGGGACCGACGTCGTCTCCAAACCGCTGCTCGTTCGTGCGTCTCATCTTCTCGAGTGCTGTGTATGCCACGCTGACCTCCGGACAAAGGGGACGGGGACGTTTGTCCGCACTACTATAGCAGGACAAAGGTGACGGGGACGTTTGTCCGCAATGGGACAAGGGGGACGGGGACGTTTGTCCTCGTTTGGATCAGGCCTTGCCCACCACGCTCTTGGACACGCCCGTCAACCGTTCGATCTGTCGCAGTGTGAGCCTTGCGCTCTTGAGCCTGCGAAGGGCCTCGTTGCGTCGTGGCCGTGTCAGGGCCGCGACCTCCTCGACGCGAGTCTCTCCCAGTACGAGCCTGGAAACCTCCAGGGCATCCTCACTGGAGACGGCCCTCTTTGCCCTTCCAATGTCAATGCAGCTTGCGCAGGGGACTTGGCTCTCATGGAAGCGAACGAAATCCTCCTGGCTGTCGAAGAGACGTGCCGCAGGATGCACGGGGTCTGGTCAGGAGTCGTCACGCAGGGCGATGTAGCTGCTCCAAGGGTAGTCGCATGAGGTGGAGAGCCTGGCCTTGACGGGGTTCTGATGGATGTACCTCATGACCGTGAGAAGGTATTCCTCTGTCTCCACGGGTTCGCTGCCGAACCGCTCTTGGAACAGGTGCCCGACCCTCCCGTGGCGCGCGTTAAAATACCGCGCGTATCGCGAGTTACACTTGAGCATCATGGAAGAGATGTCCTTCATGTCGCCATGTGCCAGCACGTGATGGTGGTTGTCCATCAGACACCAAACAAAAATCTGTACGGAGGCGTCCTTCGCGTTTTTGCGCGGCAGGTGAAGGGGCATCTCACGGTCCGCGTCATCCTCAAAGATGATGCACTTGTGGCGCGAAAACATCGGACAGACCGAGGGCGCCGAGATCCTCGACATGCGCGAGATGGCCTGCACGCGCGAGGCGTGGGCCGACTGGGTGGCGTGCGACAACGAGTGCGCCACGGGCGACCGCGCGGCCGTCGGGGCCGGGGCGCTCGACCACCTCAACACCATCGCCGTGAGGCTCAGGCGCAGGTAGCGGAGAAACCCCAGCTAGGGGGTGACGACACGGGCCGTGTCGCCGACGTGACGGCACGGCTCTTTCCAGGCGGCCCCATGGCGGGTACCTTCGCCTTGCCATGGGTCCGCCGACGGAGAGGAGGATCGAAGTGGGAGCGATGACAGAATCAAGCATGGACCTCGTGAGGGGAGTGGTGCTGCTCGTCCCCGTGAGCACGAGCGTGAGGACTATGACCTCAACAGGACTATCCAGACAGAAACATCGATGTATCAAGCCTTTGACCTGCGGAAACAACGACATGAAAGTCTTGTTGGGTAATGCCGACAAAGACTAGGTTCGAGTTTTTCGACTGCACAAGTCACCGGACAGGTGACCTGCACTCCGAACGGCTTTGTATAATAGGTTCTTGAGTGCACGATGGTTCATGCTGGGAGGTTTGTATGTTCACAGGCAACCGTATCATGATGTTCAATGAGACGTTGCAAGTAACTCGTGACGGTTTCTATGACCTTGGGAAAACTCGCGTTTCCATGCGATTCACGAACCTCGAGCACGAGGCTTGTCGGGTATTCTCGTCCCAAGAGGTCTCTCGACTGGCGAATGGGTTCTGCCGCACCTGCGCCCGACAATCATCGGGGGCATGCATTGTTGAGGTGAGTCCCGACGACTCCTTCGTTGCCGCACAGGCGTTGGCGCGAGAGGCAGGGTCGGGTACCCGTCCTCCCTTGGTTCTTAACTTTGCGAATCCCTATGTACCAGGTGGAGGCGTCAAACATGGAGCGCGTGCACAGGAGGAGGATCTCTGCCGGCGTTCGACACTCTATTTGTCTCTCTCGTCGGACCGTGCCGAGGCATACTACCGCGAGAACCGCAGCACGCCCACCTCGCTCTTCACAGATGCGGCGATTCTCTCTGAGCATGTCGAGGTTTTCCGTGATGCGGCTGGGCATTTCCTGGACGTCCCATACGAGGTTGCCGTGCTCACCATGGCGGCACCCTATTATCCAGAGCTGAGTGCGGATGAGGTTGAGCGGCTCCCAAAGGTCTTTGAGCAGCGTATTCTGGGGTTGTTGTGCTTAGCCGCGTGCAAAGGATACACGAGGCTCGTGCTAGGTGCGTGGGGTTGTGGCGCCTTTGGCAATGACCCGCAGATGGTGACTGGGGCATTTAGCAAGGCCTTGAGGGTGTTTCGGATGTGCAACTGTGACGACAACACGCGTATGGTTGGTGCAGGCGAGGTCTTTGAACGCATTCGCTTTGCAGTGTTGCCAGGACCCAACCACGACGTGTTCGCACGAGCATTTGCGGACTTCTCGCTTGTATGGTAGATGACATCGAGAGCAACCTCTATTGGGCTTCCATAGGTTATTGCACGCTGGTTCTTCGTGTACCACGCCAGCTTTACCTTACACACCACCAGGGCTTATCGGCAGCGAAATCCGCCAATGGGGTCAGGTAGGCGCGCTCGTCTTCGGGCAGCGCCTGCCGTGCCAGACAGAAGAGGAAGTCCTCCCAATCGCGTAGCGTTTGTCCCGCATACAGATGTGCCGCGAATCCCTTCTCCTGAATCTGGGCGATGGCAGTCGTCACGTCATGCTCGGCGATTGGCCAGGCGCCGCGCGTCGAGGCGGTGCCTGCGTCGGTGCCCAGAGCATCCTCGATGGCAGCAAGCGACGCCTCGGCATAGAAGAGTCCCTTGATGAGAGCCACATAGCCGGCAATCGCATGAGGGGGCAGACTGTCGGCGGGACGGATCTCGACGAACTGCTTGAGACGCACGTCTGGCCAGAACATAGAGAGTAGGTGTTCCACATCGGCGCGCGACATAGGTGCATGGGCATAGACGTCGCGGGCGGGGGTCGTGTATGCGGGTTGGGTCGTCACGTCGCCATCTGCGGATGCGCGCGGTACGAAGATGGGAGAGGTATCAAAGAGCCAGTCCACATACGTGCCGAATCCATAGCCCGCCTCAAAGAGATGTGGCGGCGTGCCGCAGCGTGCGTTGTCCACCTCGCGCCAGATCTCCAGCCTTCGGATGGGAACGAGGTTGGGACGACTCTCGAACACGGGTGTGTTGTCGGTGATTGCCGCCAGAACGGGAGCCAACGCTGCGGCGACGCGCATCTTGCGCACGGCATCGGCTTCGTCTGCGTAGTCGATCGACACCTGCGTGGAGCTGCTCGCGCGCATCATCTGGTCCCCGTGGCTGCCGATGCTCGCAAAGAAGTCGTCCATATGATCATAGCGCCGTTTGGGTATGAGCTCAAGCTCCTGCGCCCTAAGTACGGGGTGGTAGCCCGACGGTACCAGCATGGCACCCCGTACCGTTAGGTATGCGTCGGTGCGGTTGCGAAAGCGCTGGTATGCGGCGTCCACGTGGCGTACGAGTTCATGCGGCGCCACCGAAATCTCAAGTTGCGCCGCAGGTTCCAGCGTAATCGTCCCGTCTTGTCCGGACAGGCCAAGAAGCTCGTGCCGGGCATTGTAGTCGCGATTCGGATACCAGGTGGAAAGGTGTTCAAGGACGTCTCTCACACCAACGGGCTTGTCGTGCGCGGCATAGGTGACCTGCGTCCCGTTATAAAAGAGGACGTGGTGCTCGACTTCGAGTCCCAGCATACCCTGCCGTTCCTGCTTCGCTCCTGACGCGATGTAGTCGATGACGGCAGACCTGTTTTCGCTCTGGTAGCCCATGTGCGTTCCTCCTTCGCTCGGCTCGTATGACTATACATGCGAGAAGAAATGCGGTCCAATACAAATAACCGATACAACGCTATCTAAAGCGCATAGTGTGGCCTTTCGCTCACCTGGCGCGTTAGGAGCGTACGACTCCGAGACGGAGGCCGCCATGCGCGAAGCACAGGGCATCATGTTCGCATGTAAGCGTTCAGGTTGATTCTGCTAAAACGATCACAGCAACATCTCCAGCGTGAGCTGTGAGCCATGTGCGAGCAGACTCCTTTGCGGCGCCTGGCTTACCTCGTCGCCGTCGTGCGGGCGACCAAGCAGCATTGGGCTTTCGGGGTCGTGCGCGTGCAGGTAGTTGTCGAGCGCCTTTGCGTGGTCTCTGTTTGCGTAGCAGTAGCGGCATCCGTTGGGGCAGGAGTCGTACGCGCCCACGTCGCGCGACTCAAAGCATCCGCAGCCCGCGCGCTGTCCCTTGTGCTTGAGTTGTCTAAACTCCACGCCGTTGGCCTTGCCCAGCATCGCGAGCGTCGTGCATCCGCTCGTCCCTATGCCATATTGAGGCCACAGACCGTTGTTGCCGCAGGTCTGAATGGGGATGCCACGCTCCGCGGCGATACGGCCCAAACCCGCTGCCAGTCGTTCGCGGTCATCGGGTTCGATGGGCTTGAGCTCGGGGAAGTTGCGCTCTAGCTTCTGATACATCTCCACGAAGCTAAAGATGCAGCGGTCCACATGGCCGGAGAGACGTTCGGCAAGCCAAGAGAACGTCTCCAGGTGACGTTCTACCGTGTAGTCCCCGGTAAGTAGCACCGGGTCGTAGCGCCAGCAGATGCGTTGTGCGCCCACCAGACGCTCCAGTTCGCAGAGGGTCTCCACGTTCTGCTGGAGGGAGGGGACCCTGGGTTCGATGTCGGGGCCGTAGGCGGTGATCGTGTAGTGGAAATGCGTGTTGAACCGACTCGTTATCTCGTGCAGGCGCGGCAGGAGCGGGGCGTAGTTCTTCGAGCAGAACTCCACACAGTCCACCACGGCGGGATCCAGCTCGTATCGGCTCACCTTCTGCGGGAAGAGGGGGTTGCGCACGAGCACGTAGCCCTCCTCGAAGCGCCTGAGCAGCCACGGGGCGTACCACTGCGCGGTGTCGGTACGAGCGCCCGTATTGATGATCATCGTTTCTTCACCTCCTCATGGCGTTTTTGCAATTGGGAACCGTGTGCCGGAAATGGGGGGCACGGCTCACGCCGTCTGGTTGCTCCCCATAAATGATTGCCTATGGCTTGCGTATGGGGTGTCGTATCACTGTCTTCATCCTGGCTGGATTCGCCTTGCGCGGGTCGGAGAGGTAAATCTCATGGTGCCTACGCTTGCCGGAGAAGTCGAGGGCATAGCCATGTGACTCGACGAACTCGTGCATGGCCGCGACCGTTGCGGGCTCGTCGTCGTATGGCCCAAGATGCATGCATTGAACGCAGAGCCCCTCGTCGACCTGATCGAGGTGCACGGGCGAGAAGTCGAGCTTCTTCTTGGCAGTTGCGACCTCGACAGCCCAGGCGAAGTCGGCATCGCTCACGAACTCGGGGATGCGGATTGCCGAGACCCAGTTGAACGACGACTTGTCGGCGTAGTCTACGCCATGCACACCCGGCTGCCACCAAAAGCCCTCGAGCGGCGGTACGACGTACTGGTAGAAACCGGCAATGGCATGGTCGGTCTTGTAGCTCATCTTGAGCGTGTAGGCAATGCCGTACAGAAGCGAAAGCGCGTGTTGGTACGTTCCGCCCTCCTCGTTGGGATCCCCCGAGCCCTCGACGGTCAGAAAGCGCATCGGCGGCACCTCGATGACGGACGGCTTTGCCTTTGGGTTGTAAAGGTCGCGATACTCCTTCTTGAAATCAAACGTCATGGCAGTTCCTTACTCGCTTTTTCAACAGTGCATACCCCATTTTCGGGGTTGGGATGCTGCTCATCAAGCAGGTCGCTCTGCGTTTTTGGCGCGCATGTGCGTGGGGACCGTGGTATATGGGACGCTGTCTGGAGATGTGAACTCCGTTCGAGTGGATGGGAGTTCACATCTACATCAAAACATGTACATCAACCCGTGCCAACTGGTGTTTTACCGTTTTTGATGTCCAAGATTTGTAGATGTGAACTCCGTTCGCGCGTTAGGAGTTCACATCTACAAAATCGCGGTGAGCCGCACCGCTGCCAACTGGGCTTTTGTCGCGCGAGCCCAATGATTGGCGTAGATGTGAACTCGCCCATCCGCTTGATGGTGACGCTGCGCTCCGATGCGACATGGGTTGCCAGCTTCCTGCCCAATTGTTAGGTCCACGCTTATGCTTTACGAGCGGGACCCCAGAGGGACGAGGGCAAGGGCAGCGTGGCGCCAATGACGGCGGCAAGACCCATCCAGAGGATGCCGTCGGCGGGAAAGCACAAAAACAGGATGGCAAGCACGACGAGCGGCTTGCGCAGGACACCGCCCAAAAAGGCAGCGGTCGTCACGGTTACCGTGAGCATGGGGTCGGCACCGGTGAGCGCAGCCAGGCCAAAGCCCGCCGCCACGCCGGCAAAGATGCTGGGAAAGAGGTCTCCGCCGACCCAGCCCAGCTCGATGCACAGGGGCGTGATGACTGCCTTGAGCACGCCGGTGGCCACGAGCGCCAATGCCGTCCAGGCGGTCCAGGCCTCCATGAGCTCCTCGCACTGGGCTTCTCCGGGAAACAGGACGTAGGGCAGCGCGCACGCCACGGCGCCCATGAGGACCCCGGCGACGACGGGCTTCTCGATCGTGCCCGGGGCATCGTCGCCCAGCCGTCTGGCAACGCGTTCGAACAGACGCCGCGACCCATGGAAGACGAGCGTCATGACGTATGCGAGCGCGAGGCAGGGAAGTGCCCAGAGCAGCTGCGGGCCCGTGGCGGTTATGGGGTCAAAGCGCGGCATGCCCCCCGATGCGCCAAAGACGATGTCGAACACCCGAATGCCGGCGAATGCGCCCAGCGCTGCCGCGGTGTACAGAATCACCTTCGCCCCGCGGCGAAGGTCGTAATCGTGCACGTTCGGCTCCTCGAGCACCCTGGAGGGGTCGTGCGGGGCGCTCTCGGCGCCCGTCACGATGCCGGCGAGCGGCGTGCGGAAGATGGCCGCCATGCTTGCGGAAATGGTAACGTCTGCCACGGTGCCCGCCCTCAGACCCGCCTTCTTGAGCTGATCTCGAATCCAGCAGCAGCCGGACGCCACGAGCCCCGTGATGCCGGCCTCAAAGCCGATGGATCCGCCAAACACCAGGGGAAGCAGGAAGGTGACGACCGGTCGTACGGCGCCATTGGTGCGATACGAGCCGGTTCTCTTGAATTCCGCCATCACCTCTTCCAGTGGACGCACCCGATCGTGAGACCACCACGTCCACACGCCGATGAGGATGCCGCCCAGCGTGCATGCCACAAGCGGGAACGCGGGGATGCCCAGCGCACCGCTCACGTCGTGCCACAGAAGGTTGGTGAGCCAGGTGGAGAGGTTCATGACCGCATATACCGAGAGGCCTATAACGAAGCCGACGACGATCGACAGCGTCACCAGGCTCATGGCGATGAGGGCCTTGCCCTTTAGGGTCTTGGGCCTTGCTGCCGCGTCCCCCACGTAGGGACGTGCGGCGTGATTCTTATGGACTCGATGCTGTCCTTCTTGCCTTGGCATGCCTCTCCTCCGGCCTTATCGTGTCTGTCTGCACTTTCGTTATATACCTCGTCTTCCCCGGCTGCGGTGAGGATTAGGGCAAGGTATCCTGGTGTCGGTGGCTGTACAAGTTTTGCATGGCCAGACACCAAGGCTCGCCGTCTACATGTGGGTATTCTGTGTTAATTACTGTATAATCTGAATAAGTGGCTTTTCCTTACGGCTAAGGGGTCTTCACATGAACAAGGTTGCGAGGCTCATTACTGCGGCGATACTTTCGTTTATTATGCTATGGAATGGCATGCCCACCAATGCAATGGCGGAGGTCCTGCGCGAGGTTGACACGGCTGCGTTGGAGCCATCTGAGGAGGTGGTGACGGCCGAGGAAGCGTCGTCTCGAGGCGATGAACAGCCGGGAGCCGTTGAAGTCGACCAACCCGACGATGGCCAGCCCGACGCCGACGTCGAAGTAGACGTGACCCAGCCCGATGTTGATTCGATGGACACATCAGTGACCGAAGCCGAGGCTTCTGCGACCGACATCGAATCCGTGGATACAGCAGCATCGAGCGCACAGTCCGCGGATACCGAGGACGATTCGGATGCAACACCCGCCAACGACACCGAGTCCCAGCCAGCACTTATGCCCGCCCAGACCCTATGTGCGCATGCGCCCAACGGCGTGGTGGTAACGGCCACCGTATCTGCAGACACCCTTCCAGCGGGCACGACCCTCAACGTGCAGCCCGTGGATGCGCTTACCGCTCGACGCATCGGGGCGCAAGTTGCTACCGACAACGAGGAGGTCGTCTCCGTTACCGCGGTGGACATTACGTTTGCCGACCCGCTTGGCAACGAGATAGAGCCCGCCAACGGCAATGGCGTGTACGTGAGCATGTCGTTGCCCACGGCAATGCAAGGCGACGTTACGGTCGCGCATCAGGACAACGACGGTTCCGTCGAGACAATCGAGGACACCCAGGTAGCCGACCGCACGGCCACCTTTACCGGAACCGAGTTCAGCGTATATGCCGTGGTGGAGACCACCAGAATCGTGACGTTCAACTTCTACGAGAACGCGGAGTCGACGGAACCCGTTCGCACGCAGCAGGTCGTGGCAAACGACTACCTCTATGAGCCTGGTCCCGTGGCAGGAGCAGACGCCGGCGAAAAGCTCTTCGGCTGGACCGTTGAGGGGCAATCGGGCCCTCTTGCCTTCGACGCGCAGGGTCGCCACATCGTCACGGCCGACGAGCTGAGCGCGTGGGCGGGCGAGGGAAACACCGTCCGCGTTAATGCTGCTTTTGTCACCAATTGCGACGTGACGTTTTGGGGAAAGGAGCATGGCGGGACGCGCGACGTCTTTACTCGCCTAAACGTAGCGGCTGGAACGATCATCTCGGCAGGCGACCTGCCATCCACCAACACGCTGCTCAACGAGGGGGAGGTGCTCGTAGGCTGGTCGACCGACGAGGGTGCCGCCACCGCCGCAATCGCGGCAGACTTCCAGGATGTGACGGTAAGCGGCCCGACCTCCTACTATCCCGTTATCGCCACCTCTCACGTTATCCACTTCGACGCAAACCGGATGCTGGGCATGGCGGAGGACTCAGCAAAGGGCGTGAAGAAGCTCACCGTGGACTACACCCCGCCGCAGGTGGTCAATGCCGGGAGCGTGACCGTGGAGCCGCCTTCCGAGAAGAACCCCAAGGTTGAAGGCGGTGCCTTCACGTTTGCCGGCTGGTATTCGGATCCCGAGTGCACCATTCCCTTTGCATGGGGCGAAACGCTCGACAGCGACATCACGCTCTATGCGAAGTGGACGCCGGGCACCACCACCTATCGTATAAACGTGTGGAAGGAGAAGGTGAGTGTGCTGCTGGGAAGCGAGGCCCATAGCAGCGCGACGGTCGACCCTGCCAACTTCAACTTCCACAAGTCAATTGTCGTCACGAACGTGCCCGTACTCTCGGGCAACGAGGAGAGCGGATGGGCCTACAACTACGTGACGGTTCCCGATGACCAGAAGTCGGGAGTCACGACGGGCGTCGATAAGGGCTTTGTGTATCGCACTAAGGATGACCAGGCGCTCCTGCTTGCCGACGGCACCACCGAAGTAAACGTGTACTGGAACCGTGCCGTGGCCAAGACCGAGTTCTACGTGCCTGTGGGCAATGCAAAGGTGCGGTATTCGTATGAAAGTGCATCGTCAACCGAGGTATTACACAAATACGGTTATTACGAGAGGTATGAGTTGAAACCTGAGTACACCCTTGAGGGTCTCTACGAGCAGCCTTTCTCGCTATACACAAATGCTGACGGTACACCCAAATACACGTGGCCCGAGGGAGCATGGAAACCAGAGCTTGTCACATACGCTACGGACAGTCCAGAAAAGCGACAAGATGAGCCGACATATGATGACTGGGTAAGACCTACTGGTAGCATTGTGCGTATGCGCACGCATTTCGTGCAGCCGGGTGTGCTGGCCGATAGGTATTACCTTGATCCGAGTCAACTGGTGACTACCCTCACTATGCACCACATTTTGCAAGGGGCCAACGGCTCATGGGATGTGGATAACGGCGCTACGCAAATCGACATTCCAAGCAGCCTCGACGTGGATTACAACATAGTCAACCCCTACCCATCCTATTTTTCGGCGACGTCGTACTCCATAGACAAGTACTGCACCGACGAAAACGACCCCGACCGAAAGTCCATTCCTTCTAATAAGAAGTTGGTAAAGGATGAGGCTCAATCTGGCCGCTATGTGTACTATACACGCTCGAAGTTTAAGGTCACGTTCTACACGGACGCCTCGAAGCAAACTAAGGCGTTCGGACCCGACCAGCAGTACTTCGAGGCGCCGTTGGGCGGCTATGCCGATGCCCAGTATTCGCTTCCCGACCCGGCGTCGGGCGAGTACACCTTTGGCGGCTGGTATTGGGAGCCTGGCGAGACCAACCCCGAGAAGGCCATCGACTGGAGCAAGCAGGTCATGCCTGCGAACGACATCGAGGTCTATCCCATCTGGGTGCCCAACTCCGTGAACGTGCGCATCGAACTCGGCGACAACGTGTACCTCAATCCCGCGCAGAGCAGCAGCTTCTGGCCCGACGAGGGGCTGGGGTCCAAGATAGACATGCAGTATCTCAACGCGGCCTATCGCTACAGCGAGAAGCAGGGCGACGGTGCGGACGCGACGTATGTCCGCGACAACACCTATGTGCTCGACGGCTGGTATTTGCCCAACAACACATACGACGCGGCGTGGGACGAGGCGACCGAGATTAGCGTGAGCCTCTGCGACATGCAGGACGGTGCGGTAAAGAAGGTCTACGACGACACGTATCACAACTACTACTACACGCTCACCTTGCGTCCCAAGTTCACATCCACACGCGCGGCGAAGGTTCGCTACCACGTGGGGGAGGGCACCGGAGGTCCGACCAGCCCCAGTACGGACTACTACCTCTATGGCAGCCGGGTGAAGGTCGACACCGCCATTCCCACCCCTCCCGCGGGCAAGGTGTTCCTCGCCTGGCAGGACAAGGTGGACGCGTCGGATGCGACCGAGGGCGTGCACACCGCGACGCACGCGCCGGGCAGTACCTTTGCCTACAACGACGAGGCCCTCGTCACCACGGAGGGTGGAGAGGACTACATTGACCTCACGGCGCTGTATGTGTCCACCAAGTCGCCCACGGCCACCATCGTCTATCACCCCAACTACGCAGGTGGCGGCAACGACAAGACGTCGGAGCGGGCCTACGACTGGAACGAGACCATAACCCTGCCTGCCGACACGTTCACCCGCGAGGGATACGAGCTCGTTGGGTGGAGCACGAAGGAAATCGCGGAGGGTCCGCAGGACGTGCTCAGGGCGGGCGACAGCGTGGGCGTGAGTGCGATGAACACGGACATCGACGACGTCACCAACGTGGGGCAGAACGAACTCTATGCCGTATGGGCAAAGGTGCTTACGGTGGAGGCGAAGTCTCAGAGCAAGACCTACAGTGGCTCCGAGCAGGAGATACACGACTTCGACACCCTGAGCTTCACCGATGGTGCCGAGACGCTTGCCGTGTCGGGCCTCGTGGCCGAGGCAAAGGGCACCGATGTGGGATCCTACGTTGGAACGGTTAGCGGTAACGCGGTGGTAAGGAACGCCAGCGGTGCCGACGTTACGTGGCACTATGCCGTGCGCACCGTGCCTGCCACGCTCACCATCACCAAGGCCGCCATCACGCCGACGGTCGCCATCGAGGGCTGGACCTATGGCGATGCGGCAAGTGCGCCCAGGGTGGAGGGCAATGCCGGCAACGGGGCCGTGACCTACCACTACAGGGCCAAAGGTGCCAGCGACGACGGGTGGAGCACGACCGTCCCGACTGAGGCGGGTACGTATGAGATAAAGGCGACAATTGCCGCGTCGGCCAACTACGAGGGTGCCGAGACCGCTCCCGTGGAGTTCGCAATTGCGCAGCGCACGGTGGGGGTCGTTCCCACGCCGGGGCAGTCCAAGGCGTATGGTGCCACGGACCCGGCGTTTGCCTACACCGTCGACGAGAGTACGCCGCTTGTGGCCGGCCACGTTATGCAGGGGGCACTCGGGCGCGAGACTGGCGAAGACGCCGGTACCTATGCCTACACCGTGGGAACGTTGCGGGTGAGCGACGGAACGGCCACCGGCAGCAACTATGCCGTGGAACTTGCGGAGGGTACGTTCCAGATAACGAAGGCCGCAATCACGCCGACCGTCTCCATCGAGGGTTGGACCTATGGCGGCGCAGCAAACACGCCCAGCGTGGCGGGCAACACTGGAAACGCGGCTGTCACCTATCAGTACAAGGTTGCCGGTGCGGACGACAGCACCTACACCGATGTCGTTCCTACAGGCGCGGGGAGCTACACGATACGAGCGAGCGTCGCCGAGACAGACAACTACCAGTCGGCCACGGCCACTGCCGACTTCGTCATTGCCAAGGCCAGCCAAAGTGCGCCGACGGCAGCCACGAATGGTGCAAGCAGCAAAACTGCGGCTGATGGCAGTCTTACCATAACGAGTGACACGGCCAAGCAGCTTGAATACTCGGCCGACAACGGCTCCACATGGCAGTCGGTGACCGGCGGTAGCGTGGGGTTCCTCGCTCCTGGAACGTACCTCGTACGCTATGCGGGAAATGACAACTTCGAGCCCAGCCCATCGGCAACCGCCAAGGTGGGGTATGCCGTTACGGGGAGGATTACGTGGCACTATGCCTACAGCTACACGGCGGGCGGTGCAGAGCAGCATGGCAGGGTAAACGACACCGCAACGGAGCGGTCGAAGAGCGCGATCGTAAGGCTGATGAGCGGCAGCACGGTCGTCGAGCAGAAGGTGGTCAACGCAACTGGCGCAGACGGCGATGTGGAGGCATCATCTGGCGCAGATACGTACACGTTCCAAGACCTCGAGTTGGACAAGAGCTACAACGTGGCGGTAACGCCGACGGTCGCGACAAGCGCCTCCGACCCCACGCAGATTGAGGCCACGGCCTATACCGCCACCATGACTGGCTACGACTGCAGCATCACCTACACCCAAGAATGCTTTAGCGCCCCGTGGCGTGTGGACGTAAAGGGCGTTAGCAGCGTAGACGCTGTGATTCCCGACACGGTGTATGTAAAGGTCTTGTATGGGATCACGGAAGCCGGAGTTGGCGAGGGGTACGAGGGAACCACGTACCAAGGCTACGCCGTGATCTCGCAGCAGGTCGACGGCCATGGAGTTGCCTGTGCTCTTTCTGGGGGTTCTGGCGACGTGGCGTACACGACGTCGGGAAGCTATCCCGTATGGAAGTATCAGCCTGGGGGCACGAACTCGTACTTCCACAAGGCAATCGTGGTCGGCTATACGGTCGGAGGAACGTTCATTGACTGCACGGGCAAGAACTACGTGTCTGAGGGTGCCATGACATACACCGGTAGTGGTGCAAGCAACACCATGGTAATAACCATCAACAGTTTGGACATTCCCGTGCTGGAGTTCAACGCCAACGGAAGCGGCGCCACGGCGGCGACGCCGTACGTGCTGGGCGACGGCTACGGATCCACGATACCCGCGGCAACCATCACGGGCAACGTCGCGACGTGGGATAACCACGTGTTCGCGGGTTGGTATGGGGGCGATGGGGCGGACAAGCCAACGGGTGGAACCAGGCAGGAGACAGACCTCACTCTCAACGGCAAGACCACGCTCTACGCGCACTGGACCCAAAACCAGGACGCGCCTGCGGGCCTCACGACAACCAAGGCGAGCAACACGGCGACGGCCACCATCTCTGGCGTGACGGGTGCCATGGAGTACTCCACGAACGACGGCAGCACGTGGACAAAGGTTTCCGGCACGGACATCGCGGACTTGTCCGCTGGCCAGCAGGTCCAGGTACGCTATGCTGCCACCGACGCCACGGCGGATGCATGGCCCAAGAACGCGAGCCCCGCGACCACCATCACCATCCAAGCGAAGGACACGCAGGACGCGCCCGTGCTTGTCTCGACCAAGGCGGGACACGACACGAGCGCGGAGGGCTGCCCCCTGGTTGCAGACGGCACGGTTGCGATACAAGACTACGACGCGAGCAAGCCGGCGCTGTACAAGATCACGCACGCCGGCGGAACCACGAGCGAGGGGTCAACCGACACAGCTCCCAACACGGTGTTCTCCAACGGCGTGTTCGTCAACCTCGCAGCCACCGACGTGGTCGAGGTCTGCTTTGCAGAGACGGACGACAGCGAGCGAAGCGAGTACGCATCCGCCACACCGGGCACCAAGGACCTGGTAGAAATTGCCCCAACCCTCAGCGCAACGTCCTCTGTCGTGACGGTTACCAACGCGCAGGCTGGCGTGAGGTACGAACTCTACCTCGCGAATGCCGGCGACGGGGCGAACTCCATCTCGGGCATCACGGCGATTGCCGACAGTCAGATCTCGTTTGACGGTTGCGACCCGCATACCACCTACGAGGTGAGAACCTCCGTCATCAACCCCGATACGAGCAACTACGACTACGCTTGCAAGTCGGCAACCATAACCACGCAAAAGGCGGACTTCTCCTTATCCTCCGCAAATCTGCCAGAGCCCACTGACTCCACGTACAACCGCCAGGCGCAAGCGCTCGTTACGGCACCGACGTCGCTGCCCAACGGTTGCTCCAAGGTTCAGTACAGCCTGCACGCTGACGGCTGGGACGCCGACACCGCCATCTGGAACGACGACGTACCCACGGGCGTCGACGCCGGCACCTACCAGATCCACGTGAAGTATGTGGGCGACGACGGTCACAACGACCTCGTGTACAACGCTACGATTGACGCCACCATTGGTAGGCGCTCCATCAAGACGGGGTACGCCGAGAACGAGGGAGACCCCACATCTATGGCGGTCCTTGCCATACCTGCCCGCTTTGTGTACAGCGGGGAGGCGCAAGGTCCCACCGTTACGGTCTACGACCACGCTACCATCCTCAAGCGCAGCATTGGTGACACCATTGCGGACTACACCGTCTCGTACGGAACTGCCGTGAGCGTGGGCACCTACAGCCTCACCGTTACGGGAACGGGCAACTACAAGGATTCGGTCGAGCGCGAGTTTGCAATCGTTCCCTACAAGGTAGGGGCGAACGACAAGCTTGTGGTGGACTTGGGAACCGACGACTACACGTACAACGGCTCGGTGCAGAAGCCGCGCAACGTTACGGTTTCGCTCAATGGGGCGGCGCTCGTCGAGGGCGTGGACTACGACCTCGCATACACGAACGACAGGGGCGAGGCCACGAACTCCATAGATGCGGGTGGCTACCAGGTAACGGTCACACTCAAGGGCAACTACGAAGGTAGTACCGCCAAGGGTTACAGCATCCTACCCAAGCAGATTACGGCCGACGACGTTGCCGCCACGCCAACGGAGTTCGTCTACAACGGCAGCCCGCAGGGCCCGACCTTCGGCGTGACCTCTCAGCTCGTGGAAAGCAAACCCAAAGCCACGCTCACCAAAAACACCGACTACCTGCTCACGGGCAATACAGCCACGGGAGTCGGCACCTATACCGCCACCATAAGCGGCACGGGTAACTTTACCGGTACGGTTACAAAGCAGTTCATCATCAAGCCGTACGCGGTGGGCGCGGACGACCGCCTGGAGGTGAGCTTCGAGGGCGGCAACACGTTCGTGTACAACGGGACGGAGCAAAAGCCGAGCAACGTCGTGGTAAAGCTCAACGGCACCCCGCTTGCCGAGGGTACGGACTACTCGCTCGCGTGGCCCGATTCTTCCGTCAACGCGGGAACCTACCAGGCGCAGATCACGCTTGGGGAAAACTATGTGGGCGAGAAGAACACAGCCATCGGCTACACCATCACGCCCAAGCCGATAACCGCGGAAGACGTTGCGCTGAGCGGTGTGGACGGGCTTGTCTACGACAACACGTCTAAGGGTCCCTCGGTGTCGGTGACCTCCACGCTCGTGGCAGGAGGACCGGCCACGACGCTTGCCGCAAATACCGACTACGTTCTCGCGGGCAACGAGGCGACAGATGCCGGAACCCATACGTTCACGGTTACGGGTGTGGGGAACTTCTGCGGTACCGTGGCCAAGGACTTCACCATACAAACGGCGACAGCAACCATCCAAGACGCCAACAGGCCCCAGCCGACGGCGAACGTGTACAACGGCTCGGCTCAGGATTTGCTCACCGCCCCGGCTACCCTGCCGGAGGGCTACGTAAAGGCGCAGTACAGCGTCGATGGTGGGCAGAGCTGGACAGACGACGTTCCCACGGGTGTGGACGCGGGTGCGTACAACGGCATCCAGGTGCGCTACGTAGGCGACAAGAATCACGAGAACGTGGCCGGTACCGCTATCAACGGCTCGATTGCCCTTCGCAAGGTCACCTTTACCGGCGAGAGCGGCATCCGAGTGTTTACGGGTGTCGAGCAGGAGCTTACGGGAGTAACGGTCGGCGGCGAGCATGGGCTCGTGAGCGGACACACGTATGAGCTTGCCTACAGCGCCAAGGGTACGAACGCGGGCAGCTACCCGGGAACGATCGATGCCGCGACCGACGTGGTTGTGAGAGACGCCGCCGGCACAGACGTCACGTCCAACTACGAAGTTCTCTCGACGCAGGCCGGCTCCCTCACCATTGGCAAGGCTCCGCTCGCTGACACGACGACCGGTACCGGTCTTCTTGCAAACGAGTCAAAGCGGCCCATAACGGTGGACGGCGTGGAGACAAGCGATCTTACCAAGCAGGTGCCATTGGTCAAGATCGTGGGTGCGGGTGACTCGGTGCTTTACGACGGCCAGGACCATGTGCCAGCCGTGGTCGATGCCGTTACAGGCGAGGCCATCGACCCGAGCACCTATGCCATTGCTTATTTTTCGGTTAACGAGGACGGCACGCGCGGTGCTGAGCTCACGGGAGATGACGCCGTGGCCGCCACAAAGGACGCAGGCCAAAAGATTGCCGTCGCGACCTTCAACGAGACGAGTCCCAACTTCACTCAGGGTAGCTGCGTGTCGGCGCGCATGGACATCCGCAAGCGCACGCTCTCCATTGCGGGCGAGAGCGCGAGCGTGGTGTACGACGGCGAGCAGCACACGTTGGATGGCATTGCGTTTGGTGGCGATGGATTGGCGGACGGTCATACCTCCAACGTGACCAAATACGAGGCAAAGGGCAAGGACAAGGGTGCATATCCTGGCGTGTTCAACAACGACGAGAGCTTTGCGACTGGCAGCGTGCGCGTTACCAGTGGCGGTGACGACGTGACCGCCAATTACGAGATCACCCTCACTCCTGGCAACCTTGTTGTTGGCGCGCAGCGCGTCGAGGATCGTGGCGACGGCAAGGGCTACGCGGACGACACCTTGCGCGTGTCCGTTGAGTTTGCCTATGGCGGCGGGGTCTACGACGGTTTGGAGCACGCACCCACCGCCACGGACGCTCTTAAGGACGAGCGGATGACCGAGGGCATCGATTATACAGTGGCCTACTATCATGCCTCCGACATATACGACGACGGGTCCTTCAATGAGGATGCCACGCCACTGGACGCCATCGCGGCGGCAAAAGACAAGGTGGCCATCGTCACGTTAATAAATGATTTTACGGGCACCGTTGTGGTGGGCGCACCCGTCGCCAAACGACCGCTGGAGCTTGTGGGCAACAGCGGCACCAAGGCCTATACGGGCAAGGAGCAGAGCGTCGCGGGCTTCTCCGTTGCAGGTACGTATCCGCTGGTGGAAGGCCAGGTGGCCGTGGCGGATGCGCGAGCGGAAGGCACGGATGCGGGCAGCCATGCGGGAACGATTTCGGCTGCGGGCAACGTGGTCGTGAGGGATGCGGCCGGAATAGACGTTACGTCCAACTACAGCGTGACCACCAAACCTGGCAAGCTCACTATCAACCCGGTTCCGCTGCGTGTCGTTTCGGGAAGCGCGAGCAAGCCCTATGACGGAACACCTCTCACAAAGGACGAGGCGACCGTAACGGGCCTTGTAGACGGCCAGACCATACGGGTTACGGTTACGGGCTCACAGACCAAGGTGGGGTCGAGCCAGAATGCCTACACGGTGCAGTTTGCGGGCGAGGGCAGGGTCGCAACGCAGGCCGTAGACGCGCTTACAACGCAGGCCGTAGACGCGCTTACAACGCAGGCCGAGGGTACGGGCATAGCGGCGACAGGTGCCAACCCCACGGCCAAGCGCGGCAATTACGTGTTGAGTGACGCCGATGACACCAAGGGGGTGCTCGAGGTTACGGCCTACGACGCCGGCGCAAACTCCGGCAAGCCAAATGCCACCCCAGCCAAGGCCATTACGGTTACGCCAGGCGCCAAGCCGGTTATAACCGACACGCGAATCGTGGGCAAGGACGGCAAGCCCGTGGTGCTTAAGGAAGGTGTTGACTACACGGTTGCCTACTACGATGCAAACGGCAACAAGCTTGACGGTGCGCCGACCAGCGCGGGGACGTACAAGATGGTCGTTACTTATGCGGGCAATTACACCGGCACGTACGAGACGAACTTCACGATTGGAAGCTCGTCAGGTGGGACGACGACTGACAAGAAGAACGGCACGACAAACACGCAAAAGAGCTCGTCCACAACCACACCTGCGTCGTATTCCAGTGGGGCGATAACAGGCTCCACCTCGCGTACGGCCACTGCTGATACGGGAGACACAAGCGGTGCAGCGCTGCCCGTTTTGCTCGCAGCCGCAGCCATGCTTCTTGTTGGCCTGCGCCGTCGCCTGCGCGGGTAGGCGACCGGCAGAGACCAGCCATCGGGGACGGTCCCCAGCCATCGGGGACCGTCCCCGATGGCTGGTCAGAGCACCTGATTGCACCGAGCCGTGTAGAGGAGTCGCCAATCGCACGGGGGTGCAAGCTCACCGATACATGGGGGCAAGAACCACTTATAACGTGTAAAGTGTCTCGTGTGGAGATTACCGCTCTATCGGCAATGGATAGGGAGTGACCGATGTTACAGGGAGCGAACGAGAAGGCCCGAGGCATTGTGGCCAAGGTCTTGGGCTTTGGACCCGTGAGATTCGTCATGCGCGTCCTCAAGAAGTCGTCTGTGGACCGCGTCGGTGCATACTCTGCCCAGATTGCCTTTTACATCTTGATGACGGTGTTTCCAATGGTCATCCTCTTCCTCCAGCTCATCAAGGTTGCCCCCATCAGCCAGGAGTCGATTCTCTATGCCATCGACAACTTTTTTCCCGACTACCTGCTGACCACCTTGCATAGGCTGCTTCAGGAGGTCTATTCCGCCTCCTCCGGGCTCGTGCCCATCACCATCGTTACGATGCTGTGGACCATCTCCAAGGTCATGCATGCCATGACACAGGGACTCGACACCATATGCACGACCGAGGACGCTCGGAATTGGGTGGTCGTGCGCTTTTGGTCGATTCTGTGCACCGGCCTGATCTTTGTGGTTGCGGTGGCACTCGCAGGAAGCTTCATCGGATGGCGGCCCCTAAAGATCTTCCTCATTCGCCACCGGCCCCAAGGCATGTCCCTTTCTGGGTTCTCGGATGCCATCGACCTGATCTTCACCATGCTTATTGGGGTGCTGTCCATATCGGTCCTCTACAAGCTCTTGCCCCGCAGGAGGCTCCGCTTTGTCGCACAGTTCCCGGGCGCACTCTTTGCGGTTGTGGCCATCATGCTGCTCACGAACGCGCTCTCCATCTACGTTGGTCGCTTCAATGGCTTTTCCGCCTACGGCAGCCTGACCACGCTTACGCTCGTGATGTTCTGGCTGTACTTTAGTTGCTACTTTCTCATGATGGGAGCCGTCATCAACGAGGTGCTGCAGGAGTTCGGAGCGCGGCTGTCGCTGCGGTGGGGGCCGGCGAGGAAGCGTGTGCAGGTTGCGGATGGTTCCAAGGTTCAGCCATGATGCCCATCTTGCGGGAGTCCCACGACGAACGAATCATTTTTTCTTCGAGTTGTCCTGGGCTGCGTCTTCCTGCGGCGAGTAGATGGAGTGGGGCAGTATGATCATGCGGTCACGTTTGAACTCGGTGTCGCGCGGATAGGAGTCCATGCCGTCGAGTAGGTCCTTTCCGTTTCTGTCGTTTTCGACCATTTTGGCGATGCAGTCGGCCATCACCTGTGCGTCCTGCGCGATGGTTCCCGCCATCATTCCCTTTGCAATGAGTTCCTTTCCGGCATCGGACGCGTCGACGCCGAACACGGGGATGGTCTTGCTGCCGGGGGTGCCAAGGTTGTAGCCAAAGGTCTGCAGGGCTTCGATGGCGCCCTCGGCCATCGCGTCGCTGTTGGCAATCACAAGCTCGATCATGTTGTCGTTCTCCTCGTTGTAGTGTACGAGGTTTGTGGTCATGTAGCTCACGACGGACTCCTTCGTCCACGATCCGGTGAGGTCGAGCTGGAACTTGTCAACGCTCGTGGGGTCGAAGTAGACGAGGTCGGGATAGCCCGCAGCATTGAGGACGGCGTTGGCGTCCTCGACGGAATAGGTGGTCCGGTAGATGGCCTCGGCGTTGGCGGCCTCGCCCTTGAACATCGCGTACGAGATGCGACCGTCTCCGTTGAGGTCGACCTCGTCGTAGTGTTCGGTGAGGTATTCGCCAATCATCTTTCCCTGAAGGTGTCCCGCCTCAGCCGAGTCGCTACCCACGAAGGCAACGTTGTCGTAGTAGTTGAGGATGACGCCCTCATAGCCATCCTCCTCGATGGGTCGGTTGAAGAAGATGACGGGGATGCCCGCAGATGCTGCCTGCTGGCAGATTACGTCAGCGCGCTCGGCGCTGCCGCTGTTGACGATGTTGACGACCAGGATGGATGTGCCGTCTGCGATGGCCTTGTCTATCTGGGCGTTTTGCGTAATCTGGTCATGGTCCGCATCGTATTCCTGGTAGGTGATGCGCTTTGAGGCAAGGTTTGCGGTCAGGGCGTTGCGCACCGAGCTGATGTACACGTCGTCGTAGTCGTAGTAGAAGATGGAGGCCACGTAGTCCTTGATAGGAGAGCCTTCCGACGTCGAGCCATTGAGCGCGGACGTCTGCTCGCAGGCACTGAGCGCCAGGCAGACGATTGACGCGAGTGCTACGGCGAGCACGAGATGAATGGCCGTTTTGCGTCTTGTGCTTTGCATGCGTGACTTCCCTCCGACGTGCGCCTCTGGCTCCCATTATCCGTCATTGCGAGTCCATCTCGAAGCGTCTTTGGCAACAGCAGAGGCCCAGTGGTCATCGACTGACCCTCTACGGGCATTCCAGACACCAGTTGAATTCAAGAGGATAGACTCCGGCATGATTCCGATAATGGCAAGGCTACCGTCCGCGGCGGTCGGGATGGGTGTTGTAGAAAGCGGCCTTGGCGCGATACATGTCCTCGTCGGCGCGTCTCACGACCGACTTGGTGTCCTGGTCCTCTTGCGGGTGGAATGCACTCCACCCTCTCGAGACCGTAATATCCGGGAATTCCTTGTCACGACGTTCGTTTATGGCAGCGAGGGCATCATCGAATGCTTGTAGGCGGAAGGTGATCTCCTCGGGGGTCACGTGCTCCATAACCACGACAAATTCGTCCCCGCCCACACGAAAGACGTGCTCGAGTCCAAACGCCTCGATAAGGGCCTCTGCGGATCCCACAATGGCATGGTCACCCTGTTCGTGTCCATATCTGTCGTTAATCTGCTTAAGTCCGTTGACGTCAAAGATGCCAAGGGCGAACGATGCGCCACCGGCTTTTATGGCTTCGGACAGCTGCTCGGTCTTCTCTGCATAGACAGCCATGTTGCCAACTCCCGTGAGGCTGTCCGTGTATGCCTGTGCCTGCACCATCTCGATGTGGCTGCGCAGCATGTTTTGCATGTCGCGAACCTTGTCGCCAATGGCCTCGATTTCGCCTTTGTCCTCAGCACGTTCCTCTTCGTGTGCGGGAGCAGGTTGAATTGCCTCGCCTCGCCTCGCCGTCCCTGGCCCCAAGACCTCATTCGTAAAGCTCTCCATATCTGCCCAAAGAGTCTCGAGCTCGACATGAAGATCCCTAAAGCGTTTGCGGAGTCTGCTCGTAATGATCAACACCACAAAAGCCCCTATGCAAAGCGATGCGATTCCCACGACAACGGCAATCCATGCCTGTTTCGCAACCTGCTCGTCAAACCAATCCGCATTGAAATCCACCGCAACGATGCCGGCGACCTTGCCATGAGAGTCAAAGACCGGACTGTACGCACCTGTAAAACCGTCCCCAGGAATCCTCGTAGGGGGTATCGTCTACTGCCGGCGTGCCGTTTGCCGCCTCCACGAGGGCATCTGTTGTTGCGACCGGCTTTCCAAACTCGCCGGGATCGTCGGGGTCGGGGTCGACGGTAAACACAAAGGTGCCATCGTCGAGCTGGCGTATACCATAGATGTACTCGAGGTCTATGGTTTGTCTGAATGAGTCAAGAATCTGGAAGGTCCTTCTGTACGCCTCGGAGTTCTTGTTATCTGGCGTTAGTTGTTCAAGCGCATCACCGTCGAGCATAGCGGCAGCTGGGTTTGCGATGTCGAGCATACGTTGCTGTATGAGCGCCTTCATGGAAGAGGTCGACTGGCTCACCAGTGCATACCCCAGCACCAAGTTGAGCAATAACAACAGGGAGGAGACGAGCACGACTGCCTGGAAGGTAATCCGATGTCTTCGATTCACTGCTACGTTTGACACTGTTTCCTCGCACTGGCCTTTGGGGTCTTATGTAGATTAGTATTGACCACGTTCATTTTCGCGTCAATGCCATTGTCGATGGTATTGAGCTATATGTGACTGAGAAGGGTCCGTCCCCGAAGGGCTAGTTGACCAAAAGGGACGGTCCCCGAAGGGCTAGTTGGGGGATAGGCTCAGCCTATCTGCTCCTGTGCGCCAAGACT
This sequence comes from uncultured Coriobacteriaceae bacterium, assembly GCA_902793195.1. Lineage (GTDB taxonomy): Bacteria > Actinomycetota > Coriobacteriia > Coriobacteriales > Atopobiaceae > RUG440. The sequence goes on along the minus strand of CADBCS010000018.1, from coordinate 6,002 downwards.
TGCGCGTTGTAGCCAATCGGCTTGGGACCCTTGGGGAGCACCTGCACCTCCACAGCTTCGGCGCGCTTTGCCACGCCCACCGTACCGGCTGGATCTCCATCCTTTGCCCAACCGAGCCAGCCAAAGGACTGGCTGTGCACGCGGTACCACACGTGCTGGCCTGCCACTCCCTTGAGTCGCATCTGCACTGCCTCGAGGCGACGACCCTCGCCGATGGTGCCAGAACGTGTTCCATCGGCTGCCCACGACTTCTCCCAGCCCTTGCCCTGCAAGTGTGAGCGATACTCGATTGACCCATCGATTACCTTGGCCGAGAAGGCCTCCAACCGTTTGGACTCTCCAATGGTGCCGGCGGTTGCCCCATCGGACACGGCGGGGAGGTCGCCCTTCCTCTGCACGTGCGCCGAGTAGGTTACCGGTATGTTCCACTGTGCATAGAGGTCTACCGTGTGTTCGTCCTCGATTCTCTTGGCGGTCGCGTCGTCGTTGAGGTCGACCTCATCGAGTTCCGCCACGTATGCGTCGCGCGAGGGAAGACCAAGTTCGTCTGGGGTGGCCATGGAGCCCGTAGCAAACGCCTTGCCCGTGCCGTCGGGCTTCGTGTTCCAACTCACGATGGTGCGACCGGCCAGCTTCGCGTTGTTGTCGTCGGCGTCGAAGCCGTACACGCCCAAGCGGTTGCCGTCCACCACCTGCTGCTCGGCCTTGACGTATGTGTCGCTGGCGCTTCGGTTGGCATGATAGTTGATGCCATATACGGCGTTGTCGAACCACAGGCCATACAGGTTCACGGTTTCGCCAGCAGGCAAGTCCTCGTATGCCAAGTCGCCCTCGGCCGAATATGCCGTGCTGTCGCCGTTTTCGTCGGCCTTGATTGCCCATCCACCAAAGGTGAAGCCCGGCCGCTGGGGAAGCCTGTCGCCGTAGGCTACCAACCCAAGCACATCGGCGCTGTAACCGTCGGGTAGCGACTCATCGGTGAGGAACTCCGAGCCGCCTTCGTAGATGTCGAGCTCCATAACCTTTTGATCATCGACATATGGCGCGGACTCGTCCACGTTTGCCCAGAAGTTCACGTGTTTGGCGGCAAGCGTCTCGGTGTTTGCCACGAGCACGATGTTTTTGGGGTCATCGGTGCCAATAACGTATTCGGCCGAGATGTTCTCGTGCTTTAGCTCGCCGTCGCCATCCCGCATGTCCCAGCTCGTAACGCGGGTGCCCTCGCGCATCAGCTCGCTCTCTAGTGCCACGGTACCAATGATGTCACCATCGCGACGCGTGCCCTGATAGATGCTGCCACCTTCCACGCGTGCGGTCAGGTAATGCCATGTCCGAAGTGGCGATGACGGGCTCGGTTCCTTCCTGCCCCTCTTCCAACGGCTCCACATCCCCCGGTTCGCCAAGATCTCCCTGCAAAGGAACCGTTGCCTCCGTTGGCGCCGAGGGGTCGCCAAGGCCATTGACACTCTCGACCTCGTTCGACTGCTCGCTCGTTTGCCTCAAAACCTCGGTGGCCTGTTCGGCGATGGCTTGCGCAGGCATGCCGTTCGCAACCATAAGCAGCGATACCACTGCACATAGGACCAGTCTCACTGCTATGCTGTCGGCGCACCTTTAGCATTTCTCATCTTTGGCCACCTCTCCGTCCGTTCAATTTGGTTACACACACATAGATATAATATGCGCAGGGACATCCCTTTGGTCCGCTGACTATTTGGGCCGATCGCCGTATTATCGTCTGCAGATGGCTTACTGTATTCACCTGCTGGATTTGCTTGGGATGCGACCCCATTGTCACTGGCAACGATGAGCGATTTCAACGTGTCCCGTATACTGGTATCGTGAGGCTGGCTCGTCGAGCACAAAAGGGGGAGGTCAGATATGGCGAAGGCAGTTGCCGCCATCGTGTGCGCGATGACGATGTTCTTGCTGCTCGGCTGTTCGGCTGACGGCTCAAACACAGACGTGTCTCGCATGAGCCAGCAGGGCAGCACCGTTTCGTCGTCTGAGACGGCGCTAAGCATCGAACGGCAGCTTGCGGCGCTTGACGGCGTGATGAGCGTCAACCCGATCGACGTGAGCGGCTCGCAGGTGTATGCGCAAAAGTACGTTGTGACCTTCGAGCAGCTGCTCGACCATGAGGATCGATCGGCGGGAACGTTTCCGCAACGCGTGGAGGTGGGCATCGTCGATGGGGCCAAGTGCAACGTAATGGAGACCGACGGTTCCCTCCTGCTGGACCATTGGGTTCGCGCTGACGATGCGCATGAGCTCTGCTCCATAGCCGAGGGCAACTACATCCACGTGGAGCACCGCTTCTTTGGCGCCTCAAGGCCCCAGGACATGTCGAATGATGACGTGGAATACTGGCAGTACATGACATCCAAAAATGCCGCAGACGACTACCATCGCATCCATGAAGAGCTGTCCCGGGTGCTCGAAGGCCCGTGGGTTGCCACGGGCACGGGCCGTGGTGGCGAGGTGTGCGCGGCGTACGCCTACTACCACCCAAGTGACATGGACCTCATCATGCCCTACTCCGGGTCGTTTAGCGACGGTCTTGAGGATGACCGCATGTACGAGTTCGTGTACACAGGAATTGGCGACCAGAGGTACGGTGCAAAGAAGGCCAAGGAGTATCGCGACTTGGTGACGTCATTCCAGGTGGAACTGATGAGGAACAAGGCCACGCTGGCACCCATGCTCAGGCAGTTGTGCGAGAGCCAGGGCAGCTCGTACCGCACCAACGTGACCGACGGGATGCTGTTCGACATGGCGGTGCTCGAGATGGCCGTGAGGGAATGGCAGTTCAACCAGGAGTCGAGCACGCACCAATACCTCGACGTGAGCTTCGGGAGCATGCGTCAGATACTGGAAAAGCCTGAGGGTAGCGATGCGGAGGTCAAGGAGAAGCAACAGGCTGAGGTCATGTTTCTCTATGCCCTTTCGAGTCCAGGTGATTGGGCGCCCACCTTTATATGTTGGCCGTGTTATGTGGGTGCCGTCACGGAGTACGGGCACTACCACTACGACTTCTCGTACCTGCGCGAGGCATGCAGGAAGGCAGGTATTGGAGACGTGCTGACCGTTAGGCCCGAGGAGGAGGATGGCCTCCTTCGCAAGGTGGTGCTGACTCCGGAGCAGCGTCGGGCATTCACCTACGATGGCACTTTGCGCGAGGGTATTGCCAAGTGGATCGACGCCACGGACACGCGCATGGTCTTTGTGTATGGCAACAGCGATCCCTGGTACGCGTTGCGCATGCACGACACGGACAACCCAAACGTGAGACTCTTCGTTAGCGGCGAAAAGGCGCATGACGTTCGCATCGCCGATTTTGACGAGATGACGCAACGCGAGATATCGGGAGTGGTGCGCGAGGCGCTCTTTGGGTCCTAGCGAATGAAGTTGGTGAACGTCGTCTTGTTTCGGTCGGGAATCCCATGGGCTTCTCGGCCGTCTGCGATGGCCTGCATCAGAAAGACCATGTTGCGCGCGAGGTTGCGTACGGTCTGTACGCCCTCCTCGTCGGCGAGGACGTCGTCGGCGGTATAGCCGTGCACGTCGTTCCAGTAGGTGGAACCCGCGATGGGCATGCCGGAGATCCCAAAGAACTGGTTGAGCGCCTCGAAGGTGGCGCTGTTGCCACCGCGACGGCAGCTCACGACCGAAGCGCCCACCTTCATGCGCAGGTCGACGCCAGAGCTAAAGAAGAGCCTTTGCATGAACGAGAGCACCGTACCGTTGGGATTGCTGTAGTACACCGGGCTGCCAATAACAAGACCATCTGCCTCGTCGAGCTCGGGTGCGGTCTTGTTCACGATATCATGGAAGACGCAATGGCCCAACTCCCGGCAGCGACCACAGGCGATGCAACCACGCACGTCCTTGTTGCCCACCATCACCTGGTTGCATTCCACGCCTGCCACGGCAAACTCCTCGGCCATGATGGAAAAGGCGGTGGATATGCAGCCCTTGGGGTCGGGACTTCCATTGATCATGAGCACCTTCATTGCGTGTCCTCTCCATATTAGAGACCTCAACCATGGGTAGTACTATAACAAGTTAATGGAGCTGTGGGGTGGGACATGACAATGGGGATGACGTGCGGCACAAGAACACACCCGTGTCGAGCGACGGCGTTCGTTGGCGTAGGATTTTGCCCGCACGCCGCGGCGATGGCGTTTCGTGCGCAAACCACAATATGCGTGTGCTAACATTTTGGAACAATATAGGATTGGAACATGCTTGGCATGTCGGGGGTGTTTTTTACCATATGTTTGGCAGCGCACATGTTCGCATAAGGGCATTTGCAATCGTTGCGGCCATCACGCTTGCTATGTGTCTCGCATCCTGCGCGCGCCATCAACCCGTTACGGTAGGTTTCATATACGACAACGATGAGACCACGCCCTACTCCTACAGCTTTTTTCTTGCTCAGGAGGCGCTGCAAGAGACGTACGGCAGCGATGTAAACATACTGCTGTATTCGAACGTTCTCGACGAGGACGTTGCCGACACCGCCAAGCGACTGAGCGATCGTGGGTGCCAGATCATCTTTACCAACAGCTATGGCGACATGATGGGGCTTGCGCGAGATTATCCAGACATACAGTTTTGCCAAGTCAGCAACGAGGTCAACGAAGATGGGGGAGTGCCTAAGAACTACCATACGTTCAAGGGTGAGATCTATCAGGCTCGGTATCTCTCCGGCGTGGTTGCGGGTCTCAAGTTGCAGCAGATGATCGAGCAGGGGAAGGTCGACAAGAGCAAGGCGACAGTCGGCTTCGTTGCGGCCTATCCATATCCCGAGGTCATCTCTGGATACACCTCCTTCATCCTCGGGGTCCGGTCGGTTGTGGATACGGCGACCCTTAAGGTAAAGTACGCGAATGCGTGGAACAACTACGCCTTGGAGAAGTCCTTGGCAACCGAGCTGCTCGACGAGGGGTGCTCGATCATCTCACAGCATACGGATACCATTGGCCCTGCCGTTGCGTGCGAGGAGTACTATGCACGTGAGGTGTATCACGTGGGGTACAACGTTGACATGACAGACGTCGCTCCCCACGTCTCGATCACGAGCGCTCGCATCGACTGGTCTCCCTACCTGGTAGATGCCGTAAAGGCGATTATGACTGGCAAACGGATTGAGGACGTTGTTTCCGCCACAGAGCATCCGTTCAACGACATGAGCGGGGGATTGAAAGAGGGCTGGGTCGAGCTCACCCCTCTTAACGAGGCGCTTCTGCCCGACGGAACGGACAAAATGGTAGAACAGGTGAGTGCAGAGGTCGGGGATGGAACGCGTCAGGTCTTTTTTGGACCCTACAAAGGCGTCAATCCCCAAGACCCAAAGGACACCATAGACCTCACCGTTCCCTTTTTCGAGAACGAGAACTCATCAGTTCCATCGTTTAACTACCTGCTCGACGGCATCGTAACCATCGAGGAGTGAGCGTAATGAAGGTATCGTCGAGGACTTTGATAAAGGTCGTTGCCGGGCTGGCGTTTGTCGCCTTGGTAGTTCTCGTCTGCTCGCTCGTCACCTGCAATGCACCGATTGGCGGAATGGTTGGCACGGCGAACAAGGAGAGCGCGTACCTATCGTTTGCGGATGGGGAGCCGACGTCGCTGGACCCACAGTGCATTCTAGAGAACTACACCGTGCCGTTGAACGTCTTTGACCGGTTGATCGAGGTTGAGGAGAGGGATGGCGAGGCAGTGCTCGTTCCGTCACTTGCCGAGTCGTGGAAACGCTCGGCCGATGGGCTCACCTACTCCTTTGCCCTGAGGGATGGGGTGACCTACAGCAACGGGGCGGCGCTCACGTCATCGGATGTCAAGTACTCCTTCGAGCGTTTGCTGATTCATCCCGAGAGCCGACACGCAGATCTCGTGAGCGACATCCTTGGCGCAACAGAGCTCATGGAGGGAAAGACCACGGAGCTAAAGGGCTTCCATGTTGTGGATGACCTGCACTTCAGCATTACGCTCGCGCA